>JBOHFK010000005.1:0-107391 GCA_050699635.1 Pseudonocardiaceae bacterium | reverse complement strand
TCGTCGGTGATAATTGAGCTGCCATGGCAGAGTCGTCGAACCTTGCGCCCGCCGGCTCCGACGAGCACGGGACGCGTCGACGCCCGACAGCGGCTCAGCTCAAGGTCGCGGCCGGCACGTTCGACCTACTCTCAATCCCGGTACGACTACATCTGGTGTGGCTTGCAGCCCAGGGCGAGCACGATGTGGGGTCACTGGCCGAGCAGGCCGGGGTGCCCATCGCCACCGCGAGCCAACACCTGGCCAAGCTGCGCCTCGGGGGCATCGTCAGCGGCCGCCGCGACGGGCGCCACCAGATCTACACCGTCGACGACCCGCACGTACTCGCCCTGATCGAGCAAATCTTCGATCACATCGGACCCGACGGACAGCTCGCACCCGACCCGCCCGTCAAGCGGAGTTAGCCTCGTGCTTTCGCCAGGCGGTGCTTGCGGGAGTTCTCAGTCGTCTTTGTCGACACTCGCTCGGTGCGGGTTGAGGACGTGCCAGACGCGGAACTGGAAGAGCCGACCGATGTGGTGGTCCGGGTCAGCTCAAGCGCGATGTGCGGCACCGACTTGCACATGTACGACGGCCGCACCGGTGCCACACCCGGGGTTGGTCTTAGGTCATGAACCTCTTGGTGTGATCGAGCTGGCCGGTTCCGCGGTGGAAATGGTGAAGCCCGGGGATCGGGTGGTGATCCCGACCCACCTGTACTGCGGGGTGTGCGTCAACTGCGCGCGGGGATTGTCGGCCGCCTGCCTGCGGGTACGCCCCGGCGGTTTCGGTGCGGCATACGGCTACGCCGGGATGGGTCCCTACCGCGGCGCTCAGGCTGAGCTGCTGCGCGTGCCCTACGGCGACGCCAACTGCATCCCGGTTCCCGGTGAGCCGGGGGACGAGCTTGAGGACGATCTGGTGTTGCTGGCCGACGCCTTCGTGACGGGATGGCATGCGACCGAGCTGGCAGGGGTCTTCGCGGGTTGCACCGTCGCGGTCTTCGGCGCGGGGACCATCGGCCTCCTTTCGGCCTACAGCGCTCTGTTGAAGGGCGCCGCCGAGGTCCATGTCGTCGATCGGGTACCTGAGCGGCTGGACAAGGCGGGCGAGCTCGGCGCCACCCCGGTTGACTACCGGCAGGCAGATCCAGTCGACCAGATCCGCGAACTGCGCCGGACCCGCGGACTCCCCCTCGGGAAGGAGGCCATGAGCGGGGTGCAGATCGGCATCGACGGGGGTATCGGTCGGCTTCGGCCGCACCCATGACCGCCGTTACACCGTATTGTTGCGTGACCTCGTGCTCTCCGGTCGGGCCCGTCCCAGTGCCGTGGTCACTCATCACCGCCGGCTCGACGACGCGCCGCAGCTGTACCGGGCATTCGACCAGCGCGCCGACGGAGTCATCAAGGCCATCTTGCGACCCAGCTAGCCTGGCCCTCAGCGACTCCTCGTCAGTACCAACAGCAGCCCGCCGACCAGGCCGGCATTCTTCAGGAACTGAATTTCGTTGCCTTGCGTTCGGCGCCGTCGAAATGCCAGAAGGCGTGCCCGGCCAGGGTGGTTGGGATCATCGAAGCGATGAGCCCGAAAGCGGCCAGCCGGGGGAGCTTGTCGAAGGTCAACGCCACACCGCCGGCCACCATCGCCGCGCCGTTGCCACGCACGGCCAGCTCGGCGTTGGGCAGGCCGAGGGCCGCCGCCTTGTCGACCCGGGAGCCGGGGGCGACGGCCGCGTCGAACCCGAGCTTGATGAATGTGGCGCCGAGCAGCGCCTGCCCCACACGCCGCTTCAGCTGATCGATCACTCCCATTCCCGGTACGTTACTTTGATCGCCGCGGGTACCAGCCGAGAGGCCGGTCGGTCCCGTGGCTAACGTAGGGGCCTCAGCACCGGCGTCCCAGGCGCTGGTGCCTGAGGAGCAGACGTCCGACCTACAGGAGATCATGACTGCGCCGCACTCGCCTACCAGCCCAGACGACACCACGCGCAAGACCGGCCTCAACCCGACCCACATCAGCGCGGCCGCCCTCGCCGCAGTGACCGCCGCCGTACTCGGCTCTATGCTCGGCGCTGCCGGTACCCTCATCGGGGCCGCCGGGGCTAGCGTGATCACCACCGTAGGCACCGCCGTGTACGAGTCCTCGCTGCGGCGTAGCCGGGAAAGGGTCCGGTCCTTCGCCCACCGCACTCCGCCGTCGCCGCGTTCCTGCGAAGGATCCAGGACCGAACGCTCCCGCCCCGCGGTGGTGAATGCCCCGCTTGGCGATGAACAACTCACTGACAGTATCGACCGCGGACCGCAGTCCTCGGATCGTTCCCGGTGGTTCGCCACCCTGCGTTGGGGTGCCGTGGTGGTAGGAGCCCTCGGGGCCTTCTTCGTAGCCCTGATCTTCATCACCGGCTTTGAGTGGGTCAGCGGCGAGACCGTAGGCGGTAACGGTCAGGGAACCACCATCGGGCAGGTAATCAACAACCCGCCTGGTCCCCAGCTCCCACCAGCGACACCCTCGCCACCCAGCCCGGGCGCGCCGTTGTCCGAGACCCCCACCCAGGCACCCACGGCCCCTGCCACCAGCACCACTACTCCCGATGACGGTGCCAGTGTTGAGCCGAGCGCACCTAAGACCTCGGACCGGCCGACGCCTAGCGAGGTGACACCAACCCCAACTCTGATACCGCCGGTGCTACCCGGCATCGGAGGCTGACCCCCGGTCGACGATGCAGTGCGGCCGGTATGCCGGTCAACCGCGGCTTACCCACGCTCAGCGAGGTGACGGTGTGGTACAGCTCGCGCTGGCGCTATGTGCGGCGCCCAGCTACACTGAATCACGTAGACAGATCATGATTCAGTCCTGTGAGGGGGTGGCTACGATGACGACGGATGTCGGTGCGCTAATCGAGCGAGCCCGCGTTGCTGCGGGTCTCAGCCAGCGCGCCCTTGCGGACGCGACCGGTATCTCGCAGCCCACCTTGTCGCGGATCATCTCTGGGGATAGGCCGACGAAGATGCCGGAGGTGGTGGCGATCGCGTGGGCAACCGGGTACACGGTCGCCCAACTCACCGAGGCTGGGACGGTGGCTGACCGGACGCAGTGCGCGGCGCGAGCGACTAACGACTCCGGCATGGATCTCATGTGCGAGGCGCTGCTGCACTTCCTGGAACTGAACGACTACCTGGACGACCAGGCCATCCCTGCCACGGTCTGATGCGGGGTAGATGACCTTGAACGCTGAGGCTGAGGGGCATACTGCCGCCGCGCGGTTCCGCCGGGAGCACCATTTGGGCGTGCAGCCGCTGGGCGACCTTGTGGCGGTCATCGAGCAGGCGACCGGAATCGACGTGGCCATACTCGACGTAGGCCCGGATGAACACGGCCTGACGATGCGGGACCCGGCGCGCGGCGCCGTGTTCATCGGCGTCGCGCGTACCCGGAACCCGATGCGACAACGCAGCACGCTCGCCCACGAACTCGGCCACGTGCTGTTCGAGGACTGGGCAGACGGCGGTGCGGGTAACTGGAGCGACCGAAGCCCCGCGGAGATTCGAGCCGACGCCTTCGCTCGGCACCTGCTCGTGCCTGTCGAGGGCTTGCGCGAGTTCCTCGAGAACCGAGAACTCGTGACCCAATCCACCCTCTCTGAGGTCGTTCAGCGATTCCTGGTATCACCTCAGATTGCAGCCATCGCGCTGAATCAGGCCAATTACATCGATGACGACACCAAGCAGGAGTGGATGGCGCTAACCGCGCCAAAATTGGCTGCCCGCTTCGGGTGGAGCGACCAGTACCGCGCATTGCAGGCCGACTCCGACCGGCGGAGAGCGCCGCAACGGTTGCTCGCCCGCGCGATCAAGGGCTACGCGGAGGCGGTGCTGCCTGCGCAGGCAATCGCCACCTTGCGCGGCATCACGCTGGAGGCCGCCGAGGCGGACTTGCGCGAGGCAGGTGTCGTGCCCGTCGAGCGACCGATCGCGTGGGCTGACCCCGCCGATCTGCCTGACGTGCACGTGGACCTTGCGGCCTTGGAAGAGGCCCTTAACGCTCCGGACGATGATGGCCATCACACGGCGGCAGAGAGAGACGCGGGATGAGCCACCGGCCGATCATCGACGCCGGGCCCGGCCTGAATTTCTTCTCCATCAACAAGGAGCGTATCCTCATTGGCGTCCTAGGGCAGCTCAGTGCCCCGGAGACCGTGCAGAATGAGGTGTTTCGCAAGTCCCCCGGCAGGATGAACGCTTCCGCGCCGACGCAGCGGTCTGGCGAAAGTTGACACCCACGTGGATACAGGTGCTCTCCGATGACCAGACAACCGAACTCGCAGCTGTCGTCCACCGGATCACCCGACAACCCATGGAACAACGACTGAAACACCCGAAAGACCTGGGCGAGACCATGGTCATCGCGCACGCGGTCGTCGCCGCCGAATCAGGCGAGACAGTGACTGTGCTCATCGACGACGGACCAGGGACACGAACTGCCACTTCAGAAATCAACCGACTCAGACGACTCCATGCCAGCGGTCACACTGTTGGGTCGATTAAACTGGTGAGCACGCTGACAGTCCTGGAGCACGCGGCAGGCGGGCAGCACATCCCAGACAAGCCCACGATGCACACCATCTACGCCCGACTGCGCGGTCTCGATGATGGCCTACCGCCGATCGAGAAGACCAACCTCCTGGTGTCTGCACGCTGGTTCTGAGATGTTGCCGGCGTTCCCGTGAGAGCACGCGCCGAAGGCCGCGTTCACCACCTTCACTGGTGATAACCAAGCTGTCGTGGCGGCTGACCTGCGGTTTCCCTGTGTCCAGGGGTTCAGGTGGAACTTCATATGTGGAGCTATGTCGTCAACGAAGGCGCCAACGCCCTGGACTTCGCCCGCAATGTGATCGACATGCACGTGCCGCGCCACCGGCTCGACAGCGGCACCTGGGGCGTCATGGGGATCGGCACGGGCTACGCGATCGCCGCCACCGTAGAGAGCGGCGCCCCCGTCGTGGCCGTCGAAGGCGACAGTGCCTTCGGGTTCAGCGGCATGGAGCTGGAAACGATCTGCCGCTACCGGCTACCCATCGTCACCGTCATCCTCAACAACGGCGGCGGCTACCGTCACCAACCGCCTTGATGCTGGGCGCCCGGCTGGGTGCTCAAGTGCAAGGGAGTGGGAGACCGCCCCCAACGCCTACGTCTACTTCACGATCCAGGAACAGAACTGGCAGCAGACATGCCTTGCCATCGATAAGCCCGAGTGGATCGACGACCCGGCCTACACCACCGCCGAGGCCCACCAGCCGCACACCCTCGACATCTTCGCCGAGATCGAGAAGTGGCTGGCCGACAAGACCAACTACGAGGCGGTCGACATCCTGCGTAAGTACGAGGTTCCCTGCGCGCCCGTGTTCAGCATGAAGGAGATCGCCTACGATCCCACCGTTGCGCAAGAACGGCACCATCGTCGAGGTCGACCAAAAAGAACGGGGTACGTACCTGACCGTCGGGAGCATGATCAGGTTCTCCGACTTCACCCCCGAGATCACCGGTGCACCGCTACTCGGCGAACACACCGACGACGTTCTCGCCAGCCTCAGCTACGACGCCGACGCCATCGCCAGACTGTGCGCCGAAAAAGTCGTCGTCTGACCTGAACTGCCAGGTGCCCTGTGTGCGATCCTCGCTCGCAGGGCACCTACATACCTGATGAGAGCGCGGAACGGTACGCCGTCGCGGCGGTTACCCGACGCCCGCGCTCCCGAACGCCCATCTGAAACCCCACACAACGCCGCCGCCCCAAGGTGAGGCGACACCTCCAGAAGGAGCGACAGTGGATCAACAAGTGATAGACAACCAGCAAGCCCACCGGTTCGAGATCTACCACGGCGACGAACTCGCCGGCTTCGCCGAATACCATCTTTACGGCAACCGGCTCGCGTTGCTGCACACCGAGATCGACGCCCGCTTCCAAGGTCGCGGCCTAGGCGGAAAGCTCGTTCACCACGTGCTCGACGACGCCCGCCACCGCGGCCTTGTGGTCCTGCCATACTGCCGGTTCACCCGCCATTGGATCACCAAGCACCCGGACTACCTCGACCTAGTTCCCGAGATCCACCGAGCCCACTTCGACCTGTGAACCGACCTCGCCGTCAAGACTTCAGTACGCGCCAGACGGCTGGCGTCAAGGTGGCGCGCATCGCCGAGAGCCCCACACCCAAACCGACCACCCGCGGAAGCGCTTGCTGCTCCCGCACGAGATCTGATCGGAGTGAGCGACGGCAATCCCTGCACGCATCTCGCCGCCAAAGTGGCTGATCTCGGCCTGCTGGTGTTCTCGCTCGATCTCGGCGTCGAATCTGCCGACGCGGCGACAGTTCTTCTCCGCAACGGTGGAATCGCGCTAATCAATGGCAAGTTACGCGTCGGTCGGCGACGCCTCGCGCTGGCTCATGAGCTCGGCCATTATCTGGTTGCAGACGACTACACTATGGACTGGCGAGTCGCCGAGTATCAGGACACAGAACACCGTGAGAGCGTCCTCGATCGGTTCGCACGCGCCCTACTGCTACCGGAGAATAGCCTGCGGGCGGATTGGACCGAGCACAAATCTGGCGACGACGGCGATATGCGCACCGCGGTTGTTCGTATTGCAAGTTTGTACCAAGTCGATATGGCGACGCTTGCCCGCCGTCTTCTCGAACTCGACATGGTCAATCCGACGGTAGCCGGCCAGATTCGATCGGTTCGGACCACCTTTGCCGACATCGTCGAACTGGACCTTGTAGTTGGGGATGAGCTGGCCCCACCCTCTCTGCCACGCGGCTACGAACGCGCCGTTCTACGCCTGTTCCGAAGTGAATCGATCTCTACGGCGCGCTCGCTCGACCTATTGCTCGACACCTGGACAGAGGACATGTTACCAGAGTTGCCGACTCTTGCCGCAGACCAGATCTGGCAGTACATCTGACCGTGGCCGATTCAACCAAGGTGCTTGTGTTCGACACAGGACCTGATACCGACTGTCGATTAGGGAGCGTTGCCCAGCTCCTACGTAGGCATCATCAGTAAAGCGGTGACTCGCTCAGTCGTGGTGGAACTGGCCGGGCCGCCAGGAGTCGCGGGAGCGTTGCGGGGGCAGCTCCCTCTCAACCGGCGACCCGACCGGGGTCTTGGTGTAGGTCGTCCTCCTCCGTCAGCTGGTCACCGGGCACACGAGGCCAGCGCGATCAGCCGGTCCCGCGGCTCCACGTCGGCCAGCCCGAGCGCCTGGTCGGCCAGCGCGATGAACTCCCGCAACGTCGCGGGTACGTGGTTCGCGCCTTTGGTCACGGTTGACGAGAGTGAGCGTGATCAAAGCCGTGGTGTCCCTGGCCAGAAACGGACACTCGGACGGGCTACACCGGCAGACCGGCCCGGTAGGCCATTCCCCGCAGCTCCCGGCCGACTGAGTCCGGCCGGGCGTGCGTGAGCAGCTCGGCGAGCACGTCCCGCCCGGGCCGCCTGTTCGTGATCAGCTGACCATCTCGCTCACCCGGATACCGACGCTGCCGAGGAGCATCAGGAGTTCACGGTCTGCTTCGTTCACGACTCGACCACCCAGAGCCGGACCTTGGCCTCGTCGAGACGCCTGATCAGTTGCTCTCGCAAGAGCGGATGAGCCGAGAGGTGATCAGGTGACGGCATGACCACGTGGCGTACCGGTGCCCGCTTCAGCTCCTCCGTCAGCTCGTAGAACGTGCCGTAGTACCCCGGCTGGTGTTCGGAGCGGATATCGGTGAGGCAGAAGCCCTCGGCTTCGGCGAGCTTGTGTAGGCCATGCTCCAACTGTTGGAGCTCGTCGTCTTCAAGGTCTTCACTGACCCGTAGGTAGCCGTAGATCAGAGGCTCCACGTACCAGCTCATGACGATCTCGATCTCTGCCGGGGAATCCAGGCACAGGACGGACAACGGCTCGATCCAGGCTCGGTCAGACCGGCAGGCAAGACGTCTTGGCCACAGAGGGCGATGTAGCGGCCCTGGGGGAGCCGACCGGCTGCGAGCGCTTCGTCGGTCAACGCGTGCGTGGTGCGGGTGCGGGCATCAACCACTTCAATGGCGCGATGGGGAGCAGCGTGCTGCACCCGGCGGCCTGTGAGCCGGTGTCTGCCTGCCATCGGTGGTTCCTCCGTACTGCGGTGGACGGCCGGACCACCGACGGGTGCGGGGCGTCCAGCGTCGGTGGTCCGGCCAGCTTGTGAATACCCACCGAGCACGCAGCCCCCAGGGAGGCTGCTCGGTCGGGGTGTTGTCTGACAGCGCAGCCATGGTGTTCACCGGGCCCGCGCCAAGATCGCCTCACCCAGGGCAACCATGTCAGCCGTCGGCAACCGCACGCCCGGATTCCCCAGCCCATGAATCGCCCACGTCCCGCCGCACTCATGGATCACCAGCAGGGTGCATGAGCTGTTGTCATCAGTACGCCGTCCCGGCACCACCAGGCGCGCCCGTTCACCAGGTACCCGCTCACTCACCTCGATCATTGCCCAGCACCCGCTTCGATGACTGGACTCCACCGGGCACAGCTCGGGCACTGCTGGCATTGGGGAAGGTCGTACAGCGGTGTACCGCCGGACAGGCGATGTCCGCAGCGGGCGATCCAGACACCGAGCGGATGGTCTGCCCACGCATCAACGGCATGGGCTTGCCAGCCGAGCGGACACAAGGCCCAGCGGGGAGTGATGGTCAGGAGGTCCATGTCGTTGTTTCTCTTGGCTTCACGGTCATCAGTCACCCGCCGGGAGCTGGGGATCAGGGGCTTTGTGGCCGGTTCCTTCGTGCGGCTTGGGAAGCTCCCGTCACGGGTGCGGTGATGGTTTTCCTGCTCGTCTGCGGTCTTCATTGGTGGGGGCGGCGCCTGCCCGTCTCAACCCCCTCGTTGGGTTGGGTGGCACCCAGGACCGGGCGGGTCTATCCCTGGAGCAGCACACGGTTCGGGGGCTGGGTGCCCGCCGGTTGCTTCGGTCGGAGCTGAAGAAGCGCGCTTGACCTACCGGCAGTGACACCACCACGTGCTGGGGCGACTCGTACGTCCCGGTCCTGGGGCCGTGGGTGGGAACGTTAACGGTGAACGATGATCCAGAACCGAAACGCTGGCCGTCCCGAACGGTCAGTTCGGTCTGAGCGCGCTACCTGGACAGACAAATACCGGGTCGCATCGTGCTGCGACCCGGTGGTGATGCGCTTAATGAGAAAAATGCGTCAATTCAACAAGCCGATGCGCCCCGCGAACTCCCGTACCTCAGCAGCATACGAGGGCTTGGCCCGCTTCACGAGGGTGGTGACCATGCTGCGGACACCCCGGGTGTGCTGGAAGTCCTGCGGACACAGCCGTTCAGCCATTTTCAGATGCACGAATACGGCAGTATCGTTATTGCGGCATGCGTAGCACTGAGCAACCTGGTAGAGATGCGAGGTCTGCCGCTCTAAGGATGGAATCTGTGAGATATCCACGTTATCCGCGAGTCGTAAGGCTTCGGCTATCTCACCCTGCTCATGCTCCACACCGACTATATGCATGGCCACATTCGTTGGCCCGAACACGGTCTGATGGTAGTTGTGTCCCTCACCCACCCGTAACGCAGCTTTGTAGGCTGGTTCACGCAGCAGTTCACGGGCACGCCAAGGATCACCTGTCCGAAGGGATGCAACGGCCGCGACCAACAGCAAGCCGCCGTACAACGAGAAGTGTTCCGGTGTCCCGTCCGGCAGCAATGGCTCCAGGGCTTCGCGGCCCTTGATGGCGACCTCCAGTGATCCCGCTGGCATATCGTCCGAGATCATGCAATGCGCCAGGCTCCAGGTAGCAGCCGCAATCAGCAGCGGGTCTTCGGTTTCCTCGGCATAGCGCATCGCCCGGTCAGACACCACACTGCCCAGGTCAACCCGTCCGAGATGCTTCAACACCTGCCGGGCCAACTGGTACAGCTCGGAGACCTGGCGACAGGCTTGCGCAGAGCGATCGTACTCATACACGGCACGCTCACTGTGGACGATCAGGTCCGGCAGTATCCGTAGCGCGTCGCTGTACTTGCTGGGCGAGGTGTACCACGCCTGCTTGGCAGCACTGATCTGCTCACCCAACTCATCCAAGGCGGGGAGCGGCCTCGGATCGGCCAGTGCCAGTGAGCGGTAGGTGTACAGCGCCCGCTCTACTTCCGCCAGGCGGGGATTAATCGGCCCCTCGTGGGCTTCGCTCGGTGCTTCACCGAGCAGCGCTGAGGTCCGTACTCCCAAGACCTTGGCCAGCTTGCGCAGCACTGGTACCGAGGGCGTCTTGCTGTCAGCCTCGATCATCTCCAGGTAGCGCACCGTGATACCGGCATGGGTGGCCAAGGAGGTGGTGCTCATACGCCGTTCGATGCGGTACAGGCGGACGAGAGGGCCGGTGGGCATGTCGGGCATGGTGAACACCTCCTGGGCGGGGATGGGGGGCCTTGACTTGAGGGTACCGAGGGGGTAACACGGGTGAGCCTGCTGGCTGTCCGGGTTTGGGCGCCATCAGGCCACCTCATCCCGCTCCGCCCGCCACTGCCGTAGCAACCGACCGACGCTGCGTATGCTGATCTTGTACCGGGCGGCTATGTCCCGCCGAAGCTCTCCAGCTTCGTAGCTCAGGGCGATCTTGTGCACGTCGTCCTCGCTCAATTGCTCCGCTAAGCCCCAAACACGGCCCTCGCGGTCGGCTGAACGGACGCTACGGACTGACAGCCGCTTGTGTCCGTTCTGGCTGGCTTGCTCAAGCTGTCGTGTCGCCTGTCCCAGCTCATGGGGGAGGTCGGAGCGGTTGGAGTAGTTGGTCAGTAGGCCCACCGTGCCAGAAGGCTCCTGACGCGAAGATTCATGGAACCTTCGCGAGCCACAGCGAGCCCTCAAGAGGGCTCCATGTTGCTGACCTGTGGGTTCAGGGGCCGTCTGGCTTGTGCGGCGGTGTCGAGGTCGCTACTCCGGGCCATCTGTAAACGGATCTGTAGACATCCGGTGCCCGCGGTCCGTCGTCTCACATGGGTCGCATGTGTCTGCGTGGGTGCGCTTCTCTCGCCAGCCCTGGGTCGGTGATCGCTGATCGCTGACAACCTGCGGACGGCGGCGGGATGCCGAAGACCTTGCCGACGTATGTCTTGCGGGGACCTGATCCGGGAGGACCGTGTCCTCAGTAATCGTCGAGATCCGGTGCTCCAGGCGGCGGTTCGGTCGGAGGCAGGAAGAGGCCACTGATCTGTTCTGCGGCATCGCGGTCGAGCTCGGGAACGTCGGCGGTGTAGACCCCGGACGAACGCGGAGGTGAGGATCTCCCTGGGGTGACTGCGGATGGCCGCCCGTACCGGGTGCCGCTCAACGCTTCGCTCCTGCTTGACCACGGCGAAGTCCGGGCTCTCCGGCACGCGCAGCCGAACCCAGAGCCCCAGTCCGATGAGGACGACACTGAGCAGGAACGGGATCCGCCGGGCCCAACCGGTACCGAGAGGTCGCACTCCCACTGCGTGGCATTGAGCTCGATCAGCCGGTCCCTTCCGATCATTTCTGTGAGTTGCCGCCGGTGTGGAAGATCGGCCAGCCGATCTCGGTGACCCATTGGGTTTCGTCGGGGGTGTCGTGGCGATCGGTGAGGTAGTACTCGCGGATGGGTCCGTCGATAGCGAGGGCGTGGTGCGTGACGTAGGTGGCGAGCGTTCCGTAGGCGCGGTCGATGTCGTTGTGCGGGCCGATGTGCTCGATCGTGGCCAGGTCAACGGGGGTATGACGAGCGGGATGAGTCGGCCCATCGATCGGATGGTGCCGACCGTGGGGACGAAGATCGTGGCCTGACCGCGTTCGTGCGAGAACAGATCGTTGTCGAAGATGCCGCCGGCGGGGCCGGCGGGAAGGGTGTCTTGGGCGGCAAGGGTGGCGTAGAGCTCCCCTAGTGCGCCCTGGTACCAGGAGAGCGCGTCTTCGAGGTCGACGATCTCGAGGATCGCTGCCGCTGGTGTGGCCGCAACGCGACGTCGCCCAATGCTGGTGGGCTCCGCCGGGTTGGGGGCCTCGAGCAGAGCGCGGAGCGAGGCGACCGCGGTCTGGGTTCGGGTCAATCCGTCTTCGAGGCGGGCCAGATGGGCGGCGATGAGCGCGTTACGGGTGTCGGGGTCCGGGGCGGCGAGCACGGCGTGGACTTCGTGCACGGGCATGTCCAGGTCGCGGAACCGCCGGATGACCTGAGCGGTGGGGATCTGGTCGGTGGTGTAGCGGCGATACCCGGTACGGGGGTCGACGTCGGCTGGTTCGAGCAGGCCGATGCGGTGGTAGTAGCGCAGGGTTTTCACGCTCAGGTGGGTCGCCCGGGCGAAGTCACCGATCGCCGGCGATGTCTGCATGACCCCAGATTCTGCAACCTCCCCCTGGGGGAGAGTCACGGCGGGGATTCGGGATTGACCGTCCCCCGCTGGTAGCTGGGAGCGTCTGGGGTATCGGCCAACCGGGCCGGTTCTACCGAGAGGACCACCACCATGCGCACCACCGAGCTCAGCGGAGTCGTTGCCGACCACATCGCCGCGGTCAACTCGTTCGACCATGACGCGATCGTGGCCACCTTCGCAGACGATGCCTACGTCAATGACAACCACCGCGAGTTCGTCGGCATCGACGCCGTGCGGCGCTGGGTCGAGCGGGAAATGGTCGGTGACAAGGTCACCATCGACGTCCGCGAAGTACTTGACCACCACGGCGACACCGTTGTCCGCGGCGCGTACGACGGAACCTTCGACAAGACCAACCTGCCTGGGGAAATCGTGTTGTCGAACTACTTCAGCGTCCGCGACGACAAGATCGTCAGCCTCGTTGTGATCTTCAACCAGAACCCCGACTACTGAAGGTCGGCGATCCCGCTCGCGGCAATCGCCCCGGTTCCAAACCGCGCCTCTCCGGCGTGATGACGTTCCTGACCTTCTTGACGCTACCGATCGCACTGCGCCGCACGCAGCCGCAAAGTGGAGATCCATCCGGCACGGGAACGGTCGCCGCTACTGGGGCGAGAGCCCGGTATCGTATTGGCCAGCAGCCCCAGCTCCGGAGTATCGATCGGGCTGGCCGGCGGTCAGACCCGGCCTGCCCGGCCTTGCCGCGGGAGCGGCACGGAGGCTGGCGGGTATGCAAATAGTCCAGCTGGCCGGGAGTGCAGATAGGTGTTGGCCCTGTCGACATGTGCCCGTTGCGAGACCACTTTGGACGTCGTGGACGTCCTCACCGACCCCCCACCGAGGAACAGGACCGTAGGGAGCTGGTATGCGCGGTTATGAGTACGTGGTGGTGGGCGCTGGCACTGCGGGTTGCGTGTTAGCAGCACGGCTGTCAGAAGACGGCGGGCGAGTGTTGCTGCTCGAGGCGGGTGGCGCGCGGCCGCTGGAGTCGATGGCGATACCGCCGGCATGGCCCACCCTGATGGGATCCACAGCCGACTGGGCCGATCACACCGTGCCTCAGCAAGTCACCGGCACGTGCGTGTCCTGGCCGCGCGGCCGCGGGCTGGGTGGGTCCTCATCTATTAACGCGATGAACTTCGTGCGCGGGCATCGAGCCAGCTACGACGCCTGGGGCACGGCCGGTGCGAAGGGCTGGGGGTTCGACGACCTGCTGCCGGCCTTCAAACGCAGCGAACATACCGAAGGTCGCGATCCCGCGTTGCGCGGTGTTGGTGGCCCGCTCACGCCTGGCCCCGCCGTCCAGCGGCATCCCATCGCAGAGGCTGGCCTGGAGGCAGCCGGGCAAGCCGGTTACCCGATCGCGCGGGACATCAGCGGCGGCCTGGAAGAGGGCTTCGGTTTCTGCGACTTGAGTATCGTTGAGGGCAGGCGCCAAAGCGCGGCGGATGCCTATCTCGCCCCGATCCTGAGCCGGCCAGGCCTGGATGTGGTCACCGACGCGCTGGCACATCGGGTGCTGATGGACGGCGACCGGTGCAGGGGGGTGGAGTATCACGCTGGCGCCGAGACGTTCGTCGCTGAATGTACGGGGGAGGTCGTGCTCGCGGCGGGCACCGTCGGCACCCCGCAATTGCTGATGCTCTCCGGGATTGGGCCGGCGGATCATCTGCAAGACCATGGTATCGAGGTAGTTGCGGACCTGCCCGGCGTCGGGGCGAACCTGTACGACCATCCCATGTGCGGCGTGGTCTACCAATCCGCCCAGCCGGTGCCGCACGGGACCAACAACCACGGCGAGGTCCAAGGCCTGCTGAACACCGGTATAGGCGGGCACGGCCCAGACGTGCAGATCATGTTCGTGGACGTTCCGCTGCGCGCGGACTCATTGCCAGGCCCCGACATCGAGCACGGCTACGCCATCATGGTCTCGCTTATGTCGCCGTTCAGCCGCGGTTCGCTCCGCTTGGACAGCACGACCCCTGGTGCACACCCGGTGATCGATCCCGCGTACTACACCGACCGGCGTGACCTCGACATCGTGGTTGCAGGACTGCGCATCGCCCGCGAGATCGGCGCCGCGCCCGCATTAGCCCCGTGGTGCGGTATGGAAGCACTACCCGGACCGGAGGTGCGGGGCCAGGAAAATCTGCGTAGCTACGTCCGGACCAACATCCGAAGCTACTCGCACTACGCCGGAACCTGCGCTATCGGCACCGATGAGCGGTCCGTGGTCGGCACCGGCCTCCACGTACACGGCATCAGCAACCTCAGAGTCGCCGATGCGTCGGTGATGCCCTCACCGATCTCCGCCAACACCAACGCCACTGTCTACGCGATTGCCGAACGAGCAGCCGAACTCATCCGTTCGTAACCAACGATGTTCTACCTTTCATGATCCGTTCAAGGACGTCCCCTCGCCGCCCCCAAGCCCAAGAAAGTCGGCATTCTTGAGCACGTCGAGCACGGGTCTGAGATTTGAACTCGGACAACGAAGATGGATTCATTGAATGACGTGTTCAAGCTTTGTCCGAAACCGGTGCGGCTCCGCCGGGTTGTCGACCCTTTCCGAGACGACGCCGGGCGGGCCGCGTGGCTCCGGCCGTAGAGAGAGTCGCTCCGGCTATTGCGGCGCGGTCACCGCGGAGGCGGCCTGTTTGATGAGAGCGGCCACCGCTGCCGATTGCGAGAGGTAGATGGCGTGGCTGCCCACAACCTCGACTGTGCTCGAGCCGGCTCGCTGGGACATGGCGCGCTGGGCCGCAGGGGGGATCATCCGGTCCTCTGTCGTGATCAGATACCAGCTCGGCTTGAATCGCCAGGCGGGTTCGGTGATCGATCCACTGAGGGCGTCCACGCCCCACGGGACCTGCGAGTCGGCCATGAACGCGGCCTGCTCGGCAGGAACGTCCGCGGCGAACGACGCGTGGAACTTCTCTCGGTCGAGAAACAGGAAGCCGTCCTTGGGCGGCAGGATCGGCGGCACGGGCGCGCCGGGCGGCGGGTTTGCGATGAGTGTGTGCACCGACTCGCCCTTGTCCGGCGCGAACGCTGCGATGTAGACCACTGCCGCTACGTTCGCGTCGGTTCCCGCTTCGGTGATCACGGCGCCACCGTAGGAGTGGCCGACGAGCACGACTGGGCCGTCCTGCGCGTCGATGATCTGCCGCGTCGCGGATGGCGCACTCGCGCACTGCTAGCAGCACCAGCTGGTGGCTCATGGCGCGGCGTGACCTGTCCTGGGCAAGCCACGCCCAGTGGTACTGGGTGCTACAGGGTTAGTTCGGGGAGGATGGCGCGGTGTCGACGGCAGCGGAGTTCGCCCTGGCGAAGGTGAGCCGGGTTCGGCACGATCCGGATGCCCGCCTCGCGCTGATGTGCCGGCTCTACGCCGGACCAGCCGGTGACGCGACAGCGCAGCTGCCCTACCGCCGTGCCGCGGTCGCGTTCATGAGTTGGCAGCTGCGTCGCGGGCTTCTTCGACCGCTGCACGGTCCGCGGTCAGGCAGTCCCTGGTGGCGGGCGGTCAACGAGCGGCTGCTGCGCGATGGATGGGAAGCGCGCGCAGTGGCCGACGGTTACGACCCGGCCGGCGCCACGGCGAGCGCGGCCCCGTCCTTGGAGTTCATCCGCGAACCCACGGCTCGCAACTGGTACCGCGCGCACAACACCAGCATCGTGGCGGCCTACCTGGGGCACCACGACCTCGCCGAACAGGAAAGCGGAACCGAGCGATTCTTCATCAACCTCGTCCTGCTGCGGGTGCTCTACGCGCACGCGTTGGTGTCCGCGCCGCGGCTCGCCCTCGGCCGGCTCGCGCCTGTCGCACCCGCGCTCGGCGACCCACGTGTGAGGATGACCGGGATCTTCCTGTCGATTTCGCGAATCCTGCCCGACACCTACCCCCTCGGAGACGACGTCGAGCGATACGTGGCCATCGAGCACCAGGTCGGCCGACTCCTCGACGTTGGCGTGATCCAGCCCCGCCTGCGGCAGGTCTACGACTGGTCGGCCGCCGAACTCGGCCAGCCCGGTGTGCGCGACCTGCTATTCGACGACGTGCCGGGCTATGCGTGGCCTGCGGACGACCGGCCGCCGTGGTTCCCACGCCCCACGGTCCTGGCGCGGATGGCGCGGCGCGCGGTGCCACCGGGCTGAGACCGGCCGGCCCGCCACCATCGCCCGGACGACGCTGGCTACTCAACTCGTCGGACTCCTTGGACGGGCCTACTCGGATACGGCGGATGCTGGGGGGCGATCAATCTGCGCTTCAAAGCGACCATCGACCATGCAACGGAAACTACTATTCGTCCATGGCTGACGATCCGGTGGCGTTCCCGACGCTCGACGAGTCCGAGCTTGCCGTTCTCGAGGTGTTGGGGACGCGCAGGTCGGTGGCCGTGGGCGAGTATCTTTATCGGGAGGGGACCCGAGCTACGACTTCTACGTGGTCCTTTCGGGTGCGGCCGAGATCTTAGTCCGCTAGGACGGCGAGGAGCGGGTCATCGCCTGCCACGGTGCCGGTCGGTTTCTGGGTGAGCTGAACCTGCTCACCGGTCTGCGGGTGTTCGTCTCGGCGCGCGTGGTGGAGCCCGGTGAGGTTCTCGTGGTGCCGGCGGCGACGCTGCGCTATGTGCTCGCGACCAAGCCCGGCCTCGGTGACCGGATCCTGGCGGCCTTCCTTGCCCGTCGGTCGGTGTTGCTGTCTGGCGCGGCTGCGGCTAACCGTGTCATCGGTTCCCGGTTTTCCCCCGAGTCGCTGCGGTTGCGGGAGTTCCTGGCCCGTAGCCGCATCCCGCACGAGTGGGTGGACGCCGACCGTGACCCCGCTGTCGAACGTGTGCTGCGCGAGTTCGGCGTCACGCCGGCGGAGCTTCCCGTCGTCATTGCCTCGGGGCGGGTCCTGCGCCGCGCTACCCCGGGAGAGCTGGCTGGCTACCTGGGGCTGACCATCGACAGCCTGCCCGACCGCTGTTTCGACCTCGTCGTCGTGGGTAGTGGGCCGGCCGGTCTGGCGGCTGCGGTCTATGGCGCCTCTGAGGGGCTGCGAACGCTGGGAGTCGAGATAGTGGCCGCGGGCGGCCAGGCCGGCGCCAGTTCACGGATCGAGAACTATCTCGGCTTCCCGACCGGAATTTCCGGCGGAGATCTGACCCAGCGGGCCGTCGTGCAGGCAGAGAAGTTCGGCGCCCACCTGACCAGCCCCTGCGCCGCAACGGCTCTTCGTGAGCAAGCCGGGCATCTGATCGTCGGGCTGGCCGACGGGACCGATGTCGCCGGTCGCGCCGTCGTTATAGCCAGCGGTGCCCGCTACCGGCGGCTCGACGCTGCCCGACTGGCGGACTTCGAAGGCAACGGCGTCTATTACGCGGCGACCGAGATGGAGGCCCGCCTGTGCGCCGCGGCACCGGTCGTCGTCGTGGGTGGAGGCAACTCGGCCGGCCAGGCTGGACTGTTCCTCGCCGAATCCGGCAGCCCCGTCACCTTCGTCATCCGCGGCCCCGATCTGGGCGCGAACATGTCGCGTTACCTCGTCGACAGGATCGAGGCCGACCCACGCATCGACCTGCGAACCAAGACCCAGGTCGCCGGAGTCGACGGCGACCGGACACTTACCTCAGTCCAGCTCACCGCCGCCCATGGCGACGAAACGCTCAAGTGCACCGCGCTGTCCTCGTTCATCGGAGCCGACCCGTCCGCAGGCTGGCTGTCCGGATGTGCGGCGCTCGATGAGCATGGGTTTGTGCTCACCGACCGTTCCTTGGCCGCCGACAACCTCGACGGACGATGGGAGGCACTGGGTCGGCTCCCGCTGCCGTACGAGACCAGCCATCCCGGGCTGTTCGCAGCCGGCGATGTGCGCGCCGGCTCGACCAAGCGCGTCGCGGCCGCCGTCGGCGAAGGGTCGGCCTCGGTGCGTTCCGTCCACGAGTACCTGGCGTTCGCACAATGATCGGTATTCGGGACATCGACGGGCTGCCACTGAGGGCCATCCTGAACAACGCCAAAACCGCTATCGACGCCTCTGCCCTCCCGATAATGCAACAGCGCCCTTTGTGCTGGTGCATTAGTACGTGAGTCCGATGACATCGTTGCCCGGCTCGAGCGGGAAGACTCACTCGCAGTGCGCGTGATCAACGGCGAGAGTGCTCCCTCATACCGCAGCTCGGGCGAAGGGCTGGCGCAAGCCGCCGATACCGGTGGGTCACCGGGCGATCAGTTCAGCCTACTCAGAGCCGTCGATCGCCCTTGCAGGCCGTCGAGGAGCCGATCGGCGGAGGACGCGAAACGCTGAGCCTCGGCGGCAGCGATAGCGGCCCCGTCCTGCCACTGTGTCGCGGCGGCGAATAAGTCGTCGGCGGTCATCCCCATCAGTTGCTCGCGGGTAATCCCCATTGTCGTGAGTAGATCATCGAGGCGAGGTTTTGGGGTGTCGGACGGGGAGTCTTGGGTCACGGTGATCTCCTTAGTTAGTGTTCGTCGGGTCTCGCAGATGGCACGCCAGCGGCGCCGGTCAAATCAACGTGGCACCGGATGGGCTGACCCGCGGACCGAGTGCAAGCCGGCTAGCGACCGGAAGTAAACCATGGCCGGAGACATCCACACCCAACGGCGGGTGAACAGGGGTGAACCTCCCCACGACGACAGCGCGGTCTGCCGACCAGGGGAAGACAAGCCACGCTCAGCCCTTCGAATGCCCGGTTTGTTACGGTTCTGCTTGGTGCCTGAGGGGTCTGCCTCCCTGCTTTGGTGCATGGCGAGGACGCTCTTCGCCTTAATGCAACAGTGCCGCCGCGGACCTGGGCAGCTGGGACGGTGCGGCGTTAGAGGCCGACACACCGCTGGAACCACCAGCGTCAGTAGCCGCCAGACGACCAATAAGGAGAGAACCGATGGTGGACCGCAATGACCGGAACGTGGATCTTCGGTGACGAGCAGGATCACCTTTGATTTGCTGCTGGCTGGAACCTTGGGGTGCAGCCAACGGGAAGCGCAGATAGGCGCTAGCGTTGAAAACGAAACGACCGCTCAAAGACCAGCCTTGTGAGCATGGCCTGGGTCCACATGTCCAGGAGGGCGTTAATGACGCAGGTACGGCAGCGGATGGGAGAGTTCTGCAACCGGTTCGGCCTGCGGTTGCCGATCCTGCAGTCGCCGATGGCCCAGACTTGCCCTCCGGAGCTGGCGATCGCGGTCGCCGAAGCGGGTGGGATGGGCGCCAGCGGCGTGCTGGGGGATCACCCGGAACGCATCGCAGAGTGGGTGGAACAGTTCCGGGCGGGCTCATCCGGCGCGTTCCAGCTCAACATCTGGATTCCCGATCCGCCGAGTCATGGCCGGGACCGAATCGACGCCGCACGCCAGTTTCTCGAGCGCTTCGGGACTGCTGGTAGCCCGGACAGCAGACCGGCTCCGGTGTTCCACGAGCAGTGCGAGGCAATGCTGGCGGCCCGCCCGACGGTGATCTCCTCGATCATGGGCCTGTTTGACCTGGACTATGTCCGTCGGCTGCACGAGCAGGGCATCGGCTGGTTCGCCTGCGCCGCCACACTCGACGATGCGCTCGCCGCCCAGCAGGCAGGCGCGGATGCGATCGTGGCGCAGGGCATGGAGGCCGGCGGCCACCGGGGCAGCTTCGAGCAGGATGCCGCCGAGCGGATTCAGGTGGGACTGTTCGCTTTGCTTCCCCGGTTTGCCGACCATCTACGGGTGCCGATCGTCGCGGCCGGCGGGATCGCCGACGGGCGCGGCGTAGCGGCCGCGCTCGCGCTGGGTGCTAGCGCAGTCCAGGTGGGCACCGCGCTGCTGCGCTGCCCTGAGACGGGAATCAGTAAGCAGTGGTCGGCTGCGCTGGATGGCCTGGCCCCGGAAGCCACCGTGACCACGCGCGCCTACACCGGCCGGCTGGCCCGGGCCGCCCCCACGCCGTATCTGAGTGCCTGGACCGAGCCCGATGCGCCCCGTCCCGCGCCTTTCCCCGACCAGCTACGGCTGGTCGCCCAGTGGCGGCGGGGCAAGACGAATGGCCTGGACAAGGCCAACCACTGGGCGGGGCAGAGCGCCGCGCTGGCTACCGAAGAACCGGCCGGCGAGGTGATCACTCGGATGTGGCGGGATGCCTCCGCCCTGCTCGCCTGACCACGCGAAGATCGCGCGGTCGTCCAGCGGGCCCGCGCACCGCCACAACAACAACCGTCACAACCTGACCGCCATGATTCAGACAGGACAGCCGCATGACTGACAGCGACACATCGACGCGCCGGACCTGGTTCATCACCGGAACCTCCTCCGGTGTCGGCCACGCACTCGCCCTGACCGCCCTCGAACGTGGCGACCGCGTGGCAGCCACCGCCAGGAACACCGGGCCGCTCGCCGATCTCGTGAGCAGCTTCCCCGATCAGGTCCTTGCCGTCGAGCTTGACGTCCGCGACGAGAACGCCGCCCGGCTCGCTGTGGAGCGAACAATGGAGGCTTTCGGCCGGATCGACGTGGTCGTCAACAACGCGGGGTACGGCCTGGTCGGCGCCGTCGAGGCGACCACCGACGAGCAGACCCGGGCGATCTTCGACACCAACGTGTTCGGGGTACTGAACGTGCTACGCGCCGCGCTGCCGGTGCTGCGGCAGCAACGAGCGGGCCACGTCGTGCAGATGTCGTCACTGTTCGGGCACATGTCCTTCCCAGGTACCGGAGTGCTCGCCGCCACCAAGCACGCGGTGGCCGGGCTCACCGAGGCGCTGGCGATCGAGCTCAACCCCTGGGTATCAGGTTCACCCTGATCGAACCGAATGCGCTCAACACCCCGTTCATGTCCAAGGCAGTCTTCGCCGAGGCCATCCCCGACTACGACCAGACCGCCGGAGCGCTGCTCAGGTCGCTGAGTGCGGTGCCGCTCGAGTCGCTTCCCAGCGCCAGCGGCGTAGCAATGATGATCCTCAAGGCGGTGGATGCCGCGAAGCCGCCGTTACTTCTCGCTCTCGGTCGTTCGGCCGAGGATGAGATCCGCAAGGCGCTCACGGCGCGGCTGTCCGACCTGGACGACTGGGCCGACACAACCCGAGAGCTGGACCGCCGCCAGATCACCTAGTTCGGGGCGACGAGCATGATCGCAGGGTCACGCCCGCCGCGTCCGGCTCGGTCACCCGTCACGTCGAACGCCCGACAGGTGGACACTACAGTCTGTGCTCTGCCTTGAGGATTTCTGCCGCACGTTCCCCGATTACCACGCAGGGGGCCATTGTGTTGCCGGTGGTGATGCGCGGCATGATGGAGCCGTCGGCGATCCGCAGGTTGTCGATTCCGTAGACGTTGAGGTGGCCGTCGACGACTGACATGGCGTCTCGACCCATCTTTGCCGTACAGGTCTCGTGCCAGTAGCTGGTAGCAGCGTCGCGGACATACTCCTCCAGTTGGCGGCCTTTCAAGTTGCCTGGCATGACCTCGCGTTCGGCGAACGGGCGAAGTGCAGCGGAGTTACCGATTTCGCGGCAGAGTTCGACGCAGGCGATGGCGGTCTTCAGATCGTCGGGGTCAGAGAACGTATTAGCCTCGATCTGTATCGGGTCGAGTGGATCGGGGCCGGTCAGGCGTAAACGACCTCGACTGTTCGGCTGTGCGACCGCCCCGAACAACGTCCAGCCGGCCTCTGGTAGCCCAAAGCGGGCCACATTCTCGTCGGTCGACTTTGGAACCTCAGCCTGGCACACAAACAGGTCCGGGTACTCCAACCCGGACGTGCTCTTCCAGAACAAGATGGCCTCGGACATGGTGTTGCGTGGTGGCAGGGCCTCTCGATATTCCCAGACACAGTCCAAACCGACATGGTCTTGAAAGTTCTGACCAACTCCTGGAAGGTGCTGCCGGACGGGAATTCCGAAGCGCCGTAATTCGGCCTCGTCACCGACACCTGATTGCATCAGCACCTTCGGGGTGTGGATCGCGCCCAGCGACAACACCACCTCGTGTGTGGCTCCGATTCGACGGGTTGTCCCTTGGTAGGAGATCTCCACACCGGTGGCGCGCGTCGAAGGTAAGCCGGTTCACGTAGGCGTGAGTCAGGACCGTCAGGTTCGGGCGGTCCATATACGGGTAGGTGTAGGAACGGAACACCGATTCCCGCTTTCCCTCACGGGAGCGCATATCGCTGATTGATGCCCCGCCGGGCCCTTCCATCATCTGGCCGTTTGGATTCTCGAAGGTCGGAATACCGACCGAACGCGCCCCGTCCACCGTTGCCGGAGCCAGTGGATTCGGGTCAGGCGCGGGCTGTACGAAAACCGGTCCCCCCGTGCCCCGATATCTTGGGTCAGGAGCGCCATGCCAATCTTCGATGCGGTGATAGATCTCTAGCACCGAGCCATAGCTCCACGCGGGATCGCGCGCTTCGGACGCGAAGAAATCCCAGTCGCGCTGGTGTCCGCGTGCCCAAACCATGATGTTGATACTGGATCCGCCGCCCAATATCTTGCCCATAGAGAACGGGATCGAGCGCCCGTTGACATACGGATTCGGCTGCCCATGGAAGTCCCAGTCTCGTTCGGAGCCGATGTTTATCGGCCATTGATTAGCTTGGGTGACACTTGGTACGTCGTCGTCGCCGCCCGCCTCCAACAAAAGCACGCTGACCTCGGGGTTCTCGGCCAGCCGCCGCGCGACGACCGAACCCGACGAACCCGATCCACCGACGACAAAGTCGTACTGCGGTTTCAACTCTGAACTAAGCCGTAGCTGATTGGTGCGCACCCGCTCCGCAAAATCCGGCGATGTGGCAAAGCGCTTACTCAAGGACGCGTCCGAACCGCTGTCCGCTGTATCAAAAATCATAGCTGTCCACTCCTACTGAGATGCGGCGGTGTGACCGCGCCGCTCGTCATCTTCTCGTTGCTATATCTGTTGGCGCGGCGGCTGTGTGAGGATTGGCAATCGGCGCATGGAGCTCGAGGCGGTGTGCTGGTTCCTCGGCCGTTCAGAACGCCGAGGCGGCGGCCTGAGCTACGGCCGGGTCCTGCTCACCGAAGCCGCCGCTGACGCCGACCGATCTCGCGGGCGTTGTCCTCGCCGGCGGCAATCACTTGTGTCGGGTTAGGGCATCAGCGGCCAGGTCAATCGGTGGCTGGCCGGGGCACGTCGCGTTCGTGGAGGTCGACGGGCTGGCCGTTGGCCGTGAGCGTGACGTCGATGTTGCCGCGGGTGGCGTTGGAATAGGGGCAGACACGATGCCCCGCCCGGACCAGCTCGATGGCCGCCGCGGGATCGCTGACCGAGGGAAGGACGACGTCGAGGGTCACGGCGAGCTTGAAACCACCGTCTCCCGTGGGCAGCAGCATCACTTTGGCGTCGATCGCGACGTCACCGGCTTCCTGCCGGGCCCGACGCGCCGCGACGCCCAGGGCGCTTTCGAAGCAGGCGGCGAACCCGATGGCGAAGAGCTGTTCGGGGTTGGTCCCGCCTCCTTCACCACCCATCTCCGAGGGAGAGCGCAGCTCAACGTCCAGGGCACCGTCGGAGGTGCGACCGTGACCCTCGGTTCGACCGCCAGTCACGTGTGCCTGTGCCGTGTAGAGAACCCTGGTCATCGCTGCTCCCGTTCGACGTTGATCTCCAAGCTGATGTAGTTCCCCATGATGCCCTCGGCTTGGGCTGATGGCGGCACGACTCTCGTCGAGGACGGCCACGCGGTGACCCTGCACGCACGCAACGCCACTCGTGCGGCCGAGGCCCAGCGCGGGCTTACACAGGCCGAGGCCGTCGTGGTGGGCGAGCTGTCCAGCATCGCCGAGACGCGACGACTCGCCGAGCAGGTCAACGACCTCGGCAGATATCACGCCGTCATCCACAACGCAGGCGTTGGCTACCGCGAGCCACGTCGCATCGAGACCGTCGACGGGCTCTGTCACGTGTTCGCGATCAACGTCTTGGCTCCCTACCTGCTGACCGCGCTGGTCACCCGGCCCGACAGACTCGTCTACCTCCCTGCTGAACCACTGCGCCGACCTCACCGGCACCGAGCTTCCGCACACAGCCTGACCGCAGCATCGCGCGGACCGTAATTCCGGGGTGCTGGCCAGCCGACGCTCGCGTCCAAGACCCATTCCGACGCTTGTAATACTCTGTGGGTATCGGGGTGGTAGGAGGTCGTGGTGGACGTTGACCTGCGGAAGCTGCGCTATTTCGTCGCGGTCGCTGAGCATCTGCACTTCGGCCGCGCGGCCGAGGCGTTGCACATCGCGCAGCCGGTGTTGTCCCGCCAGATCAAGGTCCTGGAGGACGACCTCAAGGCCCCATTGTTCGTGCGGGACAAACGCTCCACCGAGCTGACCCCGGCCGGTGCGCAACTACTCGCCGACGCACGCCCGCTGCTGGCCAACGCGGCCGCGCTGCGGCGTCGTGTGACCCGCGTCGCCCGCGGCCCCGCCGCCTTCGTCGTGGGTTTCATGCCTGGCCTCATCGTCACCGCACCGATCCGCGCCCTGATCAGCCGTCACCCCGAGCTGACCGTCGACGTGATCCGCACGACCTGGGACGACCAGACCGATGTCATCCACGACGGCCGGGCGGACGTCAGCTTCGTACGCCTGCCCATCGACCAGCAGGGCCTGAAGATCCAGCAACTCCACACCGAAACACGGGTAGCCGTATTACCGGCCGATCACCGGCTGGCGGGAAAGGGCACCATCAGCATCACCGACCTCGCCGACGAGCACCTACTCCAGAATCCCGACGCCGTCCCGGAATGGCGCGACATCGCCGCCGAACTACGGGCACACACGCGGCGACCTGAACCGGTGTTCCACTCCGTCGAGGAGAAGCTCGAACACGTCGCCGCAGGCCACGGCGTCACCGTACTGCCCCTATCTGTGACGACCTACTACTCCCGCGCCGACGTCGTCCACGTCGCCATCCACGACATCGCACCGAACCAAATCTGCCTGGCCTGGGACAGCACCCGCCGAGACAGGGTCATCCACGAATTCGCCGCCATCGCCGCTGAACAAAGCACGGCCATCGTGCCGCCACCAACCACTGGACCATGACAGCCCGCAGTTCGGCGACATCGCCGCCGGTTAGGGTGATGCCCTGTGGGCATCACCGCTATCGGAAGAGGTCTTGGACGGCGTCTGCGGCACGGCGCCAGGGTGGAGGAGCGGCGGACCTCCCGCCGCCATCCGAAAAGGACCGTGAGGGCGATGCAGGTCTTCATCACAGGCGGCTCCGGCTACATCGGCCGCTCCACCATCCAGGCGCTGATCCGGCACGGCATCAAGGTGACGGCGCTGGCGCGCAGCGAGCACTCCGCGCGCACCGTGTCGGACCTTGGCGCTACCCCCGTTGCGGGGACGCTCACCGACACCGACGTCCTTCGGGAGGCGGCCCGCCAGGCCGACGGGGTGATCCATCTCGGGGTGGACTACACCGAGGGCACCGCGGACGTCGACCGCGCCGCGGCGGAGGCACTGCAGCAGGGCGCGGGAAGCCGCCCCTATGTGCACACCGGCGGGGTGTGGGTGTATGGCGACACCGACGGGGTCGTCGACGAGGACGCTCCGCTGAGCCCGCCGCCCATCACCGCCTGGCGGCTGGACAACGAGAAGCGGGTGCTCGCCCGGGCCGTCACCGGGCAGCATCCCGTACTGGTGATGCCAGGGCTGGTCTACGGCCGCTCCGGCGGGCTGGTTCAGTCGTTCTTCGTCGAGCCGGGGCGCGCCGCCGGTGCCGTCCCCTGCATCGGGGACGGCTCCAACCGCTGGGCGCTGGTCCACGTCGACGACCTCGCCGAGCTGTACGTCCTGGCCCTCAACGCCCCGGCAGGTTCCAGCTACGCCGGGGTCAGCGGCCAGAACCTCCCGCTGGCGGCCATTACCCAAGCCTTGAGCCAGGCCGCCGGATGCCCGGGCAGGATCGACTCGCTGACCCTCGAGGAAGCCATCCAGCGGATGGGCCCCATCGCCGAGGCGTTCGCCCTCGACCAGCAGTTCACCGGCGCCCGGGCCGGTCGCGAGCTCGGCTGGACACCGACCCGTCTCGACGCCCTGGCCGAACTCGCCCAGGCTGGCCGGTGGACCTGCGCGGCTGGTAGCCGGGCCGAGGCCGTTGGGCGCCGGTGACCAGCGCGGTGAGTCGTTCGGTCATCGTGGTTGGTCGTGTTCCGCGGGGGGTTCGACGAGGAGCTGGAGCATTTCCTCGAGGCGGCGGGACAGTGCGACCTCGTCGGCGGCGGCGAGCGCTGGGCTGCTCAGTACCTGCTGCATGAGCCGGACCCCGGCCAGTACGGCGAGGAACAGGGCGGCGCGCTCGCCGGCCTGTGCGCCGGGCAGCAGGGCGACCAGGTGTTGCTGGAAGTGCCTCTCGATGCCGGCGCGCAGGATCTCGGCGGCCCTCGGGTTGGACACCGAGCGCACCATCAGTAGGAAGCCGTCGACCGAGCGTGGCTCGGAGGCCACCAGCGCGGCGGCGGCGAAACGGCTGAGTGTGGCGACGTCGGCCGAGATCAGGGTCCGCTCGCTGAAGGTGACCTCGACGACCTCGGCGAACAGCTTCTCCTTGGAGCCGAAGTAACGGTTGACCAGCATGGCCGTCACGCCGGCCGCCTTGGCGATCTCCCGTACCCCGACTCCGGCGTAACCGCTCCTGGTGAAGGCCGCTACGTGACCGGTACGGTGCTCCGCGTCGACGGCGGCACCGTCCGCTCGGTGAACTAGGACGGGGACAACCTCATGGTCAGGACCTGGCTCATCACCGGCAGCTCCCGCGGTTTCGGCTGGGAGCTGGCCAAGGCGGTGCTGGAGCACGGCGACAACTTGGTCGCGACCGCCCGCCGGCCCGAGCAGCTCGAGGAGCTGGTGCGCAGGTACAGCGACCGGGTGCGCGCCGTCGCGCTGGACGTGACCGATGCGGACGCCGCCCGGCTGAGGCTGGGGACGTGTCATGGTGAGTCACGCGGTGCGCTACGGCGAATGCCCAGGGAATGCCGAAGAGGACGACGAGTGCGAGACCGAAGACGAGTGGCGTTGGCCTAGCGATGCCCAGGCCTAAGGACAAAACGGCGGCGGCGATGCAGGTAAGGGACAGCGGCCGGTAGAGCCCGGACTGGTGACGCCGGGCGCGCAGGCTGGTGGTGAGCAACGCGGTGGCGGCCAGGACGATGGCGGTGCTGGTGGCCAGGCCCCATGCTGTTGCGGGGGGAGTGCGGGCGGCATGGGCGTGTTCAGTGAGGCTGACCATGGCCGCACCCAGGGCGGCTATGGCGGCGGTAAGCGGCAGGTGGGTGAGCATCCACACCAGAGTGGAGGGGCGGGTTGGTCTGGGTGGGCGGTGTCCGGCGAAGTCAAAGTAGGTCCACCATGCGCCGAATCCGGCCAGGACCGCGACGAGGGCGACGCCGAGGGTCAGCGCGTTGACCGGGGTGTGCGCGAGTCCCCCGGCGCGTTGGGTGACCGGGGCTGCTGGTGCACAGTCTTCGAAGTAGCGGCCGGTGATGCCCTCGACGGTGGGTGAGGCGGCCAGCAAGTTACGGCGGGCACCCGGGTGGGAATTGGACGAATTTAGCAATTGATGAGGAGCGAGATATGGATTACCGCAGTCTTGGTCGTACCGGTATGCAGGTCAGCCCGCTGTGCCTGGGAGCGATGATGCTCGGCGCGTGGGGCGAACCCGACCACGACATCTCGATCAAAATCATCCACCACGCGCTGGATGCCGGAATCAACTTCATCGACACCGCCGATGTGTACTCACAGGGCGAGTCAGAGGTCATCGTCGGCAAAGCGCTCGCCAACGGCCGTCGCGACGACGTGATCCTGGCGACGAAGGTCCACTTCGCCATGGACGCCGCGATGGGCCAACCCGGCGGTGATCCGAACAAGCGCGGCAACTCGCGGCGCTGGATCATCCAGGAAGTGGACAACAGCCTGCGCCGTCTGGACACCGACTGGATCGACCTCTACCAGGTACATCGGCCGGACCCGGACACCACGGTGGAGGAGACCCTCTCGGCCCTGACCGACCTGCAGCGTCAGGGCAAGATCCGCGCGTTCGGTTCCTCGACCTTCCCCGCCCACGAGATCGTCGAGGCGCAGTGGACGGCGCGGGATCGGGCGCTGGGTCGGTTCGTCACCGAGCAGCCGCCGTACTCGATCCTGGTCCGCGGCATCGAGGCGGACCTGTTGCCGGTGGCCCAGCGCTACGGGATGGGTGTGCTGTCGTGGAGCCCGCTGGCCGGCGGATGGCTGACCGGTCGCTACCGCAAAGGGCACCCGACACCGACCTCGAGCCGCGCCGAGCGCCTGCCGGGCCGCTACGACCTGTCCGACCCGGACAATCAGCGCAAGCTGGACGCTGTTGAGGCGCTGGCCGTGGTGGCCGACAACGCCGGCATGTCCCTGATCCACCTGGCGCTGGCCTTCGTGCTGCAACACCCCGCGGTGACCGCACCGATCATCGGACCGCGCACGATGGAACATCTCGAATCGCAACTCGGCGCCGTAGACGTCACCCTCAGCACCGACGTACTGGACGCCATCGACGAAATCGTTCCACCCGGCGTCACCCTCACCCGAGCAGACAACGGCTACCAGCCGCCAGCACTACAAGACCCCTTCCTGCGCAGGCGCCGCACAAGCTGAGGAACGCTCAGGTCGCCCGCCCCCTCCACGTGCGGTAGCGCGCGATGAGGGCATCGGTGGAGGGGTCGTGGTCGGCGGCGGGTGCCTCGGCCTGGGTGATCGCGGGGGTGAGCTTCTTGGCCATGGCCTTGCCGAGTTCGACGCCCCACTGGTCGAAGGAGTCGATGTCCCATATCACGCCCTGGGTGAACACCGTGTGCTCGTAGAGCGCGACGAGTTGGCCGAGGACGGCGGGGGTCAGCGCGGGCGCGAGAATGCTGGAGGTGGGGCGGTTGCCGGGCATGACCTTGTGCGGCACGACATGTTCGGGGATGCCCTCCGCGCGGACCTCCTCGGCCGTACGGCCGAAGGCCAGCACCGCAGTCTGGGCGAAGTAGTTGGCCATGAACGCGTCGTGCTGGCCGTCGGCGTCGGCTGTGTTGGTGGTGGGTTCGGCGAAGCCGATAAAGTCGGCGGGCACGAGCCGGTTGCCTTGGTGGAGCAGCTGGTAGAAGGCATGCTGCCCGTTGGTGCCGGGCTCCCCCCAGAAGATCTCCCCGGTGGGCAGGGTCACCGGGGACCCGTCCAGGCGCACGGACTTGCCGTTGCTCTCCATGGTCAGCTGCTGCAGGTAGGCGGGGAAACGGTGCAGACGCTGACTGTAAGGAAGCACGGCGTGGCTCTGGGCGCCGAAGAAGTCGCCGTACCAGATGTTGAGCAAGCCGGCCAGGACGGGCATGTTGCGCTCGAACGGCGTCGTGCGGAAGTGCTCGTCCATGGCACGGAACCCGGCAAGCATCTCGGCGAAGCGCTCCCGCCCGATCGCGATCATCAGCGACAGACCGACCGCGGAGTCATAGGAGTAACGGCCGCCGACCCAATCCCAGAAACCGAACATGTTCGCCGGGTCGATGCCGAAGGCGCGTACGCCTTCGGTGTTGGTCGACACGGCGACGAAGTGCCGGGCCACGGCCTCCTGCCCCGCACCCAGACCGTCGAGGAGCCAGCGCCTGGCGACGCCGGCGTTGGTCAGTGTCTCGGCAGTGGTGAAGGTTTTGGAGACGACGATGAACAGCGTGGTGGCCGGGTTCAGGTCGCGGACGGTCTCCAGGATGTCTGCCGGATCGATGTTGGACACGAACCGGCAGGTCAGCTTACGGTCGGAGTAGTCTTTCAGCGCCTCGTAGGCCATGACCGGGCCCAGATCCGAACCGCCGATACCGATGTTGACCACGGTGCGGATCGGCTTGCCGGTGTGCCCGGTCCACTCTCCGCAACGGACCCGCTCGGTGAAGTCGCCCATGCGGTCCAGGACCCGGTGCACGTCGCGCACCACATCCTGGCCGTCCACCACCAGGTGCGCATCGCGCGGCAAACGTAGCGCCGTGTGCAGCACGGCCCGATCCTCGCTGGCGTTGATGTGCTCGCCGCGAAACATCGCCTCAATGCGCCCGCGCAGGTCGGCAGCTTCGGCGAGGGCGACGAGCAACTCCAGGGTCTCCGCGGTGACCCGGTGCTTGGAGTAGTCCAAGTACAGATCCGCTGCCAGCACAGTCATCCGCCATCCGCGATCCGGATCATCGGCGAAGAGCTCCCGCAGGTGCAGGCCCTTGACCCTCTCGTAATGGCCGGTCAGCGCGGTCCACTGGGGACTGACGGTGATGTCCAAGATTCGCAACCCTTCTTTCCCGACCTCAACGACCGGGCTTGCGCCGCCCAAATCACTGGTCAGGTAGGTCCCCGTCGACGAGGTGCACCGCGGCCTCCTCGGCCGAGGCCGCCGCTCCGTCGACCCCGACGTCGCGCGCGTACAGCTCGTGGTCGCCGGCGCCGTCCCCACCGTCGGTGAGGCGTCCCGACCGGGTGTCGCCGACCTCGTCGTCGCGGAGCTCGCCGTCGGTGTCCGACTCGTCGCCGAGGCCGTCCCCTTCGTCCTCGTCGGCCCCCGATTCCGGCAACTCGCGAGCCAGCCGCTGGTCTAGGCGTTCCCCCTCGGCCTCCTCGCGCGCGGTGGTACCCCAGTCGTCAAGCGCCCAGGGCCGCTCCGGCGGCGAATACCCCTCGTCCAGCGGGTCGATAGGGTCCCGCCCGTCGAGGGTGTCCAGCCCGTCCAGCTGCTCGAACACGTCGTCGTCAACCTCGTCGGGGCCCATCGGTTTCTCCCTCGGCAAGCAGCAGGGTCCCAGGATATAAGGGATATAAGCAGTCGTGGTTGGAGTGCGCTGACGGGTCTGGGCCAGGTCTGGGGGGCTCACGGCGGGAGGTCGACGAACTGATGGCAGCTGAACAGGCGAACGGCGCGGTGATCGTCACTGGCGCCAGCCGGGGTATCGGCGCCGCGATCGCCGAAAAACTGGCCGAAGACGGGTACGGCGTGCTCGTCAACTACGCGACCGACGCCGACGGAGCGCAATCAGTGGTCTGCGCCATTCGCGCACGTGGCGGCCGAGGTATAGCCGTACGTGCCGACGTCTCTACACCGGGCGACATCGCCGTCATGTTCGAACGAGCCGAACAGGAGCTCGGACCGCTGGCCGCGCTGGTCAACAACGCCGGAATCGTGGGCACGACAGCCCGCATCGACGCTCAAGATGCAGCCGAGCTGACCCGCCTAATCCAGGTCAACCTCGTGGGCCCCATGTTATGCGCCAAGCACGCCATCCACGCAATGTCCACTGCGCACGGAGGCACCGGCGGATCCATCGTCAACATCGCCTCACTCGCCGCCCGAACCGGCGGCCTGCGAGGAATCGTGCCCTACGCAGCCACCAAAGGTGCCCTGGTGACGTTCACCCGTGGCCTGTCCAACGAGGTCGCCTCTGAAGGTATCCGCGTGAATAGTGTGTCCCCGGGCATCATTGCCACGGACATGATCACCGCAGTCCCAGACCTGCAACAGCTCGCCACGGCCAGCCCACTCGGTCGCATGGGCCGCCCTGACGAGGTCGCGGCCACCGTGTCGTGGCTGATCTCGCCGGCGGCATCGTTCATCACCGGCAGTGATATCATCGTCTCCGGCGGCCGCTGACTGCCCAGCAACCACCGCGCATCGAACGATGTACAACCGATCAGTCCGGCGACCCATCGCTCGGGTTCGGGGATGCGTCTCTGGTGTCATCCGGTGCCCGCTCGGGAGGCCGTCGCACCGAAATCGGGGTCGCAGGCCATCGGCGGGGACCTGACCACGGGGCTGGTACCGCGTCAGTACGCCAAGCCAGCTCGTAGGCCAGCGCCTCGTAGTTCACGCGCCAGCCCCGGAAGTCCGGCCAAGCTTCGGCCGCGCTGCGCTCAATCGGAAAGCCGATCGCTTGCAACTGGTCAACCGCCGCGGCGAACTCCTCGAACGTCAAGGCAATGTGCGCATTGGGGTCCGGATCGGGGTCGTAGCTGATGCCCAGCGCGGCGCCGATCTCGCGGAGCGCGGTGAAGCCCATGCGGATCGCCCGCCGCGGCTCGATCCGGTCTTGACTCGGGCGCAGTGCCAGCAGCATCGCCGCCGAATCCATCACAGCCAGCAGCCCCACCAGCCAGGACGACAGCGGCTGCGGTGAGCGGAAGCGCACCAGCACCGGATAGGTGGCGTGACTTTCCGCCACGTCGGCCGCCCACCGCTCCCACTGCGCGTAGAACTGCGGCAAGTCATCGGTGCGCACGCGCACCCCGTACCGAGTGCGCAGCAGCAATTCCGGACCCCACGGCGGCAAACCCGCGCGGGCGCTGAGCAGCGTCACTTCAGTCTCCCGGCGATTAAACGCCGCATACAGGGCCGGCAGATAGGCAATCTGCAGCGCGATGACCACCAGCCCAGTCGCGGCAGCCAGCACATTAATGACCGTGGGCGCCGTGCCGGGGCTCGCGGCGAACCCGAGGGTGAAAAGGGAACTTCCCGCTTCCCGCAACGCGCTGGCAAAGCCGTGGGTCCAGGGCCACAGCAGCAGCGCATACTCGATCTCGAAAGCAAACAGCAAGACACCAAGTAGCACCAGCAGGTACACCGCCGGTTGCGCGGCCAGCACCCGATCCTTGTTCTCATAGTCCGCAAAACGCCGGATCAGCAGCTGAAACACGCCGTCGACCACGGCGCCAACCACGCGGGCCAGCACGCTGGCACGCGCACGCGGGATAACCAGCCTCCCGACAACGTCGGACATGGTCACCACGACGAGGGCGGCCCCCACAACCATCGCCACGACCTGCAGCGCAGCCACACCGGCGAGTCTGGCACGCTCGTCGCCGCGACCGAATCGTCGATCTGCTCATCGGCCTGATCTCCGGCCCGAGTGACCAGCCATAGCCCCGGGGCTGGTTGTCGGTGCAGCCCCCGAGCGTCCCAGCCGTGAACGACGTTGCGCGCGGGAAGGACTGCTCGCGGCTGCGTGGCTGGGCGGATCCGCTCCGCGCGGACCCGCCGCGCCGACTGCTCGGCAACGTCCTGGCCGGACCGTGATGATCGCTGTTTTTGGGCTGCTGGCCCCCTGCCTACGCCGAGTTCCAGCCAGCCGGTAGGGAAGATACCCGCGGACGGGGAAGACCCACCATCACCAAAGCGCGACCCTGGCATAAGACCGCCCAAACTGGAGGTTCGATGAGCATCGTCAACCAGATACCGGCAATCTCGGCGCTTCGGGCGGCCATGGAAGCGGCGCCAAAGCCGGGCCCGGGGCGCCCTCATCTCGAACCTCACCCGGCCATTTGCGTTCATGAGCCGCGCGACCAACCGCATCGGCGTACGCCTCGTCGAACCCACTCTCTGACCACCATCATCGACCCACCACCCGAGCTTCAACTGCGGGTTCTAAAAAGGATACAAAAATGGGGATAAATCTCAGGAGCTGTCGGTTGTCGAGGCCCGGGATCAGCTGGCTGTGGCGGTGCCCGTGGGCCATGGTAGTAATCGTCATTACTTTGATCACGGCGGCAAGTTGTTCCTCGCCCCCGCCGGGCCCGGCCAACACCAAGTCAAGCACCCCGTCCGCTTCGACTGGTGTGACCGGAGATGGCGCGCGGGCGACGGTCGTGCTGGTGCACGGGGCGTGGGCAGATGCGTCCAGTTGGGCCGGCGAAGTGAAATCCCTTCAGGCCTCGGGCTACCCGGTCCGCGCGATCGCCAATCCGCTACAGAACCTGACCACCGACTCCGCGACGGTCGCCGACTTCCTCAAAACAGTCAGCGGCCCCATCGTGCTGGTCGGCCACTCCTATGGCGGATCGGTCATCACCAACGCGGCGGCCGGAAACCCCAACGTCAAGGCACTCGTCTACGTTGATGCCGCTGCCCCCGACGTCGGGGAGACCAACGGATCGCTCAGTGGAGCCGATTCCGTGCTCAAGCACAAGTCCGCGCCAGAACTGTTTGACCAGCTGCCCTATCCCGGCGCTCCGGCCGGAGTTATGGACCTCTACCTCAAAGAGGACATCTTCGTCACGAACTTCGCCAACGACCTCCCCAAGGAGACCGCCCAGCAACTCTGGGCCTCGCAGCGGGCCGCCTCCACGGCGGCGTTCGACACACCATCGCAGGCGGCAGCGTGGACAGCGATTCCGTCGTGGTATTTCATTAGCACAGGCGATCAGATCATCACGCCGACCTCGGAACGCGCGATGGCACAACGAGCGCATTCGACTGTGACCGAATTCAACGGCGGTTCGCACCTGACATTGATTTCCCACCCAGACGCCGTCACCGCAGTCATCCAGTCCGCCATCAACTCGGTCCACTAACCTGCCAAACTCGAAGGGCCGCGGCCAACACCACCCCCGATCCGTGATCCCACCCAGGAGCTGAGATGGCCATACATCCCGTTCCGCAGACGTCGTCGTACCTGGTGCTCGACGACGACGAGCCCGTCCTCGAACGCACCATCGGGCAGGCGCTGGACGACGCGGCGGCGACCTGGGGCCCGCGCACCGCGCTCGTCGAGTTCCGTCCGGACGGCGGGGGGCGCCGGTGGACGTTCACGCAGCTCCAGTTCGACGCCCTCCGGGTGGCACGGGCTCTGCTCGGCCGCTTCGCTCCCGGCGAGCGGGTGGCGATCTGGGCGGCGAACCATCCGGAGTGGGTGCTGCTGGAGCTGGGGGCGGCGTACGCCGGCATCACTCTCGTCACGGTCAACCCGGCCGACACCCTGGGCGAGCTCACCCACGTCCTGGCGCAGTCGCGCTCAAGCGGGGTGGTGGTCCAGGACGAGTACCGCGGCCGGGACCTCGTCGCAATCGTCGAGGAGGCCCGGACCGGCCTGCCGGGGCTGCGCGAGGTCGTCGCACTGTCGGAGTGGGCAACGTTCCTGGCCTCAGACGACGGTGAGCGGGAACTGCCACGGGTCCGCCCCGGGGACGCCGCCCAGATCCAGTACACCTCCGGGACGACCGGTGCCCCCAAGGGAGCGCAGCTGACCCATCGGGGCCTGGTCAACGTCGCCCGCTTCTACGCGCTGGTGAACGGCGCAGGTCCCGACGACGTCTGGGTCAACCCGATGCCGCTGTTCCACACCGCGGGCTGCGGGCTGCTGACGCTCGGCGCGCTGCAGACCGGTGGCCGCCACGTCCTGCCACCGGGTTTCGACGCCGCGGCCATGCTCGACGCTTTCGCCGCGGAGCGCGGGTCGATCATGCTCAGCGCTCCCAGGATGCTGATCCGCATGCTCGCCGAGCAGGCCGCACGCCCCCGGAACCTGCGGAGCTGGCGAATCACGACCCTCGGAGGGGCTCCGGTACCGCCTGAACTCGTACGACGGGCGGAGCGGGAGATCGGTGTCGCGGTGACCATCGGCTTCGGCCAGACGGAGGCGTCGCCGTACGTGACGCACACACTCCCTGACGACCCGAACCCGGACTGGGTCCACACCGTCGGCCGGCCGCTCCCACACTGCGAGATCCGGATCGCTCACCCCAGCCGCGGCGAGACGGTACCGATCGGGGTCGTGGGCGAGGTGTGCGTCCGCGGCTACGGCGTCATGGCCGGCTACTTCGACGCCCCTGAGGCGACAGCCGCCGCCCTCGACGACGACGGCTGGCTCCACACCGGCGACCTCGGCAGCATGGACGAACTCGGCTACGTCCGGATCAGCGGCCGGCTGAAGGACATGATCATCCGGGGTGGGGAGAACATCTATCCCCGCGAGATCGAGGACCTGCTCTTCACCCACCCCCAAGTCGCGGAAGCGGCGGTGGTGGTGGGCATCCCGGACGCCGAGATGGGCGAAACGGTCGCCGCGTTCGTCCGGCCCGCCGCCGGCGCAGAACCGGACCCCGACCAGCTCGCCGCCTTCTGCCGGAGCTCGCTCGCACCCTTCAAGATCCCGAAGGTGTGGCAGTTCCTCCCCGCCCTCCCGCAGACCGCCTCCGGCAAGATCCAGAAGTTCGTGCTGCGCGACCACTACCTCGCCGGCCGGTAACGGCGCTCACGACCCCGGGCCGGCGGAGCCAGGCGACCGTGCCATCGCTGGTGGGCGCGGTTAGGACTACCCTTGATGGGGGTGGGGGTGGTGCGGTGGCCTGTAACCTCGGAGTCGATCTCGGTACAGCCCTCGTCGAGGCCTCCCAGACGAGGCTACAAGGTGTGTCGAAGCTGCGCGTCATGGCGAACTCACAGTCGGAGGGCGCGGTGAATGTCGTGGCGCCGATGCTAGCCATGCTCATGTTCCATCTCCCTCCGTTTTAGTCGTTGCAGGCACTGATGGTTCAGACGAACCGGTCTTTCAACAACGAGCTGGTACGACTCTTTGATCTTTCGCTTGATGCGTTCTGCATCGCGGGGTTCGATGGGTACCTGAAGCTCGCCAATCCGGCGTTCGCGCGCATCCTCGGGTACACGCGAGAGGAGCTGCTGGCCAGGCCGTTCATGGATAACGTCCACCCCGACGATCGCGAGTCCGTCGGCGCGGTCCTCGCCGAGCTTGCGGCCGGCAACGACGTCGTCGGGTTCCAGTGTCGCCAAATCTGCGCCGACGGCTCGGTGCGCTGGCTGGAGTGGAACACCCGCACCCGGCCGGAGGAATGCGTCGTATATGGAGTGGCCAGGGACATCACGGACCGCCGCGTAGCCAATGACGAGTTGAGCGCGCTGCGCCGTGTTGCCACGCTCGTGGCGGAGGGCGTGCAGCCGCAGGACCTGTTCACCGTTGTGGCCGAGGAGGTCACCCGCCTGGTCAACGTCCCGCTCGTGAGCGTCGCGCGGTACGAGCTCGACGGCATTGCAACGGAGTGCGCAAGCTTCCCAACGGAAGGTCCGGGGTTTCCCGCCGGCAGCCGGTGGTCACTCGAAGGCACGAACGTGCTTCAGCTCGTGCGTGCCAGCTCCGAGGCGGCCCGCATCGACGACTACTCACAGCTGGAGGGTGAGAGCGCGGACGCCGCCCGTCGCAGCGGGATTCGTTCGACGGTCGGAATTCCGATCGTCGTGGCGGGACGCATCTGGGGAGCGATGGTTGTTGCCAGCAGGGAGCAGGACCCGCTGCCGGAACGCACCGAGGCACGTCTCACCGGTTTCACCGAGCTGCTCGCCACCGCGATCGCGAATGCCGAGTCACGCGAAGCTCTCGGGCGGCTCGTCGACGAGCAGGCGGCGCTGCGGCGGGTGGCGACGCTGGTGGCACAAGGCGTGCGGCCCGCCGAGATCTTCTCGGCCGTCAGCGAGGAGGTCGATCGCCTGTTCGGCTTGGACGAGGCGACCGTCGGCAGGTTCGATCCCCACGGCCCGGCGTTCGTCGTCGTCGGCGTGGCGAAGAGCGTCGAAGGGATCCCGATCGGATCACGGTGGGAGCTCAACGATCTATACGTTTCGTCGAAGGTGTTTCTCACTGGACGCTCTGCCCGCGTCGACGCGAGCGACTTGGCGTCCGTCGGGGGGCCCACTGCCGCAACCCTGCGTCGCCTGCGCCTCATCTCGCAGGTTGCGAGCCCGATCATCGTGGAAGGGCGTCTGTGGGGCGCGATAACCGTCGTGGCCAAAGACGAGTCATTACCGCTCGACACCGAGGAACGCCTGGAGAAGTTCGGCGAGTTCGTCGCAACCGCGATCGCCAATGCGGCCAGCAGGGCCGAGCTCGCCGCCTCGCGCAGGCGGATCGTCGCCGCGTCCGACGAGGCTCGCCGCCGGGTCGAGCGAGACCTCCACGACGGCACGCAGCAGCGACTGGTCTCGCTCGGGCTGGCGGTGCGCGCTGCGGAGGCCCATGTCCCTCCCGATAGCGACCTTCGATCCGAGTTGTCCCGCATCGCGACCGAACTGGCCAATGCGGTCGAGGACCTGCAGGAGATCTCGCGTGGGATCCACCCCGCGATCCTTTCCCACGGCGGTCTGGGCCCGGCGTTGCGAACGCTCGCACGCCGCTCGACGATTCCGGTCGAGCTCGAGGTCAGGACGGACACGCGTTTCCCTGAGCCGATCGAGGTCGCGGCCTACTTCATTGCATCCGAGGCCCTGGCCAACGCGACGAAGCATTCGCAGGCGTCGCGCATCGAGGTTTCGCTCGCAACGCGCAACGGCACCCTGCTGCTGTCGATTCGCGACGACGGCGTCGGCGGGGCCGATCCTTCGCGCGGTTCGGGCCTGGTCGGCCTTACCGACCGCGTCCAGGCTCTCGGCGGCTCGATCCAAGTCCGCAGCGAGGCCGGCGACGGGACACAAATCACAGCGGAGCTCCCACGCGAGCTTGTCGAAGCCGTCGATCACGATCACCCGTTCTTCGCCGAGCGGCCCTGATCGCCGGTCTGCTGCTGGAGATGGCCTGGGGAATGCGGCCCGGCCGAGACGCTGGTGCCGAACCATTCGGTTTCGCCTCCGGGGTGGGGGGAGGATCAGGCCGTATTCCATCGTGGCATCCGAGTCGATCTCGGTGAGGCCAGCGACGAGCTGCTTGACCGGCCGGCTGGTGATCTCTGACCACGATGCGCAGATCTGTTTGATCAGCTTCTGCTTGACTTCGAGGGGGCGTCCGTCGCGGATCGAGCCGGTTATCCCCGAGATGTTTTTGTCGACTTCGCCGGCGCTGTAGGCGACACCCGGGGCAGCTCGTTGAAGAACACGTGCACGAAGATGCGCGGGGCTCCGGTCGCCTCAACGTGCGCGTCGGTGATCGCCGCCGCGACCTGCCGGCGTCATGATCGCTGTTTATGTGCCGGAAACGACAGATGATGTCGCTGGTGACACTCGAACAGTGATCATGCCTGGGTGGGTCGATGGTCGAGCGTGGGTCGCTGTGCCCAGAGCCCAGAACCTCACAAGATCTTCACGGAATCATCCGTCCAGGTTCTGGTTGAATTGGCTGTAGGCACCCACGAACAGGGTGTACGGATTTCCGTAGTGCGAGTATTTCGCCATCATGGTGTCGATCACTTCGGGTGCTGAACTGGACCGCGCGACTGCGCCGTCGAAATCCTCGATGTAGCTGCGGGATTGGTCGAGCAGCCGTTGCGCGTCGTCGTCGGGGGCGTCGGGATCCTTGTGTCCGGTGATGATCGTCGCCGGTGTGAGCGCGGCGATCGCGGCGATGGAATCCAGCCAGGTGGCGCGGCTGTGCGGTGTCGAGTTCCACAGCCACATGTGGATGTTGTTGTAGACGGCGTCGCCCGAGCAGATGGTGTCGCGGTCGGGGACATGGACGATCGTTGCGAGCGCACCGTCGGCACCGCCGACGACGATCAGGTTCACCGGATGGCCCTCGATCTGCAGCTCGCCGGTGTTCAGGGCGGTCGGGATCGCCGGATCGCGGTCGAACTGGTCGCCGAACCAGCCGGTCCAGTTGTCCAGGACTGCCGGTTGGGTCTGCACCCGGGCCTCGTCGACGACCTGCGCGGTCATCGCGACGAGCCGCGAGTCGGGGAACGCGGCCAGGATCGGTCCGGCGCCGAAGAAGTGGTCTCCGTGCCCGTGGGTGATGACGATCAGCGACGGGCTTTTGCCGGCGGCAGTGACCCAGGCCGCCAGTTGCTCGCCTTGCGTGGTGGTCATCAACGCATCGACGAGGATGGCGTCGCGGTCACCGGCGATCAGTGTGGCGGTGGAGGCAGGCCAGGTCGCCTGCCGGGAGGGATCCCAGCCCGGACCCCCGTTGACGGGCAGGTATCCGCTGTTGAAAACGCTGATGGATAGGGAATCTGGCATGGTCGCTCACCCTTCGGGTGTGTGGTTCGGGCGCCGGCGTCAGCTTGTGACCTCCGCCAGCCAGGCGGCGGCCAGGGACGTCCAGAGTTCGGCCTGCCCCGCGCCCCGGGCCAGGCCGAGGCTGTGCGGGCCGTGGGCGAAGACGTGCAGGGCGTGCGGGCGTCCGGCCGCCGACAGGGCTGCTGCCAGTCGGTAGGAGTGTTCGGGTTGGACGTAGGCGTCTTCGGCGGTGTGCCACAGGAACATCGGTGGAGCTGTCGGGGTGGCCAGGCGGTCAAGGCTGGTGACCCAACGGGCCTCGTCGGTGGCAGTGTCGCCCAGCAGGATGTCTTGGGCGCAGCGGTATGTGGCCAGTTCCATCGAGGTGATGGGGTAGCCGAGCACGGCGAAGTCGGGGCGCTGCTCTGGTGTGGAGTCGGGCGCCAGCGCTGCGTGCCCGGCCAGATGGCCGCCTGCTGAGAATCCCATCGCGCCGACGCGGGTCACGCCGGCGCCGCGGCGGGATGTGATCTCGTCGCGCAGTGCGTTGAGCGGCCCGGGGTGCCGCGTCAGCAGCGGGTAACGGAACACGCTGGCGGTGTATCCCAAGGTTTCGAGCCAATCGACGATCGGCTCGGCCTCGTGGGCGGTGTGCGACGAGTAGCCGCCGCCCGGCAGCACCACGATGTGTGTGGTCATGGACAAATGTTCCGTTCTGGATGCGGTACTCGACGGTGGTGACGGCATTCTCCCCGGCGAAGGCTCGGCCTCGGCTAGGATGGCCCGCCCACGGTGTCAGGATGCTCGCTGTGGTCCGGTGGGCTGCGGGATGCGGGTGGAGGGCTGCTGGCATGACTGGGTGAGTCCCGGCACGGTGTGCAGTTGCACGGATACTTGCTGTTTGATGGTGAACAAGGCGATGACGCCGCCAAGGCCACACAGCGCCGCGGAGATGAGCATCGCGCGGGCAAAGCCAGGCCCCAGGGAGCCGGTAGCGCTGTTGTCGATCCCGGCAGCGAGCGGGAGCACGGCCACGGCGAGCAGGCTGGCAATGCGGGAGACGGCGTTGTTGACCCCGGAGGCGGCGCCGACGTGGTCCTCCTCGACGGAAGCGAGCACCGCGGAGGTCAGCGGCGCCACCGTCAGGGCCATGCCCAGGCCGAACACGGCGATGCCGGGCAGCACCCCGGTGAGATAACTCGCCCCTGGCACGGCACGGATCAGCAGCGCGAGGCCAGCACCCGCCACCGGCGGCCCGATGGTCATCAGCCACCGAGACCCGACCCGTTGGGCCAATGCTCCGATTCGGCTGGACAGCAGCAACATGATCACGGTGAAGGGTAGGAAAGCCAGCCCAGCCGCCCGCGCGGTGTACCCCAGGGACTGCTGTAGCTGCAGCGACAGCAAAAACAGTGCCCCACCCAACGCGGTATACACCGCAAACGTCACCAGATTCGCTCCGGTGAATTGCGCGGAGCCGAACAACGACAGCGGAATGAGCGGCGCTGGCTGGCGGCGTTCGATCAGCGGAAAGGCCGCCAGCGCGAGAGCCCCGATGGCTGCTGCGGCGACGGTCAGCAGTGTCCAGCCGTGCACCGGCACCTCAATCAATGCGTAGATGATCCCGCTCAGGCCGAGGGTCACGCTGGCCGCGCCGGCCGTGTCCAGGCGCCCCGTCGCGGTGGTGTCGCGGCTTTCGGGCACGTGGCGCACGGTCACGACCACGGCGACAGCGGCCAGTGGCACGTTGATGAAAAACACCCACCGCCACGACGCCGTATCGACCAGCCATCCACCCACAAATGGCCCCAGCGCCGAGGCCACCCCGCTCAACCCCGCCCACGTGCCGATCGCCCGGCCCCGATCCTGCTGCCGGATTGAGGCATCGATCAAAGCCAGGCTGCCCGGGATCAACAGCGCACCCCCGACACCTTGTACCAGCCGCGCCAGGATCAAGCCGCCGCCGGTCGGGGCCAGGCCACAGCCCAGCGACGCCACCGTAAACGTCACCAACCCGACCACGAACACCCGCCGCCGCCCGTAACGATCACCCAGCGCCCCACCCAGCAGCAACAACGCACTCAGGCTAAGCAGGTACCCATCGAGCACCCACTGCAGCACCGAAAACCCCCCGCCAAGCTCACGACCGATCGCCGGCAGCGCGACATTGACCACCGACCCATCCAAAAACGCCACCCCCGAACCCAAAGCGGCGGCCACCACCAGCCAGCGCCCCCCTGGCGAGGACAGCGCCAACGGCGCCGCCAGCCGTGCCGCACCCGACCCAGTCACAGGGTCTTCACCAGCCCCCCGACCAGCCGGTGGGCGGCATCGACGATGTGCCGAGACGAGATGCCGGCAACGTCGAGGAGCTCCGTTGGCGTTCCCGAGGTGGGCAGCCCCCCCACGGCCAGGTGAGCGACCTGCAGCGGTGGGACCGAGGCGTTCGCCAGGGCCTCCAGCACGGCGCTACCGATCCCGCCCTCGGGGTAGTGGTCCTCGGCCACGACCAGCCGGCTGCCGGTCACCCGGCAGGCCGCCACCAGCGCGTCACGGTCGATGGGTTTGATCGAGTAGGCGTCGATGACCCGCACCGCGACGCCTGAGCCGGCGAGCTTGTCGGCGGCGGCCAGGCACTCGTGCAGCGTCACACCCGCCCCGATCAGGGCCACCTGATCGTCGGGTCCGGCCCGGTGGACCTTGGATCCCCCGACCGGGAATGGCTCCTCGGGTGGGTAGATCACGGGGTAGGTGCCCCGGGTGGTGCGCAGGTACACGATGCCGGCGGTGTCGGCCATCTGGGCGACGAGCGCAGCGGTGCAGGAGGCGTCGGCGGGGTACAAGACGACCGAGCCGTGCACCGCCCGCAGCGCGGCCAGATCCTCCAACGCCATCTGAGAGGGACCGTCGGCACCGATCTCGACCCCGGCGTGCGAGCCCACCAGGCGGATGTTCACCTCGGAGATCCCGGCCATCCGGATGAAGTCGTAGGCACGGGAGAAGAACGCCGCGAAGGTCGCGGCGAAGGGCACATAACCCCGAACGGCGAGCCCGACGGCCGTGGCCACCATCTGCTGCTCCGCGATGAACATCTCGAAGTAGCGCTGCGGGCAGACCTTGTGGAATTCCTCAGCGTGGGTGGAGTTGCCGACCTCGCCGTCCAGCACGACGACCTCCGGACGGGAGGCCAGCGCGGCCACCGCGGCGCCGAAGGCGGCCCGGGTCGCTACCTTCTCGCCCAGCGCCCACGTGGGGAGGCTGACCGGGCCATCTGGATCGGCGGTGATGGCCGCGGTCCCCGGTGCCGGACGACCGGTCGTGATCCGCAGATCGCTCAGCCCGCCCAGGGCGGCGATGGCGCGCTCGGCCATCTCCGGGGGCAAGGCCTTGCCGTGCCAACCGTTTTTGTCCTCCAGCTCAGGCACGCCCTTGGCCTTGATGGTCCGGGCCAGCACCACCGTGGGTCGATCGGGGCTCGAGCGGGCCTCGGCCAGCGCCTGGTCGATGGCCGCCGGATCGTGGCCGGCGATAACCAGCGGGCGAGCACCGAAGGCCGCCACCCGAGCCGCGTAGCGCTCCAGGTCCCACTCCAGCTCGGTGGGCCCCCGCTGGCCCAGGCGGTTGACATCGACGATCGCGGTGAGATTGCCGAGTTTGTAGTAGCTGGCCTTGTCCAAGGCCTCCCAGATCGAACCCTCGGCGGTCTCGCTGTCCCCGCACAGAACCCAGACGTGGTAGGGAAGCTTGTCCAGATACCGTCCCGCCAAGCAGACGCCGACCGCGTCGGGTAGCCCCTGGCCCAGCGAGCCGGTAGCCACGTCCACCCAGGGCAGAACGGGAGTGGGATGGCCTTGCAGCCGGGCCCCCAGCCGACGGTAGGTCTTGATCAGCTCATCCTCGCTGACCACACCCACGGCCCGGAACATCGAATACAGCAGCGGCGACGCGTGGCCCTTGGAGAAGATCAGGTGATCGTTGCCGGCAAGGTGCGGCTGGTCCCAGTCGTAATGAAGGTGACCGACCAGCAAAACGGCCATCAGGTCGGCGGCCGACAGCGACGACGTGGGATGCCCCGACCCGGCCTCGGTGCTGCAACGAATCGAGTCCACCCGAAGCTGAGCAGCCAGCCGGCGGACGAGGTCGAGCTGTGCCTCGGTCATCATCGTGCTCCCGCCCATGCGTCACCCGGGACGGACCCGGCACGAACTCGTGCTGTGCCGTCACCATCTCACGTCCTGGTCATGGACGGAAAGAACAACCGTCGTCGTCGCCGGCAATCAGGACTTCCAGTTGTTGACCGGCGACCTGCCCGCCGGAGTCGACCCCGCGGGCCACCAATTCTCAGCAACCGGGGTCTGCGTACCAAAACCTGGTCGGGCGGTCGATAAAGCTGCAGGCGAACCTGCGGGCGCCCACGAGCCGAGTAAAATTTGCGCGGTGGACGATCCGATTGTCGAGGCGAGGGTGGCGCGAGCACTTCTTTCGGGGCCCGCAACCATCCGCGATGGCGCCACCGTTGCAGACATTGACCGGAGCGGCAGGATGACCATCCTGCGCGTGGGTACCAATGAGTGGGTGTGTGTGCCAGGCCTGGAGATAGGGCAGGCCGACATGTGCGCCGATCCGATGGGCATGCAGTGGATGATGGACGTGATGATGCGGAAACCGAAGCCCACCAACACCGCCCCAGGACTCATCTACATGCTCAACGGAGCGACCCAACACAGCTACACCGATCCGTTCGACACGACGAGCCCGCCCATCCCGATCGGCCCGCACTGGATGCTGATCTGGCCGTTCGACGCCGAAGCGAGCGGACTGTCAACGGTCATGCGCGACGCTGGAACCATGATCATGTTCGCCGGAACTCCGTATGCACACCTGCACATCTGCGGAGATCCATGGGCGGGCAACGAGTATCACCCTGGCGACAAAGCCGTGTGGACGATGAGGTACGCGCAGCAGTCCTAGCGGACAGTTTCGATCCCGCCGCCATCGACGCCAGCAACCGCGGGGATTGCAGCCAGCCGGTAGGTGGAGATGCCCGCAGACCGGGAAGACCGACCATCACCAGAGCGCCACCATGCATAAGACTGCCCACGATCTGCCTGCCGGACGCGACAGGCGCCTCCGGCCCGCTGGCGGCGGCAACACACGATAGGAGAAAACGTGACCACCAATAACGTCCACCAGCGTGGGGCCGGTTGGTTCGCTGGCCTCGACCCAGCGGCTCCAGGGCGGGCCACCATTCATCCCACGGGGGGAAACCCAGCAGCCGCAAGGCTGGCGGGTGCAGTTATCAATCTGAAAACTTGAATCAAGTGGAGCTTTTGGAGGATGCAATCATGACGACGTCGAGCACCAAGACAGACGACCAGCTGCGACAAGACGTTTAGGCCGAGCTGGATTGGGAACCGAGTGTGTCGGCCAACCAGATCGGTGTCGCGGTCCGCGACGCCGTGGTCACGCTCAGTGGCCAGGTGGAATCGTACTGGGAGAAGTGGAGCGCCGTGCACGCCGCGGAGCGGGTCGCGGGAATGCGGGGCGTCGCGAACGAAATCGAAGTCAACCTCACGCATGAGCGCACCGACAGTGACATCGCCGGGCACGTGGCGAACGTCTTGGACTGGAGCAGCCCAATACCCCGCGGCTAAGTCAAAGTGGAGGTCGAGCAAGGGTGGGTTACGTTGCGCGGAGAGATCGATCACGACTACCAACGTCGAGCTGTCGAACGCCTCGTCCGGCACGTGGGGGGAGTACGGGGGATTAGCAACACCATCACAGTCAAGCCCCGCGCTAATCCGATCGACGTCAAAGCCAGAATTGAAAACAGTTTCAGACGATTGAGCAGTGTCGACGCCAGCAGGATCACTGTCGAGGCGTCGGGCGGCGAGGTGACGTTACGCGGAAGTGTCCGGTCGTGGGCTGAGCGCGATGAGGCGGAGATAGCCGCATACGCCGCGCCAGGTGTGTGGATCGTGCACAACTACCTCACGGTCCGTGAAACCTAAACGATCTCACTCGACGGGCCTCAGGCCCTCGGCCGACACCGGCGACGGCCGACCCGGACGGTGGGACGCCCGGGTGGCGGCACAGCGCAACAGACGCGGTGTCGGCTACCCGTCAGCGGGAATCTGATGACTCCAGTGAGCACCACTCCACGACGACCGCTGGCGGGGATGCCACTGGCAGTGTCCACCGCAACACTGTCCGGGTCGGCGAATTGACCGAGCGGAAGGCGATGGCGATGAGCACTCCGACGGTGGCCAAGCAGTTAATCGATGTTCTTCGGCAAGCCGGGGTCGAGCGCGTTTACGGCATTGTCGGCGATAGCCTCAACCCGATCGTTGACGCGATTCGCCGCACCGAGGGCATCGAATGGGTTCATGTCCGCAACGAGGAGGCCGCGGCGTTCGCCGCCGCAGCTGAGGCGCAGCTCACAGGTCGGCTGGCGGTGTGCGCCGGTAGCTGCGGACCCGGCAACACCCACCTGATCCAGGGCCTGTACGACGCGCACCGAAGTGGGGCACCGGTGCTGGCGCTGGCCTCGCATATCACCTCCGAACAGATCGGCACGGGGTTTTTCCAGGAGACGCATCCGGAGCGGCTTTTCCTGGAGTGCAGCCACTTTTGCGAGTTGGTCAGCCAGCCCGCCCAGATGCCGCGGCTGGCGCGGATCGCCATCCAGACCGCCCTGGGGCGCGGTGGCGTCGGCGTGCTGGTGCTGCCCGGAGATGTGCTGCATCGGCCGGCCGCGCACCCCACCGGTCAGGGCGCACTGACGTGGCAGCGCGGCGCGGTGCTGCCGGGTGAGGAGCAGGTACGGGCGTTGGCCGAGCGGCTCAACAACGCCGACACGGTGACACTGTTTTGCGGGGCAGGCGTCGTCGGTGCCCACACCGAGGTGATGGAGCTCGCCGCGAAGCTGCACAGCCCGATCGGCCACTCGCTTCGCGGCAAGGAATGGATCCAGTTCGACAACCCCTACGACGTGGGGATGAGCGGGCTGCTCGGCTACGGCGCCTGCTACGACGCCACCCATGAGGCTGACCTGCTGCTGCTGCTCGGAACCGACTTCCCCTACGACAGTTTCCTGCCCCAGGCGCGCACCATCCAGGTTGACCACGATCCGGCACGTCTGGGCCGGCGAACACCGCTGGAGCTGGCGATCCACGGCGATGTCGCGGCGACCCTGCGCGCGGTGCTGCCGCTGGTCAAGCCCAAGACCGACCGATCCTTTTTGGATCGCACGCTCCATCGGCACGAAAAGGCGCTCCAACACGTGGTCGACGTCTACACCCACAATGTTGAGCACCAGGTCCCGATCCATCCTGAGTACGCGGCGCGGATCCTCGATGAACTCGCCAGCGATGACGCCGTGTTCACCGTCGACACCGGCATGTGCAACGTCTGGGCGGCCCGCTACCTCACACCCAACGGCCGCCGGCGGGTGATCGGGTCGTTTGTGCATGGGACAATGGCCAACGCGCTGCCGCACGCGATCGGTGCCCAGCTGGCCTATCCGGGCCGGCAGGTGATCTCAATGTCCGGTGACGGCGGGCTGGGCATGCTGATGGGCGAGTTGCTCACGGTGGTGCTGCACGAGCTGCCGATCAAGATCGTGCTGTTCAACAACTCCGCGCTGGACATGGTCAAGCTGGAGATGCTCGTCGACGGGCTGCCCGACTACCAGACCGATCACGCGCCGGTGAACTACGCGGCGATCGCCCAGGCCGCCGACCTCCACTCGGTGCGGGTCGAGCAGCCGGCCGACGTCCGCTCGGCGCTGGCCGAGGCTTTCGCGCATCCGGGTCCGGTGCTGGTGGACCTGGTCACCGACCCGAATGTGTTGTCGATTCCCCCGCACCTCACCACGGCCGAGGTCAAGGGTTTCGCGTTGGCCGCCACGAAGATCGTGCTCACTGGTGGTGTGGGGGAGATGCTCAGGCTGGCGCGGACCAACCTGCGCAACATCCCCCGGCCAACAATCGCGCGCTGACAGTGTCCGGAACGGTCACCCCGGCCGGGTTCCCCCGGTGGGCCGAATGCCCACTAGCGACGTGCCTGCTCGTTGAGCAGGGAGCCCGGGGATTGCAGCGACAACCCCATCCAGGCGGTGCAGGACGCGATGTGGCAGCCCGTTTATCCGGACGCGGTGTCGTGATGCCGGCGCCGGGCAGCGCGGCCGCGTGGCTCGTCCTGCGCGCCGTCCGCCGCCGAATCCGGCCGCGTAATGCGCCTTCGCGCCGCCCATCATGCCCTGACGCCACCAGTTTTGGATGATTGCCTCCGAGGATTCCACACCCGGCCGGTTGAAACCATAAAAGGGTCCCGCCGGCAGGTCACGGTAGAACTGCGGACGATGGGCCGCCACTTGTGCGTGAAACCCGTCAAACACTTCCTTGGGAAGGCCGCCCGGATTGGCATCGGTTTTCACCATCAGCGGCGGCACCGCGCTGATCAGCACCGCCTTCGCTACCCGGCTTTCGCCATGCCGTCCCAGATAGCGCGCCACCTCGCCACCGCCAGTGGAATGGCCCACATGGATGGCGTCCTTCAGATCGAGATGCGCCGTCAACGCCGCAAGGTCGTCGGCATAGAGGGAGGCGTCATCGCCCGGCCGCGTATGAATGTACTATCCGGTACCTTCGGGAGACACGAATAACACCCGTCCGGTGCCGGTGGGGTCGTAGATCCCGGGTGCGGGCTCGGTCTGACGCCGAAGCGGTTCACCCATTCGGCTACCCGTTAACGCGAATCTGAGGATTCCGGTGAGCGCCAATCCTTGACGGCCGCTGGTGGGGATGCCAGATGGGGATGTGCTGCGCAACGCTGTCCCAGGTTGGCGAGTTGATCGGTTGGGGGATGATCGCGGTGAGCCACGAGGTCAACTTCGTCGGTTAGCCAGAGAGGTGGGAGATGACGTGACCGGGATCCTCGCGACCATCGGCGGTGTGTTCGCGCCGGCCGATCAGGATTATCTACTGGTGGCGCGGCAGATGCAGGCGCTGTCGCTTGCCGTGCACATCCCGCTGGTGTGCTTCGGGATTGCCTTTCCGGCAATGGTCCTGTTCTGCGAGTGGCGTTACCTGCGCACCGGTGACTCGCTGCTTCGCACGCTGGCCCGGCGCTGGTCGAAGGTGATGCTCGCGCTGTTCGCCGTCGGCGTGGTGACGGGGACGATCCTGAGCTTCGAACTGGGGCTGCTGTGGCCGGTCTTCATGGCGAATTTCGGCAATGTGTTCGGGCTGGGGTTCACCCTGGAGGGTTTCTCCTTCTTCATCGAGGCGATCTTCATCGCGATCTACGTCTACGGCTGGGACCGCCTACCGCCACGACTGCACTTCCTGTCCGGCATTCCGGTGGCGATCGCCGGGGTGACCGGTTCGCTGTTCGTGATCTCGGTCAACGGGTGGATGAACCACCCCGGCGGGTTCACCCTCCAGGAGGGCCGCGCCCTCGACGAGCACCCGTGGTCGGCGCTGTTTGGCAACTCCTTTTTCTGGCATGAGTTCGTGCACATGTACTTCGCCGGTTACATCGTCGCCGGCTTCCTGGTCGCCGCCGCGTACGGCTGGGACTTTCTGCACGGACGCTGGGGCCGGTACCAGCGCACGGCGCTGACCATCGCGCTGTCGGCCGCGGCGATCGCCGCCCCATTACAGGTCGTGATCGGTGACTGGGCCGCGCGCGAGGTCGCCAGCGCGCAACCCACGAAGCTAGCCGCCCTGGAAGGGCTCGGCCCGACCACCCGCGGCGCGCCCGAGCACCTGCTGGGCTGGTACAACGGCCACCAGGTCATCTACGGCATCGAAATCCCGCGCCTGTTGTCGCTGCTGGCCTTCCACGATCCCAACGCCACCGTTCAAGGCCTCGACGCGGTACCCCCGCAAGACCGACCACCGGTCAACGTGGTGCGTTTCGCCTTCCAGACGATGGTCGGGATCGGCACACTGCTGGCGCTGCTGGGTGGGGTGTATCTCTACGTCCGGTTGCGCCACAAACGGCTGCCCAGTTCCCGCTGGTTTTACCGGGCCGTCATGCTCGCAGGTCCCTTGTCGGTGATCGCGCTGATCGCCGGGTGGATCACCACCGAGGTCGGGCGCCAGCCCTGGATCGTCTACCAGATCATGCGGACCTCGGAAGCCGTCACCGGCGCGCCAGGGATCCCGGTCGGCTACGGCACGCTCATCGTGGTCTACCTGGGCCTGGCGGGCGGGGTCGCTTGGCTGCTGCGCCGCTTCAGTCGGGTGCCTCTCGAGGTTGATCGGGATGGCTGAGGTCCCGATGGTGTTCATCCTCGCCGGCCTTGCCGGCTACACCGTGCTGGCCGGCGCGGACTTCGGCGCCGGCCTCTGGACGCTGCTGGCCGGCCCCGGACGAGCCGTGCGGGCGGTGACCCGCGACCACGCGCGCCACGCGATGGGACCGGTCTGGGAAGCCAATCATGTTTGGCTCATCTTGGTGTTCGTGGTGTGCTGGACTGCCTACCCGGTGGCCTTTGGCTCGATTACGTCCACGCTGGCGATACCGCTGTTCATCGCCGCAGTCGGGATCATCCTGCGCGGAGCCTCCTACGCGCTGCGCGGCCAGCTCGAGGCGGCCCGCGGCCAACGCCCGCTCGAGAACCTGTTCGCCCTGTCCTCGGTCTTGACGCCGTTCGCGCTGGGCACGGTCGTGGGTGGGATCGCCTCCGGCCGCGTCCCGGTCGGCAACGCCACCGGCGACCCCATCACCAGCTGGCTCAATCCCACCTCGGTGCTCATCGGCGCGCTGGCCGTGGCCACCGGCGGCTACGTCGCTGCTGTCTACCTCGCCGCCGATGCACACCGGCAAGACTTGCGGACCCTCGAGCTGGACTTCCGCGCCCGCGCTCTCACCTCCGGCCTGTGCACCGGTGCGCTCGCGCTGGCCGGCCTGCTCGTCGTCCGCTACGACGCACCGTCCCTGTTCCACGGGCTGACCAGCGGCGGCGGGGCCGCAATGGTCGGCGTCTCAGCCGCAGCGGGCCTGATGACCCTGTTTCTGGTCTGGCGCCACCACTTCGGCCCGGCCCGCGCCTCGGCAGCCCTGGCCGTCGCCGCGATCGTCGCGGGCTGGGCGCTGGCCCAACAGCCACGCGTGCTCCCCGGGCTCACCATCGATCAAGCCGCCGCCAGCCGCTCAACGCTGCTGGCCGTCATCATCGCCGTCGCCGGCGGTGCGATCGTGCTGGTGCCCTCACTGCTCCTGCTGTTCCGCCTAGTCCTCCGGGGCCACCTCGACCCCGCAACCACCCCCGGCACGATCGCCTTCACCCCACCGCACGCCACCCAGAAAAGCCAAACCCACCTTCTCGCAACTCTGACCGGCACCACATTCCTCCTCGGCGTCGCCGTGACCGTCTTCGCCGATCCCGGATGGGCCCGCGCCCTGGGCATCACCTGCCTGGTCGCCTGCGCCATATCCACCTTCAGCCTCGCCACGGCACAACCGGACCAGAAGATGTGATCGACGAAGCCCTCCCAGTCGAGCGCCAACCATGTTCACAGCAGGTGACTAGCGCGATAATCATCGCTATGACGACCGACGGGGGAGCAGCACGGGATCACGCCGGTCGAGACGGCGACGTCTTGCCCGGGGCCAGGTTGCGGGTGGCCCTCGCCGAGGACGACATCCTGCTGCGTGAGGGTCTGGCCAGCATGCTCGAGCGCCACGGTTTCGAGGTGGTGGGGCAGACTGCAGGTGCCCCGCAGCTCCTGGCGCTGGTTCGCCAGGAGGCGCCCGACCTGGTGGTCGTCGACATCCGGATGCCGCCGACGAATACCACCGAGGGCCTGGAGGCGGCCGGGCTGATTCGCCAGGAGTTCCCGGAGATCGGCATTTTGGTCCTGTCCGCCCATGCCGAGATGGAGCACGCGATTGAGTTGCTGGCTACTGGGCGGGGGATCGGCTACCTGCTGAAAAGCCGGGTTGTCGACGTGTCAGACTTCGTCGAGACGTTGCAGCGGATCGCCAAGGGGGGTTCGGTCGTCGATCCGGCGCTGGTGCAGGAGCTGGTGTCGGCCCGCCGGCGCAATGACCCGCTTGCCGCGCTGAGCACGCGGGAGCGTGAGGTGCTGGCACTGATGGCGGAGGGACGCTCCAACGCCGGCATCGCGCGTCAGCTGTGGGTCACCGAGGGGACGGTCGAAAAGCACGTGCGCAGCATTCTGGCCAAGCTGTGCCTCGCAGAAACCAACGACGATCACCGTCGAGTGCTAGCAGTGATCACGTTCCTGGAGGCCCGCTGAGGGGTCGGCGTCACCTCAAGAGGGTCTCCCGTCCCGGTAGAGATCAGTCACGGTAGCGATGTCGGCCTGATCGAGACCCGATGCCGCTGCCTTTTCGTAAAGCTCCTGCACCACCGTGGCCCCAGGCAGCTCGACATCGGCCCCTCGGGCGATGTCGATTGCCAAGCCCGCGTCCTTGGCGCCGAGCACGGTAGTCCACCACCCGTCCTGCGAGCCGGTCAGGATGCCCTCGAACCGGTTCTTCAGCCCAGCCACCAAGGGACTGCTGCCCAGGAGCTCTCGCAGCTGGTCGTCGGTGAGACCACCGCAGCGGCCCACGGCGAATGACTCCGCCAGGGCGATCACCTGCGACAGCAGCAGCAGGTTGTTCGTGAGCTTGGCGGTCAGCGCCAGTGGCTCGGTGTCATAGCGCCGCACGGTGTTGGACAGCGATGCCAGGACCGGAGCCAGGCGGTCCACGAGACCGGCGTTGCCGCCGGTGAGATACGCCGCCTGGCCTGCCCGTACCGCGACGGGGCTGCCAATCACGGGCAGGGCAAGGAAGCGGGCGGGGAAGGCTTCGGCGAGTTCGCCGCTCAGCGCCGGCGACACCGTCGAGCAGTCGACGTAGATGGTCTTGTCACCGATCGACGGCCGCAGCTCCCCGAGCGCCACTGCCCGGACGGCGTCGTCGTTGGCCAGCATGGTGATCGCGACATCGACGCCCTGCACAGCGTCGGTGACGCTGTCCGCTTCCCGACCACCCGCGGACACGATCTCGTCGGCCTTGCCCTTCGAGCGGTTCCACACCGCCACCGAGTGGCCGCCCTCAAGCAGCCTCCCGGCCAGCGCGCGACCCATCCGTCCCATGCCCAACACCGCGATATCCATGCCGGCCTCCTGATCACCGTGAAACTGACCTGGTCACGCCAGACCAGCGTTGACCACACCTTCCAGAATGGTCCTTGAGCGCTTATTCGTCTTCGACGCCAGCGCCCAGCGGGGTTTCCCGCCGGCCGCAGTCCTGGGATACCTGCTAGCTGCAACGACCTGATCGTGCTTCGCGGGCATGCTGCCCCGTCGAGAGCAGGGGCCGAGGCGCGAAATTCCTGTCAGCCGGTAATGGCAATGGGCGTCAGCCGTGCAGACACCAACCACCGGAGCGGGAAGCCTTGACTGATGATGGTTCGTCGCGCTGTATCACACGGCTTATCCCGATCCGGCCACTCCGAGTACAGCACTGATCAGCGCGATAATTGCGCCGCCGAGGGTGACTGAGGCGAATGACCGCAGGAAGCCAGTGCGGAAGAACCGTCCACGGAGCCAGGCGAGCGTAAGCAGTTCGCAGGCGACCGTGATAGCGGCGACGATCAGCGCGGCGCGGTAGTACGGGATGAGGAAGGGCAGCGTGTGCAAGATGCCGCCGAGGAAGGTTCCGGCGCCAGTGATCGAGCCGCGCAGGAAAGGGTTGCCGCGTCCGGTCATGTCACCGGTGTCGGAGAGTCCCTCGGAGAAGGCCATGCTGATGCCGGCGCCGAGCGCGGTCGCGAGTCCGGCGACGAAGGCGTAATGGGGGCTGTGGGTGGCGATCGCCACAGCGAAGATCGGCGCTAGCGTCGACAGTGAGCCGTCGATCAGGCCGGTCATTGCTGGCTGGACGCGCTGAAGCAGGAAGGACTGTTCGACGCCTTGGCTGGCTGGATGTGCCGCTGTCGCGTTCATGTGAGTAACTCCTCGTGATGAACAATCATGATCCCTAGCGTTCCCCTTCCCAGAGGATGCTCAGTTATCGGTCGGGTCTGGGCAGGGCGGCCACGGCGTAGGGACTGTTGCCGGTGCTTACGGTGGTCACGACGTTGAGTGTGTGTGGGTCGATGACCGACAGGGTGTTCGCTCCCTGGTTGGTGACGTAGAGGGCATGGCGGGTGGCTGCCGCGTTGAAGGGGTCGGTGCCGTAGGGACCTAGGGCGACGATCGAGGAGGTTCGGCGGGTGCCGGTGTCGATGACGATCACCTTTCCTGGTCCGGGGTCGGCGACGTAAGCGGTGTTGTCTTCCGGGCTTGTTGCCACGTTGAAGGGGCCTGCCCCGGACGGGAGTGTCGCTTCGACTGCGCCGCTTCGGGAGTTGATCACCGTGACATTGGCTGACAGCTCGTTGGCGACGTAGACGGACTCGCCGTCATGGGTGATGGCCACCCCTGCCGGGTATTGCCCCGCCGGGACGACTCTGACGACCCGATTCGTCTGGGTGTCGATGACGGCAACATCGTTGGATCCGGAGTTGGCGACATAGGCCGATGCGCCGTCAGGTGTGACGGCGACGCTCACCGGTTGGCTGCCGACCGGCACGGAAGCCACGATCTGATCGGTTCGGGTGTCCAGGACCGAAACGCTGTTGGAGCCGCCGTCGGCGACGTAGAGGAATTGCCCATTGGGCGTGAGGGCCACGCCCCGGGGGCTGCTTCCGGGGGAAAGCGAAACGGTCCTGGTTATCGTGTTGGTACTGGTGTCGAACACCGCGACGGCGTTATCATCGCCCTGTGCGATGTAGGCACGCCTGCCGTCCGGAGCCACCACCACCCCCGCGGGGAAGGTACCGACCGGCACAGTCGTGACCACGTGGTAGGTGCTGCCGTCGATAACCGACAGTGTGTTGTCGAGCTGATTCGTGACGTAAATAAGGCGGTCGGGAACCGTGGGGCCGGCGCCGCAGGCCCATGCCGACATGAGCACACCGGTCACCAGCAGGAGCCCGATACCCACCGCTGCGGCCGACGATTGCGCTGTTGATGGCTGCCACTTCAGGGCGCCCGGACGGAACTGTCGGAGCGAACGCATCTGTCCTCCTCTGCGTTGCAGCAAAGCCTTTGCGCCGGCGGTGACCCAGCGCGGTCGTCAGGGACGCGCATCAGGTCAGCAGTGCACGGCCGTAGTAGTCCTGCGCGTCGCTCACCCCGGGAAGCGTGAAGAAGTAGCCCCCACCGATGGGACTGATGAACGGCACCAGCATTTCGGCCTCCAGCCGGGTCTGCATGGCGATGTAGGTGGCCAGTTGCTGCTGGAAGCAGCAGAACACGTGCCCCATGTCCGGGTTGCCCGCCACATCGGGGCTGCGGTCGTACTGGAAACTGCGACGCAGAATCGCGCTGGTGGCCGCGGTCTGCGGAGTTTGAGGGTTGGCCAGGCGGATGTGGCAATTCAGCGGGGTGAGCAGACCCTGGGGGTCGTTGGTGTAGAGGGGGTCCAGGTTGTCCGAGGCGGTCGGCGAGGTCACATACAACGGCGCGCCGCTGACCTTGCGCCGACCGAAGATCCGCTCCTGCTCCCCGACGGGGACGACATTCCACTTGTCCAGGAGCATCCGGATGATGCGCACCACCTGGTAGCTGCCCCCCGCTGTCCAGGCCGGTTCGGGCGTACCGGGCTGCACCCAGACCTGCTGGTTCATCTGTGTGACGTTGGTGGTGTCGGGATTGGTGATGCCGTCCTTAAAGCCCATCCAGTCGCGCGGGATGCCCACCGGACGCGGCGGGAACCGGAACCCGTCGATACGCCACCGCAACCGCATGCCACCGCCGGTGTGGGCGAGAATGTCGAGCATGGCGTGCCCCACGGTGTCGCGGTGCCCAGCACACAGCTGCACGAGCAGGTCACCGTTGCTGATCACCGGATCCAGGTTGTCGTGGGCGAACGCACCCATGGTCTCGAGCTGGGCCGGCTTGCTCGGCCCCAATCCGTAACGCCCATCAAACAGTGAGGCGCCGAGGCCGACGGTGACCGTGAGATCGTCGGGCAGCACCGTGGGACCGAGCAACCGGTCGTCGGAGGGCGCCGAGGTCGGGGAGGTCGGCGGCGCAGTGCCGCCCGCGGTCAGGAACGCAGCGCGCGCGGTGAGCGCGCGCAATAACGCGGTCAGCTCGCCACGGTTGGCCGCGGTCACATCGAAGGCCAGGAAAGTGGCGGCCGTCTGGGGCGCAGTGGCGATACCCGCCTGATTCCGACCGTAGAACGGGACGGCCCGCAGCCCTTCTCGGGTCTCCTCCAAGTTGTAGTCGTCCTGCGTGGCCGCCCGAGCCACACCAGGGATCACCGAGCCCGCCACCACCGCGCCAGCCACGCCACCGGCAACGCCCTGGAGAAAGAACCGCCGCTGGAAGGGGCGCAACCCGCTCATCACCGGCTCCCCCAGTCGATCGTTCCGTCACGCTTCGCCACAGACAGCGTGGCGTTGATTCCATGGCGCAACATCACTGCTAGCGCCCGTCGTGCTCTGGTGCTGGCGGCAGTCTTCAGAGTCCTGCTGACCGGTACTGAAGTTCAGCGCTGGCCGTGAAGACGTGAGCAGCCCAAGGCGCGATCATGGAACAGCACGAGCGGACGGGTCCGGCTCGGTCCGGCGCACGCGGAGGGAGGCTCGGATGAGCGACTTCGGCACGAGAATCGGCGATCGTGGGGCCGCTGTGCCGGTGGATCCGGTGGCGGTGGGCCGATGAGTCTGCTGGTCGTGGGGCTGTCCCACCGCAGCGCACCGGTGGACGTGCTGGAGCGAGTCGCGGTGTCCTGCGCGGACGCCGGCAAGGTCATGCACCAGCTACTCGAGCGTGAGCACGTCACAGAAGCGCTGCTGCTGTCCACCTGCAACCGGGTCGAGGTCTATGCGGTGGTACCAGCTTTTCATGGTGGGCTGGCCGATATCACTGATGTACTTGCCTACCGGTGCGCGATGACGCCGAACGACCTGTCCGAATACCTCTACGTGCACTACGCAGCGGCCGGTGTGGAGCACCTGTTCTCCGTGGCCGCCGGGCTCGACTCGATGGTCGTTGGCGAGCCGCAGATCCTTGGTCAACTGCGCACCGCGTACGCCGGCGCTGAGCAGGCCGGCGCCGTGGGACACACGCTGCACGACGTCGCGCAGCAGGCGCTGCGGGTCGGCAAACGGGTCCACAGCGAGACGGGCGTCGACGCCGCGGGGGCCTCGGTGGTCTCCGAAGCCCTCGCCGCGGCGGCCGCCGCGCTGGCTGGTCCGGACCGGGCGGGCCTGGCTGGTCGGCGGGTGCTGGTGCTCGGCGCTGGTTCCCTGAGCGGCCTGGCCACGGCGCAGTTGCGCAGGGCCGGGGTCGCCGAGATAGTCCTGGCCAATCGCACGCCGGACAGCGCGCAGCGGCTGGCCGCGCTGTGCCAGGCCGAGGGCACCCCCGCCCGCGTTGTCTCCATGGACGGCCTGACCACCGCCCTGGCCACGGTGGACCTGGTGGTCTGTTGCACGGGCGCCACCGGCGCGGTGCTCAGTATCGAGCACGTGGCCAACGCCATGAACAACCGGCGGCGCCCGCTGGTGGTGTGCGACCTGGGGTTGCCCCGCAATGTCGAGCCCGGGGTGGCTGACGTGCCCGGTGTGACCTTGCTGGATCTCACCACTGTGGCGCGCCGGGTGGGGCAGTGCGGCACGGGGTCGGGCGGGGTGGACAGCGCCCGGCACCTGGTCGCTCAGGAAGTGCGCAGCTACCTGTTGGCCCAGCGTTCCGCGGACGTCATCCCGACGGTTGCGGCGCTGCGCAAGCGGGCTGCTGACGTGGTGGATGCGGAGCTACTGCGGCTGGATGGTCGGCTACCGGGTCTTGATTCGGCACTGCGCACCGAGCTGACCCGGACCGTGCGCCGCGTGGTCGACAAGCTCTTGCACGCCCCCACGGTGCGGGTCAAACAACTCGCCAAGGCCGGTGGGGGGCAGGCCTACGCCGACGCGTTACGAGAGTTGTTCGAACTGGATCCGCAGGCCGTGGCCGCCATCACCGCGCCGGTCCGCAGGGCGTCCGGGATTGATCCGTTCGGGCCGGACGGGGGAACAGGGTGATGTCGAGGTCAGGCCGGTCTGTACTGCGATATCGGTCTGCAGGTAGCTCACTGGGAGTGCGCCGTGGGTGACCAGTGCGGTACTCCTGGTCAGTGCAACTCTCCGGTCAGGAATTGAGCTCGACCCAATCCGAAGGACCAATCTTCATCGTCGTTCTCGGACACCGAAACGACCAGATCGGCCGGGTCGAGACCGCAGTCGCGTTTCAGCCGCTCGGCCAGCAGCGCGTAGAGCCTCTCCTTCTGCGCGCGGGTGCGCCTGCGGCTGACCACGTGAATGATGACCAGCTGGTCGGACCGATCAATGCCCAGACCGGTGTCGAGTGCGACGATCTCGCCAGCGGGGTGGCTGTTCACGACCTGGTACCGGTCCCGCTCGGGCACTCCGAACGCCTCCACCATGGCTGCGTGCGCTGTGTCGAGCAGCGCTTTGATCTCACCAGGTTCTCGGCCTTCGATGACATCGAAGTACAGCAGAGGCATGACTTTCCTTCCGGGCCCAATGAATCGGTGCTGGAGAGGCGGTACCCGCTATTCGGGCCAGTCGGACTCCTCGATGACCTGAACGAAATCGCCCCGGACGAAGCCGGGCACGAAGTGGGCAAGCACGTCGTCGTTCATCGTGCCGAAGGTGGTGTCGGGCCGGTCCTTCATGCCGTCTGTGAACGCCTGCAGGATCTGCCGTTTGAAATCAGGCCGCGGGTGCGCGCGGACGACGGCGTCGATGAGGGTGCTATCGAGGTCGGCGTAGCCGATGCCGAGTACGTCGGTGTCCACGCCGGCGCTGACCAGGGCAACCTCGGGCTCCAGGTGGTAGGGGGTTTCCGGGGTGGTGTGCAGTGCGATGCCCAGCCAGGCCAGGCGGATACGCTCCTCGGGCAGGCCGTGTGCGGTGAGGAAACGGCGGGCCTCGTCGGCGCCGTCGATCTCGAAGCGCTGGTCGGTGCGGCGGTATTTCTCGGTGAGGCCCAGGTCGTGGAACATCGCGCCGACGTAGAGCAGCTCCGGGTCGGCGGTCAGGCCGCGTCGGTTGCCCTGCAGCGAACCGAACAGGAAGACCCGGCGTGAGTGGTGGAACAACAGCGGGCTGGCGACGTCACGGACCAGTTCGGTGGCTTCGCTGGCCAGCCGGCTGTCCGGGATGTCGATGCCGGCAATGCGTTCAGACATGTTGGTCTCCTGGTGGTAGTTACTGGATAAGGCGCAGGCTGAGGTGGTAAGGGCCCGGCGCCCCCCGCGCCGGGCCCCTGGTCTGGCCGGATCAGCTGGGCGCGGTCAGGACTGTGCCGCGCGGACGCCCTGCTCGACGCGGTCGCCATAGTCTTTGTCGACGTTGCGCAAGTAGCCGAAGGCACGGAGCAGGACTTTCTCGCTGACGCCGTTGAGGAGCTGGCCCACGGTGTTGTTGACCAGCCTGGTGCGGGCGGCGTCGTCCATAACGTCACGGACCAGGCTGCCGGCCTGGCCCCAGTCGTCGTCTTCGGCGTGCAGGGTGTAGGCGGCGTGCATCATGTCCCCGTCGGAGTGCCACCCCGCCGGCTCGCCGTAGCGGGCGACGTCGGCGCGCGGGCCATCGTAGGAGTTGGGCCAATACACCGGGTCGGTGACGTTGTGGATCCGCATCACGCCGTCTTTGCTGTAGCTGTGCACCGGGCACTTCGGTGCGTTGACTGGGATGTGGTGGTAGTTGACACCCAGGCGGGCGCGGGCGGCGTCGGCGTAGGAGAACAGCCGGGCGAGCAGTATCCGGTCCGGGCTGGCGCCGATGCCGGGTACGAGGTTGTTGGGTTGGAAGGCGACCTGCTCGATCTCGCTGTGGTTGTCGGTGGCGTTGCGGTCCAGGATCATCTGGCCGACCTCGATGAGCGGGTAGTCACTGTGCGGCCACACCTTGGTCAAGTCGAAGGGGTTGAACCGGTAGGTCTTGGCCTCCTCGAACGGCATGATCTGCATCTTGAGCGTCCAGCTGGGGTGGTCCCCGCGCTTGATCGCGTCAAACAGGTCACGGGTGTGGTAGTCAGGCTCGGTGCCGGCCAGGCGGTCGCCCTCTTCCTGGGTGAAGAACTCGATGCCCTGGTTGGTCATGAAGTGGTATTTCACCCAGAACTTCTCACCGGCGGGGTTGACCCACATGTAGGTGTGGCTGGAGTAGCCGTTCATGTGCCGCCAGGTGCGCGGGAAGCCCCGGTCACCCATCAGCCAGGTGACCTGGTGGCAGGTCTGCGGTAACAGCGTCCAGAAGTCCCATTGCATGTCATTGCTGCGCAGGTTGTTGTCGGCGCGGCGTTTCTGGGAGCGGATGAAGTTCTGGAAGTGCAACGGATCACGCATGAAAAAGACCGGTGTGTCGTTGCCGACCAGGTCATAGTTGCCCTCGGTGGTGTAAAACCTCATCGCGAAACCGCGCAGGTCACGCCACATGTCGGGGCTGCCACGCTCTCCGGCCACCGTGGAAAACCGAGCCACCATGTCCGTGGTGGTGTTCGGCTGGAACACCGCGGCCTTGGTGTAGGCACTGACGTCGTGGGTCACCACGAACCGACCAAAAGCGCCACTACCCTTGGCGTGCGGCTGGCGCTCCGGGATGCGCTCGCGGTTGAAATTCGCCATCTGCTCGATGAGATAGCTATCCTGCAACAGGATCGGGCCGTCCCGGCCGACGGTCAGCGAGTACTCGTCGCTCTCAATCGGGATACCGGCATCAGTCGTCTGCGTTTTGGGGTCGATGGTGGTCACTGTGTTGCCTCCTCGTCGGAATGAAACGTGCCGTGGTAGCGGCGCGGGAAGGTCATGCCTCCCAAAGTGGCCCTCGAGCGCCCGTTCGTCTTCGACACCAGCGCCCATTTGCCATTCCCGCCGGCGGGAACCCGGAGATACCTGCTAGCTGGCATCGACATGACCGTGCTCTCGGCCGCCGTGCCGGTCCGGCCGGGCGGCGGCTCAGGACCTGAGGAGCCAGCCGATGGGCTCGGCGAGCCGATCCGCCTCGGCCGGCCCCCACGAGCCCTTCGGATAGATCACCGGCTCTGGCTTGCCGGCGAGCAGCGCGCCGGCCACCTGCCAGACGTGTTCCAAACCGTCTGGACGGGTGAACAACGAACGGTCACCGAGCAGCACGTCGTGGATCAGCCGAACGTAGGGCGGCAGCGGATGTCCTCCCGGCACTGCCCTTAGCGGCAGCGAGGTGTGCGCCGTGCTGAGCGTCAGATCGGGACCGGGTTCCTTGACGACGAGCGACAGGTCCAGCTCGCCATCACCGGCAAGGTCGAACGTCAAGACGTTGCCCACCGCAGGCAGCTCGTGCACCGCAGCGGCGGGCTGGCGGAATACCAGGCTCACCTGCTGGCGCGATGCCGCCAACCGCTTACCGGTGCGCAGCAGGAACGGGACGCCGTGCCAGCGCTCGGTGTCGACCCACAACCGGGCCGCGACGAACGTCTCGGTGCGGGAGTCGCCGGCGACACCGTCGATGTCGCGGTAGCCCTCGAACTGGCCGAGCACCACGTCGTCCGGCTCCAGTGGGCGAAACGCACCGATCACCGCCTCCCGGGCGGCCGCCAGGTCGTCGGCGCCGAAGCTGGCCGGCGGTTCCATGGCGACCTCGGCGGCCACCTGGAACAGGTGGGTGACGAGCATGTCGAGCACCGCGCCCGTGCTGTCATAGAACGTGGCACGGTCCGCCACGTCGAGGGTCTCGGGCACGTCGACCTGCACCGCAGCCACGTGGGAGCGATCCCATACCCCGCTGAACAGCCCGTTTCCGAAGCGCACGGCGTGGAGGTCCTGGGTGGCCTCCTTGCCCAGGAAGTGGTCGATCCGGTACACCTGGGACTCATCGAGGACCTGATGGACCCCGAGGTCGAGCGCATGGAAGGAGCCCAGGGAGGTGCCGAATGGTTTCTCGAAGACCACCCGGGACCGCGCGGCGAGCCCGTGCCGGCCCAGGCCCCGGGTGAGTGGCTCGAACGCCGTGGGTGGCACGGCGAAGTAGTGCACCCGCTGCGGGCGACCACCCAGCTCGCGTTCCGCATCGCTGAAGACTTCGAGCAGGCTCCCCGGGTTGTCCGCCGAGAAGCCGCCGCCGGCGAAGCGCAGCCGGGAGCAGAACTCCTCCCACGGGCCCTCATCGGGTTGCGGTCCGAACTCGGTCAACGCGTCGTGCACGCGCGCCCGAAAGTCCTCATGGCTCACGTCGCCACGGCCGTTGCCGATCAGTCGCCAGTCGTGCGGCAGCAGCCCCGCCTGGGCCAGGCGGAAGAAGGCCGGTAGCACCATCCGACGAGCGAGATCTCCAGTAGCGCCGTAGAGCACGAAGACGGTGGAGTCGGACACGCGGCCAAGCTCAGACACGGCACAGCCTCCTTTGACGACGGCTCGGCAGCACGCGCACGCGCCTGGGCCCGCAACCGACGCTACCGGCCCGACTGGTCGTCACCGGCTCGGTGGCCTGGGAAGGCTGTCGTGCGGCAGCAGTTCCAGCCGGATGACAGAGGGCCCGAGCGGGACTACTCGGACCTCGGCCATACCGAGGTCGTACGCGATCGCCGCAGCGTGCGCGGAAAAGTCGTCGGGCGACTGGCCCAGAAGTATGCGGATATCCAACCCCACCGGTGGGCCGGGGTCCACCGAGACCACCTGCGGAATGTGGAAGACCCGGCCGGCAGCGATGCTGAAGTCGCTCTGGGTCAACCCGAGCCCGGCGATGATTTCCTCCACCCGCCGGGCAAGGTGCTCATACCGAACCTGTTGCCGTCGCTCCAGGTCTCGATCGTGACCCTGCGCCAGAGGATGCCGTAGCCACGACGGCAACTGGGTTTCCCCTCTGGTGACCGCCTTATTGCCGCGCGGGTGCCGGTGTTTGATCACCACGTCCGGCCCGTGCGGGAGCAGGCTCTCGTGACCGGTGTCAGTCCATTGCACGAGATAGACGACGCCACCGGGATCGTGACGGACTTGCCGGATCTGGCCCTCACGCACCGGCTCGGTCAGCTCCTGGGGCGTGATCATGATTTCGTCGCCAACCCGTGCGGTCATTGGTGACTCCTTCGGTGTGGAACCAGACGGCGTACTCCCGGCCAGCAGTGAAGGGACCACATCTGTGGCTTTTGGGGAGCATGTGGGTGACCTTCGGTATCAGCGATGACATTCCAGCGTCGAGTTTCGTCTCGCGGCGGACACGTGTCGTCAGGGCCACCACCCATCTGCGTTCCTGGACAGCTGGATTCTTTGTTTCCTGCCAGCCGGAATATGGCTCCGCGCTGGCCCCGTTGATGCCGCTGATCAGGCGGGCCAGGTCCCGCGGGCGGGTGGCCGTAGAGATTGATGGAGTTTGACCGATTTAGCGAAGTTTGTGCCCGTTTTGACCGATTTAGCGAGGCGGATAGCGATGGCCATCATAGCGGCCAAGAGCGCCGTCACGTCGACAGCGGCGACAACAAGGAGGTAAAGTGTCTTGGGGTTAGTCACAGCGCTGTGAGCCATGTGCGGGACCGAGTCGGGCGACGCCAGACTCGGTCCGCCGGGCTGGAACGCGGCTCCTGCTTCGTGAAGGTGAGAAAATGGACATCACCTCGCAATCCCCGCAGTTTACCGAGAGCACTTTTGGTCAGTATCGTCATATTTGTGCATTCTTCAATGGCTTCGATGAGCATTACCGCGTGCTTCGCCCGTTCATCAAGGATGGTTTAGATCGGGGTGACAGAGCCTTCCATCTCATTGATCCCGAGCGACGGGAAGAGCATCTCAGGCGGCTCGCCGAAGCAGGTGTTAATGTGCAGGAGGCGATGAGCACCGGCCAATTAGAGGTGCACCCTTGGCAATTCGGTCCGCTCCGTGGAGCCCGCTTCGACCAGGACACCTGGTTGGCGTCATACGAACAAGTATTCCAATCCGGGCCGGCCGCAGGGTTCCCGCAGACGAGATTCGTGGCTCAGATGGAATGGGCGCTGGCCGACTTGCCAGGCCTCGACGACCTCATCGAGTTCGAGACGCGCGTCAACTACGTGGCTCCCAAGTACGAAGATCCCGTGATCTGCGCGTATGATCTGACGAAATTTAGCGCGAGCGTGGTGATGGACGCCTTGCGGACGCATCCAGCCGTGATTATCGGCGGGCTACTTCAAGAAAACCCGTTCTTCGTTCCTCCGGACCAGTTCCTGCTCGAGATCCGGGAGCGGCGGTCTGGCCGCAAGAGCGCGAACGCGGCGAACTAGATGCCCATCGATACCGATGCTGAGATCGGCGCGCTGCGAACCGTGTTCAGGGATTTCGTGGCGCTTTCCACCATCCCGGTGGCGTGGGTGGGTAAAGAACCGGCTGCCGTGGCCGCCGGACTTGCCGACGCGCTAATCGGATTGTTGCAGCTTGATTTTGTTTTCGTTCGTTTGTGCGTTCCCAGCGTCGCTGGCGGAGTCGACGTCACCAGGGGGAAGGGATGGAAGACCTTTCCGGAATGGCTGGAAGGTCATCTCGCCAAGAGCGGCCGGCTCTCAGCTAAGGAGATCATTCCTGACGTCGACGGTGGCGCCGAGCCATGCCGCGGCGTTGTCATTCCCATCGGTGTCAATGCCGAGGGCGGTCTGGTTGCTACAGCCTCTGATCGCATCGACTTTCCCACGGAGATTGACCAGCTCCTGCTTTGCCTTGCTGCCAATCACGGTGCCACAGCATTTCACAGCGCCCGCCTCATCCACGAGCGCACGAGGGCCGAAGAAGAGCTTCGCAAAGCGCGAGACGAGCTGGAGGTGAGGGTGGTTGAGCGAACAGCCGAACTGCGGCGAAGCCGGGCCGAGCTCGCCGCCTCGCGGGCGCGGATCGTCACGGCCGCAGACCAGACGCGGCGCCAGATCGAGCGGGATCTGCACGATGGAGTGCAACAGCGGCTCGTCTCACTCGTGCTCGAACAGCGCAGTGCGCAGGAGATGGTCCCGCCCGAGCTGCCCGAATTGCAGGCGCAGTTGTCCCGAGTGGCGGAAGGACTGACCGGCACACTCGAGGAGCTGCAGGAGATCTCGCGCGGTATCCACCCGGCCATTCTCACCCAGGGCGGCCTCGCGCCCGCCCTCAAGACCCTTGCCCGGCGGTCAACCGTCCCCGTCAAGCTTGAGGTGTACGCCCAGACCCGGCTGCCTGAGCCGGTGGAAGTCGCCGTCTATTACGTCGTGTCCGAAGCGCTCACCAATACCGCCAAGCACGCGCACGCTTCCGCGGTGTACGTCGCCGTCGCGGCGAGTGACGGTGTCCTCGAGCTGTCGATCCGCGACAATGGCTGCGGCGGGGCCGATCCGACACGTGGTTCCGGACTCCTAGGCCTCACCGACCGCGTCGACGCGCTCGGGGGGACGATCGACGTGGCGAGCCCCGTCGGACAGGGAACGACGCTGCTTATCACGCTTCCCATCGAAGAGGGCTGATCGCGCGGTTTGGGCCGCATACGTAGCCGGGCGGCGGCGCCGAACACGACCGGGGTGAGCAGCACGACCGTGGCGTCCAGGCTCAGGACAGCGGTGGTGACCGCAGCGGCGACGAAGACCACCGCGATAGTCGCTTCGGGCAGCCCGCGGGGCTGGACCATGGCGAAGGCCAGGATCGGACCAGCAGCACCAGCGCGGGGACCTCGGCCGTCGTGCCGGTCACCGGGTGCGGACCTGGCAGTACGCCACGCGGTCACCCGTTCCCGGGCATGCCCGGGAAGTCCGGCAAGCAGTCGTAGGGCGTCGGACCCGGCCAGGATGAGTCAATGGACTGGAGTCGAGATGCACTGGTGACGCGCGGCTTCACCGGCTTTGTCCCATTCGCTGCGCTGCCATCCGCCGATGTTCCGACCCAGCCGGGGGTCTACATCGTGCCGTGAGCGTCGAGCCCGCCTTCGTGGAGACCAGCCAGGCCGGATGGTTCAAGGGCAAAGACCCTTCGGTGTCGGTAGACAAGTTGCGAAGCGCTTGGGTACCCGGCGCTGAGGTGGTCTACCTCGGAAAAGCTGGTGACCTGCGCAGGCGTCTCAACGAGTACCGTCGCCATGGTGCGGGGCAGCGAGCCGGGCACTGGGGTGGCCGTTACATCTGGCAGCTAGCCGGCGCCGCTCTGCTGCTCGTCGCCTGGCAGCTAACAGCCGATCTCGATCCCGAGGACGTCGAGAGCCTACTCATCGCTGAGTTCGTGACAAGCTACGGCCAGCGCCCGTTCGCCGATCGCAGAAACTGAACATGCCCGCGCGGGGGTAGCTTCTTCGCAAACGGGGGAGTACGTCGGGCGGTGTCGACGGGCGCGGCGGCGGGAAAGTTCGCCACACGCCGACGGTCAAGATCGTTTCGAGCAACACCACCACCACGCCGTCGTGATCCACGCCCGCAGTGTCCACCAGGGGCGATGGGCGTAACCTTGTCGCTACCTCCTAGCCGAGGTTCCGCCAGGGTTAGCTCCCCGGGCATCGGCAGGGGGTGCCGGCAAGGAGAGGTTTCGTGGACATTGACGACGCGCGGACGATTGGTGCCCGGCTGCGCCAGATCCGCAATGCGCGGCGTAAGTCGTTGCGGGTAGTCGCCGGGCTGGCTGGAGTATCGAAATCCCACCTGTCGCAACTCGAACGGGGCGAGCGTGCTCTGGACAGCCTCGCCGAGCTCGTGGCGCTGGCCAGCGCGCTGCAAATCGCACCGAGTGAGCTCACCAGGCTGCCCGTGCCCGCGCCGGCTAACGGGCACACGGACGCCACCACCGAGGCGGTGCGGCTGGCGCTGGATGCGATCGACGTCGGCCGCCCCGACGGGCTGGTGCTACCGGTCACCGCGTTACGGGAACAGGTGGCCCGGATTCACCAACAACGGCGAGCGTGCCAGGCCGCCGACGTTGCTACCGACTTGCCGCTACTGATCCGGAATCTGCACACCACACTGGCTGTCGGTGCCGATCACGGTGAATTGCTCGACCTGGGCGTCTACTTGCATGCGCATGTCACGCGGTGGTGGCTCAGGGAGGCGGCGGCACCGGCCGACCTGATCCGCCGGACTGTGTTCCTGGCGCGGCGTTTGGCTCAGGAGCGTGATTCGGTCACCACGCTCGGTGTGGCCACGTTCGTCGTGGCCGACACGCTGTTGTCCGGCGGCGCTTTCGAGCTGGGTCAGGCTGAGCTTGACTCGGTGATCCTGCCGCCCACCACGGCCGACACCGCCGGTCTGGTGGGCCAGATCACCGCGCTACACGCCGTGGCGGCCGCGCTGAATGGCCGGCCCGGCGATGTGGAACCCGCCCTGGATGCCGCTGCGGAGCTCGGCGAGCGGTTCGGCGCCACGGGTGAGACCGACGCAACCGGGTACTTGTTCGGGCCAGTCGATGCCGGAGTGAACCGGATGGTGCGCGCGGTCGAAGCCGGCGAGCCCGATCGTGCGGCGGGAATCGCGCAGGATATCGACCCACAGCAGCATCCCTTCGCGGTGAATCGGGCGAACTACTGGGCGCGTTACGGGACCGCGCTGGCCCGGTTACGGGGACGCCGTGACGACGCGGTGCTGGCATTGCGAAAAGCGGAGGATCTCTTTCCCGCCAAGGTGCAACGAGACCCAATCATCCGCGACGTGATCGGCGGGCTACTCGTGCGCCAGCGCGACGACGCGGTCGGCCGGGAGCTGCGCGGGTTGGCCTACCGCGCCAGTTTGCCCATGTAGCCCGACCGGATGACGTCCACGTCGGTGGACAACACGGGCTTGATCGCGATCACTCTCGTCAACCGTGACCAATGCCGCCAACGACGTACCCGCGTCGCACTCTCCCGCTGGGCTTGCCCTGAGCCCCGGGGAGGCGCTGGCCGAGTTGTTCTTGACCAATGCCTATACCGGCCGCAATGCGGACAACGACACGCTGGTCGCGGAGCTGCTGAGGCGACGCCGGGAGATCCAGGCACTCGCCAACCCCAGTGGGCCGGGCGGCGGCATCACCACAGTGGGCTGAGGCGACCCCCGTGGCAGGCAGGCACCGGCGCCAGGGCGCGCACGTCTCCATACCCGCGCAGCGCCGACCGGGGATCGAGTTAGTGGACGGGATCACCCAGGTCCGGCACCGGGTCAGCTCCGATGCGCTGCTCGCTGGTCGCCAGCGTGGCGACTACCGGGCGCTCTGCGGGGCCCGACTGCTGGCGGCGAGCCTGACCGATCCGGGTCGTGGTCAGTGCCCGGGGTGCGCGTCGTGAGTGATGGGGTCGAGATCCCGGTCAACCCGCGCCCACAGCGCTACCTGGGTCGGCTCACCGCAACCGTGGAACTCGCAGCGGCATGGTCGGCACTGCGAGAGGTCATCACGCTCGCTGATGGACAGGTGGGACAGGAGTTGAGCAGGGTCTCACTCATTGCAGCTAGCAGGAACGACGGGTTGCAGCCAACTACAACCTCAGATGGACGCTGGCGTCGAAGACGGAAAGAGCAGGCCAGGCCAGTCTCAAGGCATGATCGTGCCGTGCATGTGGGGTCCACCACCGACCTGATCTCCTCCAGTCCACGTTGAGTATTTGGTTCGGCAGCCGGAATGGAGATTTGAGTGGGCTTACGCAGGCTTGTCCAGTCCTGGCCGGTCTACCGGCAACTAACGGGTGCCGATCCGCTCGGTCGCGGAAAGGCTGTTGAGTCGCCTTCGCACGTCTCGCTGACCGCGCGGACGGCCAGCGCGGATCGGGTGGCGCGTTCGGTGTGCCCGTACTGCGCGGTTGGGTGCGGTCAGCAGGTGTTCGTGAAGGACGAAAAGGTCGTTCAGATCGAGGGTGATCCGCATAGCCCGATCTCGCGTGGGCGGTTGTGTCCGAAGGGTTCGGCCAGCAAGCAGTTGGTGACGGGCCCGCACCGGGCGCAGAAGGTGCTCTACCGCGCGCCCTACTCCACTGAGTGGGCTGAGCTTGACCTGGACAGCGCGATGGAGATGGTCACCGATCGGGTGCTGGACGCGCGGCGCAAGGGATGGCAGGACACCGACGAGAACGGCGAGCCGCTGCGCCGGACGATGGGGTTGGCCAGCCTCGGGGGCGCCACGCTGGACAACGAAGAGAACTACCTGATCAAGAAGCTGTTCACCGCGCTGGGCGCATTGCAGATCGAGAACCAGGCCCGCATTTGACACTCCGCCACGGTTCCCGGTCTGGGAGCTTCCTTCGGTCGCGGCGGGGCGACGGACTACCTGGAAGACCTCGGCAACTCTGACTGCATCGTGATCATGGGCTCCAACATGGCCGAGGCGCACCCGGTCGGATTCCAGTGGGTGATGGAGGCCAAGGCCAACGATGCCACCGTGATCCACATCGATCCCCGGTTCACGCGGACGAGCGCGCTGTCGGACCTGCACGTGCCGCTGCGCGCCGGGACTGACATCGCCTTGCTCGGCGGCGTGATCAATTACATCCTGTCCCACGAGCTCGACTTCCGCGACTACGTGCTCGCCTACACCAACGCGTCGTTCCTCGTCAGCGAGGACTACCAGGACACCGAGGACCTCGATGGCCTGTTCAGCGGCTACGACCACGCGACGGCGGCGTATGACCCGACGACCTGGCATTACCAGGGGGTATCGGCGCGCCCGTCGCCGGGAACCCGGCACCCCGGGGAGGCTAAGAAACCTCGGCCGGCTACCAGCATGGTTCGGGCGGCCCGGTGCTAGACGGCGTGACCGACGGAGTAGCGGCGGATCCGACCCTGCGGCATCCCCGCTGCGTGTACCAGATCCTCAAGCGGCACTTTGCCCGCTACACCCCGGAGGTTGTGGAGGCGATCTGCGGTATCCCGAAGGAACAGTTCCTGCGGGTCTGCACCGCATGGACGTCGAACTCTGGGCGGGATCGCACCGCCGCGCTGGTTTACAGCGTGGGCTGGACCCAGCACAGCGTCGGGGCGCAGTACATCCGCGCCGGTTCAATCATCCAACTCCTGCTGGGCAACATCGGCCGGCCGGGGGGCGGGATCTTCGCCCTACGCGGCCACGCCAGCATCCAGGGTTCGACCGATATCCCGACTCTGTTCAACCTGCTACCCGGATATCTGCCGATGCCGACGCCAGCGCACTCCAACCTGGCCGGCTACATCGACAGCATCCGCGGCGACAAACAGAAGGGGTTCTGGCGCAACGCGGACACCTACGTCGTGTCACTGCTCAAGGAGTACTGGGGCGACGCGGCCACCCAGGACAACGACTTCTGCTTCGACTACCTGCCGCGCATCAACGGTGACCACGGCACCTACCGCACCGTCATGGACATGGTCGACGGCAAGGTCTCCGGCTACTTCCTGCTCGGCCAGAACCCGGCGGTGGGGTCGGCACACGGTCGGCTCCAGCGGCTCGGCATGGCCAACCTCGACTGGCTGGTGGTGCGGGACCTCACGATGATCGACAGCGCCACCTTCTGGAAGGACGCACCGGAGATCGAAACCGGGGAGATCGTCGCGCAGCAATGCCGCACCGAGGTGTTCTTCTTCCCGGCAGCCTCGCATGTGGAGAAGGCGGGCACGTTCACCCAGACCCAGCGGATGCTGCAGTGGCGGGAGAAGGCTGTTGAACCGACCGGCGACCAGCGCTCGGAACTGTGGTTCTTCTACCACCTCGGACGCCGGATCCGGCAACACCTCGCGGGATCCACCGATGAACGTGACCGGCCGTTGCTGGATCTGGCGTGGGACTACGAGACGCATGGAGACGAGCCGTCGGCCGAGGATGTGTTGCGGCACATCAACGGCTATGACCTGACGACTGGCCAGGTGGTCAACGGCTACCTCGACCTGCGGGCGGACGGTACGACGTCGTGTGGCTGCTGGATCTACAGCGGCGTCTACGCCGAGGGCGTCAACCAGGCCGCGCGCCGCAAGTCCCGCTTCGAGCAGGACCTCTATGCCTTGGAATGGGGCTGGGCCTGGCCGGCCAACCGGCGGGTTCTCTACAACCGGGCCTCGGCCGACCTCGACGGGAAGCCGTGGAGCGAACGCAAGGCTCTGGTGTGGTGGGACGCCCAGCGCGGCGAGTGGACCGGCCACGACGTGCCAGATTTTCCGAAGGACAAGCCACCGACCTACCTTCCTCCCGAAGGCGCGGTCGGACCGGACGCGCTACGCGGGGACGATCCGTTCATCATGCAATCGGACGGCAAGGGCTGGCTCTTCGCGCCGACCGGGCTCGCTGACGGTCCATTACCGACGCACTACGAACCGCACGAATCACCGGTACGCAACCTGTTGTATGGGCAGCAGGGCAACCCAACGCGCAAGATCTACGGGCGCCTGGACAACCCGTCCAACCCCTCGCCGCCAGAGCTGCACGGCGAGGTGTTCCCGTTCGTGTTCACCACCGCACGCCTCACCGAACACCACACTGCGGGCGGGATGAGCCGGACCCTGCCGTACCTAGCGGAACTGCAACCGGAACTGTTCGTCGAGGTCTCCCCGGAGCTGGCGGCGCAGCGCGGGCTGGAGCACCTCGGCTGGGCCCATGTGATCACCAGTCGCGCGGCCGTCGAGGCGAAGGTCGTGGTCACCGACCGGATGGCTCCGCTGCGGGTGCAGGACCGGGTCGTGCACCAGGTCTGGATGCCTTACCACTGGGGCCCGGTCGGCCTCGTGCGGGGCGATGTCGTGAACGACCTGTTCGGCGTGGTCGTGGACCCGAATGTGTTCATCCAGGAGAGCAAGGTGACCACCTGCGACATTCAACCCGGCCGCCGCCCGCGTGGCCCCCAACTGCTGTCCTACCTCGCCGAGTACCGCAAGCGCGCCGGCATCACCATCACAACGGGTACCCAGCTGGTGACGACGGAGCCCACTGCCGGCGAATCCGGCCGACCCTCGACGAAGGAGTCATCATGATTGGCGACCATCGGCTGTCCGGACCGCTCGACGACGTGGCCGCCGACGCCGGTCACCTCGATCACCCGCCGCGCGTCGGGTTCTTCACCGACACGTCGGTTTGTATCGGCTGCAAGGCCTGCGAGGTGGCGTGCAAGGAGTGGAACCTGGTGCCCGAGGACGGGCTGAACCTGCTCGGGATGTCCTTCGACAACACCGGGATGCTCGGTGCGAACTCCTGGCGGCACGTGGCGTTCGTCGAGCAGCAGCGCCCACTGGGCAACCAGGACACCGGACTTGCCGGGCTGCCCATCGATCCGGGACCCCAGAACCTGGGCATGCCCTCGTTCGACCTGCCCGGCGCGGCGACCGGAACCGAGAACCGGACGGACTTCCGCTGGCTGATGGCCTCCGACGTGTGCAAGCACTGCACCCACGCAGGATGCCTCGACGTCTGCCCCACCGGCGCGTTGGTCCGCACCGAGTTCGGCACGGTCGTCGTGCAACAGGACATCTGCAACGGCTGCGGTTACTGCGTGTCCGGCTGCCCCTACGGCGTGATCGACCGCCGACCCCACGACGGCCGGGCGCAGAAATGCACCCTGTGCTACGACCGGCTCCGCGACGGCCTGGAGCCCGCATGCGCCAAGGCATGTCCGACGAAATCCATCCAGTTCGGCCCGCTGGACGAGCTGCGGGCCCGCGCCGCCCAGCGCGTCGAGCAGCTGCACGAGCGCGGAGTCACCGAAGCCCGGCTGTACGGTCACGATCCGAATGACGGCGTCGGCGGCGCCGGCGCGTTCTTCCTGTTACTCGACGAGCCCGAGGTCTACGGCCTGCCCCCCGACCCGGTCGTGCCGACCCGCGACCTGCCCACCATGTGGAAATACGCCGGGATAGCCGCATCGGCCTTCCTCGCCGCTGCAGTCGCAGTATTCGCTGGAGGCGGTCGCTGATGGACAACCCCCGGGGCAATCCTCCGCCTGCCGGATCACGCGACGGCGCAGATCCAGACGGCGCTGGTGGGCGGACGCTCGACCGCGATCAGCGGCGACGCGGACGCCCTCGCCGCGGCGCCGACGGCAGCCGCGAGCAGGTCATGGTGCCACCCGCCGAATTCCGGTCCTACTACGGAAGGCCGGTGCTCAAACCGCCGGTGTGGGAATGGAAGATCCCCGCCTATCTGTTCACCGGAGGCCTATCCGCGGGTTCAGCCGTGCTGGCCGCAGGCGCCGACCTGACCAGGAGACCGGCCTTGTGCCGAATGAGCCGTATCAATGCCCTGATAACCCTGCTCGTCAGTGGTTACCTGCTCGTCGCCGATCTCGGGCGCCCCGAGCGCTTCCACCACATGCTGCGGGTCGCCAAGCCCACCTCACCGATGAGCGTCGGCACCTGGATCCTCACCATGTACGGACCAGGTGTCGGCATCGCCGCCGCGAGCGAACTGCTGCCCGCCAAGGCGCGCCGAACGATACCCGGCAGGCTGCTGGATCGGCTCGCGCGACCAGCAGCAGTCACGTCGGCGGTCCTCGCGCCCGCAGTAGCGTCCTACACCGCGGTCCTGCTGTCCCAGACCGCCGCGCCCGCCTGGCACGAGGCACACCCGCAGCTGCCGTTCATCTTCACCGGTTCGGCTGCGGCCAGCGCGGGCGGGCTGGCGATGGTGCTCACCCCCGTAGATGAGGCCGGCCCGGCACGGATGTTCGCCTGGTATGGCGGCGTCAGCGAACTCGTCGCCTCCAAGTTGATGGAACAGCGACTCGGTCTCGCCAGCCAGGCCTACACCACCGGCCGGGCCCACCGGCTGCGGACATGGTCGCAACGCCTGACCGCCGCAGGGCTGATCGGCGCCGCGCTCGCCGCCCGCCGCAGCCGCGCGGCCGCCGCGGCCTCGGGTCTCGCCCTTCTGGCCGGCAGCGCATTGCAGAGGTTCGGCGTCTTCGAGGCGGGCGTCGCGTCCACCAAGGATCCACAGTACGTGGTCGTCCCACAGCGCCAGCGCCTCGAAACCGGTCAGGGCACGCTGCAGATCAATTCCTTATTCGTAGGTCGGACTCGCGAAAGGCGGTAGCTGATGGGCCGCTTGACGGTGCGCCGACAGGTACTTCGGCTCGGCAATGGCGGAGACCGTCGTTGGCTGGACAGCCTCGCCGTCGAGGAACCACTGGAGCTGCGGGTGGACGGTAGGGCGCTGGCCGTCACCATGCGCACGCCGGGGCACGACGTCGAACTCGCGCACGGGTTCCTCCTCACCGAGGGCGTCCTCGGCTCAGCCGCCGACATCGCCACGGCCCGCTACTGCGACTTCTTCGACGACGACGGCCACAACACCTACAACGTCCTCGACATCGCGCTGGCCCCCGGAGTGAAGCCCCCCGACACCGGGGCCCAGCGCAACTTCTACACAACCTCGTCGTGCGGGATATGCGGGAAAGCCTCGCTGAACGCGGTGCGGCTCAAAACCCGCTTCCCGCCCGCAGGCGACCCGATGACCCTGTCGCACTCGCTGCTCACCGGGCTACCCGACACGCTGCGCCGGGCCCAGCGGGTGTTCGACTCCACCGGCGGACTGCACGCGGCGGGCCTGTTCACCGAAACCGGGGAGCTGCTGATCGCCCGGGAGGATGTGGGCCGGCACAACGCCGTGGACAAGGTCCTCGGCTGGGCGTTGCTCAACGGACAGGTACCCGCCGCCGGGACCGTGCTGATGGTCTCCGGCCGTGCGTCGTTCGAGCTGGTCCAAAAGGCCGTGATGGCGGGCGTGCCAGCCCTGGCAGCCGTGTCCGCACCCTCCTCGCTCGCCGTGGACCTGGCCGTCGAAGCCGGGGTCACCCTCATCGGATTCCTGCGTGGCGAGACGATGAACGTCTACGCATGTGCCAGACGCATCGCTGCGGCCTCCCCAGTGCATGGCTGAGGCGGCGGCGCCCGGTGTCAAGGCCGCGCGCGCCCGAGCGGAGCGCCCCACGCTCAGCCGGCCTCGGCGTCCGCCGAGATGGATACCTGCTCCCACTCGCGCCAGGTCGCCAGCCGCGAGGCGTAGTCGGCCGTGGCGATGGCAAGTGGCTCTTTCCCGAAGAAGACCCGCAGCGGTGGTCGCTGCGCGTCGACCACCTGGAGGATGGCCTGCCTGGTCGCTTCGGGCTTGCCGGGCGATGCCGCCCGCCGGACACGCTGCTCGGCGGCCTGCTTACGGACCGCGTCGTAGGCCGGAAGGGGGTTCGCGTGACTGGCCGACGAGCCGCCCCAGTCGGTGTCGTAGGCTCCCGGCTCGATCAGCGTCACCGTGATTCCGAAGGCGGCGACCTCCTGGGCCAGTGCCTGGCTGAGCCCCTCAAGAGCCCATTTGGAGGCGTGGTACATCCCGATGTCCGGGAAGGCGGAGATGCCGCCGATCGAGGACACCTGGATGATATGGCCGCCACCCTGCTCGCGCAGCAACGGCAGCGCCGCCTGCGTCACCCACAGCGCACCGAACATGTTGGTCTCGATCTGGGCGCGCGCCTGCTGCTCGCTGAGCTCCTCGATCATGCCGAACTGGCCGTATCCCGCGTTGTTGACTACGACATCGAGCCTGCCGAAGTGGTGGTGAGCTCGGGCGACCGTGTCGAACACCGCGGGGCGGTCGGTCACGTCGAGGGCCAGCGGAACTACGGCGTCGCCGTATTCGTCCGTCAGCTTGCGCAGCGACGCCGTGTCGCGGGCGGTCGCGGCCACCTTGTCGCCACGCTCCAAGGCGGCGATGGCCCACTCGCGGCCGAAGCCGCGCGACGTGCCGGTGATGAACCAGACCTTAGCTGCCATGAGACTTCCCCTTTTCAGTTCATCCGGCCCTTTTCAGTTCATCCGGCCCTTTTCAATTCATCCGGCGAACGGCATCAAATCCGCTGCGGTCTCCTGGCGCCAGCTCGTGTAGGCGGTGCGCCGGCGCGAGTACTTCTCGAACCCATGAGTGCCGTCATCGCCGAGGATGCCGCTGAGACGGTAGCCGGTGTGATGGCCGTGCAGCTGCTCCGGTCCGATCTTGTTGATGTAGAGCTCGCCGAAGTTGCATCCCTCCACGAAGCGCTGCACCACCTTCGCGTCATTGGAGAACAGATAAGCCGACAGCCCGAACTTGCTGTCATTGGCAAGGTCGAGCGCCTCTTCGAAGTCGTCGAACGCCATGATCGGTGACACCGGCCCGAAGATCTCCTCCTGCATGATCTCCATGTCGTTGTTGGTGACGACGAGCACTGTCGGCTCGTACCAGAAGCCGCCTTCGAAGCCCGGCACCTCTGCGCGACTGCCGCCGGTCACGATCTCGGCGCCGTGCTGGGAGGCATTAGCGACCATCCGCTCCACCTTCTCGAGTTCTTCCCTCGTCACCTTCGGGCCAAGATCGGTGGCGTCGTCGAGTGGATCGCCGACCCTGAGCTGGCGGGCCAATGCGACGTAGCGATCGACGAACTGGTCGAAGATGCGCCGATGCACGTAGGTGCGCTCGTTACAGGTGCACACCTGGCCGTTGTTCTGGAACCGCGCAGTCAGCGCATGGCGCGTGGCGCTGTCGACGTCCACGTCGTCCATCACGATGAACGGCGCCTTGCCGCCGAGCTCGAGTGAGACGGCGGCCAGGTTCTCGGCCGCTCCGGCCGCGATCTTCTCCCCAGCTCCCACCGAGCCGGTCAGAGTGACGAGTTGGGCGATCGGGCTACGCACGAGTACATCGCCGAGCGTGCCCCCAGCGCCGGTCAACACGCTGACGACGCCAGCGGGAAGTTGCGCCCGGTCGAAAATCGCAGCAAGCGCCAGCGCCGAGAGAGGCGTCGTCGAGCTCGGCTTCACCACGATGGTATTGCCTGCCATCAATGCCGGCGCGACCTTGCGGGCGACCATGGCGGAGGGGAAGTTCCAGGGTGTGATGCCGACGCAGACCCCGTAGGGCACCTTTCGGATGGCAACCTCCTCACCGCGATTGTCCGACGGAAGGAGTTCGCCATGAGCCGCGCGCGCGAAGGTTGCGAAGTACTCGAAGAACCCTGCCGTCCAGCCCTCGATCTCGACACGCGATTCGCGCAGGGGTTTGCCCTCCTCCTGCGAGATGAGCCGGGACAGACGCTCGGCGTCGGCACGTACAAATTGGGCGACCCGTTGGAGGTACTCGGCGCGCTCGCGCGGCGTCAGCCCGCCCAAGCAGGCTGGGCTCGCTGCGCGGCCTTTAGCGCCGATTGCGCATCCTCTTTGGTGGCGACCGGCACATCAGCGATCGTCTTACCGGTGGATGGGTCGATTACCTGCATGGCTTCCCGTTCGCCAGGACCCACCCATGCCTGACCCACCCGCATGCTGACGTCGAATCCACCATTTACTCGAGCTGCCTGGTCGACCGTCGTCGTAGTCGGTCCCATTGTCGGAGTTCCTCTCATCGGACTTGTGCCATTGAGAAGAACGATTGCGTGCGGGCAGCACTTGGTCATTGTCGCCACCCGCCATCTGTATCTGTGGCTAGCGCCGAGATTCGTATAGCTGCTAGCTGCAATGCGGGCCGAGGTGCTCACGGCGGGCAGGGACTACAGCCGCCCGACACAGAGCAGCGGACGGCGGAGTTCACCGACCTGGTCGCGACAGCGGTCGCGAACGCGCGGAGCAGGGCTGAGCTCATGACCTCTCGCGCGGCGGGTATCCGGATGCCAACCCTGGATCCTGACGTCATCCGCAGAGGATCTCAACCACGCGTTAGCGTTGAGGTTATGCGCGTGCTAAGCGGCCTGGGCGGCGCGTGGTTGGGGCAGCGGTCGTCCACCCGCCAGGTGGCAGCGTGGGTGCTGGCTGTCGGTGGCCCAACGCTGCTCACGCTGGCTGTGCTGGTGTTGGGGTCCTTGCTGGTGCTGGGCGGATTCCTGTTTTCGATGATGTTGGTGGTCATCGCGGTCGCGGTGATCGGTGGCATGTGGCCGGCCCTGGCCAGCGTCGGGCTCGGCGTCTTCACGCGAGTGTTCTTCATCGCTGCGCCCTTTGCGAACCTGGGCGTCGATCCGCGGCCAAACCCTGTCTCGCTGGTCGGCTTCACGGTCGTCGGGGCCGCGGTCGCAATCCTGATCGGCCGGCTCGCGCAGCTCGCCGAGAGGCAGGCATCGTCGGTGCGGATCGAGGCGGCATTGCGGCGGGTGGCGACGCTGGTGGCGCATGCGGCCCCGGCGGATGAGCTGTTCGCGGCGGTGACCGAGGAGGTGGGGCGGCTGGTTGCCGCGGATTACGCGCGGATGGGGCGCTATGACTCCGACGACCGGCTCATCTCCCTCGCCGCCTGGAGCAGCAGCGGCGAGCACATCGCGGTGGGCAACCGGTGGCCCCCGGCCGGGGAACTCACCACGTACATCTCGCGGACCGGTCGTCCGGCCCGGATGGATCTTGCGGATGCCTCCGGGCCGCTCGCGGCTGATGCTCGGGGGCAAGGCACCCGCTCTGCGGTCGGAGTGCCCATCATTGTCGAGGGCCGCATCTGGGGAGTGATGCTCACTGGATCGACCCGGATGCGGCCGCCGCCGGACGTCGAGGCGCGCCTCGCCTCATTCACGGACCTGCTGGCGACGGCGATCTCGAACGCCGACAGCCGCGCCCGGATCACCCGACTTGCCGAGGAGCAGGCGGCACTACGGCGGGTCGCGACACTGGTAGCGCGCGGGGCGCCGGCGCAGGAGGTGTTCGCGGCGGTCACCGAGGAGGCCAGCCAGCTGCTCCAGACCGACCAAACGACGATGATCCGATACGGGTCCGACGGTACGTCGACCGTCGTGGCTAGCTGGAGACGTATCGGCGAGGCTGTCCCGCCCATCGGCGCGCGAGAAGGGCTCGGGGGCAACGACCTCACCACGATCATCTCGCGAACACGCCGCCCGGCCCGCATCGACAGCTACGCTGACGCCGCCGGCGCACCTGCTACGGCCGCCCGCGCGGCCGGCTTCCGCCCAGCGGCCGGGGCGCCGATCATCGTCCAGGGCCGCGTTTGGGGTGCCATGATCGTCTGCTCGGTCGACGACCATCCATTGCCTCCGGACACCGAGGCGCGTCTCGCCTCGTTCACCGAGCTTGTCGCTACCGCGATTTCCAACGCCGAGAACCTCGCGGAGCTGACGGGCTCCCGGGCCCGCGTGGTGGCCGCCGCGGACCTGACCCGCCGCCGGATTGAGCGCGACCTCCACGATGGCGCTCAACAGCAGCTCGTCTCACTCGCGCTGGCCCTTCGAGCCGCTCAAGCGTCGGTCCCACCCGGGCTCGACGACCTCAGCGGCACGTTGACAAACGTGACCCAGGACCTGGTGAGGGTGATGGAGGACCTGCGCGAGATGGCGCGCGGTATCCATCCCGCGATCCTGTCTGAAGGGGGCCTCGCCCCGGCGCTGAAGATGCTCGCGCGCCGCAGTACCGTCCCGGTCCAGATCACTATGTACGCTGACGCGCGGCTGCCCGAGCGGGTCGAGGTCGCCGCCTACTACGTGGTCTGCGAAGCACTCACCAACGCCGCCAAACACGCGCACGCGTCGGTCATCCAGGTCAGCGCGGCGACGACCGGCCAAGCCCTTCACCTTGATATCCGTGACGACGGAACCGGCGGGGCCGACCCCATCCAGGGCTCCGGCCTCATCGGCCTCTCAGACCGCGTCGAAGCCCTCGGCGGCACCATCACCATCCACAGTCCCGTCGGCACGGGAACCTCCCTGCATGCCGAACTGCCCCTCGCCGACTAATCTCGGGCCTTCGTCGTCATTGACGAAGTCCTCGCGGCGCCCTTCTCGCCTTCAATTTGCTTGAAGTTGGATGGGTTTGTGGTTCAGCACTTGTCCGTCTCGGAACCGCACGCCGTCAGCGCAGCGGGCCTCGACTCGACCACCGCCGAATTGTTCGGCGTAAAGCTGGGCGTACAGGCCGCCTTGTGCCAGCAACTCGGCGTGGGTTCCGTGCTCGATCAGCCGGCCGTCAGCGATGGCGAAGATCACATCCGCGGCGAGCACGGTGGACAGCCGGTGAGCAATGGCGATCGTGGTGCGGCCCCGCATGACGGCTTCCAGGGCGTGCTGGACCAGGCGCTCGCTGGTCGTGTCGAGCGCAGAAGTCGCCTCGTCCAGGACGAGGATCCGCGGGTCCTTGAGAATCACCCGGGCAATCGCCAGGCGCTGCTTCTCCCCGCCGGAGAGCCGGTACCCCCGTTCGCCGACGACGGTGTCGTAACCCGCCTCAAAAGACATGATCCGTTCGTGGATATTGGCCTTGCGGGCGGCTTCTCGCAGCTCCTCGTCGGACGCGTCCTCGGCTGCGTAGCGCAGATTCTCGGCGATGGTGGCGTGAAAGAGGAACGTCTCCTGGGTGACCATCCCGACCAACTCGGCCAGCGCCGAGAGCCGCACGGTTCGCACGTCGTGCCCGTCGATCAGCACCGCTCCCCGGTCGACGTCATACAGCCGCGGAACGAGGTAGGACAAGGTGGTTTTCCCGGCTCCACTCGGGCCGACGACAGCGGCGAGCTGACCGGGCTCGATCCGCAGGGACAGGTCTTTCAAGGTCCATGGCGTCGTATCGGATTCCAGGTTCTGCTGCTGTTCGCGCGGATAGCGAAACCACACCTCACGCAGCTCGATCCGGCCGTGAATGGTCGCTCTCGGCAGGTCGAGCGCATTCGGTGGGTCGGCTAGCGTCGGTCGCAGGTCGAGGTACTCGAAAATGCGCGCGAACAGCGCTAGGGAGGTCTGCACGTCCACCGCGACGCGCAGCAGCGCCACGACCGGGAACAGCAGCCGGGTCTGCAAGGTGGTGAAGGCGACCAGCGTGCCGGCGGAGAAGGCCAGCCCACTGCCGCTGGCGACCAGGCCGGCCACCAGGTAGATCAGCGCCGGGGTGACTCCGAAAAAGGTCTGGACCACGGCGAAGAACGACTGCCCGGTCATGGTCTGGCGCACCTGCAGCGCGGTCTGGCGGGCGTTCTCAGCCCGGTAGCGTTCGACCTCGCGGCGCTGCCGGTCGAATACCTTGGCCAGCAGCACCCCGGAGACCGACAGCGATTCCTGGGTGATCGCACTCATGTCGGACAGGGACGACTGGGTGCGGGCGGCTATCGCGCGGCGCACCCGACCGACGCGGATCTGCAGCAGGATGAACACCGGCATCAGCGCGAGCGAGACGAGTGAGAGCTGCCAGGACAGCACCAGCATTCCCACCAGCGACGCCGCCACTGTGACCACGTTGCCCAGAAGCGTCGCTGCCGTGTCGCTGACGACCGTCTGCACGCCCCCGACATCATTGCCCAGGCGGGACTGGATCGCGCCGGTCTTCGTGCTGGTGAAAAAACCCAGATGCATGCGCTGTAGGTGCTCGAACAGCCGGTCACGCAGGTCCTGCATGACCCGGTTGCCGAGCACGGTGGTCAGGTAGGTCTGCGCGACACCGATCAATGCGGTGACCACGGCGATACCGATCATCGCAACCACCAACGCCGTGAGCAGGCCCATCCGCGGACCGCCCGGCACGAACAGCGCACGGTCGAACACGGCTTGGGTCAAAAACGGGTTGATCACCCCCAGCGAGGAGCTCAGCACGATCACCACCGCGATCACCGCCAACCGGCCCCGGTGCGGCGCGAACAGCTCCAACACACGCCGACCGAGCAAAGGTGGGTCAACGATCGACTCTGCGTGATCTGGGTGGCCTCTGCTGGGTGTCGGCTCCGCCATGGTCCGATGATGTCATCGGGAATGCGGGGGAATCGACGGGAAAGTCATCGCCATCACGGGCGCGAGCAGCGGAATCGGCGAGGCCACCGCGCTGCTACTGGCCGAGCGGGGCGCCCGGGTCGTGCTCGGTGCGCGACGTGCTGACCGCCTGGCCGACCTGGTGGCTCGGATCGCGGCCAACGGTGGCGAAGCGTCCTTCAGGCCGACGGACGTGACGCGGCGGACGGCCTTCGAGCTCATCGAGTCGGCCCGGTGGTCTTAGCAGTCTCCGATGTCACGTTTTCAGGAAGGCCAGCAGGTCGGCGTTGATCGTCTCCGCTTGGGTGGTGGGCATGCCGTGCGGGAAGCCTTGGTAGGTCTTCAGCGTCCCGTTCTGCAGAAGCTTCGCGGACAATGGTCCGGCGTCGGCATAGGGAACGATCTGGTCATCGTCGCCATGCATCACCAGCACCGGCACCGTGATCTTCTTCAGGTCTTCGGTGAAATCGGTCTGCGAGAAGGCGACGATGCCGTCGTAATGCGCCTTCGCGCCGCCCATCATGCCCTGACGCCACCAGTTTTGGATAATTGCCTCCGAGGATTCCACACCCGGCCGGTTGAAACCATAAAAAGGTCCCGCCGGCAGGTCACGGTAAAACTGCGGACGATGGGCCGCCACTTGTGCCTGAAACCCGTCGAACACTTCCTTGGGAAGGCCGCCCGGATTGGCATCGGTCTGCACCATCAGCGGCGGCACCGCGCTGATCAACACCGCCTTCGCTACCCGGCTTTCGCCATGCCGTCCCAGATAGCGCGCCACCTCGCCACCCCCAGTGGAATGGCCCACATGGATGGCGTCCTTCAGATCGAGATGCGCCGTCAACGCCACAAGGTCGTCGGCATAGTGGTCCATGTCGTGGCCATCGCCGACCTGGCTGGACCGCCCGTGGCCGCGCCGGTCATGAGCGATGACCCGGTAGCCGTGCTGCAGGAAAAACAGCATCTGTGCGTCCCAGTCATCGGCCGACAGCGGCCAGCCGTGGCTGAACACGATCGGCTGACCGCTGCCCCAGTCCTTATAGTAGATCTCAGTGCCGTCTGCGGTAGTGATCGTGCCCATTGTGGTGCCTTCCTTGAAGACTTGGGGACCGGGAAGAGGGTCATTGCCCGGCCCGCGTATTAATGTACTAGCCGGTACCTTCGGGAGACTAAGCTGTGGTTACGCCAGATGAGACAGTTGCGAACCAGCTGGTAAACGTCGCTGAGGTTGGAGCCGGTCGCTGGGCCTTATACCTCGCCGCTGGTGGCGGGATCCGCCTTTGCTGCCGTGGGTGCGGCGTCGAGGTAGGGCAGGGCCACGTCGTCGGGATGGTGGTGGGGTATCGATTGGGCGGGGATCTGGCCGAGCCGGCCGGCTTGGTAGTCGGCTATGGCCTGGGCGATTTCCTGCTTGGTGTTCATCACGAAGGGGCCGTAGTGCACCACTGGTTCACCGATGGGGCGTCCTGTTGCTCGCGGCCACGCCCCACCAACGCAGACATCACGACCCCGGGAGAAATTCTCGACCCTCGAACGGGAACCCTACCGGATCAAGGTAACTCTGAGTGGCGACAGGGCAAGGTGAGCAGGCCTGTCACGCGCCGCGCCGTTAGCTTCCGGGCAGCTGGCCCAGGGTGACCATGACTGTGCGGGTCCCGCCCTGCGGGGTGGTGAGGGTGATGGGAACAGTCAGTCCCGGATCGAGCGTTGCCAGCACCTGGGCGAGCCCGGAGGCACCGTGCACTGGGGTGTTGTTGACCGCGGTGATCACCTCGCCGGGCTGTATCCCAGCCGCCGCGGCCGGCCCGCCGGGCACCACGCTGACCACGCCCATGCCGACCGGCTGGCCGGTCGGGGCCACCACCGTGGCCACCTGGACGCCGAGCTCGGCGCGATGAGAGTTGATCACGTGGCCGTTGTGTGCGATGAGCTGCCCGGCGATGTTGGTGACAACGTTGCTGGGAATCGCGAAACCGATGCCCGGCGCGGGAGCAGCCCCACCACCATTCCCCTGTGGCTCGATCGCGGCCAGCGTGGGTACGCCGATGACGTCGCCGGCCAGGTCGACGAGGGCGCCGCCGCTGTTGCCAGGGTTGATCGAGGCGCTGGTCTGGATGGCCTCGGGCAGCGTCGCGCCGGGAGCGGAGCCTGCGGCGGGCTCGGTGACGGCACGGCCGGTGGCTGAGATGATCCCGTCGGTGACGCTGCCGGTCAGCCCCAGGGGGTTGCCCATGGCCATGACGATGTCGCCGACCTGCAGCCTGGCGGAGTCACCGAAGTGCGCTGGGTGCACCGACGACGGTGCGTGGTCGAGCTTGATGACGGCAAGGTCATCGGGTAGGTAGGTACCGACCAGGGTGGCCGGGAGTGGTTGCGGGTTGTCAGCCAGACGCACCTCGAACGTGGTGGCCTGGCCCACCACGTGAGCGTTGGTGACGATGTTGCCCTGGGTGTCGAAGACAATGCCGGAGCCGAGAGCACGGCCGGTGGTGATCTGCACGACCGAGGGCAGCACTTTCTGCACCACGCTGACGTAAGCCTGTTCCAAGTTCTGGGCGTTTGGCGGCTGTGCCACGGCAGACGGTTCGCTGGTGGCCGTGATACCACTGGAGCACCCGCTGAGGAGCAGCGCGACGGCTATCGCGCCGGCCAGCATGTTGTTTGTGCGGAAGATGCCCATGTCCAGTCCTTTGACGTGTCAACGTTTTGGCTCCGCGCCCGGGGGCGTCCGGCTGGACCGGAACGCCCCCGGGCGGATCATTTGTCGTCGGGGTTGAGGAAGAGGAAGACGAGCCCGGCGGCGACGCCGGCGACGATCTGGGCCACGAGGTAGGCCCACAGCGTGGCCCAGGCGAAGAGGCCTATCGCGGCGCCGCCGATGGCCACAGCCGGGTTGAACACGCCACCGGAGATTGCGCCTACGGCAATCGCGCCGGTCACCACGGTGAAGCCGATGGCCAGACCGTAGAACGAGTTGTTCGGGTGGTCCTTGCTGGTGGCGACGTTGAGCACCACGTAGCACAGGGCGAAGGTGAACAGCAGTTCGGCCACGAAGGCGGCAGCGAGCAGATGACCGGACAGGGTCATGGTGGTGACCAGGGCTGGGTGGATCACCCAGCGGGCCAGCGCCATCCCGAGCAGGCCACCCACGATCTGGGCAACCCAGTATCCGACGGCGTCGAGGAGTCCGATCCGGCCGCGCACCAGCGCGGCGAGGGTCACCGCGGGGTTGTAGTGGCCACCGGAGACGTGCCCACCGGCGTAGATCATGACCATCAGGGCCGAGCCGATGGCCAGCGGGGCCAACGCGCTGCCGCTGAGCACGGCGGCGGCGATGGTGAACAGGAAGATGAACGTCCCGACGAGCTCGGTGGCGTACTTTCGGCCGGCGGTAGGGCCGACCACCTCCGCGACTTCGGCGGAGGCCTCTGGTGATTGAGTGATCACGTCCATGACCTTGAGAGTCGTCTCACGACGGGCACATGTCGTCAGGGCCAACGCCTATCTGCTCTCCCGGCCGGCTGGACTCTTTGCATACCTGCTAACTGCAAAATTGCTCCGTGCGCTGTTCCGCAGGTTTTCGATGCTCACGTCGAGTGCGGCTTCGAGGTGGGTGATGCGGCCGGTGGACAGCATCATCTGGACGCCGCCTTGGATCCCGGCGAGCAGGGCGGCCGCCGCACGGTCGGCGTCCAGCTCCGGGTCGACCTCGGTGGCGTCCTGCATGTGCCGGATGCCCGCGGTGATCTCCGACTGCCACTGGCGCATTAGCTCGGTCACCACGGCTTGCGCGCCGGGTGTGTTTCGGCCCAGTTGTGACACGAGCACGTTGAGCGGGCAGTGCTGCCCCTGGCCGAGGTAGCGGGCCACGACCGTGTCGCGCCAGGCGAGCCACGCCGGCCACGAGGTGAGGTCGCCGAGCTGCGGCTGTTGGTCGGTCAGCACGCGGTCGGCCTCGTAGCGGGCCACCGCCAGCAGCAGCTCCTCCTTGCCGCCAGGGAAGTAGTGGAACAGCTGGCTCTTGCTGGTGCCGGTCCTGGCACGCACGTCGTCGAGGGTGGTGATGGCCACGCCTCGCTCGCGGATCTCCGCTGCCGCACCCTCGACGATCCGCTGCCGCGTCGCGGCACCCTTCCGGGTCAGTGTTCGCACCACCCCAACCATCCCCTTTCTGGACTTGCTGGTCCATTTTATCTCGAGCACCGTTGAACTGAACAATCCACTTCCCGAGGACGGTGGCCGCGCCACCTTCCTCGGCGCCGACCTCGTCCGCGCTGCCGCCGTCCGCGAACTCGCCGACGCCGCCCACGCCGTGGCCGGCGGACCGCTCGACATCCTGGTGAACAACGCCGCGATGCTCATCACGCCCACCCCGACCGCCGAGGTCGGCGAGGACCTGATCGACCGCGCGCTGGCGATCAACGTCAAGGCCGCCTTCCTGCTCACCGGACTCGTCGCGCCGGCGATGGCCGCGCGCGGCAGCGGAGCGATCATCAACATCGGCTCGATCAACGGGCTCTTGGGCATGGCCCAATCCGCCCTCTACAGCGCCACCAAGGCCACGATCCACTCGCTAACCAAGTCCTGGGCCGACGAGTACGGGCCCGCGGGCGTCCGAGTCAACACCGTGGCACCCGGCCCGACCCTCACCGCGAAGGTCACGTCGACGAAGGAGATGCAGGAGCGGCTCGCGCCGATGCTCGCCCCCATCCCATCCCGGCGCCCCAGCACACCAGAAGAGGTCGCCAAGGCCGTCGTATTCCTCGCCAGCGACGACGCGTCGAACATCCACGGCGTCACCCTGTCCGTCGACGGCGGCCGCGCGGCCATCTGACCGACGATGGCAACGCGCTGGTTCTGCAAAAACATGGTGTGTTCCTTTGAGAGATCTCATCGCTGACACGATCCACTCTGCGAGCATCACTGGGTCCACGTCCAAGACCTATACCGTCAGCCGTGATCACGAGCTGTGGAAGCTCCAAACTCCGGTTCGGGCAGGCACGGGTATGGCTGCGCACCGCGAATTGGCGCTAGCTGCATTGGGGCCCCGCCGGTCGCGCCCGTATGCTTCGCAGGTGGGACTACGCTGCTTGATCGTCGACGATAGCGCGGACTTCCGCGAGGCGGCCCGCGCGCTGCTCGAGCGGCAGGGGGTGAATGTCGTCGCGGTTGCCTCGACCGGCGAGGAGGCGCTGGCACGTGCCGGTGAGCTGCGTCCGGATGTGACGCTCGTCGACATCGAACTCAACGGTGAGAGCGGCTTCGCTGTTGCGCGAGAGCTTGTGGACAGCGGCGTCGACGAGGGGAGTGTGATTTTGATCTCAGCCTACGCCAAGGACGAGTTCGCCGATCTGATCGAGGCAAGCCCAGCGGCCGGGTTCTTGTCCAAGCCTGATCTTTCAGCGGACGCGATTGGCGCGCTGCTGGAGCGGTGACGCCGGTGCCTGGCCGACCCCTGTTGGCGGGTATCCACGTTGGGCGCTGGCGGTGAAGACGCAAGCAGGCCTGGGCGTGATAGTGGCCGTCATGGGATCGATGCACCCGGACTCGGCGGCCGCGGACACCCGGACCGAGGGCCAGGTGAGGCCGGAGGTTGCACCGCGCGAGGTGGCCGATCCGGGGCGGTGGCGGGCGTTGGCGGTAACCCAGTTCGCGGCGTTCATGGTGTTGCTCGATGTGAGCATCGTCAATGTCGCGCTGCCCTCCATCGAGCGGGACTTGGCCGTGTCGGAGGCGACCGCGCAGTGGGTGGTGTCGGGCTATGCCCTGGCCTTGGGGCTGACGTTGGTGCCGGCGGGCCGGCTGGGCGATTCCCTCGGGCGGCGCCCCATGTTCTTGATCGCCCTGGCGGCATTTGTGGTGACCAGTGCCCTGACCGGCGCGGCGCCGAGCATCGGGCTGCTGATCGCCGCCCGGCTGCTCCAAGGCGTCGCCGGTGGCATGCTCATCCCGCAGAACTCGGGGCTGATCCAGCAGCTGTTCCGGGGTGCTGAGCGCGGCCGCGCGTTCGGGATCCTCGGCGGGACGGTCGGGCTGGCCACCGCGGCCGGCCCGGTGATCGGCGGGCTGATCCTGGCCGTGATCCACGGCCCCGACAACTGGCGCTGGGTGTTCTACGTCAACGTGCCGATCGGCGTCGTCGCGCTGGTGCTGGCAACCCGGTTCGTGCCCTCCACCGCCGGGGACAGTAGACGCGGTACGCACCTGGACCTGCCCGGTTCGCTGCTCCTCGGTGGTGGCGTGCTGAGCCTGCTGATACCCATGGTCGACGCAGACAGCGGCGGTCTGAACCGGCTCTGGCCGCTGTGGGCGGTGGCTGCGCTGCTGCTGGCGGTTCCGCGGTGATCGCCGGCCGGTTGGTGTCCCGGGTTGGGCGCTGGCTGACGGTGTACGGGCTGACCGCGATGCTGGTCGGGATGATCGTAACCGCGCTGGTACTACGGCACATCACCGGTGACGCCGCGGCGTGGGCGATCGTCGGGCCGCTTTTCGTGGCCGGGCTCGGCGGCGGCATGGTGACCTCACCCAACATGACGCTGACCCTGCAGCACGTGCCGGTGGAGATGGCCGGTGTGGCCGGCGGAGCGGTGCAGACCATGCAGCGGATCGGCGGGGCGATCGGCACCGCGACGCTGGCCTCGATCTTCTACTACGTCCTTATCCGCGCCCGCCACGACTACTCGATCGCGGTCTCCGATGCCCTGCTAGCCGCTTGTGGCTTCATGCTGCTGGCGCTGCTGATGGCCCTGGCAGAGCTGACGAGACGAGGCGCCACCGCCCCAAGCTCCCCGCACACCACGGATCGGAGCAATTGCCCTTTCCTCACGCGCCGTGGAACCTGACGAGGACCGTCAATCCGGGAGGGGCGAATCGACATGCGCATTGGCGTGCTCACGGGCGGTGGTGATTGTCCAGGTCTCAATGCGGTGATCCGGGCAGTGGTCCGCAAGGGCATCGAGGTCTATGTGCACGAGATCATCGGTTTCCGAGATGGCTGGCGGGGGCCGATGGAAGGATTGATTCAGCCGCTCAGTCTGGCTGACGTAGAGCACATCCTCCCACTCGGCGGCACCATCCTGCGCACCTCGCGCACTAACCCGTACCGCAACGGCGGCGCTGAGAAGATCAAGCAGACGCTCGCCTAGCATGACGTGGATACCCTGATCGTGGTCGGCGGCGAAGACACCCTGGGGGTGGCCAGCCGGCTGAACGAGGACGGAATTGCCGTGGTCGGCGTGCCTAAGACCATCGACAACGATCTGAGCGCCACCGACTACACCGTCGGATTCGACACCGCGGTGCACATCGCGACCGAGGCGATCGACCGGTTACGGACCCACCGCCGAATCGCACCACCGGGCGGCCGTCGTCGAGGTGATGGGCCCGCAATGCGGGCTGGATCGCGCTGCACTCCGGAATGGCCGGTGGAGCGAATGCCATCCTGATGCCCGAACGGCCCTTCTCCGTGGACCGGGTGTGCCAGTGGGTCCTGCGATGCCTGCAGCGGGACGACGCCGCGATCGTGTCCGACGCCACCGCAGCAGTCAAGACAGTGCCACCGGAGCGCCGGGCAGAGGCCGAGGTCTTCTTCGGTTGAGGGGTCGCCGTGTCTTAGCTGGCGTTGTCGGTCAGGGCGGCGACATCGGCTGTGGCCAGCTTGATCGCCGCGGCGGCGACGTAGTCGTCCAGGTGTGACACCGACCCGGTGCCCGGGATCGGCAGGATCGAGGGCGACCGGGCCAGCAGCCAGGCGAGCACTATCTGCCGCGGTGTCGCGTCGTAGCGCTGCGCTATCGCCCGCACGATCCGGTTCCGGTCAAGATTCTGGATCGGCGCCCACGGCAGGAAGACCATCTGCTCCTGCTCGCAGAGGTCGACCAGCGACTCCGATTGGCGGTCCTCGACGTTGTAGCGGTTCTGGATCGACACGATGGGGGTGAGCCGCTGTGCGCGCCGCAGTTGGTCCTCGGTGACGTTGGACACCCCGATGTGCCGGATCTTGCCCTGCTCCTTGAGGGTGACCAGGGCACCGATCGAGTCCTCCAGCGGCACTGCCGGGTCGGGCCGGTGGAACTGGTAGAGCGAGATCTGGTCGAGCTTGAGCCGCCGCAAGCTTCCCTCGCAGGCTTCGATGAGGTGCTCGGGCCGACCGTTGGCCTGCCACTGTCCCGGACCTGGGCGCTCAAGGCCGCCTTTGGTCGCGATCACCAGATCATCCGGGTACGGGTAGAGCGTCTCGCTGATGAGCTCCTCGCTGACATTAGGCCCGTAGGAGTCGGCGGTGTCGATGAAGTTGACGCCGAGCTCGATCGCGCGCCGCAACACCGCCTTCGCCTCGTCGCGGTCGGCGGGCTGCCCCCAGATACCGTCACCGGTGAGACGCATGGAGCCGAGGCCGAGGCGGTTGACCGTCAAATCGCCGCCCACATCGATCGTGCCAGCCATTCCTGCGTGCACGGGCTTCCACTCTGACATGGATCATGACTCCCTTGATCTGCGGCTCGGCGACCGCCACAACCGCGGCATGTCGAGCGGTTTTCCAATCCGATCGGCCCCGGCCACATCGCCGTATGGTTCCAGCGCTGGCAGCCAGCGGCTTGGCGGTCCTTCCCAATGTTGGTTCTAGCCGTTGACGCGGCCGGAGAGCGCTCTACGCCCACTATCAATCCCCGGCATGCTTTCGTCTTCACAGCAAGCACCCAACGTACATACCCGCCAGCAGGGGTCAGTCGGGTGTCGGTGACCGTTACCGACGACGATCACCGTCGGGTGCTGGCGGTGGTCACGTTCCTGACAGTGACGTGATCTACTTCGATGCCGGCTCGGCGAGCAGCGCCTCGACATAGCGGTAGAGCCTGAGCAGCGCCCTGTCCGCAGCCGGCGGAGTTAGGCGGCAGGAGCCACGGACACCTCGAGGGCGATCGCCTGAGTGTCGCTGTCGTACCCGCCCGGGTCGCCCTCTAGCGCAAACTCGATCGCGTCCATGCACTCGCACTGGGCGTCTTCGCGGGTAGCCGTGCCGCCGCCGTTGATGTGCAGCGCAGGCACGCGGTAGTGCCAGGTGTGCGCCTCGTCATCGAAGAAGAACTCAGCTCGCAGCGTGGTGCTCATGGTGATCATCGTCCTATGGCTTGCGTAGCTCAGCAAGGGTGGAGCAGTAGTCTTTGGCGATCCGAGCCATCGCCGGCCCGCCCAGGTCAACGCCCTCATGGAAGCCCAGATGCGCTGCCGATCGTCCTTCACCAGGACACGATGCGATCCGCGGCGACGGGTCTCGGTCCAGCCATCGCGCTTGAGTGCGGCGAGAACGCGGGCAGCTTTCGGCATGTGGCGGACAACGGTACTGAACGTGATCATCCCGGCACGTAGCGGGGCCAACGACCCGCGCTCGCCCGCTGTTCTCTCAGAGGGGCCGTTCCATGATCGAACAGCAAGTCGAGGGGGTGGGATTATCAGCTCGCCGGACATGCGCTGCTCAGGGCCCAGATGCCGCGGAGTGGCCAGGGGCGGGGTCGAACCGCCGACCTTCCGATTTTCAGGACTCCGGTGCAGTGTCCGTCTCCGGTCGGCACCGTCCATGACCTGCGCCGGAACAGCCTCGTGATAGCCGGCGGACGCCCGCGAACGAAGGCGAATGAGACGAAAATCGAGACGACTCGGGGCATGGCACCCGGCTGGCACTGATGTAGAGAGGGCCCGTCACAGGTGCTGGTCGGGCTGGGCAAGCATCGCGTCCGTCATGATCCGGGTGGGGTTCTGGTTGACATGGCGGTCGCGGTCGCCGACGGGGCCACCACAATCTCCGACGTCGCGGTGTACGCCGAGTTGTTCGCAGTGGTGGCGTCGGACTCGACGAGCTGGCGGTTGCTAGACCGGCTCAACACCGCCGCGCGGCCGCCTATCCGACAGGGTCGCCCTATGGTCTCCGTGCGGGAGACGAGGTCTCTGCGTCCCTTTTGGCCGGATGTGCGACAGCCAGCGATATGGGGTTGTACCGGCAGGCCGGCTGTATCCCTCAGCACGGAGGGTCGCCTCCGAGCGTGGCACACGGGCACGACATCGACAACTTTTGTCGATCGGATGATCCCTAGCGCCTAATCTGTCGGCGTGGCTGGTTGTGAAGGGTCTTGCCTGTTACCGAGTGCGGAATCTCGTGAGTGTCCTCGCGACGAGTGAGGACGGGGGTGGTGCGCAACCGCCGAGCGGGCATGCGTGCCTGCAGGACCTGGCGGCCGATGACCCCGACGAGGTCGATAACGGAATCGGCGATCACCCCGTAGGCCTGGACGAGCTGGGCACGAGCGGCGTTGAGCGCGACGCTGAAGCTGGCGTGGTCCGGGTCGATGTCGGGCCGTCCGATGGTGGCGTCGGTGATCGCGATGCGCAGTGCCTGGTAGGTCAGCAGTAGGCGTAGACCTCCTGCTCGACACCTCCCGGGGTGCGGGCGCGCAGCACCCGACCACCGAGGATCATGGACTTAAGTTCCAGGAGGTGGATAGCCCGGATGTGGTGACCCGAGCAACACCCAAGCCGACCTCCGCGACGTGTTCCAGCGGATCGGCTACTCTTGGGTAACCTCATACGTATTCCGCAAGACGGCAGCCACACTCCTCGACGATGCAGGGGTGACCGCCCGCAAGATCGCCGACCAGCTCGGCCAAGCCCAAGTGTCGGTCACGCAGGACTACTACCTCGGACACAAGATCGCCTCAGAGGACGTCGCCCGGGTGTTGGAGATCATCGGCGGATCTGAAAAGACAGCTCTGATCGCTGCCGGCACCAGCCGGGAGACCCCCGTGGGCGCCCTGTGAGTCATGCCGAAGGTGGGAGCATGCCGAACATGCACCCTGATCGACCCGCCTCGTCGACCCGTTACGACGGTCACCGTTGTGCGGCGGCGGCGCCCGCTGCAAGCCAAACACTCGCCGCGTGTCCTCGACATCCGCCTACAGGCGTCATGCGAAGGTGCCGTGTCCACCAGTGAACTCCGGTTTCCTTCCCTCCCGCGATGAAAGGAGGCGGCATGTCCGCGACGATGGCGATCCTGGATGGCTACACCGTCGAGCCGAGCGGTCTCGGCGTTCCGCCGTATCTGTCGACCTATGTGCGTGATGCCTACTCGGCGCTGCGGAAGGCGTACCCCTGTGCCGACGTCCGGTACCTGACCATCGATGACGTCCGTTGGTGTCTCAACGGCGGCGCTCCGTCCATCCCGCCGCCCCAGTCAGATCCGCGGACCTATTCCGCGACCGTGAATCGCGATCGGGCGATCCAGGTTCTGACGGATGCGACCGTTGTAGTTGTCGTGGCCGGTGACAAGGTGCCGTCTGTGCATCTGCACGCCGAGAACGCGACGGTCGACGAACTCGCCCGCGCGCTCGCGTGTGTCCGTGGAAGTCGAGTCCTCCTTGGCCCGCTTGCGACCTGCGTGTTGGCCGAGCCAGCCGCCTACGCGGGTCTGTTCGACGCTATCCATACCAATACGATCATCTCTGGGAACCTGCTGGTCGGGAGTAACCGACCTGCCCCTACGATCGGCTCCGGGCTGACCGGGAGTCCTATCAGGATCTACTCGCCCAGCTGCGTTGGTGTCCGATCGCCGAGATCGAGCTGTACCGCGGCTGCACCCGACGTCAGTTTTGTAGCTTCTGTAATGAGCCGGTCAAGGCACCACTCCTTGACTTCCGAGGTATCGACGATGTCCTGGACGAGGTCGCACGATTGACTTCGGCTGGCGTCCGAAACTTCCGACTGGGCCAGCAAACCTGCTTCTTCTCCTACCAGAATCGTGACGTCGACGCTGTCGAGCGTTTACTATCCGGCGTCCACGCGGCCTGCCCCGGTCTTGAGGTGCTGCACATCGATAACGCGGATCCCTTGGCGGTGGCCTCTCCGAACGGATTACGCATTGCCCAGCTTGTCAGCACCTACTGCACTGAGGGAAACTGCGCTCCGATGGGTGTGGAAACCTTCGATCCGGCTGTCGTCCGACGCAACCTGCTGACCTGTACCCCAGAGATTCTCCTGCGAGCTGTAGAGCACATCAACGAGGTCGGCGCCGATCGCGGTCCGGGTGGTTTACCCAAGCTTCTACCGGGTCTGAACCTCATCTATGGGCTTCCGGGCGAAACCCACGCTACGCATCTCGCGAATCTCACCTGGTTGCAGCGTATCTATGACGCCGGGCTGCTATGCCACCGCACCAACGTGCGGCAGGCTCGAGTGTTCCCAGGGACTCCCCTCGCAGGGCAAGGGATGTCCCAGCCGGTACCCTCTGCGGAGCACTTTCTCACCTGGAAAGCTGACATCGACCACATCTGGGATGAGCCGATGAAACAGAGGACCTATCCCCTGGGTCTACGGTTGATCGGGTTGCATTCGTTTTTCGTCACTGACCTTGGAACGTGGTACCGTCGGTTGGGCTCCTACTCGATCCAGGTCGTCGAGCAGGGTACTACTGCACCGCTATACGAGACGGCGGACCTGACGGTCACCGGACATGCGCCGCGTTTCTTGTACGGTGAACCCTGTGCCGCCTAACTCCGCGACTACCGTGCTTGATCAGGCGCACGCAGCGTTGCCCGAAACCATTCACGTCGGCGTGCTCGTCCCTTGGGCGAACGCGATCGTGGAAGCCGAGCTTCCCCGGCTCGGGCTCGACCGCGTGGTCTTCCACTACGCTCGGTTGGTCCCCGCTAGCCGCGCCACTGCCCTCGACCATCGGTTCCTGCGGGAGTTGACCTCGGCGGTGCCGGCGTCGTTGGAGGAAGTCTCGCGGCTTCCGCTAGCCACGACACTGTTGGCCTGCACCTCCGCTGGCTTCACCGAGGGAGAGGAGGTCTCGCTTTCCGTTGCGAGCGCCTTCGATGCTCTCGTCGCGACCCTAAACCGGATGTTGATCGACCGTATAGTGCTGGTTGCGCCATACCCACACTGGCTTACCGCGATCGAGGTCCGCGCGTTCATGGGGCGGGGAATCACGGTAGCTTCGCAGTCGAGTTTGAATCGTGACGACGGGTACTCACAAGTCAGTCGGGCAGACATTTACCGTTTACTTGGTCAGATCGGCCAGACGGAGCTGGCGCGTGCGCAGGCGATCGTGCTGTCCTGTACCGGCTGGCCGACACTCGGCTTGCTCGCCGAGCTCGAAGAGACCTTCGGCATGCCGGTACTGTCCTCCAACCTCGCGATGGCGATACACGCAATGACCAGAAAAGGAATCGGCACAGTGGCATGACGGCAGGGACACTCGATCCTCAATTTTCCGCACGAGTTTTCGACATCGTGCGGAGCATTGCGGCGCTTCCGGAAGTGCGCACCGCCGTGGAAGCAAACCACGACAACAACCGGTGGTGGCCGACCTCTGTTACCGATCCTCGAATACGCATGCTCGCCGCCGGCTGGTCGACGCGAATCTCCTACTCCGTGGTCGACACCTATGCGCGAGTGGTCGCCGAGGCGAATGCTCTGGGATTTGAGAAGCTCGTAGCCCTCGATGACGCGGAGCTGGCCTGCCTGGTCCGCCCACTCGGGCTGCCGGTCGCGCGGATTGGCTACCTCCGCTCGCTGACAGGTTTCGTTGCCCGTGAGCGGGACGACATACTCGATTCCGATCCGGACAGTCTCATTCGCAAGTTCGCAGCACAGGTGAATCATGCATCGTTCAAGGTAGCGCAGTGCGCGGTGCTCTATGCGCGCGGCTACCATTGCGGCATCATCCCGGTGGACTCAGGCATGGTGACCAGGCTCGGACCGTCCCTCGGCGTAGCCCTCCCACGAAGTCCGATCGCCCATGAAACTCTGCGCACTCTCCTGCAACGTTGCGTCACCGACCGGGCCAGCGACTACCGCGAGTTGATCGAGCGGAATGGCTACCAAATCAGCATCCCAGCGGTCGCCGAGCCCACGTGGTGGATGCATCTGGTGCTCATCTATTTCAAGCGACTGCACCTCAACCGACCTGGCACGAGATTATGCCCGCGTCGCCCAATGTGTATCGATGTGATCGATTGCACGCATGCCCAACAGTAAGGCCCATGTGCGCGAAAAAGGGGATCTTCCGTGAACCAGCTCGGCGTGGTGGGCAGCATTTCGATCGACCATAGCAATCGGGACGGGATGGCGGGTACTACCAGTATCGGCGGAGCGGCGCTTTACGTGGCGCTCGCCGCGGCACAAGCTGGCCTCACATCCCGACCACTGTCCTTAGTGGGAACTGACCTGAGTCAGATTCTACACGACCCGCAACTCCGTATTCTCGACTTGTCCGGTGTCAGGACTGTTGCCGGAAGGTCTGCGGTCTTCACGCTGACCTACGACGCCGATGGAGTACTCGTTGACACTGACGCCGATTACGGCGCCTCGGCGCACCTCACGGCCCACGCCATCGAACAGATCCGCGCCCGGCGCGATGATTACTACCACGTGTGCTGTCGGCGTCCCCTCGACATCGCCAGAGTGCTCAACGTTGCGGTGCGCGCTTCGATGCCGTTCAGCCTCGACTTCTTCTTACCTAGCGCCGCCGAGTCGATCACCGCGGCGGTAAACGCATTGCCGATGGCGCACGTGATTTTCGTCAACGCCGCTGAGTATGACCTTCTGACCGACGCTGTTTCCACTCGCGATCTTCGGGAGGTTCTCGTCACCGACGGGCCAGGGCCAGCGCAGCTGATCCGCTCTGGTCGTTGTGTTGCTCGGGTCATCCCGCCGCACGTCGCGACCGTCGACGTGACCGGTTCCGGAGACACCTTGGCCGGCACGTTCCTCGCCGCCCGGGTTGCCGGGATCGATGACACAGTGGCGCTGGAGTGGGCTGTGCACGCGGCGAGCCGCCACGCAGCCCTACCTGCTATCCAGCTCAGTAGTGATTAATGCCGAACCGCTGTTCAAACCATGGAGCGAGCCGGTGTTTTATGTCGCACATCGCGTGTTCGCGGCTCATGATCGGCTTCTCGGTGCCCTGATCGCTCAGGAGCTTGGCACGGCGGTCGGGATGAGCGAAGTGTTTCTGCCGTTCTGCGATACCGATGAGGAAAACCTTGTCGCCGAGGTGAAAGGCCGTCGGCTGTTCGAGCTGGACTGCGAACAGCTCGCCCACCTGCAGGGCCTCCTTGCTGTCCTGCACGGGCCAAGCCTGGATGACGGTGTGTGCATGGAGATCGGCTACGCCGCGGCGCTCTGTGTGCCCATCGTTGTGCTCACCACAGACTTTCAGACCTACGGAGCCGCGGAGCACGGTGCGGCACTGCACTTTCCTGATGCCCTCATCCAAAGTGTGGTAACCGAGATCGTCCGCGTCGATCATCTCGCGGTGCGGGTCGACAATGGGAGCCGTTTCGAGGCATCCCGGGATCAAAACCTGGGCCAGCTCACCACCGCTGTGCGCCTGGCCGTCGATCGCCTCGTCCACCACGCTCGCTGCCTATCGGAGTGCAAGCCAGCGGCGCCCGAGCCCGGACCGCTGGCCGTCTGCGAGCGCTCCCCGTACTACACCAGCACCGATTGGACCCAGATCATCGCGTTGCTGGAGAACCGTGGCTACCGCGTGCACCAGGCCGGGCGCTCCGGGGTGGCGAACCCGTTGGTTGCAACATGTCAGGACTGGACGGAGTTGCTCGGTGCCGAACTCCTCGTGGTCGACACCACCGGCCCGGAAACACCATGCGGCGCCGCAGTGTTGATTGGCGCCGCGACGGCCCTCGGTCGACGAATCATCGCCTGGCACCCGACGCCGTCATGGACCTTTGCCCGCGGTCGGGAGCCGAACTGGCGCAACCTCATGATCCAGTACTCCATCCACGCCCAGGTGTCGGATGTTCCATCGCTGGAATCGCTGATCTGACCATGGAACTCGGCGCCATCTCAGGTCACCGAACGGTCGTGCTGGAGGGTTGTGACGGGGTAGGGAAGAGCACCCTAGCCCACCAGCTGGCGCGCGATCTCGGATTCACCATCGTCCACTCAGTCCGAAGTCCAGATGGAGTCAACCTGGCCGAGCGCTACCAACGGATCTTGTCCCGACCTGAACGACTCGCTCTCGATCGCAGCTTCGTCAGCGAGCTGGTTTACGGCCCGCTGCGCCATGGGTGCAGTCGCCTCACTGACGCCGACGCCTACGACCTGGCCGCGCTGGTGGCCCGTCGGGACGGCGTCCTGGCCCACCTGACCGCGCCTGCCTCGGTCATCCGCGCCCGGCTGCTAGAAAGAGACGGTCCGGCAGCGGCGAGCCTCGCCGACATAGCGTCCCTCATCACGGCTTACGAGCGCGTAGTCACCACGCTCGCTCCATACCTACCCGTGGTCCGGTTGGAGGACATCCGATAGCCGACCGTGACGCACTCGACACGCTCCGATGGGAGAGGGATAGGCTGCCGCCGCCCACGACCGGTCGTCCCCCGCGGAGGAGCCTTGGAGATCAAGGAAGCCCAGCAACTCACCTGGGCAAACAAGATCGTCAAAGGGTTCAACACGAGCGATGTCCCGCTGGAGTTCATGCTGCTGCACGGCGAGATCGCAGAAAGCTTCCAGGCCTGGCGTCGTGCCCAGCCTGATCTCGGTGAGGAGCTGGCTGACGTGGCTCTTTACCTGTTCGCGTTGGCCGAGATGAACGGTGTCGATCTCGACGGCGAGATCGAGCGGAAGATCGCTAAGAACGCCGGGCGCCAGTACAGCCAGGACAGCAACGGCGTGCCGTTTCGGGTGTCTGAATCACTCATCGAATAATGCGGGAGTACGGCATCCAGGGTGGGAGAGGATTAGGACAGGGCGGTTGCCCTCGTGGGCGCTGGACATGCTGCGGCGTCGGAAGCAGTGGGCCGTATCCAACGAGTGGGGTGTGTTGTTCACCTCACCTACGGGTCTGCTCCGGGATCCGAGCGACACCCAAGCCGACCTCCGCGGCGTGTTCGGCGCATCGGCTTACCCCTGGGTGATTTCACATGCGTTTCGCAAGACGGCCGCCATACTCCTTGACGATGCCGGGGTGCCGGCCAGCAAGATCGCCGACCAGCTCGGGCAAGCCCAAGTGTCGGTGACGCAGGACTACTACCTCGGCGCAAGATCGCCTCGGAGGACACCGCCCGCGTGTTGGAAATCATCGGCAGGCCTGATGCGGCAGCTATGGTCGCTGAGTCCACCGGCTGAGAAGCGAAGACCAGCAGATTACCCACGCGCGCACCCGGCAACACCGCCGAAGCGAGCGGACGGCAGAATGTCCTCTTCTAATGCCGATGAACAGTGCGTTTGTCGGATGGTATGACTTGTGGTTGTGGAGCGCGGCAACCCCGGCGACGACCGGATGACCGGCGGCGCCCAGCTGCGAGGCCACACGGAACAGCTCGAACCTGGCGCCTACGTGCTCCTCGCGCGGCAGTTTCCTGGAGTCGAAGAGCATACGCTCAAGCAGCCCCGCAACCTCAGCCGGCGAGGTCCGCCCAAGTCCGTCCAGCAGACCCGTCCCGCGGCTTCCCACAGTGGGAAGAAAAGTTCGGTGAGGCCCTTCCATGCCTTGTCCGCCAGCTCGACCAACGACCATCCGATCTCATCGAGCCGTAGGTCACCTTTGCGCCGATTACAGCCCCAGCATGCGGTTACCAGATTCGCCGGGTCAACCGGATCGCCTTCGTCGGCGATCGGCACGACGTGGTCGAGAGTCGCTGATCGTGACACGAAGGCCGGGTGTGTTGAATCAGCTTTCCAGTTCGGGTGATATGGGAACTGTTTCGGGTACAGTCGCGCCACCAATCGCATGACTGCTGTCAGAATCACGCGCTCACCGCAATACCGGCAGTGGTAGTTATCGCGCGCGTAGATCTTCGCAATGACCGTCCTTGATGGCCACCGTTCTGGCCTGCGTAGCCTTGGTTCGAAGCGAATCCCCACCAAAACTTTCAATGCGTTCACCTCGTCACCCGCGATGCGCGCCTCGATTATTCTGTGGAGGGTGTCAGGATAGGGGTCATCCGGTGCGCGCATGACCTGGATCATCTCACTTCTCCCCGCGGCTGATCCGCCAAGGAGCGACGCACTCACATGCTGCCGAGCGGGCGATCTCTAGTCAGCGGTGGGCGGCACACGGCGAGATACGCGGCCAGCCGTTGGACCAAGCGATGGCGGTGTTGATGTCGGGGAGTTGAGCAAGCACGGCTGCGGGTAGCCTCGGCCCCGAGGTTGACGCGGGCAGCTCTGCGGGTGTTGGAGCTCATCGGCAGACCCGGTATCCGCACCCTTGATCGCTACACGCACCATGCAGAGCGACCCCCGTGGGCGCCACAATGTGTCGCGCCAAAGGTGGGGATATTGCGGGGATCGATCTTGACAGTTCCACTGTCATAACCGATCTACCTGCGGTTGGTGGCCAGGGGCGGGGTCGAACCGCCGACCTTCCGATTTCAGTTCAAAGTCCACCTGATAGGAGTACGACTACCTGGCATTTCGCTTGCCGCAGTTACGTCGTAGAGGCACCAGAAGCACCCAGAGCACTGGAGTTATTGGACAGTCCGTTGGACACCGCACGGTGGTAGCTCGGGCACGCGCCAGCTGCCTCGGTCCATAGGGATGTGAAGCGCTGTGCCGAGCGGTACACGGTGATGCGGTCTACTTCAATGCCTGTCTCGGCGAGCAACTTCGCGGTATCACGGTAGAGCCTGTGCAGTGCCCAATCTGTAGCCGGTGGACGTCAAGCGGCAGGAGCGACGGACACCTCAAGAGCGATCGCCTGCGTGTCCTGTCGTACTCACCCGGGTCGTCCTCCAGCGCAAACTCGATTGCGTCACCTTGATCGCGCACCAATGGCCTGAGCAGGTAACCTCCCGAAACCTTAGCCGCAGAAGACGAAGTACATTAGCCATCACTCAGCGGGTTCATGCAAGAGGGCGCGAAATAATGGGTTGTCGTAGCGCGGGTCGATATCAGCAATCATTTCAGCAGCATTTTTTCGCTCGGCAAGAGAGAGCCGACGATCGGCGATCATAGAATCGAGTAAATAATATCCGATGATCGCGCCTTCGTCGTCTGTTTCGCCGCGCTCGATGAGATCTGTACCAAAGAACGTCAGCGCAGAGACTGTGAACGCTCTCTTTATTCGTTCATATGCCATGACTCCTTGTATACCAATCAGCTCGACTCCCGCCCAGACACGATGGAAATCGTCAAGATAAGTGTCGTTAACGATGATATCGAGCCCATCTACTCGCCCACGACGCGCCTGCTCGGCGAGCCGATGCCCAGTCAGTAGATCGTTCGCCTCGGCTTTCTCTGGGAGTTCAAGGTCGCCAAAGTGGGTCTTCCACATCAACCAGTGCACGGCGGCTACCGATGCCGAGTCCATCGCGAGGAGACGACGGATCGCCGCAACGCGTTCGGGTCCGTTTACGTCAGCATCGACCGTGAACGCCAACAGCAGGTCACGACCAGTCATCTGATCTTCAACCACAAGCTGCGACGCTGCGCGCATCCGGTCCTCGCTAGATACCCGCCAGTCACCGGCCACCTCCGTCAACTCGGCGCACGTCTGCGGTTCCTCGACCTCCTGCCAGTCCTCGCCGTCTTCGTACCTGTCGTGCACAGAGTCGTTGGTCACTGCGAGACCATAGCGAGCGGCGTCGGGATCACTTCCCATGTTCGCGCTGTATCGTCTCTCCAGGCCCAGCAAACGGACCGGCCGGCATGTGCGTGCAAGATTTTACCTGGACCTCACCTCGGCTGCTTCCCGCCTACGCAACAGACCCTCGCGCACGGCCGGGCGGGACACGCTAACGTCCAGACCCCGTCCAGACCCGGCGGCGACGGTCCAGGAGGGCGAAGGGCTATGGAGGCGAACTCGGGTCGCTGGCACGAGGTAACCCCGTCGTCCTTTGCCCACGAGCGATCGGCGCTCGAGTACATCCGTAACCTGTTGCCCGACCGTCACCCGTTCCAGGCCTGGACCAATTTCACGTTCGTTTCCGACCAGGGCCACATCCGCGAGGTCGACCTGCTCGTCGCCACCCCGAGCGGCTTCTACCTCGTCGAAATCAAGAACTATCGGGGCCGGCTGACCAACAACGGGTCAGCATGGACGCTGACGGGCAAGGGACGCCGGACCTTCGACAATCCCCTGCCGTTGGCGGACCAGAAGGCCAAGGAGCTCAAAGGCCTGCTCGGTCGCGCCGCCTCGAAGGACCGCGGTCTGCGGGTGCCGTTCCTGCGCGGGCTGGTGTTCCTCGCGGAACCAGGAATGATCTGCGAGCTGGACCCCGAGCAGCGGCACCATCTCTACGTCCCCGATCAGGCACGTTCCGCGGGTGTCCTCAAGCGCATCGGTGACGATCTGCTGCTTGGGCCGGTCACTCATGCACCGCCGCAGCCGGAGTTCTTGCGGTCTCTGCCCAGGCTGCTGCAGAAGGTGGGGATCCACCGGACCCGCCGCAGTGTCGCCGTGGGGCCGTGGCAGATCGACCCCCGGCCCTATGAGTCCGGTCCAACGTGGCAGGACCACCACGCAACCCGCGAGGACCTGCCCGGCGCACATCGGCGCATCCGCATCTACCTCTACGAACGCCAAGCTGACCCCGAGACACGGGAGTCGGTGCGCCACGCCGCGCAGCGGGAGTTCCTCGCGGGCCAGGGCATCGACCACCCGGGTCTGTTGGTGCCCCGTGAGCTGCTCGACCACGACATGGGTCCGGCGCTGGTGATCGACCAGCGGGCCGACGCACTGCGGCTGGACCACTATCTCGTTGAGCACGGTGGCGAGCTGGGTCTCCCGGCTCGGCTCGGATTGGTGCGGCAGCTCGCCGACGCGGTCCGCTACGCGCACGACCGGCGGCTGGTCCACCGCGCGCTGTCCCCGCGGGCGATCGTCGTGGAGCCCGGGGAGGCCGGCTGGTTGCAGCCTCGCCTGCGGATCGGGGAGTGGCAGGCCGCCGCACGCGGTCTCTCCGCGGTCCGAACGGCCCATCGCGTCGCACCGACCACCCACGCGTACCAGCATGTCGAGGCCGCAGCCGCGCCCTACCTCGCTCCCGAGTTCGCCGCGGACGCCGATGGCACCGTGGCGATCGACGTGTTCGGGCTCGGTGCGACGGCCTACCTGGTGCTCACCGGCCGTCCACCCGCGGCGGGCCGTCCCGAGCTCATGGAGCGGTTGGCCGCCGAGAACGGGCTGCACCCGTCGGCGGTGTCCGACGAGACCCCGCCCGATGTGGACACACTCATCGAGCTCGCCACAGCACCCCGGGTGAGCGAGCGCTTCGGCGACGTCGAGGAGTTCGCCGCCGAGCTGGACAAGATCCTCCGCCCGGCCCGTCCGGTCGAGGACCAGCAGGTCGACCCGTGGGAGGCGCAGGCAGGCTCCGAGGTCCCCGACGGCTCGACGGTAATCCGCGTGCTCGGCACCGGGGCCACGGCACGGGCCTTCCTTGTGCAGCGCGACGGCCTCGAGTCGGTACTCAAGGTCGGCCGGTCGGCGCAGTCGGAGGAGCGCCTCGGGGACGAGGCTCTGGTGCTCGAAGGGCTGCGCCACGAGCACCTGGTCGGGCTCAAGCGCGGTGTCTTCTCTCTCGGTAGCCGGCACGCGATCGAGATCGATTACGCGGGCGAGGAGACGCTGGCGCAGCTGCTGCGTACCGGCGGTGCGCTCGTGCCCGACCAGTTGCAGCGCTTCGGTGACCAGTTGCTCGACGTGCTCGACTACCTCGCCCGCCGCGATACCTTCCACCGCGATGTCAAGCCCGACAACCTGGGTGTGCGGCGGCATCCGAAGCGCGGCTCGTCGGTCGTCCTGTTCGACTTCTCCCTCGCCGGCGCGCCTGCCACCGACGTGCAGGCCGGCACGCGGGGTTACCGCGACCCGTTCCTCGGCACCGACCGCCGGCCCACCTACGACACCGCGGCCGAGCTGTACGCCGCGGCGGTCACCCTGCACGAGATGGCCAGCCTGGAGATTCCTGTCTGGGGTGAGGATGGCACCGATCCCCGCTTCGTCGACGAGGTGACGCTGTCCTCCGAGCTGTTCGACGCTGCCGTCCGCGACCCGTTGACGGCGTTCTTCCGGAAAGCGCTGCACCGCGACGCGGACCAGCGCTACCCGACGTCGGGGGCGATGCGCCAGGCGTGGCAGCGCATCTTCACCGCCCTGGACGCGGAGCGCCCGGCGACGACGTCGTATGGGCAGACCGAGGACCCGCAGGAGCAGCGCGACGAGGCGGCCGACGAGGCGACCCTGGACACGGCACTGGACGCGGCGGGCCTGTCGCTGCGCGCCGTCGCGGTCGCCCAGCGGCTCGGCGCGAGCACCGTCGGGCAGCTGCTGGACGTGCCGACCCGGGAGCTGTGGCGGGCCCGGGGCCTGTCCAAACTCACGCGAACCGAACTGGTCAGCCGGTGCAGCCAGTGGCGTCGCTCGCTGGCTTCACCGGTGCCGCACGCGCGGGAGACCCGCGGACCGGACGACGGCCCTGGCGCGCCGCTGAGCCTCGACCGGATCGCCGCGCGGCTGATCCCGTCAGCAAAGAAGCGTGGCGTCGACCAGGCCGAGCTGACGCGTTGGCTGCTCGGCCTGCCGGACGATGGGGGCGAACTACCGGCCATCCGCTGGCCGACGCTGGCCGAGATTGCGGAGCAGTTCGGGCTCACCGGAGGCCGTGTCGCGCAGATCATGGGCGCGCAGCGCCGGGGATGGCTGGCCGAGGAGGCCCTCACAGCGGTCCGGGAGGAGTTGGACAGGATCCTCCGCGGGCTAGGTCGTGTGGCGGCGGCTTCGGAGCTCGTGGAGCAGCTCCTGGCGTCGCGCGGGTGCGTCCGGGAGGAGGTTCCCGAGCGGCGCCGCGCCTACGGCTACGCGGTGCTGCGCGCCGCCGTCGAGGCGGACGGGATCGCCGAGGCGCCGCGGTTCGCGACACGCCGACACGCCGGGCGCATCGTCGTGGCGGTGCAGGTGGCCGACGACGAGCCGCTCGACACGCCGAGCGACGCCGCGCTGCTCGACATGGCTGCGGGGCTGGCCGACGAGGCGGTGACCCTGGCGGGGCGCGACCCGCTGCCGACCCCGATCACGGTCGTCCGCGCGCTGGCCGCCATCGCGCAACGGTTCGACCTGGTGCCGGCCGAGCAGCGGCTGGTGCAGCTGGCCGCCGCCGCGTCGGGGGCTGTGTTCGCCAACGCCCGGTTGGAGCTCTACCCGCGGGACCTCGACGCGGTCCGCGCCCTCCGGCTCTCCCAGGCCGGTGCCGGCGTGCCCAAGGACGGAATGAGCCCGGCGGTGCTCGCCGCCCGGGTGTCGGCCCGGTTCCCCGGCCTCGGCCCGCTGCCCGACGGGCTGGAGCTGTCCCGGCTGCTCCGCGAAGCGGGTTCCGACCTCCGCTGGGACGGCGAGCGTCTCGTCCCGCCGACCGCGGCCGGTTCCAGCAGCGCGCAGCGGTCAGAATCGATCTCACTGAGCCCCATCACGCCGGCGGTCGCTCAGGCCGGTGGTGGGCCGGAGGCCCGGCTAGCCCACGTGCTCGAACACGGCGGGGTACGGATGGTGACCTGCCGGCGGTCCCGCTGGGCGGCGTGCCGCCGGCAGGTGGCGGAGGTGACCGGGGTCGAGCCGGTCGACGTCTCGGCGGCGTTCATGACGGCACTGCGCGAGGTCGCCGCGCAACGGCGGATCACCGACTTCGGGGTCGTGCTGCGGGCCGACGCCCCGGACGCGGACGCGCGGTCGCGAACGAACCTGCAGCGTGTGGTGGACGCCGCATGGGAGCTGCTGGAGCAGCAATGGTCGCGACAACAGGTTCTGGTGCTCGACGGGCTCACTCCGCTGGGCCGCTACGACGGCGGCGCCAGCCTGCTCAACCGCGTGCTGGCCGGCGCCGGCGTCGCGGGACGGGACGGCGGCTCGCGGACGGTCGTTCTACTGTGCCCCGCCGAGGACTCCCGCCACGCACCGCGGATCGGGTCCCACGCAATCGGCATGACAAGTGCTGAGGAATGGATCGTGGCGCCCTCTGGGTGGTCGGCGGCAGGGTCGGGCGCCGCCTGAAACCCGTATCAGGTATCAGTAGGTCATCAGACCAAAGTGACATTCCTGTAGCTCTTGACGGCCGGGTGAAGTCTACTGGTATCACCTGCCCTATTTCGATGCGCTCGAAAATGTCGGCGTCGGTTTCTTGCTCTAAGCCGCGCCCAAGGTAGTACCAACTGACTGTTTCGTATCAGAAACACTGGTGCTAGTCTGGCCAAAAGCAAGACGAGGAGGCGGGAACAGTGACCCAATACGAGTGGATCTTCGAGGTTGATGACCTTGCCGACGACACCATCGATGCGATCTACGAGACATGCGATGCACTCGTCTCGCGCCACGGTGGCCTCACCCTTCTGACCGTCACCGGCGAGGGCAGCACGGCTGCCGAAGCGGCGAAGGTCATCATCACCCACCTCCAGCGGGACAGACAACTCATCAGGGTTCGGCGGGCGTACGAGGACCTGGTGACGAAGGTTGATATTGCTTCGAGGTGCAACACGACTCCACAAGCTGTAGGACAGTGGGTCCGAGGGAAGCGGCTGAGCGAGTTCCCGTTCCCCGAGTGCTTCAGCTTGACCGCGGGGGGGATATGGCTCTGGGGTGACGTGAATGACTGGCTTCGCCGAACAGGAAAATCTGCGGATGACGTTGAATACCCCCGCAGAGAGGACTACTCGGCAGTGAACCACTGGGTTTGTGAGGTGCGCCACTGTTTCGTATGACGGCGACGAAGATTGGCTTCTGTTGCGCTGTGATCCGGGATCATTGGCGCCCTGTCCGCGGCTTGCACTTCCGGCACACCTGCTCAGGATAGGGCGGCTCACCTGGCAACCCCGGATAGTTGTGCTTCGGCAGCTCGAAGCGCAGCCCGCACTGCGCCTCGACGACACCATCCGGCTGGAGCTCACCACGGTGAGTGTCCCCGTCCCGCAGCGACCTCAAGTACCAGCTCACCTGATGTGAACCATCCACTCCGAGGGCGACCAGGTCATGACCACCCCGGCCTCGGCGTTGCGCACGTTGGCCACCTCCAAGCACTGCATGCAGTATGCGACCTCGCGGTCACACTCGGGCGAGCACAACGAACTCGGCAGCTCCGACGTGGCCAGCTCCGCCCCGCACAACGCCAGGTAGATCCGGTATCGATGGCACTCGGTCAGCCCAGAATCGGCCACCAGCAGGTGAAAGCAGTGCCGCGCGTCGTCGTCATCGGTGTCGTGTTGCGTGCGTTGCGTCAGTTCCCCGTCAGTCATTCGACAGAGACTGCGGTCTAGATCACGTTAGTTGTCCACACCCCGTTGACCCTGGCCGCCGATCCCGAAGCGGTTGAGCAAGCTGTCGAGCTCCCACGCCCGGCGGGTGGCCCGCCGGTCCAAGGTCCGCGCCAGGTCCAGGGCGATCGGGTCGCTGCGGATCCGCTGTGGTGCGATGCGGTCGGCGGTGTCCAGGTGACGGATCACGTCGGCGTCCCGTGGACCATCCTCCTGCGCAAGCACACGAGCGAGGTCGAAGTGCAGCGACGACGACCGCTCACGGCTACCCAGTGCGGCAATGTCAATCGGAGCCGCCGTGACGTCCTCATAGACCCGGGCGCCCTCGGCTAACTCCACTCCGATCGACACTCGCCACGCTGCGACATTGGTCGGCCCGAAGTGCTGCCGCATGCCGTTACGCTCGCCC
>JBOHFK010000004.1:0-113173 GCA_050699635.1 Pseudonocardiaceae bacterium | reverse complement strand
CCCCGGGCCGCAGCCGGGCGCGCCAGTCCTTGAGGACGGCGCCGAGCTCTGTGCGGTCCACACCACTCAGCATGCCGGGGATGTGGCCCACTTAGCCTGGTACCGGTGATCCCCCGTTGCGCCGGCCCTGGTTGCCGCGCTGTGATGGGTGCAGGGTCGAGGACATGACGGACAACACCATCGCCCTGGTGACCGGGGCGAACAAGGGAATCGGTCTCGCCGCGGCACGCCGGCTGGCCGAGCAGGGCTGGACGGTGCTGCTCGGGTCCCGTGATCCGGACCGGGGCGCGGCTGCGGTCGCCGAGCTCGGGGCACTGGACGTCCGGGCGGTGCCGCTCGACGTGACGTCGGAGACGTCGGTGAACGACGTCGCCAAGCTCGTGGACGCCGAGTACCGGCGGCTCGACGTCCTGGTCAACAACGCCGGCATCGTCGGATCCCGGGTGCCGGCCCTGCAGGTCGGCGCGGACGAGATGCGCGAGGTCTATGAGACCAACGTGTTCGGCCCGGTGCGGGTGATGCGCGCGTTCCTGCCGCTGCGCCGCTCGGCCGCCCCCCGGGTGGTGATGGTCTCCAGCGGGATGGGATCGATCACGGTCACCTCCGACCCGGACCGCGTCGAGTCGCGCTTCATCGGGCTGCCCTACCCCTCGTCCAAGACCGCGTTGAACATGATCACCAGCCAGTACGCCAAGGCGCTGCCGGAGTTCCGGATCAACGCCGTCGACCCGGGCTATACCGCGACCGATCTCAACGGGCACAGTGGTTTCCAGACCGTGATCGAGGGCAGCGAGGCGATCGTCGCGCTGGCCGGTGTCGCCCCAGACGGCCCGACCGGTGGGTTCTTCGACCGCCACGGTCCGGTCCCGTGGTGAGGATCGCGTCCGGTCGGTAGGCCGGAATTAGGTATGACTACTGATTGCGGCCGAACGCTTCCGCTGGGCATTTTAGGTGTGCCTTAACTTAACCACCTGGATGATCAAGGGGATTGCGATGTCTGATGTGATGAGCTCTGCTGAAGTCGATGACCAACTCGTGGAGCTGTTGCCGGCTCGCACCGTCCTGTCAGCGTTGCAGGCAACCCCCGGAGTCGGCATTCCCACTCCTGGCGCGCCGGGTAACCATGGCTCAGACGGTGCCAGCGTGGTCGGCGACACCTTTTCGGTGGTCTCGGGCACCACCAGCCCGTCCACCATTACCAGCGGCGTCGGAGCATAGGCGGCGCCAGCAGCGGGGACAGCGAGGCTTCGGACGGCTGACGCCGCCGGCTGATCACCGGATGTGACGCGAACGATCAGCCCGGGGAATCGCAGTCGAACAGGCGGAGCCGATGCGCGCTGGCGGCGGCCTCGCCCCGGCTGGTGACGCCGAATTTGGCCAGCACGTTCGAGACGTGGACGCTGACGGTCTTCGCGCTGACGAACAACGCTTCGGCGATTTGCTTGTTGGACCTGCCAGCGGCAACGAGGCGGAGTACCTCGGTCTCGCGGTCGGTCAATCCTAGGATGCCGCCCTTCGCGGTGGGCGTCGCCGCGTCGGGGGCGAGGTGCACGCTGCGGGCCAGCACGTGGATCTCGTCGAGCAACGACCTGGCGCCCAGCTCGCCGGCCAGGTCCGCGGCAGCCCGCAACCGGTCCCGTGCCGTAGTGCGATCACCGTCAGCGAGGGCGGCCTGGGCCGCGCGCACTCGCGCATACGCGCTTCGATAGGGGTGTCCGATCCCGTCCCATGCCGTGACGGCAGCCTGCCAATCGCCTTCGCCCAGCTCGGCGGCGAACTGGGCGGCGTACGCCACGAGGACCGGTGTGTCAGCGGGGAGCTTCGCCGCCACCCGCAGCGTGTCGAGGAGTCCGTCACGGTCCGCGGGAGGGTTGCCGGGCAAGCGCGCGTGGTTCTCCACCCGCGCGCCAGTGGCCAGGATCGCCCAGATTTGCGCCGGCTCACCGAGTTCACCAGCGAGCCGCAACGCCTCGTTGGCGTGCTCGCGCGCATCAGCGATCCGGTTGTCGCACAACGCGAGCTCGGCCTGTTGTTGGGCCACCATCGGGGTTCCCCGCGTCCGCGACAGCTCCTCGTGTGCCCCATCGAGATCACCGCGGGCGAGGGCGACCTCGGCCCGCAGGGCGTGCACGGCCGCGGCGCAGGTCGCCGATGCGTCGAGGTCGAGCGCCTTGATCGCCACCATCTCGGCCTCGTCCCAACGCCCTGCCGCCACCAGGGAGGACGTGAGCTGCGCATACAGCACAGCACCCAGGGTGCGCTCGACACCAGCCGCCCGGGCTGCCTCCAGACCGCTGCGTGCGGTCTCGATCGCCTTCTCGTACTGCCCGAGACCGTGCTGCGCCACGGCCAGGTTGAGGTACATCCGGGCGAGCTGCCAGCGGTCGGTGCCCGCAGCGGCGAGCGCCCGGGTGGCCTGCAGGATCTCCAGCGCCTCGCGGTAGGCGCCGATCTGGGTCAACGCCCACCCGAGAGTCACCCGCGCCGAGGTCTCCAGGTTGGGCTCGCCGAGCGCGACGGCGATCTGCAGGGCCTCCGCCGCAGCCGTCTGCGCGCGCTGCGGACTCCCGTGCAGCGTGAGGATGGAGGCGAGGTAGTCCAGCACGCGGCCCCGGACGAGTGCAACTCCAGCTGGCAGCACCTGCAGGGACTCGTCGACGGCGACCAGCGCACCGTCGCGACCGAGCTGGTGCAGCGCCATCCCCCGGTGCGCGAAGAGCATCGCGACCCGCTCGGGTTCGGCCACCGGGTCGGCGAGCTCCAGCGCCCGGTCGATCAGGTCGAGCCCCTGGAGGTCGTCCCCGGCCCAACCCGCTGCGGCGATCGCGGACTCGAACACGACCAGCCGGTCCGTCCCCGCTACCGTCTCCGCGGCGGGCACCCTTGGCCAGACGTTCAGCGCCCGGATGAGCAGCTGGGCCTGCTCGGTGAACGCCGCCACCCGCTGCGCGTCGGCCGCTGCCGCCAGCAGCGCGGGAAGCGCTTTGGCGGCATCGCCGGCCTCGTGCCAGTGGAAGGCCACTGCGGCGGTCAGCGACCCCGGCTCTACCAGGCTGGGGTCGGCTTCCAGCACCTCAGCGCAGCTTCGATGGAGCCGCACTCGCTCGGCGGGCAGCAGCTCATCAAGCACAGCGTCGCGCAACAGCGCGTGCCGGAACGTGTAGCCGGCCTCGCCCGGCAGGAGCACGCGCATCGCCGCCGCCGCCCGGATCGCCTCGAGCAGATCCGGCTCGGCCAGCCGCGAGGTCGCCGCCAGCAGACCATGGGTGATCACCGGCCCGCAGATCGCTGCCTGAGCGACGAGCTGCCGAGCCTGCGCAGGAAGCTCGTCGAACCGCCGCAGCAACAGGTCACGCAGGTTGGCGGGCAACGCGTCCGCGGCGGGCACCTGCGCCAGCTCCGCGGCGGGCACCCGCGCTAGCTCAGCGGCGAACAACGGGTTGCCGCCGGATCGCCGGTAGACCCGATCGACGAGCGTCTCGGTGACATGACCGGGGGAACCGGAGAGCAGCTCAGCGGTCTCAGCTCGCGACAAGCCGGCCAGCTCAATGAGCCGGACGCCGTCCAGCCGGCGCAGTTCGGCCAGGAATGGCCGCAACGGGTGGCGACGATCCAGGTCATCGTCCCGGTAGGCCATCACCACCAACACCCGGGAGCCGCGCAGCGTCCGGGCCAGGAACCCGATCAGTTCGCGAGTGGACCTGTCCGCCCAGTGCAGGTCGTCGATGATCCACAGCAGCGGATGCTCGGTGCCCAGGCGCGCCAGCATGGCGCCGACGAGATCGAACAGCCGGGTCCGGTCGGCGAGGACGGTCTCCGGTTCCCCGAATTCGGGCAGCAGCCGCAGCAAGGCCTCGCTGCCGGGCTGGATCTGCCGCAGCATCTCCACACCGATCTGGTCGACCAGCTGGCGCAGCGCGGTATTCAGCGGAACCAGCGGTAGTCCGGCCGCTCCCAGCTCCACACAACCCGTCCGCAGGACCCGGCCGCCGGTCTCCTCGATCCGGCCGGCGAAATGCATCATCAGCCGGGTCTTGCCGATTCCGGCGTCGCCACCCAAGACCACGAACTGCGGCCGTCCAGCGGCCGCCTGCCGGGCAGCGTCATCCAGCGCAACCAGCTGGTCGCGGCGTCCCACGAGTCCCTCAGGCCTCACCGTGCCCACAGTACGGACCGATCCGGCGAGATCTGAGGAGGCGCCTAGGACATCGTCCCGAAGCGCGCCCGGGCCGCCCCGCGCGATGCTCGAACCATCAACGAGCGCAGGAGGAATCATCATGACGAACGCGACATTTATCGGGGAAGGTCACGTCATCGTCCCGCTGTCAGTAGCCAGCGGCGCCAGGCTCAGCTTCGACAACGGCGTGGAACGGCTCGAGGTGCGCGCCGACAAGCGACTCAAGGCATTGCTGTCCGCCCAGTTCGCCGATCCGCACCCGGTGGTCTGGGCCGCGGAGCACAACGTGCACGTCGAATACCCGCTCGGCGCGCGGCTGCTGCGTCGCATGCAGCCCAGTGCCGTGTCGCTGAACCCGATCGTGGCGTGGTCCCTGGACGTCCACGGTGGTGCGGCGCACCTGGATGCCGATCTGCGGGGCGTCACGGTGCAGGCGGTGTCGTTCCATAGCGGCATCGCGCGCAGCCGGCTGGTGCTGGGCAATCCCGGCGGGGAGCGCACCATCCGGCTCAGCTCGGTCAAGGAACTGCGCATCGATCGCCCAGCCGGTGTCCCGGTGCGGATCGAGATCGCCAAAGGCGCGACGAACGTGACTCTGGACGACCGGTTTTTCGGCGCCGTGGGCAATGGGCTGGCCGACCAGGCGGCGGGTTACGCCGCCACCGCAGACCGGTACCGGCTGATCATCTCCGGTGGGGTGGACGGCCTCACCATCTCTCACACGATGAGGAGCATTTCATGAACGACGACGCAGCGGTGCGCGCCTTGTTCGACCAAACCCTTGATGCGTGGAACCGGGGCGATGGCGCGGCGTTCGCCGCACCGTTCACCGATCCCGTCGATTTCATCGCCTTCGACGGCACGCATCTGACCAGTCGGGAACAGATCGTCACGGTTCACCAGGAGTTGTTCGACAAATGGCTGAAGGGAACCCGCCTGACCGGTGATATCAGCGTCCGCTTCCTGAGCCCGGACGTCGCGCTGCTGATCGCGCACGGTGGCACGATCATGCGCGGCAAGAACGAGCCGGCGCCTGAGCGCGAGTCGATCCAGACTTTCACCGCGGTCCGACAGGACGACGGGTGGGGGCTGACGTCGTTTCAGAACACCCGCATCCGGCCCATTGGCCGCGGCGTCTGGGGCACGCTGCTCTGGCTCATTAACGACAAGCTCTGGGCGCTGTTGTTCGGGGTTTCGCGAAGGAGTTTCTCATGACCAAGGCACTGATTATCGGCGGCGGAATCGCCGGACCCGTGACGGCAATGGCCCTGCAGCGGGCCGGCATCGACGCGGCGATTTACGAGGCGTATCACGGCCCGGCCGACGACGTCGGTTTCTTCCTGAACACCGCGTCGAACGGTCTGGATGCGCTTCGCGCCATCGACGTCGATCTGGCTAGCCGGGCTGACGGTCATCCGATGCCCCGGATGGTGATGTGGAGCGGCAGTGGCAAACGGCTCGGCGAGGTGGCCAATGGGGTGCGGCTTGCGGACGGCACGGTCAGTGTCTGGGTGAAACGCGGCGTACTACAGAAGGTGCTCCGCGAGGAGGCCACCGCGCGCGGGATACCGTTCGAGTTCGGCCGGCGCCTGCAAGCCTATGACGTTCAGCCTGGTGGTGGGGTCGTGGCGCACTTCGCCGACGGCACCACGGCGCAGGGTGACCTGCTGATCGGCGCGGACGGCATCCATTCCCGCACCCGGCAGCTCCTGGACCGCAGCTCGCCGGCGCCCAGCTACACCGGGCTGGTCGGGGTCGGCGGCTACAGTCGGGTGGCAGGGCTGGCACCGACGACCGGCACCCAGCACTTCGTGTTCGGCAAGCGGGCGTTCTTCGGGTACCTGGTCCGCGAGTCGGGTGAGATCTACTGGTTCGCGAACATGGCGCATCCGGAGACGACCAGCGCGCAGCTGGCCGCCGTGCCGGGCGCGCAGTGGAAACGGCGGATGCTCGACCTGTTCTCCGGCGACCTGCCGCTGATCAACCAGATCATCGAGAACAGCACCGGTGAGATCGGTGCGCATCCGGTGCACGACATCCCGACCAGTCCGGTCTGGTCTCGCGGTCCGGTGGTACTGATCGGTGACGCGGCGCACGCCACGTCGCCCAGCGCCGGGCAGGGTGCGTCGCTGGCCTGGGAGGACGCGATTGTGCTCGCCAAGTGCCTGCGCGACCGGCCGGATACGGCCAGCGCGTTCGCCGCCTACGAACGACTCCGTCGCGAACGAGTGGAGAAAGCGGTCGCCTATGCCCGGAAGCTGGGTAACAACAAAACCGCGGCCAGCCCGATCGCCCGGTTCGCCCGGGACCTGTTCATGCCACTCGCATTGAAGATGCTCGCCAGTGAGAAGGCACACGCCGGGATGTACACCTACCACATCGATTGGGACGAACAAGTCACTGAACAACGGTGAAGATCACGGTTTGTGTTCCTAGGACGACAATATTTGTCACTGTAGGCACACAAATAGTGATCAACCCTTCCTGCGCCAGCCTGTGATCAGCCCTCCAGCCGGTAGAAACGCCAGAAGTCATGGGCGATCGGCAGCTCCTCGACCCGGGAGAAGCCCGCTTCGCCTGCCCACTGTCGCACCGTTGTCGAGCGCAGCACAGTGCCGTTGGCCACCACCGGTGCGGTGGCCCGGGTGGCGGGCAGGCAGTGCAGCACGCTCCACCCGTAGTTGAGGCGTTCGATGTCGTCACCGGGCGCGACAAAGCTGTCGGCGACGCGCTCGTCGGCCACCAACAGCGGTGCGCCCTCGGCCAGCGCGGCTCGCACCTGCCGCAGCGCACCGACGGGGTCGCCCATGTCGTGCAGGGCCTCGAAGAGCATGGCCAGCTGATAGCCACCGTCGGTGGCGGCCCCGGCGGCGTCGCTCACCTCGAACCGGACCCGATCGGCCACGCCGCTCCCGGCGGCGTTTCGCCGGGCCTGGTCGATCGACGACACATCGAGATCGATCCCGGTCACGGTGACGTTCTGGTAGGCACGGGCCAGGCAGATCGTCGACCAGCCGGTGCCACACGCGACGTCGAGCACGCGCGCCGGCTCACCTGCCGTCAGCCGAGCATGCACGTCGGGCAGGGCGGGTAGCCATTCGGTCGCGAGGTCATTGGCGAACATCGGCCGGTTGAAGCCGGCGATGCACTCCCGCATCTGCGCGCCGTACCGCTCGTAGGCCACCCCTTCCCCGCTGCGGTAGGCCCCTTCGAGGGCATCCAGCGTGGTGGCCAGCGCGAGCAGGCCGAGTGGCATTGCTGCGGCGTAGCCGGGGCTTTCCGGGTCGAGCAGCGCCTCCGCGTGGCCGGCGGGCAGGGTGTAGCCACGCTCAGCGGGGTCGTCACTGCGGGCGGCGACCTCGAGTATCCCGCTCACTGCCTGCTGTTCCAGCCACTCCTGCGCATAGCGCTCGTCGATGCCCGCTCGCGAGGCCAGTGCTCCTGGGGTCATGACGCCGGTGTCGCGCAGCACCGCGTACAGACCCAGTTTGATACCGAGCTGGACTGCCAGTAACTCCATCCCACCCAACAGCCCTGCGAACAGCCGTTCACCCAACGCGTCACGTTGCGCAACAGGGTCCTGGGCCGCCTTCTCTGCCGTTTGCGTCATCATTCGCCTCCGAGTCTCAGGTGCAGTTGACGGTGCCGCAGGCCGCTGTCACCCCGACACTACGTACGAACGACATCCTGCCACTATAGGAGCGAAGTATGACGGCGGCGACATCCGACGCGACCAGCTCGACGAGCACGGACTCCGGGCGAGTCTTCTCTTTACGACGCCAGAAGCGTTCCAGTCTGCACGCAGGCGGCTGACGGAGATCAAGAGAAAAATGCGACTGATTTCTGAGGAACGCGGCATCGACGCTGGTTTCGAAGCTGTTGGGATGCTCAGCTGGCAAGCGCCTCAATCGGGGCGCGTAATGGCAGTGACTCGGTCGCCCGTTCTACTTCGGCCGCTTACAATTAGATCCAAACGCGTCAATGCCACTGACTTCGAGTTGCTCATGGATGATTCAGTTGAGCTCAATCCGGTGTTAAGTTACGCGTTGACCCGGCAGGTCGGCGTGAACATCGCAGGTGTTGCCGAATCCATCACTAAGGCCGACATTCAGCAGCAACTAGCTGAGGTGGTGAAACTCGTTCAGCAGCGAGCCGCCGACGCTGGCGTGGCGACGACTTTCGAGTCTAAGTTCGTGGCAGTTGTATTCGCCTATGAGAAACTCCCGATGGTTCGCGAGCTTGAGGAGTCCACACGGCTACTGGCGAGCCACTCGATCACCTCTGCGCTCGCCGGCGACCCCGACGCGCGAGCCGAACTGCAGCGCCGGCCGGAGCCGTCGCCGGCGGACCCGGTCATGATCCGCCCGGAAAGCGAACACCTTGTCATCGATGCCGATCCGTCCCGGCAGGCGGCAATAGTCGCGGTTCTGACTGGAAGCAACTTGATCCTGCAGGTTCCTCCCGGCACAGGGATGAGCCAGACGATCGCGAACCTCATCGCGGAGGCGGCGGCAGCCGGAAGGAAGGTCTTGTTCGTCGCGCAGAAGCGAGCCGCGATCTTGGAACGCGGCCTGGGTCACCTACAGCGGCAGGCCCGAAGCGGTCGGACCGGGCGGCTATCGTGGTCGCTATGACCGCCGCAGCCACCCGGCCGCCGTTCGCCGACGCCTCCCCGGCCGAGATCCGCGCGGCACTCATCTCCGAGGAACAGCCCAGGTTCGACCGCGAGTACCGTCAGGCGCTGGAGAGGGCGGCAGAGACGTTCAGCCTCGACGAGCTCGACAAAACGCTGGAGTCCTGGCGGCGAATCGCATGGATGTGCACGGACCCTGACCGCTACCGGCAGATGTGGCGACGCGCGGCGAAGCTGTACACCCGCGCGGACATCCCCGCCGACGAGGCGCTGCCGGTCACCAAGGCCCGGCTCGGCTACTGACACGGTGTACAAGGTCGTTGCCGATAAGCAGACCGACCAGCAGATCGCTACGCTACCCAATGTAACCTTGGCTGACTTCGCCGAGGCACGCGCTTTACTGGAGCTTCACCCGTGGAGCGCGGACTCGATCAACAGTGGCAATCCCGAGGGGCCGGTGCGGATCCTGGCGTTCGGCCACGCCGGGATGATCATCTACTTGATTTTGGAGGACCAGCGGAGAGTGGACCTGCTGGAAGTGCTCTGGGCAGGGTGAAACGGCGCGGCGCCGGCGAGCTGTAGCGCCACAATCAACAGGAGCAGGCGCGTCAGGCTCCTAGTGGATTGAACCCCGCGGGGAGTTCCAGCCGGTGTGCGCTCATGAACCCGGTGTCGGCAAGCACCTCCCGGGTGGGCCCGTCGGCGACGATCTGCCCGTGGTCGATCACCAGCGCCCGGGGGCACAGCTCCAGCGCATAGGGGAGGTCATGCGTGACCAGCAGCGTCGTCATGCCCAGCCGTTTGATCAGATCGGCGAATTCTCGGCGGGCTGCCGGGTCGAGGTTGGCTGTGGGCTCGTCGAGCACCAGCACCTCGGGATGCATGGCCAGCACGGTGGCCACCGCGGCGCGCCGCCGCTCGCCCAGGGACAGTCGGTGCGGTGGACGCTCAGCGGCATCCGCCAGTCCGACATAGGACAGCGCTTCAGCGACGCGGACTTGTAAGGCCTCTCCGGACAGCCCCAGATGCGCCGGTCCGAAGGCCACATCTCGGCCTACGGTAGGGGTGAACAGCTGATCATCGGGGTCCTGGAAGACCACCCCGACCCGCCGGCGGACCTCGGCCAGCGTCCGCCGCTCCACCTGCACCCCGCCGATGGACACCGACCCGGCCGACGGGGTGAGCACCCCGTTGAGCTGCAGCACCAACGACGTCTTGCCGGCACCGTTGGGGCCAAGGAGGGCGACCCGTTCACCGGGCTCGACGTGCATCGACACCCCGGACAGCGCTTGGCGGCCGTCCGGGTAGGAGAAGTCGAGATCCCGCACTTCGATCGCGGCGTGGTCCCCGGCCGGCCGCGGACCGGCCTGGGGTCCGATGAACCGGCCCCGCCGGATCTGGGGCGCCGGCGTGCGCACTCGGGTGGCCCGGCGAGCCCGCCGGGAACCACCGGCCGGGCCGTCACCGTGCGGGGTCAACGAGATCGGGGTACCGACTCTGGACTCGTAGCCGGGCAACTGCACCCGGTAGGCGCACAGGTCGCAGTTCATCCGCACGTCGCCGGCTCGCGCCTCCCGGTAGCGCTCCAGCACCAGCCGGACCAGCCGTGGGTCCGGGCCCAGATGGCCCGCAGCGCGGACCTCGACCTCGGGATGGTCCTGCGCCCACGCCGCGGCCTCGGCGTAGATCCGGTTCAGCAGCACCCCGGGGAACAGGAAGAACGGCGCGATCACCGCCGTCCCGGCGCCGAGCAACCGCAGCTTGTCCAATGTCTCCGGCACCGACGGAGCGGCGACGGAGACGAACCCGGGCTCGATCATGCCCAGCCCGCGCCCATCAGCGAGCAGCCGGCTGACCTTCCACAGGTCCGCGCAGGCGTCCGGGTCGCTGCAGCCTCGCCCGATCAGTGCGACCCCCAGCTTCTCCGGATTAGCGTCACCGGCCGCATCGCGGATCCGGTCGGTCGCGGTCTCCAGGATGTACGGTTCGATGCCCAGGTCACGGGCCAGGTGGAAGTGCACCCCCGGGTGCCGGGCCCGGGCCCGGGCCAGCGCTGCCGGGCCGTCGTTCTTCAGGTGCCCGGCGGCCAGCAGGACCAGCGGCACGCTGACGATCTCTGTCGCGCCCCGGGCGACCAGGTCGTCGATGGCCTCGTCGACGGTCGGTGTGGCCAGTTCGATGAAGCCGAACCCGGTCAGCAGTTCACCCGCGGCCGCGCGGATCGTGCCGGCCAGCGCCCAGAATTCGTCCACCCCGTCGGCGTCCCGGCTGCCGTGCCCCACCACTAGCATCGCCGGCTGGCTGGCTGGACCCTGCGCTGGACTGCCGGCTCGACCCTGCGAGTAGGTCTCGCTGGGTCTGTCGGCTCGACCCTGCGAGCAGGTCTCGCTCACGCCAGGACCAGCCCGAGTGCGGCCAGGGCCGGCACGGTCAGCGCGCCGGCCCACGCTGCCCGCGGTGCCGCGGTGCCGCTCGGCACGGCGGGCAGGGTCCCGGTGTAGCCGCGGGAGGCCATCGCGAGATAGACCCGCTCGCCGCGCTCGAAGGAGCGGATGACCAGTGCGCCCAGGCTGGCCGTCACGTCGCGAACTTGCCATAACCAGCGTGGATTTCCCCCGCGGCAGGCTGCGGCGGTCCGCATCCTGGCCAGCTCGGCCGCCAGCACTTCGAGGTAGCGAACCATGAACGCCGCGACCGCGGTGAACACCCGCGGTACCCGGAGTCGCTCCAATCCGGTGATGATCTCCGGCGGCGATGTGGTGGCGGCCAGGACGCCGGTGGCGAGCAGCCCGAACGTCGCCTTGAGCGCGATGGTCGCCGCGGCGTGCAACCCGGGGACCGATAGCGCGACCCCGAGCACTGTCAGCTGCGGTGGCCCGCCGAGGAAGGGCAGCGCCAGCACGAATAAGACGAACGGCACCTCCACCAGCAGTCGGCGTATCATGATCAACAGTGGCAGCCGCGCCAGCACGGCGACCATGCTGAGCAGCAGCAGGTACCACAGGTAGGGCCAGTAAGCGCCAGCTGGAGTGCACGCGACGGCGAACACGAACAGGGCGGTGGCGGCCACCTTGCATTGCGGCGCCAGCCGGTGCACGGGAGTGTCGGCGGGTAGGAGCAGGCCCTGGTGCGTGGAGCTCATGACGCCACTTGGACGAGGTCGGCGCGCACCGCGAGCAACCCCCGTACCACCAGCGCGGTGACGATCGCCTCGAGTGCGGCGACCAGCGCGTACACCCCGATGGTCGACACCGCGACGGTACGCAGCGGTATTCCCGCAGCACCGCCCAGCGCGTACTCCGCGGTGAACAGCACCGCCGCGGCGAGTACCGACACCGCCGCGGCGACCCCGGTGGCCACCGCCGTGCCGGTCGGTCCTCGAGGCACCACCCGGCGCAGGCCAAGCAACACCGGGTAACCCACCGCCGCCGGCACCAGGGCCAGATTGACCACGTTGACGCCCAGCGTGGACAGGCCACCGTCGCCGGCGAACAGTGCCTGCACCACGGTGACAACCGTGATCACCACCGGCCCGAGCCACGGCCCGAGCAGCGCCACCGCCAGCGTTCCGCCGAGCAGGTGCCCGCTGGTGCCCACCGTGACCGGGATGAACGGAGCCTCCAGGACCAGGAAGAACGCCGCGGCCAGCCCGGCCAGCGGCAACTGCCGTTCCGCGACATCGAGCCGGGCCCGGCGCACGCACACGGCAAGCCCCGCGAGCGCCACCACGGCGCCGGTGGCGGCAACCGCGGGGGAGACGAAGCCGTCAGGGATGTGCACAGCGCACCCCGCCTGCCGTGACGTCCCCCGCTGTGATGGCTCCCGCTGTGATATCCAGGGCCGCGACGTCCCCGATCACGACGGTCAACGGTGCGGGCAGCCGGGCTGACGGGGGACGGGCCAGAGTGCCGCGGGCTGTGCGCTGCTGCGGGCGGGTAGCGGCGCTGATCGCGGCGACCGGGGTATCGGGCGACAACCCGCCCGCCCACAGCGCCGCGAGCACCCGGTGCAGCGCCGCCCGCCCGGTCAGTAACACGATGGTGCCACCGAGGCGAGCCACGGCGTCCCAGTCCACCTTCTCGACGTCGTCGTTGCCGGCGACCACGGTGAGCGTGCGGGCGAGTTGGCGGACCATGACCGGGATCCCGGCCGCGGCCGGCGCGGCCACCGCGGCGGATACCCCGGGTACCACGTCGACGCCCACCCCCGCGTGGGCCAGTGCCACCGCCTCCTCACCCCCGCGGGACACCACGAACGGGTCACCGGCCTTGAGCCGCACCACGCACGCCCCGGTCCGGCCGAGCTCGACGAGCAGCGTGTTGATCTCATGCTGTGGCGGCGCCGGAGTGCTGCCCTGCTTGCCGACGCAATGGAGGGTGGCGTGCGGTGCGAGTGCCAGGATCTCTGCCATCGAAGGACGGTCGTACACCACGTGCTCGGCTGCCGCGAGCAGCGCCGCGCCGCGCCGGGTGAGCAACTGCGGGTCACCGGGCCCGGCGCCCACCAGGTGCACGGTCACAATGCCGCCTCCGCCCGCGGGTCGAGCTGGTCGGGCGGCGAGATGGCGAACGCGCGTGCGTCGGTGGTCACGCTGGCGCACCGAGCGACCGCGCGGTCACCAGCCAGTCGCCGAGCCGGCTGGTGCCGGCGCCACCGACGATCACCACCGTATGCATGCCGGCCCGGGCCGGGTCCAGAGTTGCCAGGGTGGTCAGTTCCACCTGCTCACTGTGCCGCCCGGCGTCGGTGACCAGGCCGACCGGGGTGTCACCGGGCCGGTACTCGGCGAGCACCTCGCGGGCCCGACCCAGCTGCCAGGACCGGTCGCGGGAGCGCGGGTTGTACAGCGCGAGCACCAGGTCCGCGGCGGCAACCGCACGCAGCCGCGCCTCCACCGCATCCCAGGGTGCGAGCACATCGGACAGGGTGAGGCAGGCGAAGTCGCGAGCCAGCGGGGCGCCGAGCAGCGCGGCGCCGGCGATGGCCGCCGTAATACCCGGTATCACCCGCACCGCTGGCCGGTGCGCCGGCGGCAGCGCGGCGGCGCTGCTCAGCGCCAGCGAGGCCATCCCGTAGATCCCGGCGTCGCCGGAGGACACCAGCGCCACCCGGGCGCCGCCGGCCGCCGCGTGTACCGCATCCTCGGCGCGTTGTTGCTCGGCGCCGATCCCGCTGGGCACCACGCTCTGGTGCGGGCCGGTGAGGTCGGCGCAGGTCGTCAGGTAGGCCTGGTATCCCAGGACAACCTGCGCGTCCCGGATCGCGTCCTCCGCGGCGCGGGTGCGGTGCGCCGGACCGCCCGGTCCGAGCCCGACGATGCTGAGCATGCCGGTCACGGTAGCCGCAGGATCGCGGTGAGTTGATCTTCGGTCGTCGTTCACGGCACCGTTCGCTTCTCAGCGGGGATGGCCCGGCCGGTGGTGCTCCCCGGCAGTGAGCGGCGGCGGCAGCCGTGCGAGTAGGTGGGGTCGTAGAGCCGGCTGCGGGTCCCCGCGCCGGACAGTGCCGGCCCTACCAGCACCAGCGCGGCAGTGCGGATCCCGGATGCGGCCAGCGCGTCGGCGAGGCCGTCCACCGTGGTGGTGATCACGGTCTCGTCCGGCCAGCTCGCCTTTGCGACGATGACAGCGGGGGTGTGCGGTGGGTAGCCGGCCAGTAGTTCCGCGCGTAAGGCGCCCGGCCGGGCCGCGGACAGGTAGATGGCCATGGTGACGCCATGCCGGGCGAATCCGGCGACACTCTCCCCGGCGGGCATCGATGCCGCGGTGCGGCCGCCGCCGAGCCGGGTCAGTACCGCACTTTGTGCCACGCCGGGCACGGTGAGCTCTATCCCGGCGGTGGCCGCGGCGGCGGCGAGCGAACCGACCCCCGGCACGATCTCGAAGGCCCGGTCATGTTCGGTGCACCAGGACAGCTGTTCGGTCAGCGCCGAATACAGCGAGACATCTCCGGAGTGCAGCCGGACGATCGCGGCGTCCGGGTGAGCCGCGTACAGCGTGAGGATGTCCTCCAGCGTCATGCCCGCCGAGTCATGGATCTCGGCACCAGCACCGCAGTGCTCCAGGACCGCGGCGGGTACCAGCGACGATGCCCACACCACCAGGTCAGCGGCGGCGAGCCGGTGTGCGCCACGCAGGGTGAGCAGGTCCGGCGCGCCGGGTCCAGCGCCCACGAACGAGATCAGCCCGGTGTCCATCAACCCAGGACCCATGGTGGCCACACCTCCTGCCTGGAGCAGGGTAACGTGCTGGGTGTCACCTCCTGGACAAGGTGAGGCATGCGACAGGTGCGCCGGCTTTTCCCGCCTGACCTGGTCCACCTGGGCTCAGTGCTTCGTAGTGCACCACGAACGAGCCCGGTGCCCGGTCGGACAATGCGAAGGGGACCGTGGTGCGTGAGTCGCCCGCCCCGGCGACGTCAGTACGCACGTCCAGCCGGTATTCGTTGGTCCGATTCGCGTACGTGAGGTTGGTCGATGGGCCCTGGGCGTTCGGCGCGGGATCGGGGCGATTGTGAAAGCGCTGCCCAGCCGCATCGGCGGTGACACCGCAGGCCTTGGTGTACGCATACGCCACGTAGGACCGATTGGGCAGCAGCCCCAAAACGGTGAGTTCCGCCATCGACCCTTCCGACGTCGGGATGACGGTGGCCGTCATTGCGGCCCCGATCGGCGCCAGGTCAGGGTTGTAGCTGATGGCCTTCGACTTGGAATTCGGCGTTGTCAGCGTGCCGCTGCCGGACACAACTGTTGATCTTGTACTTTCGTGCCAGGCGGCTGGGACGGGTGTGCTTGGCGTGCGATGGGTGTCACCAATCGGTATGAGAACCAGGACTGCGCCGATCCCGACCAGCGTGGAGCGTCGCCACACTTTGTGAGATCGGTCACCGCTGAGGGCATCCCCCATAGGGTGTATCATGCCACCCCGAATCAACATCACGAGAAGGCCTACTTACCGTCTGGGTCACTTTCCATGGCGAGGACGAAGTTCTGCACATATTGCAGCGCCAATTCCTGGCGATCGGTGGGATGGGGCGCCCAGGCGAGCGCGTCCTCAGCGAGGTTCAGCAGCTGATCCTCATCAAGTCTGGAGACAATCAGTCGAGCCAGCTCTGCTCCGTCGAGGTCCGGCCGCAGGCGCCGGGCGAGCACATACTGGGTGGCAAGCTCGTCATCGTGATCGTCGACGTCCATCCGCGGTTCTCCGTTCAGCCCGCCATCTTCGGTGCAGCACCATTGTGACGGCAACCCTGTGTGCCGTGCCGACGGGCCGCCAGCGACCACCGTGCCACCAGACCGTTATAAGGAGGCGTTATGACGCTGGGTGCGCATCCCATCGAGGTCGAGTCGTACCGCATCCTGCGCTCCCAGGTGAATACCTCGGGGCTGCCGCCGATCACCCGCGCGGTGACCGAGCGGGTGATCCACGCCAGCGCGGACCTCGACTACGCCAGTGATCTGAGGTGCGAGGAGGACTCCCTGCACGCGGGAGCACGGGCGCTGGCCATGGGGGCACCGCTGGTCGTCGATGTCCGGATGCTGGCTGCTGGCATTACCTCCCGGAGGTGCCTGGTCGCGCTGGACCTGGCACCGGAGGACATGTCTACGCCGGCACTGACGCGTGCTGCGGCGGGGATCCGGGCGGCCGCTGCCGAGCATCCCGACGGTGCGGTCTGGGTGGTGGGCAACGCGCCGACGGCGTTGCGGGAGCTGATCCGGTTGGCCGCGGCGGGTGGGTTGCGTCCGGCTCTGGTGATCGGTCTGCCGGTGGGGTTTGTCGACGCCGCTGCGGCGAAGGCGGCGCTGCGGGACTCGGGTCTGCCCGCCCTGTCCAATCGCAGCGCCAAGGGTGGCACCGCGGTCGCCGCCGCCGCGGTCAATGCTCTGCTGTGCTGGGCGCCGGTGCCGTGAAGCCTTACCTGGTCGGGCTGGATCTAACCGGCCGTCGGGTCGTGGTGGTCGGCGCCGGCACCGTCGCCCAGCGGCGGCTGCCGCGCCTGATCGCCGCCGGCGCTGAGGTGCTGCTGGTCGCCCCGGAGGCCACCCCGGCCGTTGACGCGATGGCGACGGCGGGGGAACTGCACTGGGAGGTCCGGGGCTACGCGGACGGTGACCTCGACGGCGCCTGGTACGCGCTGGCCTGCAGTTCCGAACCCGCGGTCAACGCCGCGGTGGCTGCCGAGGCGCGGCGACGCCGGGTGTTCTGCGTTCGCGCCGATGACGCCACCGGTGGCAGCGCCGTCACCGCTGCTGCCGCGGAGCACGACGGGTTGCTCATCGGCGTGCTGGCAGGGCGCCGCCCGCGCCGTTCCGCCGCGGTCCGGGACGCGTTGCTCGACGCGCTGCGCACCGGGGTGGTGGATGACGCCCCGGACGCCGAGGACCGGGTCACGACGCCGGGAGTCGCCCTGGTCGGCGCGGGACCCGGCGATCCCGATCTGATCACGGTCCGCGGGCGGCGGCTGCTGGCCCGGGCCGACGTGGTGCTGGCCGATCGGCTCGCCCCCCAGGAGCTTCTAGACGAGCTCGGGGCGCACGTCACAGTCATCGACGCCGCGAAGGTGCCTTACGGCCGCGCGATGGCGCAGGAACAGATCAACACGCTGCTGATCGAGCACGCCAGAGCCGGCCGGTTCGTGGTGCGCCTCAAGGGCGGTGACCCCTACGTCTTCGGGCGCGGCTTCGAAGAGCTGCTGGCGTGCGCGGCCGCCGGGGTACCGGTGACCGTGGTCCCGGGCATCACCAGCGCCATCTCGGTACCTGCTGCGGCCGGGATCCCGGTGACCCACCGCGGCGTGACCCATGAGTTCGTCGTGGCGTCCGGGCACGTGGCCCCGGACGATCCCACCTCCCTGGTGGACTGGCCGGCGCTGGGGCGGCTGCGCGGCACCCTGGTGCTGCTCATGGCGGTGGAGCGGATCGGCCTTTTCGCCGACACCCTGATCACCCACGGCAGACCGCCGGACACGCCGGTCGCGGTGATCGCCAACGGCACCCTGCGCAACCAGCAGGTGATGCACTGCACCCTGCGCGAAGCGGCCACCACGGTCGCCGCTGCCGGGATCCGCCCGCCCGCCATCGTGGTCATCGGGCCGGTCGTGGCGCTGCGCGCTCCGTGAGGGTTGATCACCGTTTGGGTGCCTTCAACGACACATCCTGTCGCCGAGGGCACCCAAACGGTGATCTTCAGAGCCTGAGCCACCGGCAGCGGCTGATTATCACACCCGACTTGCCCACAGGCGGGCCGTCCCGGCGTTGGCGACATGCTGGGGCAGGCCGCGGGCGGTGAACCAGTCGGACACGATTCGCAGATCCCGGGACAGGAATGACTGTCCCTGCGGGTTGGCGACGATGTCCACCACCTGCGGCAGGTCGATGAGCACCAGCCGGCTGCGGTGCACCAGCAGGTTGAACGGGGACAGGTCGCCGTGCGCGAGGCCCTCGCCGGTCAGGATCAGTAAAGCGTCGACGAGTTGATCCCACAGCGCGCTCAGCTGCGCCTGTGGGGGTCTCAGCTGGGCCAGCCGCGGAGCGGCCTGCCCGTCCGGCTCATCGAGGTATTCCATCAGCAACTCGGTGCCGTCCAGTTGTACCGGATAGGGCACCGGGGCGCCGAGGCTCCAGAGCCGGCACAGTGCGGCGAACTCGGCGGCCGCCCACTGCCCGGCCAGTAGATCCCGGCCGTACGTGGTGCGCCGCGCCATCGCGCGCATCTCCCGGGAGCGGCGCACTCGCCGGCCCTCGAGGTAGCCGGCGTCGCGGTGGAACATCCGGTGTTCGGCGCTGCGGTAGCGCTTGGCCGCGAGCTGGCAGCTCCGGGACGTGCCGGGCACGGCGCGCTGCACCAGGTGCACGTCGGCTTCCTTACCGGTCTTGAGCACGCCGAGTTCGGTGTCGACCGCGGCGAGTTCGGTAACCAGCCAGTCCGGATGAGGCGCCGGACCGTGCTGCCCGATGTCCCAGGTGGACCAGCGATCGCCAGTAGCCGGGCCGTCGTCAGATGGAGCGGGCTCGGCAGGACGTCGCCGCGCTGCTACCGGGCCGTCATCGTCGAGCTCATCGTCGAAGCGGTGCCGGTGGCGGCGGGTGGGGGTGTCATCAAAGCGGCTGCGCCGCACGGGCAGCCGATCGTGCTGCGGCACGGGAGGATCTCCTCGGGGGTGGCACGCCCCCGGGAATCAGCCGGAAGCGCGGCGGGAAGGAAGGGTCAGAACTCGCTGCACACCACGGACAGCCATGTCCGGCCACCTCCTCCACTGCGTCGGGATCGAGGGTCGCGTACCGCGATCAGGTGCAGCATCGCGACCACGCGATGGGTTGGCAACCTATTTTCCGGCTCGCAGCTCCGCGCTGCTGGTACCACCTGGTAGAGACCCGAGCACGGCGATGAGCGACTATGGGTGTGTGGACGATGAGCAGGAGTTCCCCGCCGAGTCGAGTGAACCCCCAGACGACTCCGGCGTCCGGATTCGCGCCCTGAACGGATGGACGCTCGTGGTGCGGACCGACCGGGCCACTCGGCTGGTCACCCTCGATACGGAAGACTCCGAGGGCATGCTGGTCGGGAGTCGCGTCCTCGGGACCGAAGACAGCCAGCGGCTCGTCGATGCCCTGCATGAGGCACTGGAACAAAGCCGGACATCCGGCGGACCGGTGGTGCTCGACGTCTCCCGGGTCATCGGGCGGGACTGAGCTGGTGCTTCACTGGGCGATATGGACCGCCAGAGTCTCCGAACCCTCCAGGACCCGCTCAAGCAACGGTACCGCGACGACGCCGCGGCCGCGCTCGTCACCCTGCAGGCGGTAGGCACTCTTGGCGAGGGCATCACGTGCTCGGTCCAGACCGGCCGGGCGCTGGCCGAAGCCGGCTTGCACCCCGCCAGTGGCGGCGATGGGCTGTCGCTGTGCTCAGGCAATATGTTGCTGGAAGCTCTCGCTGCCTGCGCCGGCGTGACGCTACGGGCGGTGGCCACGTCGCTGGACATCGCGATCGCGGGCGGCACCGTCCACGTCGAAGGCGACCTCGACTTCCGGGGCACGCTGGCCGTGTCGAAAGAGGCATCGGTCGGATTCCGGGCCATCCGCGTGCGGTACACCCTGGACACGGCCGCCGAGCCCGAGCAACTCGACGCGCTGATCCGGCTCACCGAGCGCTACTGCGTGGTGTACCAGACTCTCGCCGGGGCGCCCGACCTGTCCTCGAATTGGGAGACGGCCTAGGTGACCCCTATCCGTGATACCCATGCCGGGGACGGTAGCTGGGGGGACTGACAGTCCCGCGGCCAGATACGCTGCGAGCTTCGCAATCCCGGCCGTTCAAGGAGCTCCGAAGCATGATCACCAGGTTGTCGACGCTGTTCCTGCGTACTCTGCGCGAGGATCCCGCGGACGCCGAGGTGCCCAGCCACAGACTGCTGGTCCGCGCCGGATATGTCCGCCGCGTCGCCCCGGGGATCTATTCCTGGCTGCCGCTGGGACTGCGGGTGCTGCGCAACATCGAGGCGGTGGTGCGCCAGGAGATGGACGCCATCGGCGGGCAGGAGATCCAGTTCCCGGCGTTGCTTCCCCGGGAGCCCTACCAGGCCACCGGTCGCTGGACCGAGTACGGCCCGAACCTGTTCCGGCTGCGCGACCGCAAGGGCGGCGACTACCTGCTCGGCCCCACTCACGAGGAGCTGTTCACTCTCACCGTCAAGGGCGAGTTCAGCTCCTACAAGGACTACCCGGTGATCCTCTACCAGGTGCAGACCAAATACCGCGACGAGGAGCGGCCCCGCGCCGGGATCCTGCGTGGCCGGGAGTTTCTGATGAAGGACTCGTACTCCTTCGATCTGTCGGAGGACGGGCTGGCGCGCTCCTACCAGTTGCACCGGGATGCCTACATCAAGATCTTCGACCGGCTCGGGCTGCGGTATGTGATCGTGTCGGCCATGTCCGGCGCGATGGGCGGTTCGGCCAGCGAGGAGTTCCTCGCCGAGGCCGAGACCGGTGAGGACACCTTCGTGCGCAGCACCGAGTCCGGGTATGCGGCCAACGTGGAGGTGGTGACCACTCCGGCGCCACCCGAGCTGCCCGTCGACGGTCTGTCCCCGGCCCAGGTGCTGCATACCCCCGGCACACCCACGATCGACACCCTGGTCGACCATCTCAACAGGGCAGGTCTGGGCCGTACCTTCACCGCCGCGGACACCCTGAAGAACGTGCTGATCAAGACCCGCCAACCCGGTGCGCAAGGCTGGGAACAGCTCGGGGTCGGGATCCCCGGTGATCGCGAGGTCGACCTGAAACGGCTGGCGGCCTCGCTGGCGCCGGCCGAGGTGGCGCTGCTCGACGACGCGGACTTCGCCGCGTACCCGTTCCTGGTCAAGGGCTACATCGGGCCGGGCGCGCTCGCCGAGAATGGGGTCCGGTATCTCGTCGATCCTCGGGTGGTCCGGGGCACCGCATGGGTGACCGGCGCGGACCGCCCCGACCACCACGTCATCGACCTGGTGTGTGGGCGGGACTTCACCCCCGACGGCACCATCGAGGCCGCCGAGGTACGCGCCGGCGACCCGTCACCGGACGGGGCCGGCACCCTGGTCGCCGCCCGCGGTATCGAGATCGGGCACATCTTCCAACTCGGCCGCAAGTACGCCGATGCGTTCCTGCTGGACGCGCTGGGACCCGACGCCAAGCCGATCCGGATCACCATGGGCTGCTATGGGATCGGGGTCTCCCGCTTGGTTGGTGCCATCGCCGAGCAGAGCCACGATCGGCACGGGCTGGTCTGGCCCCGCGAGGTCGCACCGGCCGACGTGCACCTCGTGCTGGCGGGCAAGGACGACACGATCCGTGCCGCGGGCGAAGCGCTGGCCATCGAACTGGATGCGTCCGGCCTGCGGGTGATCCTCGATGACCGCCCGGCCACTCCTGGAGTGAAGTTCGCCGACGCCGAGCTGATCGGCGTACCAACCATCCTCGTGGTGGGCCGCGGCCTGTCCTCCGGTGTCGTGGAGGTCAAGGATCGGGCCACCGGGGAGCGCACCGAGGTGCCGGTGGACGGCGCTGTCGCGCACTTGCAGGAGCTGTGCCGCAAGTAGGAATCAGCCGGACGGCACCCCAGGGAACGGCACGGTCACCGGGGCCGTCCCGGCGGTGGCCCGCCACCGGGTGGCCCGCACGGCCGCCGTGGTCAGCGCCTCCAGCGCGGACCCGCGCAGGCTGGGCTCGGCCGGGCCGCGTTCCACCACGGAGCGCCACGCCGCGGCGGCGTCATTCTCCGCCGTGATCAGCAGCCGGAGCGCCGAAGCGGCGTCGGTGACCGGTTCCGGCGTGAGGTATCCCGGCTCGGGCGCAACGGGCGCCACTCCTGCGTCGATCAGCGCCCGCTCGGTGGCGTCTCGCCGGGCCTGATGCGCGGTCAGGGCCTCGTCGAGCCGACCGGCCAAGCCACGGGGCACAAATGCCCCCGCCACCCCATATGCCCACATCGCCGCATGCTCAGCGCGCAAGGCCCCCTGCAGCGCCCCCACCACCGGATCTCCAGCCCGATATGGAGACATATCGGGCCTGGAAGACACCCGGTTACCCCGATATGTCTCCATATCGGGGCGGGGGAGGGGGTTCATGACAGGAGTGCTGCGTGGGTCGCGCAGCAGGCCGCGACGGATGCGAGAAGTGCGGCGCGGTAGCCGGGCAGCGTCAACACCAGTGCCGCTGCTTCGTCCTGCGCCGCGTGCATCGCCTGGGTGAGCGCCGACCGGGTGCCGGCCGGGTCGGCACCCGGCGGCGGCGGTGCGGCCGACGGGGGTGCCACAGGTGGTGAGGATACGGCAGCGCTGGGAGGCTGGTTGGGGTGGACCCGGCGCAACTCGGCGCGCAGCGTCGTCGCGTGCGCCATCCGGTCGGCGGCGAGCGCCCTCGCCGCCGCGGCCAGTCCCGCATCGGCGTCGGTCACCCGCTGCGCCGCCGCGAGCGCTTGGGCGGCGTCTGCCTCGGCACGCCGAGCGAGTGACTCCAGCGGATCGGGCTGCTCGGGGGCGGGTGCCGATGCGGTGCACCCGGTCAGTGCGCTCGGCCCGGCCAGAACCAGTGCTGCCGCACTGGCCCCGGCAGCCAGCACGCGGCGACGGCTGGGACGGGACTGTGAACCCGTGATCCGATGCACCCCCTTGATCCGATGCAACACAGTGGCCGATCCTGCCAGGCCCTACTGTGTGTGGCGGGCGCAGCACCGTGATCCACTTGGCGCGGGTTGTTCTCGCGACGCGATACCCTAGGTGATCCGATCGGGCGCGCCGCTGACTTGCCGCCCGTATCGCCACATCGTCAACAGGCAGGACTTCGTACCTCAGGAGGCCACGGTGAGCGCGCAGCCCGCCAAGCCCGACTCCGCGATCGAGTCGGCGGTACGGGACGCGGTAGACGCCACCGGGTTCGACCTCGAGAACCTCGAGGAGGTGCGTGCGGGTCAGCGCCGGTTGCTTCGGGTGATCATCGACTCGGACACTGGCGTTGGGCTGGATGACATCACGACGGTGAGTCGCGCGGTCTCGCTGGCCCTGGACGAGCGCGATGAGCTGATCGCCGGGCCCTACCAGCTCGAGGTCACATCGCCCGGAGTGGGTCGGCCGCTGACTCACCCGCGGCACTGGCGGCGCAACCGCCAGCGACTGGTCCGCACCGCACTGGTGGACGGTGGAGAGCTGGTCGGCCGGATCGGTGACTGCGACGACGAAGGCGTCACGCTGCTGGCGTCGGGGGCGCTGCGTCGGGTGCTTTATACGGAGCTGCGCCGTGCGGTGGTGGAAGTGGAATTCCGCCCGCCGCCCGCCGCGGAGCTAGCCGCGCTCGATGGCGCGCAGCGGCATGACTTGGAGGAACGGTGAACGTCGATATCGCCGCGTTGCGGGCTATTGAGCGAGACAAGGACGTCTCGTTCGAGACGGTTCTCGAGGCCATCGAGACGGCGCTGCTCACGGCGTACAAGCACACCGACGGCCACCAACCGGATGTGCGCATCGACATCGACCGCAAGACCGGTCTGGTCCGGGTGCTGGCCCAAGAGCTGGACGCTGCTGGCACCGTCGTTCGGGAGTGGGACGACACCCCGGTGGGGTTCGGCCGGATCGCGGCCACCACGGCCCGTCAGGTCATCCTGCAACGGCTGCGCGACGCCGAGCACGAGCGCACCTTCGGCGAGTTCTCGGCCAAGGAGGGTGAAATCGTGGCCGGTGTCGTGCAACGCGATGCCAGGGCGAATGCCCGTGGGGTGGTGGTGGTCCTGATCGGTGAGACCGAAGGTGTGATCCCACCGGTGGAGCAGGCGGCCCGGGAAACCTACCGGCACGGCGAGCGGATCAAGTGCTACGTGGTGGGCGTCTCACGCGGAATGCGTGGACCGCAGATCACGCTGTCCCGGACGCACCCCAATCTGGTCCGCCGGCTGTTCGCCCTGGAGGTTCCCGAGATCGCCGACGGCACCGTGGAGATCCCTGCCGTGGCCAGGGAGGCGGGACATCGATCGAAGATCGCGGTCCGCTCGACCGTCCCGGGGGTCAACGCCAAGGGCGCGTGTATCGGACCGATGGGCCAGCGGGTGCGCAACGTGATGAGCGAGCTGGGTGGCGAGAAGATCGACATCATCGACTACTCCGACGATCCCGCGACATTCGTGGGAAATGCGCTGTCCCCGTCAAAGGTGATATCGGTTCAGGTCATCGATGCCCGGGCGAAGACGGCCCGGGTGGTCGTTCCCGATTTCCAGCTGTCGCTGGCGATCGGCAAAGAGGGGCAGAACGCCAGACTTGCCGCTCGGCTGACCGGATGGAAGATCGACATCCGAAGTGACGCGAACCCGATGGCATCCCCGCCGCGGGCTGAGATGCCAGTGACCAATGCCGGTTCTCCGCCCGCTGCACCGACGCGCTAGAATCATGATGGCCCGCCGTCGGGGGACGGTCTACGCCTGCCCGGATGAGGTCCGGAGCCGCCTTGAGCGGCCCGCCGGACCAGTCCGGACCTGCGTAGGTTGCCGGACCAGGACGGCGGCTTCCGGATTGCTGCGTGTGGTGGTGGTGGACGGGACTCTGGTCCCGGACCCGCGGCGTCGGCATCCCGGTCGGGGCGCGTGGCTGCATCCCGATCTCGGGTGTTTGCGCTTGGCCGAGCGGCGCCGGGCGTTCTCGCGGGCACTGCGCTTCGCGGGGGAGCTCGACACCGTCGCGGTCCATACCTTTCTCACATAAGCAGTGCGGAGACGGCATCAGGTCCTCGGCGAGCCGAGGACCTACCCGGGCTGGAACATATGCGCGCTGGGACCGCCCCGGCACGTGGTCAACGCAGAGAGCAGGTCGATTCCGAAATGTACCCGCAGTCGTGAAGCACTGACAGCGATGGACATGCACTAGTAACGGGGTCGAGCGGGATTGCCGTCGGCTCCATCAGTGAGGAGAGCAGTGGCAGGCAAGGCCCGCGTGCACGAGCTCGCGAAGGAGCTCGGTGTCACCAGCAAAGACGTACTGAAGAAACTCGCCGACCTCGGTGAGTATGTGAAGTCTGCCTCCTCAACGGTGGAGGCACCGGTCGCGCGCAAGCTTCGCGACTCGTTTCCCTCGGGCGCAGGCAAGGCCTCAGCCGCGAACGGCGCGTCCGGCAGCGGCCGCGCGAGCAACGGCGGTGCCGCCGGCAGGTACCCCCCCATGGGAGGGGCTACCGCCAAACCTGGCCCGGGGCCGTCGCCCACCCGTCGACCAGAACCTGCGCCGGATAATGCCGCTCCGGGAGTCCCCGGAGTCACTCCGCTGGGGATTCCACAGCGCCCCGCGCCGGTAGAGCGTCGGGTAGCGCCGCCGGAGCGTCCCGCCGTCGGTGAACCGGTATCCCGTCCACCCGCGGTGAACCCGCCTGCAACGACCCCACCCCCAACGACCCCACCCCTGACGACCCAATCCCAGCCGACTGCGCCCGCTGCAAACCAGCCGCAGCGTCCCGCGGCGGAGCATCGGGTGGCGTCACCGCGTCCATCGACCGAACACCGCCCAGGTCCGCGGCCTGACGAGGGTGGTTCGCCCGGAGCGCCTCGCCCCCGGGGTCCGAAGCCGGGTCCACGCTCGCCGCGGGTTGGTAACAATCCATTCGGTGTGGGCAGTACTGCGCCGCCGCGTTCGCCGGGCCAGCGGCCCAGCCCACCGGCAAGCCCAGCCGGGCCTAGCAACATGCCTCCGCGACCGGGCGGAACCAGCCGTCCCAGCTCTGGCCGCACCGGCTCGCCTGGCGGCGGCGGACCGCGGCCGAATCCCGGCATGATGCCCCCCCGGCCGCCCGGCCCAGGATCGGCGTCCGGCCGGCCGGCGCGGACTGGTCCTGGTGAGGGCGGGCGCGGCGGACCTGGCAGTCCCGGTGGCCCGGGTGGTCCGGGTGGCGCTCGCGGTCCCGGTGGCCGCGGTGGTGGTAGCGGCGGCGGCGGCGGAGGTGGTTTCCGCGGCGGAGGTGCTCCCGGCGGTCCCGCTGGCGGCGGTGCTCCCGCTGGCGGCGGATTCCGAGGTGGCGCGGCGCGTCCCGGTGGTGGCGGCCGTGGCCGGGGCGGGGCGGCCGGTGCGTTCGGACGACCTGGCGGTCCCGCGCGCAAGGGCCGTAAATCCAAGCGGCAGAAGCGCCAGGAATTCGACAACATGCAGGCGCCGTCGGTCGGCGGCGTCCGCCTGCCGCGCGGCACTGGCGAGACCGTCCGGCTGCGTCGCGGCTCCTCGCTCACGGATTTCGCCGAGAAGATCGACGCCAACCCGGCTGCGCTGGTCCAGGCGTTGTTCCACCTGGGTGAGATGGTGACCGCGACCCAGTCCGTGTCCGACGACGTGCTCGAGCTGCTCGGCCAGGAGATGAACTACCGGATCCTGGTCGTCAGTCCCGAGGACGAGGACCGGGAGTTGCTGGAGTCGTTCGACCTATCCTACGGCGAGGATTCCGGTGGTGAGGACGACCTGGAGTCCCGCCCGCCAGTGGTCACCGTGATGGGCCACGTCGACCACGGCAAGACCCGCCTGCTTGACACCATCCGTAAGGCAAACGTGATGGGCGGGGAGGCCGGTGGGATCACCCAGCACATCGGTGCCTACCAGATCGCCACCGAACTGGACGGCGTGGAGCGACTGATCACCTTCATCGACACCCCGGGCCACGAGGCGTTCACCGCCATGCGGGCCCGCGGTGCGAAGTCGACCGACATCGCGGTGCTGGTGGTCGCCGCCGACGACGGCGTCATGCCGCAAACGGTTGAGGCGATCAATCACGCGAAGGCGGCTGGGGTGCCGGTCGTGGTTGCTGTGAACAAAATTGACAAGGAGAACGCGGACCCGACCCGGATCCGCGGCCAGCTCACCGAGTACGGGCTGGTGCCCGAGGAGTACGGCGGCGACACCATGTTCGTCGACATCTCCGCCAAGGAGGGCACCAACATCGACTCGCTGCTCGAGGCGATCCTGCTCACCGCGGATGCCAATCCCTCGCTGGACCTGCGGGCCAACCCGGAGATGGATGCCCAGGGCGTGGCGATCGAGGCGCACCTGGATCGCGGTCGCGGTCCGGTGGCCACGGTGCTGGTGCAGCGCGGCACGCTGCGGGTCGGCGACTCGGTGGTCGCCGGCGATGCCTACGGGCGGGTCCGCCGGATGGTCGACGAACACGGCGACGATGTCATCGAGGCGCTGCCCTCACGACCGGTACAGGTCCACGGGTTCACTTCGGTGCCAGGCGCGGGCGACAACTTCCTCGTTGTCGACGAGGACCGCATCGCCCGGCAGATCGCCGACCGCAGGCGCACCCGGGAACGCAACGCCGATCTTGCCACCCGGCGCCGCCGGGTCAGCCTGGAGGATCTGGACGCCGCACTCAAGGAGACCAGCGAGCTCAACCTGATCCTCAAGGGCGACAACTCCGGCACCGTCGAGGCGCTGGAGGATGCGCTGCTGAAGATCGATGTGGGCGATGAGGTGGAGCTGCGGGTCATCTCCCGCGGCGTCGGTGGAATCACCGAGAGCGATATCAACCTCGCCATCGCAGACAACACCATCGTGCTCGGGTTCAACGTCCGGGCCGACGGTAAGGCCACCGCGCTGGCCAACCGCGAGGGCGTGGAGATCCGGTACTACTCGGTGATCTACCAGGCGATCGATGATATCGAGCAGGCTCTCAAGGGCATGCTGAAGCCGGAGTACGAGGAGGTCTCGCTGGGCCGCGCCGAGGTCCGCGAGGTGTTCCGGTCCTCCAAGGTCGGCACCATCGCCGGCTGCATGGTTACCGCCGGGGAGATCCGGCGCAACGCCAAGGCCCGGCTGCTGCGCGACAATGTGGTCGTCCGCGAGGACTTCACGGTGTCGTCACTGCGCCGGTTCAAGGATGACGCCTCATCGGTTCGCGAGGGCTTCGAGTGCGGCCTCACCCTCTCGTCGTACCACGACCTGCGGGTCGGCGATGAGGTCGAGACCTACGAGTTGCGCGAGAAGCCCCGCGCCTGACCCCACAGCGGTGGGGTTGGTGACGCTTGACCGGTTACCAACCCCACCGCGATGGCGGTTTCCAACAGCTACCAACCACGGTGGTGTGCGGTGTACGTCGGTGCGGTAGAGCTGGACGTCCTCCTCGGTGACGTCCACTCGCTGAAGCAGAAGCGATCCCTGGTCCGACCGGTGATCGCTGAGCTCCGCAAGCGCTTCGACGTCGCGGCTGCCGAGGCCGGGCACCTGGACCTGCACCGCCGGGCCCTGATCGGGGTGGCCGCCGTTGCGGCCGACGGGGCTCACGTGCGCGATGTGCTGGAGGCATGCGAGCGGCTCGTGGCCGGCCGACCAGAGCTGCAACTGCTGGCCGCCCGCCACCGGACGCTCGGTCCAGACGACGACTAGCGTGGGGGTGGTCGAGGTTTCGCCCCAGCACCGTCCCGACATTCGAGGAGAACCTCCGATGGCCGACCCAGCACGGGCCCGCCGGCTCGCCAAACGGATCGCCCAGATCGTCGCCTCCGGCTTGGAGCACGAGATCAAGGACCCCCGGCTGACGATGGTGACGATCACCGACGCGAAAGTCACCGGGGACCTTCGGGAGGCGACGATCTATTACACCGTGCTCGGCGAGACCGTCGACACCCCGCCGGACACCGCCGGAGCAGCAGCCGCGCTGGCCAGCGCCACCGGTGTGTTGCGGTCCCTGGTCGGCCGTGGAACCGGTGTCCGGTTCACCCCCACCCTGACTTTTCGCTGCGACGAGGTCCCGGACGGGGTTCGCCGCATGGACGAATTGCTCGCTCGGGCCCACGACTCTGACGCCGAGGTGGCCCGCATCGCGGCGGGTGCCTCGCCCGCCGGCGAGCCCGACCCGTACCGCCAAGCGGAGTTGTGAGGCAACGCGCCCGAGTCTGGCCAGCGACATGGATGCTTATCGTTGTCGGTAAGCCCTTTCGGACAGCGATATGGATGCTTGTCGTAGTAGTGCAGCCCTTTGAAACTGGAGGAGTGTCATGGGTTCGGCGCCGGAATTTCCGACGACAGCAACGGGGTATGAGTCGGTGCTCGCGGCCGTTATCGAGCGCACCGTGGGGCCGCAGGCAGCGGAGATCGACCGAAACGGGACCTTCCCCCGGGACAGTGTGCAGGCCCTCGGGGATGCCGGGCTGCTCGGCCTGATCAGTGCACCCCAGGTAGGGGGCGGTGGCGGATCACTCGCGGCGGCCGCGCAGGTCATCGAGTCGGTGGGCGCCCGGTGCGCCTCGACGGCCATGGTGGTGCTGATGCACTACGCGGCAGTCTCGGTCATCGAAGCCCACGGGCCGCAGGATGTCCGCCGGGCGATCGCTCGGGGCGACCACCTGAGCAGCCTCGCCTTCTCCGAGGTCGGCTCCCGGAGCCACTTCTGGGCGCCACTCGGCACCGCAACCGCCGGCGAGGGCGACACCGTGCAACTCGACGCCCGCAAGAGCTGGGTGACCTCAGCCGGCCAGGCCGACAGTTACGTCTGGTCGAGCCGCCCGCTGGCCGGAGCTGGCGGGATGGCCCAAGGTGGAATGACCCAAGGTGGAATGACCCAAGGTGGAATGACCCAAGGTGGAATGACCCAAGGTGGAATGACCCAAGGTGGAATGACCCAAGGTGGAATGACCCAAGGTGGAATGACACTGTGGCTGGTGCCGAGCAAGGCCCAGGGACTGCGGGTGGCGGGCAAGTTCGACGGGCTGGGTCTGCGCGGTAACGCCTCCAGCCCAGTTTCCGGGGTAGACGTGGTGGTCCCGGCGAGTGCCCGGCTCGGGGACGACGGAGCGGGTCTGGATATCGCATTGGCCACCGCGTTGCCGCACTTCGTGGTCCTCAATGCGGCGCTGTCGCTGGGCATCATGGAGGCGCTGGTCGCCGAGGCCGGCGCCCACCTCGCCCGCACCAAGCTGCAGCATCTCGGCCAGACGTTGGCCGAGCTGCCGGTCCCGCGGGCGGCATTCGCCCGGCTGCGCGTGCGCACTGACGAGGTCCGGGCATTCTTGCGCGATACGCTGGCCGCTTTGAGCACTGGGCGCGACGACGCCACGCTTCGAACGCTGGAAATCAAGGCTGTTGCGGCGGAGGCGGCGGCGGAGGTCGCCGACGGGGTGCTGCGGCTGTGCGGCGGCGCCGCGTTCCGCAAGGAGCTCGGCGTGGAGCGGCTGTTCCGCGACGCGCTCGCCGCCCGGGCGATGGCCCCCACCACCGAGGCCCTGCACGACATGATCGGCCGGAGCTGCCTGGGAATGCCCTTGTTCGATTCCGCGGACAGATGAGTACCGCGGCGACACTGGCCCTCGGCGGCCTCGTAGTGGTGGACAAACCAGCCGGGATGACCTCGCATGATGTGATTTCCCGGTTGCGCAGCCTATTGCGCACCCGCCGGATCGGGCACGCCGGCACCCTGGACCCGATGGCCACCGGCGTGCTGGTCTGCGGCGTGCAGCGCGCCACCAAGCTGCTCGGGCACCTCCCGCTGGAACCCAAGGTTTACCGGGCCACGGTCCGGCTCGGTGGGTCCACCAGCACCGATGACGCCGAAGGTGAGCCCACCGGCGGCGCTGACGCGTCTGCCGTGGACGAGCAGGAGATCCTCGCTGGCATTGCCGGTCTGCGCGGCGCCATCGATCAGGTGCCCAGTACGGTGAGTGCCGTCAAGATCGACGGCAAGCGGGCCTACGTGCTCGCCCGCGCGGGCGAGCAGGCGCTGTTGCGCCCCCGTCCGGTCACGGTGTCCCGGTTCGAGGTACTCGCCCTGCGCCGCGGCGAGACCGTGACGGACCTCGACGTGCTGGTGGAGTGCAGCGGTGGCACCTACGTCCGGGCGCTTGCCAGGGATCTCGGCGCCGGACTGGGGGTCGGGGGACACCTCACCGCGCTGCGCCGCACCCGGGTGGGTCCCTACGGTCTGGAGGCCGCCCGCAGCCTCGACGAGCTGGCGAGCAGGCCGGATCTGTGCGCCGGGCTCGACGAGGTCGTGACCCAGGCATTCGAGCACCGTGCCGTGGACGGCCAGCAGGCTCGGGTCCTGGCTCATGGTGGGTCGTTGCCGGCCGTCGGGCTGACCGGAACGCATGCCGCGATCGGCGCGGGCGGTGAGGCCATCGCGCTGCTCACCGAGCGTGACGGCCAGGCCCGTCCGATCCTGGTGCTGCGCCCAGCCGGCGAGTGATCAGTTAGTCTCATCGTCCGTGCAGCGCTGGCGTGGACTTGAAGCCATCCCGAACGGATGGGGCCGCAGCGTCGTCACCATCGGTGTCTTCGACGGGCTGCACCGCGGTCATGTCCGGCTGGTCGACCACGCCGTGCGGCGCGCCCGCGAGATGGGCGTTCCGAGCGTGCTGATGACCTTCGACCCGCATCCTTCGGAGGTGGTCCGGCCCGGCAGCCATCCCGCCCAGCTCACCACCCTGCGCCGGCGGGCCGAGCTGGTGGAAGCGCGGGGCGTCGAGGTGTTTTTCGTGCTGCCGTTCACCGTGGAGCTGTCCCGGATGCCGGCCGACGAGTTCGTCCACGCGGTGCTGGTCGAGCGTTTGCACGTGGCGGATGTCGTGGTGGGGGACAATTTCACCTTCGGCCACAAAGCAGCGGGGAACATTGAGCTGCTGCGGGGGCTGGGCCGCCGGTTCGGTTTCACCGCCGAAGGCGTGGGGTTGCTGTCCCAGGGTGAGCTGACATTCTCTTCCACCTACATCCGCTCCTGCATCGACGCCGGTGACGTGGCCGCCGCGAGCACCGCGCTGGGCCGCCCGCACCGGCTGGAAGGGATCGTGATTCGCGGGGACCAGCGGGGTCGCAGTCTGGGCTACCCGACCGCGAACCTGTCGACCCCGCGGCACGCCGCGATCCCCGCTGACGGGGTCTACGCGTGCCGGTTCGTGCACCGTGGCCGGGAGCTGGCGGCGGCAGTCTCGATCGGCACGAACCCCACCTTCTCCGGCCGGGAACGCCGCGTGGAGGCATTCGTCCTGGATCTGGACGAAGACTTCTACGGTGAGCGGGTGGCCCTGGATTTCGTTGTACGCTTGCGCGGCATGTGCCGCTTCGACACCCCCGAGCAACTGGTGGCCCAGATCGACGACGATGTGGCGCGAACCCGCACGGTGTTCGATCAGCAGAAGTGACAGTGTTCGAGGGCGGCGCCGGACGTCGGCAGGTCGGCTGGTAACCTCAACTTCAGGTCCGGCTGCGGTCCGTGGCGGTCGGACGAAGTCGAAACACTGGCCGCGTGCTTCGCGGCCCGCACGGTACGAGACGACAGGAGAAGATTGACCCGTGGCGCTGTCCACCGCACAGAAGAGCGACATCCTGGCCGAATACGGTCTGCGTGGGGGGGACACCGGGTCTCCTGAGGCGCAGGTGGCCCTGCTGACCAAGCGAATCGTAGGCCTTACCGAGCACCTCAAGCAGCACAAGCATGACCATCATTCCCGGCGCGGCTTGCTTCTCATGGTCGGCCGCCGGCGCAACTTACTGAACTACCTCGCAAAGGTCGACATCGCGCGTTACCGGTCCCTGATCGAGCGCCTCGGCCTGCGCCGCTGACCCTGGGCTGAAATCCTGGCCCGCTAGATACACAACCACAGATCGCAGCACGAGCCGCCTTATCACCGGCGTCAGGACCGTCGTTCGCCGGTCCTCGGTAGTGGCTCCCGAGAGCATGCGTCCACGCTCCGGGGGCTTCGATCGAAGACCGGCCGGTCGTCCTGCCTCCCACGCCAATGGTGCCTTCTCTGGCCTGTGCTGCGAGGAGGAGAACGATGACTAACTCAACATTGACTAATCCCACGAGCACTAACCCGGTACATGAGACAGCTGCCGTGCTGGATAACGGCACCTTCGGCACCCGGACCGTGCGCTTCGAGACCGGCCGGCTGGCCCGGCAGGCCGCCGGAGCCGTCGTCGCTTATCTCGACGACGAGACGATGCTGCTGTCGGCCACCACGGCGTCCAAGCAGCCCAAGGACCAGTTCGACTTCTTCCCGCTGACCGTCGATGTCGAGGAGCGGATGTATGCGGCCGGGCGCATCCCGGGTTCGTTCTTCCGCCGGGAGGGCCGCCCGTCCACGGACGCGATCCTCACCTGCCGCCTGATCGACCGGCCATTGCGCCCCTGCTTCGTGGACGGCCTGCGTAATGAGGTGCAGGTCGTCGTCACGGTGCTCAGCCTCAACCCGGCTGACCCCTACGATGTGCTCGCGATCAACGCCGCGTCCGCGTCCACGCAGCTGTCCGGCCTGCCCTTCGACGGTCCGGTCGGCGCCACCCGGATGGCCCTGGTCAGGCACGAGGGGGCCAGCCGGTGGATCGCGTTCCCCACTCATGAGCAACTCAGCACAGCGGTGTTCGACATGGTCGTCGCCGGCCGGGTGGTCGGTGAAGGCGCCACCAGCGACGTGGCAATCATGATGGTCGAGGCCGAGGCCACCGAGGCCGTCATCGAGCTGATCGCCGATGGTGCCCAGCCACCGACCGAGGACGTGGTGGCGGCCGGACTCGAGGCCGCCAAGCCGTTCATCCGCGCGTTGTGCGACGCCCAGCGGGACCTTGCCGATGCGGCGGGTGGCACCGAGTTGGAGTTCCCCACCTTCCCCGCCTACCAGCCCGACGTCGTCGACGCCGTCCGCGAGGCGGTGGCCGAGGAGCTGGCGCAGGTGCTGGCCGTGGCGGCCAAGCAGGACCGGGAGAACCGGCTCGACGAGCTCAAGGCAAGCGCGCTGGAACAGCTGGGTGAACGCTTCGAAGGCCGGGACAAGGAGATCGGCGCCGCGTTCCGGGCGGTGACCAAGGCGGCGGTGCGTCAGCGCATCCTGCGTGAGCAGGTGCGCATCGACGGGCGCGGGATCACCGACATCCGGCCGCTGTCCGCTGAGGTCGAGACGATCCCCCGGGCGCACGGTTCGGCGCTGTTCGAGCGGGGTGAGACCCAGATCCTCGGCGTCACCACGCTGAACATGCTGCGCATGGAACAGCAGATCGACTCGCTGGGGCCCGAGACCACCAAGCGCTACCTGCACCACTACAACTTCCCGCCGTATTCCACCGGCGAGACGGGTCGGGTGGGTTCGCCCAAGCGGCGCGAGATCGGGCATGGTGCGCTGGCCGAACGGGCCTTGGTCCCGGTGCTGCCCAGCCGCGAAGAATTCCCCTACACGATCCGTCAGGTCTCCGAGGCGCTGGGCTCCAACGGCTCCACCTCGATGGGCTCGGTGTGCGCGTCGACGATGTCGCTGTTCAACGCCGGGGTGCCGCTCAAGGCACCCGTCGCTGGTATCGCGATGGGTCTGGTGTCCGGCGAGGTCGACGGCAAGGAGACCTTCGTCGCACTCACCGACATCCTGGGCGCCGAGGACGCCTTCGGTGACATGGACTTCAAGGTCGCCGGCACCAGCACGTTCGTGACGGCATTGCAGCTGGACACCAAGCTGGCCGGGATCCCGTCCGACGTGCTGGCCGGGGCGCTGTCGCAGGCCCGCGATGCCCGGCTGACCATTCTTGAGGTGATGGCGCAGGCCATCAACGGACCGGACGAGATGAGCCCGCACGCTCCGCGGGTCACCGCCATCAAGATCCCGGTCGACAAGATCGGCGAGGTGATCGGCCCGAAGGGCAAGATGATCAACTCGATCACCGAGGAGACCGGCGCGGACATCTCCATCGAGGACGACGGCACGATCTACGTCGGCGCCAGCGACGGCCCGTCCGCCGACGCTGCCATCGACCGGATCAACGCCATCGCCAACCCGCAGCTGCCCAAGGTCGGGGAGCGGTTCCTCGGCACCGTGGTGAAGACCGCTGCCTTCGGCGCTTTCGTCTCGCTGGTACCCGGCAAGGATGGCCTGGTTCATATCTCCAAGCTGGGCAACGGCAAGCGCATCGGCAAGGTCGAAGATGTGGTGAAGGTCGGTGACAAGCTCCGCGTGGAGGTGGCCGACGTCGATAATCGCGGCAAGATCAGCCTGGTGCCGGTCCGCGACGACGACAATGCCGACTCCGGTAGCGCGCCTGCCACGGACACCACCGAGGTCCCGGCCGGCACGTGACCGCATTGCAACACCCCCCAAGCGGAATGTTGCAGGGCGGGACGCTCCACCGCAGCGTCCTGCCCTCGGGGTTACGCGTGGTGACCGAGCAGCGGTCCGGTTCGCGCTCGGCTGCCGTCGGCATGTGGATCGCAGTGGGCTCCCGGGACGAACCGGCCGCGCTGGCCGGCGCGGCGCACTACCTGGAACACCTGCTGTTCAAGGGCACCGCGCGGCGCTCCGCAGCGGCGATCGCTGAGGAGATCGACGCGGTCGGCGGTGAGCTCAACGCGTTCACCACCAAGGAGCACACCTGCTATCACGCGCACGTGCTCGACTCCGACCTGGACTTGGCCGTTGACCTGATCTGCGACGTGCTGGGCGACGCCCGGCTCGATCCGTCGGACGTTGAGCTGGAGCGCGGCGTGGTGCTCGAGGAACTCGCGATGCGCGACGACGACCCGGAGGACGCGCTGCACGATGAGTTCTGTGCGGCGCTGTTCGGGTCACATCCGGTGGGGCGCCCGGTCCTGGGAACTGAGGAATCTGTCACCGGATTGAGCCGCGACGCGTTGCATCGCTTCTACCGGACGCGCTACACGCCACAGCGGATGGTGCTGACAGTGGCCGGCAACGTGTCGCACAGCGCGGTGCTCACCGCGGTGACGCGCAGTTTTGGGCATCACCTGACTGGTTGCGGGCAGCCCGTGCCGCTACGCCGTGGACTGGCTGAGGTCATCGGGGAATGTGGTTTGACACTGTGCCCGGACTCTTCGGAACAGGCTCACCTCATGCTCGGCGTGCGTGCTCTGGACCGCTATGACGACCGGCGCTACGCGCTGGCGGTGCTCAACGCTGCCCTGGGAGGCGGGATGAGCTCGCGGCTGTTTCAGCAGGTGCGCGAGCAACGCGGGCTGGCCTACTCGGTCTACTCCGCTGTGGACTCCTACGCCGACATCGGCAGCCTGTCGATCTACGCTGGTTGCTCCCCCGGACGGCTGGGGGAGGTGGCGGTTGTGATCGGCGACGTGCTGGCCGAGTTAGCCGGTGACGGTCTGTCCGGCGGCGAGGTGGCTCGCGCGAAGGGGCAGCTGCGTGGCGGCCTGGTGCTGAGCCTGGAGGATGCCCCGTCCTGGATGACCCGGATCGGCACCGCCGAGCTCGATCATGGTGAGCACCACACCGTGGAACACGAGCTCCGACAGATCGACGCGGTGACCGCGGAGGAGGTCGCTGAGCTCGCGGACGAGCTGCTGCGCCGGCCGCTCACCGCGGCCGTGGTGGGTCCATACCCTGATGCGGATCACCTGCCCGAGGAGATAGCGGAGTTGATCGGATGACACCCGCTGGCCAGACGCCCGCTGCCCTGGATCGCTCGGCGGAGAACCCGATCCGGGTCGGGGTGCTCGGGGCCCGCGGTCGGGTGGGCACCGAGGTGTGCAAGGCCGTGGACGCGGCGGCGGACATGGAACTGGTCGCCATGGTCGACGTCGGTGACTGGATGTTCAACGTTGCCGACGCGGGAGCCGAGGTGGTCGTCGACTTCACTCATCCCGACGTGGTGATGGACAACGTGCGCTTCTGCGTCGACCAGGGCATCCACGCTGTGGTGGGAACCACCGGCTTCACCGAGGACCGGCTGGCCCAGGTCCGCGAATGGCTGGTACCCAAGCCTGATCTCGGGGTGCTGATCGCGCCCAACTTCGCGATCGGCGCGATTCTCTCGATGCGTTTCGCGGCGATGGCCGCTCGATTCTACGAGTCGGTGGAAATCATCGAATTGCACCACCCGCGCAAGGCCGATGCGCCTTCGGGTACGGCCGCTCGTACGGCTGAGCTCATCGCGGCCGCCCGGGCAAAGGCCGCGATGGAACCCCCTCCAGATGCCACCAGCCGCTCTGTGCCCGGAGCCCGGGGAGCTGTCGTCGACGGGGTGCGGGTGCACTCGGTGCGGCTGACCGGACTCGTCGCGCACCAGGAGGTGTTGCTGGGCACGGAGGGCGAGACGCTGACCATTCGCCACGACACGCTCGACCGCTCGTCATTCATGCCCGGAGTGTTGCTCGGTGTCCGCTCCGTGCTCGACCATCCCGGCCTCACCGTAGGCCTGGAACCGCTGCTCGACCTGTAGCCTCCCCCTCCTATTGCTCCATTCGGAGCTGCCATTGGCGGTATGAAACGTCGGTCCGACCTGGTGCGATCCTGCATTACAGGCGGTGGGCGGCTCCGGGATTCAGCTGATCACCAGGTTCAAGGGACCCGTGAGACGGATCTCGCGGAGCAGCCGCCCACTCGCGTCGAGGATGCGTACGGTGCCATCGGGATTCCAACCCGCGCGCCGGTAGAAGCTCAGCGAGGCCGGGTCCTCCGCTGGCACCCAGACAATGCCGCGGGTGGCGCCGGCATCGCGCAGCGCGGCGGCCGCCGCGCCGAGCAGCCGCCCGCCGTGACCCCGGCGGGCCCACCTCGGCTCAACCAGCAGGGTGCTCACCAGCACCGTGTGCGCCACGTCGGGGGGCAATGTGCCATCGGCAGCGGCGACGTCGTCCTCGGGTGCCGGCCCCGCCACCAAAAATCCGACCGGATCGGCGCCTTCAGTGGCGATCAGCACGGTGGCGCCGCCCTCGATAGTGTCCGCCCAGGCTTGCAGCACCCCCGGCTCGTCCAGCACATCCAGGGCCCCGGCCGGCAACAGCTCGGAGTAGGCAGCCCGCCAGGTCACCCGCTGCAGCGCCGCCAGCAAGGCGGCATCCTGACGAGTCGCCAATCGAACCCCAGCCACCGCCATGCCTCGCACGCTATGCCCGGCCCCCGACATGGAGACATATCGGGGCTATCGACCTGCTTGTGACCCCGATATGTCTCCATGTCGGGACGGGGCCGCGGGAATTGTCGGTGCGGGATGGCAGCATCGGGCGCTGTGCAGAGTATGGGACTGGACCTGGCGCGGCGGACCGTGTTGGCCGCGCAGGGGTTTGCCGATCCGCGGCCAGCTGGTCAGGTGACCCGGCGGCACCTGATGCGGGTGCTGCATAGGATCCGGCTGTTGCAGCTGGACTCGGTCACGGTGCTGTCGCGGGCGCATTACCTGCCGGTGTTCAGCCGGTTGGGGCCATATCCGAAGGGGCTGCTCGACGCCGCCGCTTGGGCGCATCCGGTGCACCCTGCACGACCGCTGGTGGAGTACTGGGCGCACGAGGCGAGCCTGGTCCCGGTGCAGGACTGGCCGCTGTTGCGCTCGGGAGCCAAAAAGCCGGGCTGGTGGCAGGGGTACGGAGAGCTGGCGGCCCGAGCGCCGGAACTGGTCTCGGCAGTGCTGGATGCCGTGAAGGAGTATGGCCCAGTCGGCGCGGGCACGCTGGATCGTGAGTTGGGTGGCGTGGCCCGGGCACAGCCGGGATCGTGGTGGAATCGGACCGACACCAAACGGATCTGCGAGTGGCTTTTCGGCATGGGTGAGCTCACCACCGGCACACGGCGCGGCTTCGAGCGGCTCTACGACCTGCCGGAACGGGTGTTGCCGGCGGACGTGCTGAGCGCCCGGGTCGGCGCCGAGGAGGGTGCCCGTGAACTGATCACCCGGGCCGCCGCCGCGCTGGGCGTTGCCACCGAGCCCGACCTGCGCGACTACTACCGGTTACGGCCAGAGCGCAGCAGGCAGGCGGTCGCGGAGCTGGTGGAGGCCGGATTGCTCGAACCGGTGACGGTCGAGGGATGGCGGGCTCCGGCCTACCGGCACCGCGACGCCTGCACCCCGCGCCGGATCACCGGTGCTGCCCTGTTGTGCCCGTTCGATCCGTTGATCTGGGAGCGGGCCCGCACGGAGCGGCTGTTCGGCTTCCGCTACCGGATCGAGATCTACGTCCCGGAACACAAACGTAGCCACGGCTACTACGTGTTCCCGTTCCTGCTGGATGGTCAGCTGATCGCGCGAGTCGACCTCAAGGCCGATCGGGCCGCCGGTGTGTTGCGGGTGCCGGGCGCTTTCGCCGAGCCCGGAATCGCTGATGCTTCGCGGGTGGTGGCTGAGCTCGCCAGAGCGCTGCGGGAGATGGCCGACTGGCTGGAGCTCGACGGGATCGCGCCGGGGGAGCGCGGTGACCTGGCTGCGGCTCTGGCCGCAGTGACCAGCCGCCGCGCTGCCTCGAGGCCGGTCAGGGTCAGGACGGTGCCGCAGTGACCAGCGCGTCGCCCGACCCGGTGCGGGCCCGGACCCGCAGCGCGGCGCCGCCCTCAGTAGGTGGCCCGCTGACGGGCAGGTCGCTGCGCGCCCGTCCCGAACCGGAGCTGACGTCGAGCTCGGCCAGCACACCGGGGTGGATCCCGACCCGCAACTGCCCCGAACCGGTGGTGAGCTCGAGGCCACCCGCCCAGGCGTCGACCACCGTGAGATCGCCGCTGCCGGTGCGAGCGTTCACGTCCTGCTTGACCGCCCCAAGCCGGACGTCGCCGGAACCGGTCTGCACGGAGCCTGCGCCCGCAACGCCCTCGACGTTGGTGACCTCGACCTGGCCCGAACCGGTGCGCACCCGCAGCCGGCCGAGGACCGTGCCCAGCCGCACGTCGCCGGAGCCGGTGCGAACCTCAGCGGCGCCGGTGCACCGCTGTGCCCGGACCTGCCCGGATCCAGTAGCGGTGTCCAGCCCGGCGGCCTCGCCGGTGACTCCCACGTCCGCCGACCCGCTCCGAGCGGTGATCGACGAGCCCGATGGCGCGCACACCTGGATGATCAGCGGCACGCTACGCAGCGGGAGCTCCCGCGGGCTGCGCACGGTGAGCCGCTGCCCAGTGAAGTCGATCGTCGTGCGGCGCACTGCCTCGGCGGCCAGCTCGCCCAGCGGCGTCGCGCCGGTCTGCTCGCCCAGCCAGCTCAGCAGGCCGTTGATCCCCACAGTCCAGGGAGGCTGGCCGGTCGAGCCGGGGCGGACCTGCACGGTCACCTCGGCCGCGGTGTCGTCCCTCAGCGTGATGTCCAGCCGTCCGCCATCGAGCTCCACCGAGACCTCGATCGGCCCCTGGCACTCAAAGCTCTGCTGTCGAACCGCCGATACGTCGGTGTCATCGTGTGCCACGTTGTCTCCTCAACGAGATCGTTCAACCGTGCGAGGTTGTTCAGCCCTGTACCCAGCCCTGGACCCGATTGCGGCCGCGACGATCCCCGGGGCCCCACCGCGGGTCATTCCACGGCTCACCGCGCAGCGCGCCGGCCACCGCCTGCGACACCCAGGCGTTCAGCGACACGCCCTGCTCGGCCGCGGCCCGCTCTGCCTGGGCCTTGACCTGGTCGATCAGCCTCAGGGTCATCCGCCGGATATCGCCACCGGTATCGCCGAAGGGGGCTGCCCCGGGTTCGAACGGGGGTGGTGGGCCCTCCGCATACGGCCCGTCGGCACCGTGTCCGGTAGCGCTGGATCCGGTGGCATCGGGTCCGACGGCGGACGGCGGGCTCACCGCGACCCGCACATCGCGGCCGTCGAGGCGCACCTCCACGACTCGGTCCTCCAACGCCGCGGTGACCTCCGCGGCGAGGTCGGACAAGGCACTCATGATGGCGAGGCGGGCTGCGGGTTCCACTGCAACGCCCAGCACCGCGGCAGTGCGCCGGGTCTGGTCGTCGCCCGCGGACGCGGCGGCGGTGAGGTCTTCCCGCAGCTGGCTGACATACGGTGTGAGATCCATGACGTCCACTATGACGTCACAAATGACGTCAGTCAAGGCGCCACTGGCGCCACACTAGGCTGCGGGCGCTTGTCGCCAGGCCCGCGTTGGGAGAGGAGTACTGCACCGTGAGCCAACCTGATGGAGTTGATGCCAAAGTGAGCGATACCGCTGCAACAGAGACCCCGGTAAGCGACGCAGGCGTCGAGACTGTGTGCTTGCGGGTCCAACTCGTCGCCAAGACCGAGTTCTTCCCGCCCGCGGATGTTCCGTGGTCCACCGACGCCGACGGCGGGCAGGCACTCGCGGAGTTCGCCGGGCGGGCCTGCTACCAGTCCTGGCGCAAGCCGAATCCGGTGACCGCAACGAACGCCGGTTACCTGAGGCATATCCTCGAGGTCGGTCACCTTTCGGTGCTCGAGCATGGCACAGTCAGCTTCTACCTCACCGGTGTGTCGCGGTCGTTGACCCACGAGCTGATCCGGCACCGGCACTTCTCCTATTCACAATTGTCCCAGCGCTATGTGCCGGAGCGGACCGCCGCCATGGTCGAGCCGGAGGTCATCGCCAATGATCCCGAACTTCACCAGCGCTTCCACGCTGCGGCTCGCGCCAGCCGGCAGGCCTATAACGATCTACTCGCTGGGTTGGAGAAGCACTTCGCCGATGAGCCCAACGCCACGCTGCGCCGCAAGCAAGCCCGCCAGGCGGCCCGATCGGTGCTGCCCAACGCCACCGAGACGCGCATCGTGGTGACCGGAAATTACCGGGCCTGGCGCCACTTCATCGCGATGCGTGCCACCGAACACGCCGATGTGGAGATCCGGGCGCTGGCTGTGGAGTGCCTGCGCCAGCTGCATAAGGCCGCGCCCAACGTGTTCAGCGACTTTGAGATCTGCGTTCTGCCCGACGGTACCGAGATCGCTACCAGCACGTTCGTGTCCGAGGGCTGAGTAGCGTGACAGGCATGGATCTGGACGAGGCGCGGGCGGTGATCGCCAAGCAGCACCATGCGGTTTTGGCCACTATGCGCCGGGATTGCACCCCGCAGATGTCCCCCGTCGGGGCCGCGATCGACGGCCTAGGACGGGTAGTGGTGAGCAGCCGGGAGACAGCGTTCAAGGTGCGCAATCTGCGTCGGGATCCGCGAGCCTGGTTGTGTGTTCTGCCCGATGGGTTCTACGGCCGCTGGATACAGGTCAGTGGCTCGGTGCGGATCGTGGACCTGCCCGAGGCGATGGACGGACTGGTGGATTATTACCGCAGAATCTCCGGTGAACATCCGGACTGGGATGATTACCGGGCGGCGATGCAACGCGAGTCTCGGGTGCTCATGCAGATCGAGCTGGCATCGGCGGGGCCAGACCGGGAAGGGTGAACACCGTTGGGGGCGATGAGTGTCGCGACCGGCGAACGGCGTGCCTTGGGTGATCTGATGGATCGGCTGGGCCCTGACGCGCCGACGCTGTGCACGGGGTGGGCGACCCGTGACCTGGCAGCGCATCTGGTGGTTCGCGAGGGCCGGCCGGACGCCGCGCCCGGGATCTTGCTGCCAGTGCTGGCCGGCTACACCGCTCGGGTGCAGCGCAGCGTGGCCCAACGGCCCTGGGCCGACCTCGTTGATCTGGTCCGCGGTGGGCCGCCCTGGTGGTCACCGTTTGGCCTGCCCGGCCTGCGCGACAAGATCAATACACTGGAGTTCTTCGTTCACCACGAAGACGTCCGCCGAGCCCAAACGGGATGGGAACCGCGCCCGGCCGACCCGCGCCGCGCTGGGGCGCTGTGGTCCCTCCTCGCAGTAGCGTCGCGCGGGCTGTACCGGCACTCGCCGGTCGGCGTGGTGCTGCGCACTCCTGGCGGGCTGGAGCGCACCGCTCGGCGGGGGGACCGATCGGTCACCGTCGTTGGCCCCCCCGAAGAACTGACATTGCACGCCTATGGGCGTGAGCCGACCGCCGTCGACATCGAGGGTGATCAGGCCGACGTGGCTGGCCTGCAGGGCAGTCGGCGGGGTCTGTAGTAGGCCCGGCGGGGTTTGTAGTGCCCCCTCGGCCGACGAGGGGTCCGGCACTGACCGGTAGCGTCCTGCGGCATGACTACCGCGCCGACGTCTGCGTCCGGCCAGCCCTTCGGCCGGGTGCTCACCGCCATGGTCACCCCGTTCACCTCCGGCGCTGACCTGGATCTGGACATGGCCCAGAAAATCGCCCACCAGCTGGTGGAACGAGGTTGCGACGGGTTGGTCCTCAACGGCACCACCGGGGAGGCACCGACCACCACGGATGCTGAGAAGGCGAACCTGGTGCGAGCGGTGGTACAGGCGGTTGGTGACCGAGCTGTCGTGGTGGCCGGCGCGGGAACCTACGACACCGCGCACAGCGTCACGCTGGCCAGGCAGGCCGCACAGGCCGGCGCCCACGGTCTCGTGGTGGTGACCCCGTACTACTCCCGGCCGCCGCAAACCGGCTTGGTTGCCCACTTCACCGCTGTCGCGGACGCGACTGACCTGCCGGTGATGCTCTATGACATCCCGCCGCGTTCGGTCGTGCCGATCGCGAGGGAGACCCTCTACCGCTTGGCTGAACATCCTCGGATCGTCGCGGTGAAGGACGCCAAGGGCGACCTCGGCCTAGGCGCGGAGATCATCGCCGCCACCGACCTGACCTTCTACTGCGGGGATGACGCGCTCAACCTGCCCTGGCTGGCGGTGGGCGCCGCCGGATTCGTCAGCGTCATCGGCCATGTCGTGCCCGATCGACTGCGGAGCATGATCACCGCATTCGATGCCGGCGAGACGACCGCCGCCCGCGAGATCCATGTTTCCACGCTCAGCTTGATCCGCGCCTTCTCCATGGTCGGCGGGGTGGCCTTCGGCAAGGCCGCGCTGCGGCTGATCGGGTTCGATGCCGGTGAACCCCGGCTGCCGCAGGTCGCCGCCGACCCAGGTCAGGTCACCGCGATCACCGCGGCGCTGGTCGCGGCGGGGGTCCTCGCGTGAGCGCGGTCCCCACCGGTACCCCACTGCCCGTGCCCGGCGTGCCCACAACGGCGCCACCGCCCCTACCCGAGGGTGGGTTACGCACGGTAGCGCTCGGCGGCATCGGGGAGATCGGCCGCAACATGACCGTCTTCGAGCACGCTGCGGCACTGCTCGTGGTGGACTGCGGGGTGCTGTTTCCTGAGGACGACGCGCCCGGCGTCGACCTGATCCTGCCCGACTTCCGGGCGATCGAGCACCGGCTGGACGAGATCGAGGCCCTGGTACTCACCCACGGTCACGAAGACCACATCGGCGCCGTTCCGTTCCTGCTGAGGTTGCGTCCCGATCTACCGGTGGTCGGTTCGCAGTTCACCCTCGCCCTGGTCGCCGAGAAGTGCCGCGAGCACCACCAGAAACCGCAGCTGATCCAGGTAGCGGCGGGGTCCCGGCATCGCTGCGGGCCCTTCGACTGCGAGTTCTTCGCGGTGAATCACTCCATCCCCGATGCGCTGGCCGTGGCCATCCGCACCCCGGCCGGGCTGGTCCTGCACACCGGTGATGTCAAGCTGGATCAGTTGCCGCTGGACGGGCGGCTGACCGACCTCGCCGGGTTCTCCCGGCTCGGCGACGAAGGGGTGGACCTGCTCCTGATCGACTCCACCAACGCCGAGGTGCCCGGTTTCGTCACCCCGGAGCGGGACATCGGGCCGGTGCTGGACTCGGTGATCGGCAAGGCCACCCAGCGGGTGATTGTGGCCTGCTTCGCCAGCCACGTGCACCGGGTACAGCAGGTGCTCGACGTGGCTGCGGCGAACGGGCGCAACGTGGCCCTGGTGGGCCGATCGATGGTGCGCAACATGAGCGTTGCGGTCGATCTCGGGCTGCTGCGGGTCCCGCCGGGGCTGCTGGTGGACCTCGAGGAGGCCTTGGCGATGCCCGAGCAGCGGGTGCTGTTCGTCTCCACCGGCTCTCAGGGCGAACCACTCTCGGCGCTGTCCCGGATGGCGCGTGGCGAGCACCGGCAGATCCGGATCCGCTCCGGGGACACCGTTGTGCTGGCCTCCTCGCTCATCCCGGGCAACGAGACCGCGGTGTTCCGGGTGGTCAACGCGCTTACCCGGCTGGGGGCCGCGGTGGTGCACCAGGGCACCGCCAAGGTGCATGTGTCCGGGCATGCCCCAGCCGGGGAGTTACTGTTTCTCTACAACGCGATCCGTCCCTCCAATGTGATGCCGGTGCACGGCGAATGGCGGCACCTGCGGGCCAATGCTGCCCTGGCGGTCCGCACCGGGGTGGCGCCGGAGCGTGTGGTGATCGCCGAGGACGGCGTGGTCGTCGATCTGGTGGACGGCCGGGCGGAGATCACCGGCCGGGTCGAGGTGGGGCAGGTCTACGTCGATGGGCTCTCGGTGGGGGATGTGGGGGAGTCCACGCTGTCCGACCGGCTCGTCCTCGGTGAAGGCGGGTTCATCGCGATCACGGTGGTGATCGCGTCGGCGACCGGTCGGGCGGTGGCCCCGCCGACGATCTCGGGCCGGGGGTTCTCCGACGATCCCAAGGCACTCGACGGTGTGGTGCCGCTGGTGGAGATGGAATTGGCTCGCACCGAGGCGGAGGGGATCACCGACCCACACCGGATCGCTCAGGCGGTGCGGCGTGTGGTGGGCCGGTGGGTCGCCGACACCTACCGGCGCCGGCCCATGATCGTGCCCACCGTGCTGCCCGTTGGCTGACCAATGGGTGCCCTTCAACGATCACCGGGGAGCGACACACCGGGCACTAGGGAGCGACACGCCGGGTGGTGGGTTAGCGGTCGAGGATGTGGCGCAGAGCGGTCTCTAGGGCCTTGAGGTGGTTGGTCGGTTCGGTGGTGAAGAACGCTTCGAATTCGGGCTCGAGGTGCTCGTCGCCGGATTGGAGCGGATCTCGGACGTGGACTGAGTGCCCGCACCCCGCTGAGCCAAGCGGGTTCAGCGGGCCAGGCGCGGGGGCCGGCGTCGGCGTGTCGTGACCGCCATCATCCCGTTGCGCGCAACCATGGGGAACTGGCGGACCATCGTGATCTATCTGCCTATAGCAGCTGGTGTGGTGGTGCTGGCTGATATGGGGAAAGGGGCAGGCGGGCCAGCGTGTGGAAGATGGCAGGGCAGACGTCGGCGAGGGCTACGAATGGACGGTCCCGAAACTCAGGGAGCAGGCCAGATCCGCGCCCCAAGCCCCGGCCCCCAGCTCGTCGGTCAACGCCCCGTAGGGCACGAGGCCGAAGCGGTGGCGGTGTGGCCGCGGCGTGGTCGCTACTGGCCCGCGGCGTCGGCGGCATTGCCCGAACGCTGGGAAGGACTCGGGAACTTGAGCCGGAACACCGCCGGGATGGTCTCGCGCTTGGTTTGATCGCGCTCGCGGTGGTTGCCGCCGCGGCGGTGTGGTGGGCCGCCGGGGGGCCGGTCGGTGCCGGCCTCCAGCAGGCGTTGAGTGCCCTGTTCGGTACCGCATCGGTGGGGCTGCCGCTGGTGCTCGCCGGGGTCGGGGTGGCCCTCATGCGAACCGAGCCAGATCCGGCGGCGCGGCCTCGCCGCACCGTCGGAACGCTGCTGCTGACGCTGGGAATGCTTGGTCTGTGGCATCTCGGGGCTGGCTCGCCCGGGGATGGGCTGGGACGGTCCAGGGCCGCCGGAGCGGTGGGATTCCTGGTGGCCGACCCGCTGGTCGAGGGGTTCACGGTCTGGGTGGCGGCACCGTTGCTGGCACTGCTGGCCGCCTACGGACTGCTGCTCTTGACGGGGACCCCAGTCGCAGCGGTGCCCGACCGGATCCGCCGGCTATGCGGGGTGCTGCCAGATCAGGACCCCGGCACCGCTGATACCGATAGTCCGGTCACGGAGGCTGATCCCGCCAACACCCGGCTGCGCCGGCCCGCGCGGCGGCGGCAGGCTGCCCAAACGCCAGAAACCCAGACGCCGGAAACCAGCCCCACAGCGGACGGTACCGACGCGTCACCGACTCCGCCGGCCGCAGCGCCGAAGCCGGAGACCAAGCCTAGCTCCCCAATGACCGTGCACCGGGTCGTCGAGGGCGACTACCTGCTGCCACCGCCTGACCTGCTGGTCAAGGGTGACCCGCCGAAAGCCCGCAGCAAGGCCAACGACGTGATGATCGAGGCCATCACCGGTGTCCTCGATCAGTTCTCGGTGGACGCCCAGGTCACCGGGTTTGCCCGGGGACCGACTGTGACTCGCTACGAGGTGGAGGTGGGCCCCGGGGTCAAGGTCGAGAAGATCACTCAGCTGACCCGCAACATCGCCTACGCGGTAGCCACCGACAACGTGCGGTTGCTGGCCCCGATCCCCGGCAAATCGGCGGTGGGTATCGAGGTCCCCAACAGCGACCGGGAGATGGTGCGGCTCGGTGACGTGCTGCGCTCGCCCACGTCGAGGCGGGATCAGCACCCTATGGTGGTCGGGCTGGGCAAGGACATCGAGGGAAACTTCGTCACCGCGAACCTGACCAAGATGCCGCACCTGCTGGTGGCCGGTTCCACCGGCTCGGGCAAGTCCAGCTTCGTGAACTCGATGCTCGTCTCGCTGCTCGCCCGGGCCACCCCCGACGAGGTGCGCATGATCCTCATCGACCCGAAGATGGTGGAGCTCACCCCGTACGAGGGTATCCCGCACCTGATCACCCCGATCATCACCCAGCCGAAGAAAGCGGCTGTGGCGCTGGCCTGGCTGGTGGAGGAGATGGAGCAGCGCTACCAGGACATGCAGGCCGCCCGGGTGCGCCACGTCGATGATTTCAACGCCAAGGTGCGCAGCGGCGAGATCGTGGCGCCCCCCGGCTCACAGCGGGAGTACCGCCCCTACCCCTACATCATGGCGATCGTCGACGAGCTCGCTGACCTGATGATGACCGCGCCACGCGACGTCGAGGACGCCGTCGTCCGCATCACCCAGAAGGCCCGGGCCGCCGGGATCCACCTCGTACTGGCAACCCAGCGTCCCAGCGTCGACGTGGTCACCGGGCTGATCAAGACCAACGTGCCGTCCCGGCTGGCCTTCGCCACCTCCTCGCTGACCGACAGCCGGGTGATCCTGGATCAACCCGGCGCGGAGAAGCTGATCGGCATGGGCGACGGGCTGTACCTGCCGATGGGCGCGTCCAAGCCGGTGCGCATCCAGGGTGCCTACGTCGGGGACGCCGAGATCGCCAAGGTCGTCGCCTATACCAAGGAGCAGGCCACCCCGGACTACACCGACGGGGTCACCGCGGCCAAGCCGGGTGAACACAAAGAGGTGGATCCGGACATCGGTGATGATCTGGACGTCCTGCTGCAGGCCGCCGAGCTCGTGGTGACCTCGCAGTTCGGCTCGACGTCGATGCTGCAGCGCAAGCTGCGGGTCGGTTTCGCCAAGGCGGGGCGGCTGATGGATCTGCTGGAGAGCCGGGGCGTGGTGGGCCCATCCGAGGGCTCCAAGGCCCGCGAGGTCCTGGCCAAACCCGATGAGCTCGATGGTCTGCTGTACTCGATCAGGGGCGGTGATCCCACAGACAGTGACTGACGATGATCACGCCCTGTGTGCCCCAGGTGACATTTTCTGTTGTTTCCGTCACCCAAATAGTGATCTTGAATGCTTAGAGCTCGAGGAGCATGCGGATATTGCCGAGAGTGTTGGGTTTGACGTACGGCAGGTCGAGGAACTCCGCGACGCCCTCGTCGTGCGAACTGCGCATCTCCTGGTAGACCTCCGGCGTAACCGGGGTCCCATCGATCTTCTGGAAGCCGTACCGGGAGAAGAAGCGCTCCTCGAAGGTCAGCACGAACAGCCGGCGCAACCCCAGCGCCCGCCCCTGCTCCACCAGCTGTTCCACTAGTGCCCGTCCAACCCCCTGGCCTACGGTGCTCGGATGCACGGCCAGGGTGCGGATTTCGGCAAGGTCCTCCCAGAGCACGTGCAGTGCGCCACAGCCCCGTACGGCACCGTCTCGGTCGGCTACCCAGAACTCCTGGACGTCCTCATAAAGCGTCACAAGCTGTTTGGTCAGCAGCACCGCTCCGGCGTAGCAGTCCACCAGGTCCTTGATCTGGCGGATGTCCCCGACCCTGGCGCGACGTACGGTGATCCGAGAAGTCACGGGTTGAACATATCGGCGGCCCTCGCTCCGCCCCGCCTTCACTTCGGACTCATCGCGGCTTTGCGGTCCACTGTGCGGGCGTACCCTGTGGTCGCCGGAGCCAGGAGGTGGGTAGTGCAGAACCTCCGGGTGCGGCTGCTGGGTGATCTGCGGGTAGAGGGGTGCGATCCAGCGCGTCTGGCCCGCCGTCAGGTTCGCACGCTGCTCAAGGTCCTCGCCCTCCATCACGACCGGCCTGTCGGGCTGGATAGGCTGGTCGAGTGCCTATGGGGCGATGATCCGCCAGTGCGACCCGCCGATCAAGTCTCGGTGCTGGTCAGCCGGTTGCGTGGGGTGCTCGGTGCCGATCGGGTTCGGCGCAGCGACGCCGGCTACTCGGTGGCGGTTGACTGGCTGGATCTCGACGCGCTCCGGGAGTACGCGGCGCAGGCCGATCACCGGCTGGCCGCAGGAGCGGTGGGAGCCGCCCGCACGGCCGCCTCGGCCGGGCTTGCGCTGGCCCGGGGGCCGCTGGTCGCCGACGAACCCGACGCCTGGTGGGCCGAGGCGGAGCGCTCGGCTGCCGATCTGCTGGTCTCGCGCCTGCACCACACGGCCGCCGCGGCAGCCCTGGCGGCCGGCGACTGGGCGAACGCCGCCGAGCTGTCCCATCAAGTGCTGGCGGCGGACCCCTATGACGAAATGGCATTGCGGGCGCTGATGGCGGCGTTGGCCCGATCAGGCCGTCCGGCTTCGGCGGTGGCCGCCTACGCCGGAGCCCGGGAGCGCCTGGCTGAGGACCTCGGAGTCAGTCCTTCGACAGAGACCGACGCGCTGCACACGGCGATCCTGCTCGGTGAGCTACCCGTTGCCCCCAGTGAGTTCGGCCCCGGTGAGGTCGGCACAGTGCCGGATGCGTCGGTCGGGACCGGCCCCCATGAGCTGCCGGGTCGCACCGCTGCGATCAGCAAACTCGATGCTCTCCTCGAGCACGCCGAGCGCGGGTATGGCCAGGTGGGATTGATCGAGGGGGAGGCCGGCATCGGGAAGTCACGGCTGCTGCAGGTCTGGGCCGAGCGTCTCGCCGCTCGGGGAGCGCAGCTCGCGGCGGTCGCGGGCGACGAGCTCGGCCGCACCCTGCCGCTCCAACCGCTTCTCGACGCGGTGAGTGCGCTGGTCCGCCGAGCCGGAACCGGCGGCGCAGCCCAGATACTAGGTCCTGATATCGCCGTACTCGGACCGCTACTGGGCGCGCAGACCGAACCCGCCGGGAATGCTCAGCTCGCCGCACTCACCGACCCGGGTGCTGGCCAGGCGCTGCTGTTCGCGGCGCTGTTCAGCGTCCTGCGGCGACAGGCAGAATACGAGCCGCTGGTACTCGTCATCGACGACGTCCATCTCGCCGATACCGCCACCACAAGATGGCTCGGACAGGCCGTGCGCCGCCTGGCAGACAGCCGGGTCGCCGTCATCGCCGCCCGCCGGGCCGAGGAAACAATCCCGCTGCCTGGGGTGACGACCATCACCTTGGGTCCGCTCGACCTCGACGCCGCCGCGGCGATCGTCGGGCCCGGTCGCGCCGCGGAGCTGCACGCCCGCAGCGGCGGCCACCCCCTGTTCCTGGTCGAGTTGGCAGCCGCTGACGTCGAGGACGAGCTGCCGGCCAGCATCCGGCATGCCGTGGATGAGCGGTGCGCGCGGGCCGGCCCAGCGGCGGCCACCCTGCGCGCCGCCGCAGTGATCGGTCCCGAGATCGACCTCGACCTTCTCGCGGCCGTGACCGCCACCGCGCCTGGCGAGCTGCTCGACCACCTGGAGGAGGGGGTACGGCGCAGGTTCCTCGTCGAGGAGGGCCCGCGGTTCACCTTCGCCCACTCCTTGGTCCGCCATGCGCTGGCCTCGGCGGTCGGCGCGTCGCGAGCCGCCTACATCCACCGGGGAGCGGCTCGGGCTCTGGGCGCTCGGCCCGGTGCTGATCCGCTGGCGGTCGCCCGGCACGCTCGCCTGGGGGGAGAGCTGGCAGCTGCCTCGGCCATGCTGGTGACCGCGGCGCGGATGGCGGTCGCCCGGTTCGACCAGGAGGAGGCGCTGCGCCTGCTGGACGAGGCGGTGGCACTGGACGACACCCTCCGCGCTCGTCTGGAGCGAGCTCGCGTATGCACCATGCTGGCGCGCTACCCGCAGGCCACCGAGGAAATTGAGGCTGCGCGGTCCCGGGGCGCCGGGTCCGAGGCGCTGGAGGTCGCCGCCTGGTCGGCGCACTTGCAGCGCCGCTTCGATCAGGCGCTCATCCTCGCCGATCGGGGTGCGCAGGAGGCTACCGACGCCGACCTGCGCACCAGTTGCCTGGCCCTCGGTGGCTGGGTATCGCTGGTCTCGGGCGACCTCGGTGGCGCCGCAGACCGCCTTGAGGGCGCGGTCGGTGCAGCGCCGACGGCCAGCGGCCAGATGGCGCAGGCGTGGCTGGCATGGTTGCGGATGAATCAGGGCCGCCCGGTCGAGACCCTGCGGCTGGTGACCCAACAGGACGGCATCGGGCTCGCTGCCTACCGGTTCCCCAATGCCTACGCCCTGATGGCGGCCACCATGGCGTTGGGGATGCTGGGGCGCGCCGACGAGGCGTTGGCCACGCTGGACGCGCTCGACGCCGATGTGGCGCGGATGGGTGCCCAGCGCTGGATGGCACGCTCGCTGAACCTGCGCGGGTGGATCATGCGCAACCTCGGCGAACACAGTGCGGCCGACGAGCTCAACCAGGCGGCCATCGAGACCACCCGTCCACTGGGGATGGCTGAGCCTCTGGCCAACGCGCTGCTCGACCTGGCATCGGGCCGGCTGCTGGTCGGAGACCTCGACGCCGCCGGCACGCTCCTCGACGAGGTCGCAGCACTCGGAGCCGTCGAGCACGCCTTCCGCTGGCGCCACCAGCTGCGGGGCCGGTTGGTCCGCGCCCGCCTCGACCTGGTCCTGGGGGATGTGGAGGCGGCGCTCGCCGGCGCCGGGTCGCTGGCCGCCGACGCCGCTTCCCTCGGCGCGGCCCGATACCAGGTGCAGGCTCGGCTGGTTGCGGCGACAGCAGCGCACCGCCTGGGTGCTGTGCTAGACCTCCACGAGGTGGGCCGGCTGCTGATCCGGCTCGACGAGGTGGCCGGCCTCGAGAGTTGGTGGATCACCGCCGAGGTGGCTCGGGCATTCGGGGTCGGCGAGTGGGATGACCTGGCCCGGCGCCGGGTCAGCGACCTCCGCACGCGCGCCGGCGGTCACTCCGCAGCGCTGGACCGCGAAGCAGGTCGCCGGCTGGGCTGAGGTCTGACGCGTCCGGCGAGCAGGATCGCTGCGGGTCGCCAGCCCTGGACGTGCGGCCCGACCGCGACAAGGGTTTGACGGACGAGCGCTGCCCTTGCCGGCGCGGCAAGCATGTCCACCCAGGGGGCGATGTGCGGCAGGGCCAGGCGGTAGGCGACCACCGACTGGGCATCCAGCAGGCCCAGGCGGGCGGGACCCAGCCCCAGGAGGCGAGGACGGCGTCGCCCGCCGCCTTCACCGGGTGCCAGGGCGTCGTAGGCGGTCGTCACAGCCAGCGGGCGCCCTCCGCCGCCCGGGCCTCCCACCAGGCCAGTTCCGGACCAGGGCCGCCGAGCGCCTTCTCCCACCCGAACTGGACCATCGTCGCGAGCAGTTCAAGCGCAACTGCGGCGTCCCACCAGCCGGTCGTCGCGATCCCGTGGCGGTGCAGGGCGTGCTGGTAGGTGGTGATCGCCTCGTCCTTGGTCTCGGGCAGCAGGTCGGTGTTGAGCGCCAGGTACCAAGACAGGTCTGCCAGCGGCGACGCCTCCCCGGGCACCTCCCCGAAGTCAAGCAGGACCGTGCGTCCATCGGCGTGGCTGCCCAGGTTGGCGGCTTTCCAGTCACCGTGCACGAGGGTGTGGGGCACCGCGCCGAGGGCGGTGACCAGCGAAGCGGGGTCGTCCAGCAGCGGCAGCACTAGATCGGCCAGACGGGCGGACACCTCCGGCAGCCTGGCCCAGCCCTGCGCCATCACCTTGGGCACCACCGCCGCTGAGCCCAGGGCCGCCTCGGCCGTCGCCACAGTGGGAGAGAACATCAGGTACCGGGTGGCCAGCGGGGTGAGCCCGACCTCGTCCCGCCAGCCCCAGAAGGAGGCGTGCATCGCGGCCATGTGGTCCACAAAGCGGGTGTGTTGCCCAGTCGAGAACGGCCGGCCGGGCGGGAGCAGCTGGGCGGTGACGTCACGCAGCAGGACCATGCCCACGCCACGGGCGAAGCTGCCAGCGACCACCGCCGGGTCGATGACGTCAGGCATGCGGCCCAACAGCCCCTCCTCCCACAGGCGAACGTAGCGCTCGCCCGGGTCGCCACTGGCTCGCAGCAGCCAGTCGTCCCGGGGATCCTGGTACTTCAGCACGTAGCGCTGGCCGTCAATGACGACCCGTTCGAAACGGGCACCCGATTTGGTGTCTTCAGGCACCCAAGGCGCTCGGCTGCTTGCCGCGACGAGCAGGTCGTCTAGGCGGGGAACAGTCTCAGGCGGTGACATCTGCGGCCTCGGCCATCTCGGCCAGCAGCGTCGCCGGCCACCGTCCCCCGCACCACACCTGGTCTCGGGAGATCTGGCCGCCCGTCAACTCGACGATATGGACCTGGTGGACGGCGTGCGGCACGCCCCCCTGCTCCCAGCGAAGCGTGAACTCGATCAGCTCCCCGGTGGGCAGCGGCGTGCGTTTCAGCTCCTCGAAACTCCCCACATCGGCGTACCAGCGGGACAACTCGGCCCGCACAGCGGCGTCACCGCGGACGCTGAAACGCCAGTTGGGCACCGTGGCGTCCAGCGTCACCTCTGAGCTCAACGCGTCGCAGCCGGCCATCGCCGCGCCCTCGATGGCCGCCAGGTACCGCTCGACGGGTCCATCGCTCTGGTTGTCGTACATCATGGCCTCCTCGTGGTCCAAGACTTGTTCCATTGCGACCATCACGATCTCCCGGGTGCCTTGCCGCCGGCTTGCCACGACCGCGGCCAACCGATGGCAAGGCCGCGGTCGCACCATCGCTCCAGTCGCCGGCGCACGGTCGGCGGCTCATCCGAACGGAGCCGTCGTGGACTGGTGGGGTGCTTCCCGCTACGCCAAGGGGTGAGTGTTCGCGGCGTGCCCGGGTCGAGTTCGTTGAGCGAAACCGGAGGGCCCGCGTGACCTGCTGCCCCCCACTATCCCGCTGAGTTGGTCTGCGGGCAGCTGGTGTGCCTGGCCATGGAGGGCGTCCGGATACGCTGAGCCCGTGCCTGCCTCGCCACCATCCCCCCGCGCTGCACTGGTCACGCTGGGCTGCGCCCGCAATGAGGTCGACTCCGAGGAGCTGGCGGGCCGGCTGACCGCGGACGGCTGGGAGGTGGTCGACGCCGACGACGGCGCGCCCGACGTGGTGGTGGTCAACACCTGCGGTTTCGTTGCGGCTGCGAAGAAGGATTCCATCGACACCCTACTCGCGGCCGCCGATACCGGCGCCAAGGTTGTCGCAGTGGGTTGCCTGGCTGAGCGCTATGGCGCCGAATTGGCGGCGAGCCTGCCGGAGGCCGATGCGATCCTGAGTTTCGACGATTACCCGGATCTGGGCGGCCGGCTGCACGACGTGCTTGCAGGTCGAGCGGTGCCTGCGCATCAACCGGTCGATCGGCGCACCCTGCTACCGATCACCCCGGCATCCCGGCCCGCTGCTCTGGCCGCCGGGCCGGCGCTGCCCGGGCACGGCTGGGGTCCCCGGGTACCGCGCCGGCGGCTGGACGATTCGCCGGTCGCCCCGCTGAAGATCGCGTCAGGTTGCGATCGGCGCTGCGCGTTCTGCGCCATCCCCACCTTCCGCGGCGCGTTCGTCTCCCGCCGCATCGACGATGTGCTGGCTGAGGCGGCCTGGCTGGCCGGGACGGAGGTGCGGGAACTGATTCTGGTCAGCGAGAACTCCACGTCCTACGGCAAGGACCTCGGCCAGCCGGGTGCGCTGGAGGAGTTGCTGCGCCGGCTGGCAGGCGTCCCCGGCATCCTACGTACCAGGGTGTCTTACCTGCAGCCGGCCGAGACCCGTCCCTCTCTCGTGACCACCATCGCCGGCACCCCCGGAGTGGCCAACTATTTCGACCTGTCCTTCCAGCACGCCAGCGAGCCGGTGCTGCGCCGGATGCGCCGGTTCGGCTCGCGGCAGTCCTTCCTGGCCTTGCTGGATCAGATCCGCCAGTACGCGCCCCTGGCGGGGGTGCGCAGCAACGTGATCGTCGGATTCCCGGGAGAGACCGAGTCCGACCTGGAAGAACTGGAGCGTTTTGTCACCGAGGCACGGCTGGACGCGGTGGGGGTATTCGGCTACTCCGACGAGGACGGCACCGAGGCCGCCGGCCTGCCCGGGCAGCACGATGAGGACACCATCGCCGAGCGGGTCGCCCGGATCAGCGAGCTGGTCGAGCAGCTCACCGCACAGCGCGCCGAAGAACGGGTCGGGGAGACCGTCGATGTGCTGGTCGAAGACGCCGCAGGCGAGCCTGCCGGGCGGGCCGAGCACCAGGCCCCTGAGGTGGACGGTGAGTGTGTGCTGGTCGGGCCGGGAGCCGACGGGCTCGCGGTGGGCGATCTGGTGCGCTGTCAGGTGATCGCTGCCGAGGGCATCGATCTGGTCGTCGAGCCGATCGAGCTGGTCGCCCCGCCCGGTGGCGCTCGGTGAGCCCGCCGCAGCCACCGGCCGGGGTGCCACTGTGGAACCTGGCGAACGTGCTGACCATGTCCCGGTTGGTGCTGGTACCGGTATTCGTGGTCGCCTTGTTCGTCCAGGACGGCACCAATCCGGCCTGGCGGCTGACCGCAGCGGTGATCCTCAGCGTCGCCTCGCTCACCGATCGGTTCGACGGCGATCTGGCTCGGCGGCGTGGGCAGGTCACTGACTTTGGCACGATTGCCGATCCGATCGCCGACAAGGCGCTGATCGGATCCGCACTGGTCGGCCTGAGTCTGCTGGGCGAGCTGACCTGGTGGGTCACCATTTCGATTGCGGCCCGGGAGTTGGTCGTGACAGCGCTGCGATTGTGGGTACTCCGGTATGGAGTGATCGCGGCCAGCCGTGGTGGGAAGGTCAAGGCTTTTGCCCAAGCTGTGGCGATCGTGCTCTACGTGCTACCGCTTCCGTTGGCGGCGCAACCAGCGCGTTGGGCGGCGATGGGCATCGCTGTGGTGCTCACGATGGTGACCGGCGTCGATTACGTGGTACGTGCGTTGCGGCTGCGCGCCTCCGGCCGCCGGGCTATCGCGCTGCCGTAGCCGTGGTGCGATCCCGGTGGCGTTCGCCCACGGCGGACGCCCGGCCGGCCGGCTGGTGAGTACGGTAGGAGGGGAGCACGCTGATCTGGAGTACCCTGACCCGAAAATCTGGAGGGAATCGCAATGACGTTGCTGCGGGAGGCCATCGGCGACCGGTTGCGCCGGACGCGGACCTCGCAGCAACGCACGCTGCGCGAGGTTTCCCGGATCGCCAGGGTCAGTCTGGGATATCTCTCTGAGGTTGAACGAGGGCGCAAGGAGCCCTCCAGCGAACTCCTCGCATCGATCTGTGACGCTCTAGATCTGCCGCTGGACGAGCTGCTGCGGCGGGTTGCTGACGATCTCGGTCCGGTGTACCTGCCCGAGATGCCCGATACCCTCGCAGCCGAGCTGGTCGCTGCCTGAGGCCCGACCGGTGGGGTCGAGGTCAGGGATAACCCCTGGTTCTCCCTGGGGTCGGTGGAAGCGTTGCCGAGCACCTGACACCATGGAGCTAGCATGCGGCTCCACCGGCCGGCTTGAGTTGGGCCTGCCGGGCGGGCCGTGGTCGGGCGCGGGAAGCTAGGCCCGATTGGTCACGAAGAGAGGCAGCGCAGGAGATGGCCAACCCGTTTGTGAAGGCCTGGAAGTACCTCATGGCAGCGTTCTCGTCCAAGATCGACGAATACGCCGATCCAAAGGTCCAGATCCAGCAGGCCATCGAGGATGCACAGCGGCAACACCAGGGACTATCCCAGCAGGCCGCCGCTGTGATCGGTAACCAGCGCCAGCTGGAAGTGAAGCTCAACCGGCAGCTCGGTGAGATCGAGAAGCTGCAATCGTCAGCCCGGCAAGCGCTGGTGCTCGCCGACGAGGCCCGGGGCCAGGGCGATCAGACGAAGGCACAGCAGTACGAGCAGGCCGCGGAGTCCTTCGCCACCCAGTTGGTCACCGCGGAGCAATCCGTGGAGGACCTCAAGACGTTGCACGACCAGTCGCTCCAGGCCGCGGGTCAGGCCAAGCAGGCGGTGGAGCGCAACGCGATGGTGTTGCAGCAGAAGATCGCGGAGCGGACGAAGCTGCTCTCCCAGTTGGAACAGGCGAAGATGCAGGAGCAGGTCTCCGCCTCGCTGCAGTCCATGACCGAGCTGGCTGCGCCAGGCAATACGCCCTCCCTGGACGAGGTACGGGACAAGATCGAGCGCCGCTACGCCAACGCGCTCGGGGCGGCCGAACTCGCTCAGAACTCGGTGCAGGGCCGCATGCTGGAGGTGCAACAGTCCTCGCTCGACATGGCTGGCCGGTCCCGGTTGGAACAGATTCGCGCCTCGATCCGTGGAGCGCCGATTGCGGGCGAGGTCACTGCCGGTGAGCCGGCGCCGCAACCCACCGCGCCGAAGCAGGTGCTGCCCCCGCAGGGCCAGCCACAGCCCGGCCAGGGCTGATCCGGTTCTCGGTGCCGGCTACCGCTAGCTTGGCTTCTGGGCCCGGCGGCCGATCGGCGACAGGGCCCCGAGATGTCGGAGCTTCTCGGGATTCACGATCGAGCGGACGACGTGGATCGCGCCATCCGCGATGTCCAGGCTGAGGACACTGATCAGGCCGCCGGCGGAGTCGAGGCACTTGGCACCCGGCTGGCCGTTGACCTCGACGGCCTGTAGCTGCACGTCGAGTCGGCGGGAAACTCGAAACAGCCCCAGCAGGAGCGTCACCACGTTGTCGCGGCCATAGACTGGATATGGCACGCCGGTGCCCTTGTCACCGCCATCGCCGTAGAAGGCGGCATTGCTGGCGAGCAACGTGACCAGTCCGTCGACGTCGCCGTCCTGGCAGGCGGCGAAAAATCGTTGGGCGAGTGTGGCCTGTTCCTCACCAGACGCCTCGAAGCGAGGCTTGCCGTTTTCGATTCGCTGACGGGCTCGCCTCGCGAGTTGTCTGCAGTTCGCTTGACTCTTGCCCACGATCCGCGCGATCTCATCGTATTCGTAGGCGAACACCTCCCGCATCAGGAACACTGCTCGTTCGATGGGCGAGAGCTGCTCAAGCATGATCAGGAACGCCATGGTTAGCGACTCGGCGGTTTCAGCGACCTCAGCGACGTCCGTTGCGTAGTCTTTGACCAGTGGTTCTGGCAACCAGGGACCGACATAAGTCTCGCGTTGCATGCGAGCCGAGCGGAGCACATCGATCGCCAGGCGCGTGGTGACGGTCGCGAGGTAAGCCTTCGGGTTATTGATCTTCTCATCAGTTGAGTGGCTCAGCCGGATGAATGCCTCCTGTACCACGTCCTCCGCCTCGCTGACGCTGCCGAGCATACGGTAGGCAATCGCGAAACCAAAGGGACGAAGATCGCGATAGAGATCTTCAAGATCGAGCGAGTTCACCGAGGATCTCCCCATTGCGTTGACTCTTTCTGTAACAGTTCGACTCCTTCACAGTGCTGCGCACATGAATTTTCTTGCACTGTGGCGAAGTTAGTGTCCGGTGAATCGGGCCACGGCGACGAGGACGCACACGAATAGGATTACCACGTTGAGCCCGGCGGTGCGTGGTTCGCGTAGGTGAAGGTGCGAGCCTGCCGCGCCGATCATCACCGCGCCCAATCCGACCGCTGCGATCGGGGTCAACACCGGCAGGACACCGCTCGCCCAGGGCACAATCAGGCCCACGGCGGCGAGCAGCTCAGCAGCGGCAGCGAGACGTACCAGAGGCATGGGAAACGGAGCGATCCCGGTCTGGCCCGTCGCCAGCAACCGTTCCCTCGACATGCTGATCTTCGCACTACCGGATATCAGGAACAGGACCGCCAACAGTCCCTGGCAGACCCATACAACGGTGTTCATCGGCGCCACCTCCAGGTTCGGCTCTCCACCAGAGACGAGATGGCGCCATTGGCTGTGACAACCTGGCTGCGTGTACCGCCGATGTGACCGGGGAAGGACTGCACACGCCGATGCCGGGCGACACGGTGGGCACGGGAGCTCGACGCAACGTGCACGGGAGCACGACACGCGGGAGGGGACTTGAGCGTTACGGGGCTATGTCTGGGCCAGGTCGGTGTGGGTGCGACGTCGTAGCTGGCTGGTGCGCAGCATCCGGGCCAGCAGCACGTCAAAGGCTATTGAGACGTCCCGCCCGCCGGGAGTCGCCCAGCGCTGGATCGGTAACCCGGCCCCCTGGGCCTGTTGGACCGCCGAGCGGTCCGGCACCACGGTGGACAGCACCAACGGGCCGAAGATCTCCCGAAGTTCGCTGATTCGATAACTGTGCTCGCTGGAGCGTGCCCGGACCCGGTTGATCACCACCCCGAGAGGTTGCAGGTCAGGGTTGTGCGCCCGCTCGGCCTGCACGGCTTCGAAAGCGCGCTGTACGCCGGCGACCGCATAGATCGTCGGTTCGGTGATCAGCAGCGCCCGGTCGGCGGCCACCAGCGCCGAACGGGTGAGTTGGCCGAGCGAGGGTGGGCAGTCCAGCAGTACCAGCCGGTAACTCGACGGGCTGTCGGCCAGCCCGTCGAGCTTGGACAGCGCCTGGTCGAGGCGACCGAGTCCGGCGCGATCGGGATCCGGTCGGTTGTGCGCCTCGGTCTCCTCGCCGCCGACCAGGACATCCAGGTTCTCACCCCACGCGCTGGGCCCGATAGCGTCCCTGAGCACTGAGCGTCTCGGATCGGTCAGTACATCGGCCAGCGTGAATTTTGTCGCATCAGGATCCAGGGTGGCGGTGCAGTTGCCCTGCGGGTCGAGGTCCACGACGAGGGTCCGGATGTTCCGCTGCTGAGCCGCGCCGGCCAATCCCAGTACGACGGAGGTCTTGCCCACGCCGCCTTTGAGGCTGAGCACGGCCACGGTTCGCACCGGGGCAGCTTATGGTGCCCGGGTTTCTCCGGTGTTCCCCCGGGGTTGCCGGAGTGACCACGGTCTCGCAACCTCTGGAAATGCTGGGCCTCTAAGGTGCTGGGAATGCGAGCCGGCGCGGTACACCGAGCCTTGGAGGCCGAGGTCGCTGCGGCACGCCTGCGGCTGGGCGCCGACCCCCGGGTGCTGGATGTGGGTGGTGGCAGCGGCGGGTGGGCCGTGCCGCTGGCCAGATCCGGCTGCCTGGTCACGGTCGTGGAACCGAGCCCCAATGCGCTGGCCACCCTGCACCGCCGGGCCGCCGATGCTGGTGTGCAGGAGCGGGTGAACCCGGTGCAGGGTGATGCCGACTCGCTGGCCGATGTGGTGCCGGCAGCCAGCGCTGATCTCGTACTCGGCCATGGTGTCCTCGAGGTGGTTGAAGATCCCAGCGCGGCGGTTGTGGCACTCGCCCACGCCACCGCGCCCGGTGGCGCCGTTTCGGTCCTGGTGGCCAACCGGTACGCGGCGGTGCTGGTTCGCTCGCTGGCCGGACGCTTTGCTGAGGCGCTCCGGCTATTGGAGGATCCAGATGACCGGCTCGGTGGGTCCGACCCAGTGTTGCGCCGTTTCGACATCGGGCGCCTTACTGCGCTACTCGAGTCCAGCGGGCTGGGTGTCGAGCTGCTGCAAGGCGATGGGGTAGTCGCCGACCTGGTGCCTGGCGGTGTGCTGGAGGCTCATTCCGGTGCCGCCGATCAGCTTGCGGAGCTGGAGTTGGCCGCAGCCGGACAAGCGCCCCTGCGTGATATTGCCAGCCGGTTGCACGTGCTGGCTCGGCGTCCGACGATCGGCTAGAGTAGATGAATCGAACACATGTTCGGCTAACGGGCCTGTCATGGGCGGCGGCTCCAGTGGGGCGGAGGTTTTAGTGGGGCGGAGGTTTTAGTGGGACGGAGGTTTTAGTGGGGCGCAGCGCCGACCTCCCGCGGTGCGTAGCGGCGAGCCGTGCTGATCAGGGTAATGACGCCGGCTGCGCCGTGCTGCACGTCGACATGGATGCCTTCTACGCCGCCGTCGAGGTGCGCGAACGCCCTGAGCTGGCCGAGCGTCCGGTGGTGGTGGCAGGCGGAAACAATCCGGCCGGAGATCGTGGCGTCGTGCTGTCGGCGACGTATCAGGCTCGGGCGTTCGGGGTCCGGTCCGCGATGCCGGTGGTGCAGGCCCGCCGGCTGTGCCCACAAGCGGAGTTCGTGCCTCCGCAATTCCACCACTATGCGGAGGTCTCTCGCGGGGTGATGGCGTTGTTCCGCGAGATCACCCCGCTGGTCGAACCGCTGAGCCTGGACGAGGCCTTCCTCGATGTCAGTGGGTCGGTGCGCCGGTTGGGGATGGGCCCAGCCGGGATAGGGGAGTGGATCCGCGGGCAGGTTTTCGATGCGCACCGCCTGACCTGCTCGGTCGGGGTGGCACCGAGCAAGTTCCTGGCCAAGCTCGCCTCCGGGCTGGCAAAGCCCGACGGGCTGCTTGTGGTGCCGGCCGACGGTGTTCTGGAGTTTTTGCACCCGTTGCCGTTGTCCGCGTTGTGGGGGGTGGGTCCGCGCACCGCCCAAGCGCTGCACCGGCTGGGATGCGCCACGGTGGCCGACGTGGCTCGCACCCCGCTGCCGGTGTTGCGGCGCGCGGTAGGGGCGGCAAGCGCTCAGCACCTGCATGGGCTCGCGAACGGCTGGGACGACCGGCGGGTGGTGCCCGACCTGCCGGAGAAATCGGTGGGAGCGGAGGAGACGTTCGCCCACGATGTGGCCGACCGGACGGTGTTGCGGCGCGAGTTGCTGCGGCTGGTCGAGCGCACCACGGCCGGGCTACGCCGGCGCGGCCTGCGCGGGCGAACCATCGTCCTGAAGATTCGCTACCCCGACTTCAGCACGGTCAGCCGCTCCCGAACACTGGCCGATCCGGCCGACTCCGCGCGCGTGGTGTTTTCGGTGGCCGCCGAGCTGCTGGATGCCCACCGGCCCCGGGGGATGGCGGTCCGGCTACTGGGGGTGCGGGTAGAACAGCTGATCCGGGGCGTGGCGGGCGAGCAACTCACCCTGGATAGCGGCGGCGCCACCGCGCACTGGTCGGACGCCGAGCGTGCCGCGGACGCCGCTCGGTCCCGTTTCGGCAGCGCCGCGGTGCGACCAGCCACCCTGCTGGACCCTCCTGGGTGGTCCGATCGCGCAGATTCCGAGGTCTTCCCTGAATCGGGTAACGAGATCGGCTAGTCGATACCGTCGCGGGCTCGTATCCTCGATGGTAGGAGTCCTCGGTGGCTGGGTAGTAGCTAGAGGTACCGTCGGGGGCACATACTTGTGTCGACGACCCTATTCACAACGGAGTGCCGGAGGAGGAGCGATGCCACTCTCCGAGCACGAGCAGCGTCTGCTCGACCAGATCGAGCGCGCGCTCTACGCAGAGGACCCGAAGTTCGCGTCCAACGTCCGGGGCGCCCGGATGCGCAGCTTGTCCCACCGCCGCCGATTCCAGGGTATCGCGGTATTCGTGCTGGGCCTGCTGCTGCTTGTCGCTGGTGTTGTGCTCCCATACTTCCGTCTGGCCGGGATCCCGGTCATCAGCGTTGCCGGCTTCTTGGTGATGTTTGCCGGGGCGATCGTCGCGATCTTCTCCCGGCGCACGGCCGGCGATGCTAGGCGCGCGGGACCAGCGGACCGCTCGCCACCTGGTCAGGGGCGTAGCACCCTGGCCCAGCGGATGGAACAACGCTTCCGCCGCCGTTTCGAGGAGCACTAGCCAGCCGGCCGCTACCGCGTTCGGTGTTGGGGCAGCGCTGAACGCGGTAGCAGTCGGGCTGTCCTGGTCAGTGGTGCGGACAGTGCCATGCTGGCGAGCAGCGCCCCCATGGCTTCCCGTAGCTCATGATCGTGACCGCTTGGTCGGTGGTCATCGCGTTGTGGGCCACCATCCCGAAGCGTCGGACTAGCCCGAAGTTGCTGGGCCGAGTCGACTGCACTGGCGTACCAGGATCGCTCCACCGCGCTGACCAGGGTGTGCAGGCCGGCTTGCCCAGCCTCATCCAGGCCGTGCTCACGCACCAGCCGCTGGGCACTTGCCCGCACAGTCTCGCCGACGGGGGGCACCACCCCGCGGTCTGCGGACTCGGCCAGGACCTCCTCCCACGCGGCCGAGACGGCTCGCGGGCCACCGGTGCTCACCAGGTATCGCCGGCGCCGGCGCTGGATCTCGCGTAGTCCCAGCGGGGCAAGCCCGGCCAGCGCACTGAGGCCCAACAACGCGGTCACGGTCAGCCCGATCCTGATTCCGGGGGGCAGACCGGAGTCGCTGACATTGCGTCCCGGTGCGGCCACTGCAGGTGCGCTTGGAGCCGGGGTGGGAACGGCGGCCGCTGGGGGCTCGGGCGGTAGCGCCAGGGCGGTGGGTGGGTTGGGGTCAGTGGCCACATAAGGGGGTGGCACTGTGCGCCCGTCGGACAGTGGGGTCGGGTCGAACGGCAGCCAGCCGGCGCCCGGGAACCAGGCCTCGACCCAGGCGTGCGCGTCATCGGTGGTGATCAGCCGGGAGCCGCCGGTCACGGTACCCGAGGTGAAGCCGACCGCCACTCGGGCCGGCACACGCAGGGTGCGCAACATGATCGCCATTGCCGAGGCGAATTGCTCGCAGTAGCCCCGGTGACCTGTGAACAGGAAATCCACCAGGGCATCCCCACTGTTGCCCGGAGCGGTTCGCAGGTCATAGCGGAACCCGTTGCTGGGCTGGGTAAACCAGCGGTTGAGAGCAACCGTGGCGTCGAATGCCGTACGGGTGCCCGCGGTGAGGTGGGCGGCCAACTGGACCACGCGCTGGTCCACTCCGCCGGTCTCCAGGTAGCGCGGATCGACAGCGGTGAAGGGCGCGCTGCCAGCGGGACCGGCCGCCCGCAGTATTTGGGGATCCGCGGTGGGCAACACGCCCAACTCCGTGTACGGCTCCGCGCGCTGGCGGTGCGGGGAGAAGACCGTGATCGCGTTCGGGTCGTAGCGCCAGTCCGGGCTGATGCCGCCCAGCGACAGCGGGTAGCCGAAGGATGGCAGCCAGTTGTCGGCGTAGCTGATCGGCTCGATCTCGACCCGCACTGTCGACCCGGATACCGGAGTGGCCACGCCGGCCGGCAGTGGTAACCGCTCGGTTGTTTCGTCGCCCGCCGGTACCGCGGGATCCAGTGGACCCTGCTGCCACCCCACGCCATTGGTGAACCGGCTCAGCGTCAGCGCCCGGAGGTAAGCTCGCTGCCCCAACCCGCGGACCCGCAACAACGACACAGCCTCTTCGGTGGACAGTTGCCCGCGCAGCGAGGTGAAGGGGTTCAGACCGATCCCGTTGATCGGCACCTTGGTGCGGTCACTGGTGCTGATCGGCCGCGCGCTGCCCACTGCCGTCACGGTCGCTCCGATGAGCAGCGCCACCACCAGCGCCCCGGCGCTCACCCCGACCGCAGCCGGTGCGGCGGTGAGCTGCCTGCCAGGCCAAACGCCAGCCGAGGCGGCAGAGTCAGACGAGTCGACTGCCTCGCCCCACCCGCGCTGCCGGCGCTCAGTATCGACTGCGAGCAGCAGTGCGAAGCCCACCGCGCTCAGCGCGAAACTCCACCAAGGCAGCATCCGGTCCGATGTCGCAGCCGGCACGGTGACGACGCATAGCAGCACCAGCCCAGCTGAGGCGGGCGCGCCGGCCGACACCGCCAGGATATCCACCGCAATGGCCACCAGCCCGATGACCACCACCACCAGACAGAGCAGCTCAGTGCTCTCCGGCACCGGAGGCACGCCGACCCGGATCTGCTGGGCGGCACGTGCCAGCACGTCGGCTAGCTGCGCTCGCGCCGCCGATCCGGGCAGCACGCCCAGCTTCCCGCTGGAGGTGAACACCACCGTGACCAAGCCCACCAGCGCGGCAAGCTGCCCGACCGCAGTCACGATCGGTGGCAGTCGCAGCCAGCGCAGCAGCACGCCCGCAGCCGTCACCACCGCAATGCTCAACACCACGAAACCCCACCAGCGCCCGCCGGCGAGCACCCCGGTCAGCGAGGTCGCGGCGAAGGCGACGGCCAGCCCGGCGACCGCGGCTGGCAGCGCGCGGGCGGTCCACCCGGTCACCGTGACACCCGCTGGGCGCCATGCGAACCGGTGCACAACTGTTCCCACACTGCCGAAGGCGACTGCCCCGGGCGGGCCACGGTGACCGACCAGCCGGCCGCCGTCAGCAGCCGTGCGGCCTTCGCCGGATTGGGGGCGACCCGGCCGTCCCCGTCGGTGGCCCACGCCGCGACATCCAGCAGCACCGCGTGGCCGCGCGCGGCGCGCAGGTGCTTTGCCAGGAGCTGTTCGACAGCCGCCGGCCCGACAGCTCCGAGCACCGCGACCACGTCTTGCCTCCCGGGTGCCGTCGGCACATTGGTCAGGTCGCGCTGCTCGGTTGCGCGCAGCGCCGCGAGTGCGTCGAGCGCGATATCCATGGAGTTCGCCGCTCCGGCCAGCGCCGCACCGTCTGCGGTAATCAGCCGTACCTGCGACCCTCGCTGGCGCAGGTGTACATACACGCTGGCGGTCAGCGACACCGCGTACTCCAGGCTTGCGGAGGCGCCAGCGCCGCGGTGCGCCGCAGCGCGGTGATCCAGTAGCACGGTGACTCCGCTGTGCTCTGACCACTCCTCAACCCGGACCATCAGCTCGTCCCGCCGGGCGCTGGTGCGCCAGTGCACCCTGCGCAGGTCGTCACCTTGCCGGTAGCTGCGTACCACCACGGCGTCCTGCCCCGGGCCGGCACCCGCGGACCCGCCACCGGCCGCGCCCGCGCCCAACTCGCCTCCGGCCGGTAACCCAGCCAGTGGCACCACGGTGGGAAGCACCACCAGAGCGCTGTTCCCGGCTACCGTGCGCCGGTGCTGTGCGAGGCCGAGTGGGTCGGTGACCCGGACGATCAGCGGGCCCAGCGAGTGCACCCGGCGCGCGGCTGGGCGCACTCGGTAGATCAGCTGCACCTCGCGCTGCCGCAGCGGCCGCGCCACGACGGCCCGTCGGGGGCCTCCCAGCTCCTGGGGCACCACATCCTCGAGGAGCAACCGGCCGCTGCACCGGCCGGTGACGTGCAATGTCAGGTGCGCTTGGCACTCGTCACCGACCGAGGTCCGGGACGGCAACAACGCTCGCTGTGCCTGCAGGCTGATCCGGGTGCGGGCGGTGACCACGCTGGCCAGCAGCGGAAGCATGATGGCAAAGGCGGCGATCCGTAGCAGGTCCCGTTCGTTGACCAGCACCGCGCATAACCCCGCTGCGAGTCCGGCAGCGAGCAGGCACCGGCCCCGGGTGGTCAGGCTGCCAAGCCGCCCGCGCACCTAGCGCCTCTGCGGCGAGCGCGGCCAGAACGCAGCGACGCGGTCACCCTCGCCGGCTCCGGCTTCGAGGCCGAGTCTGGCCGGTGATGGCTGCTTCGGCGCCTGGGGTACCGGCAGGCGCGCCAGCACGTCCCGCACCAGGTCCTCCGGTGACCTCCGATCGACCTGTGCCTGTGCGGTGAGCATCAGCCGGTGGGACAGCACCGCCTGGGCCATCTCCTGTACGTCGTCGGGTAGCACGAAGTCCCGGCCGGCCAGCGCGGCGCTCGCTCGGCTGGTGCGGATCAGCTGCAGGGTGGCGCGCGGTGAGGCACCCAGCCGAATCTCGGGCAACGTCCGGGTCGCGCGCACCACCTCCACGACGTACCGTCGCAGCTCGGTGGACATGTGGATCAGCCGGACTGCCTCGCACAAGGCTCTCACCTCGGCCGCGGTGGACACCGGCTCCAACATCTCGAAGGGGTCGCTGGCGGCGTGTTCATCGACCATCGCGAGTTCGGCGGCGGGATCGGGGTAGCCCAGCGAGATCCGGGTGGTGAACCGGTCGCGCTGGGCCTCGGGCAACGGGTAGGTGCCTTCCATCTCGATGGGGTTCTGGGTCGCGATGACCATGAACGGTCCAGTCAGTGGGTAGCTGTGCCCATCGACAGTGACCTGGTGTTCCTCCATGCACTCCAGCAGCGCGGACTGGGTCTTGGGGGAGGCCCGGTTGATCTCGTCACCGACCACCACATTGGCGAAGACCGGGCCGCTGCGGAAGTCGAAGTCTCCGGTACTGCGGTTGAAGACCGACACCCCCGTGATGTCGCTGGGCAACAGGTCCGGGGTGAACTGGATCCGGGTCACCGTGCCGTCGATGGATCGGGCCAACGCCTTGGCCAGCGACGTCTTGCCCACCCCTGGCACATCTTCCAGCAGCAGGTGGCCGCCGGCGAGCAAGGTGATCAACGCGATGCGCACCGCGTCCGGCTTGCCGACCAGGATTCGCTCGATATTGTCCATGATCCGGTGTGCGACGGCGTGCACGTCCGCCACCTGCCGATGTGGGACTCGGTCGGTCATGGCTCGATCCTGACAAGCAGATCTCGGCCGTTCATGGGCTCGATCCTGACAAGCAGATCTCGCGGGCTCACGCGACCTCCTCCAGACGTCTTCGCTGGTGTACGAGGTCGGTGGAACCCCAGCGCCGGGTCAGTCTGCCAAACCATGCCGCAACCCCCACTCAGCGGGAGGGCATCGCCTGCCCGCCGGGAGCGCCGGAGCGTGTGGGCCCGGTCGGACGAAGGTCCTCCACTTCTCCCCACCGGGGCCTCCGAAAGTTCTGGCACGCGGATTCCTGAGACCACCGCCGGCATTCGCAGCCGCATTCTGAGGTGCTGAGCAGCTGGTGCGCCGGGTGCTCGCCCCACACCCACCCACGGTCGTTGAACTGGCCTGATTCAACCAACTACGGCGCACGGAGAGGGTCCGTCCGTTGACAGTGGCAGAAAGTGGGGTAGTGTGGGTGGCCGTGGAGCACAAGGGTGATCCACGGCTGGTCCGCCGGGGGCGGGGAGGTGGGTGGCCGTGTTCCTGGGCACGCACACGCCCCGGCTCGACGACAAGGGCCGGTTGACGTTGCCGGCCAAGTTCCGTGACGCGCTCGCAGGGGGATTGATGGTCACCAAGGGACAGGACCACTGCCTCTATGTCTTCCCGCGCGCCGAGTTCGAGGAAATGGCCCGCAAGGTGGCGCAGGCTCCGTTCACCAACGAGGCGGTGCGCGCCTATCAGCGTTACCTGTTCGCCGGCACCGACGAACAGCGGCCGGACGGGCAGGGCCGCATCTCCATAGCTGCCGATTTGCGGCGCTATGCCGGGCTGAGTAAGGACTGCGCGGTGATCGGGGCGATCAACCGGTTGGAGATCTGGGACAGCACAGCGTGGCAGCGTTACCTAGACGAGCACGAGGAGTCCTACTCCCAGGCGCAGGAGGAGGTGCTGCCTGGCGTGATGTGACCCGGTGACGCGAGGTCTCCGTCCGGAGACGCATCGGTTGTTGCGAACAACGCCCGATGCCAACAACCGCCGAAAGCACGGACCACAGGTCCTGACGCCCCTTCCCCGGCGCCAGGACCTGCCGCCGGGCGGAGCCCTAGCGCCACCGAGTCAATCCCGATATGGAGCCATATCGGCGTAGTTCAGTGCTCGATTACCCCGATATGGCTCCATATCGGGATTGTGGTGGGAGAGGTGGGGTGTGAGCGGAGGGGGGCTGTTGGTGGCCGATCGCACGCCCGGTGGCATGGGGTTGCCTCCCGGGTCGCACCAGCATGAGCCCGTCCTGCTGCACCGGTGCCTTGAGCTGCTCGGGCCCGCGTTGGTGGGTCGGCCAACCGTGGTACTTGACGCCACGGTCGGTCTCGGCGGGCACGCCGCAGCGCTTCTCGACGCGCATCCAGAACTCCGTGTGATCGGCATCGACCGTGACCCCCAAGCGCTCGCGGTGGCCGGCGATCGGCTGCGGGCCTACTCGCCGCGGGCGCAGCTCGTGCATGCGGTCTACGACGAGCTACCCGACGTCCTGCGTCGCCTCGGCATCCCTCGCCTTGATGGTGCGCTGTTCGACCTGGGCGTGTCGTCGCTGCAGCTCGACGTCACCGAGCGTGGTTTCTCCTATGCCCGGGACGCCGTGCTGGACATGCGGATGGATCCCAGCGTGGGTCCTACCGCGGCCGACGTGCTCAATACCTATTCAGACAGTGATCTGCGCCGGGTACTCCGGGACTACGGGGAGGAGCGCTTCGCCGGCCGGATCGCAGCAGCGGTCGTGGCGCAACGGGCTCGGCGGCCCTTCGAGACCACTTCCCAGCTGGTCGAGATCGTGTATCAAAGTGTCCCGGCAGCTACTCGCCGGCACGGCGGTCATCCCGCCAAGCGAACCTTCCAGGCATTGCGGATCGAGGTCAACGGCGAGCTGGCAGCGCTGCGCTCGGCAGTGCCCGCCGCGCTGGCTGCGCTGGCGGTCGGCGGTCGGCTGGTCGCTATGTCCTACCACTCGTTGGAAGACCGGATCGTCAAACGGGCCCTGGCCGCGTTGAGCACCTCCCGCACCCCGGTCGGCCTGCCGGTCGAGCTGCCGGGTCATGGACCCCAGCTCCGCGGGTTGACCCGGGGCGCCGAGCGTGCCGGGCCGGCCGAGATCGTCCTCAACCCGCGGGCAACGTCGGTGCGGCTACGTGCCGCGCAGCGAATCGCGCCGCCAAACAGGTACGGCGCTGCCGGCAATGATGCTGCCGGCAATGATGCAGTCCGATCCGGCTGGCCGGAGCCAGGCTCATGACTGCGCCCGCCCACGCCGCGACCCCCACGCGGGCCAGGACTGCTGCCCCCGCCCACCGCCGGGACGTCGGGCCGCAACACCGGCGCTCCCCGGCCGTGGCCCGCGCCTACGCTCGGCGCGCTCAGCGCTCCGAGGCCCGCCACGCCCATCCCGGGCGCGCGGATGCCGGCCGGGCACCCTTCGTGATGCTGGTGATGGCTCTGCTGGGGGTAGCACTGGTCGCCACGCTGTGGCTGTCCACGGCCGCCACAGCTGACTCCTACCATCTGCAGAGCGCCCGCAAGAACGCCAGGACCCTGACCGAGCGTTCGGAGAGCCTCGGCCGCCAGGTGGCCACCCTGGAGACCGCGCCAGAGCTGGCTCGCCGGGCTCGTGAGCTCGGCATGGTTCCCGCTGGAGACGCGGCACGATTGGTCGTGCAGCCCGATGGCAGCGTCGAGGTGATCGGGCAACCGCGGCGGGCCACCGCACCCGCCCCGCCACCGGCAGCGCCTGCTCTACTACCGCAAACCACCCCACCGGCAGCATCGCCCCCGGCACCAGCGCCCCTCGCGGCAGCGCCGGCCCTGCCGGGTGCCACGGCCGTCCCGCCGGGAGTTGCACCTGTACCGCCGGGTCAGACCTGATGGGCGGGGCCACCACGCGGGCCACCCGGGGTCGGGCCGCCCGCCGTCGCCGCCTGCGCGGTTCGCTGGCCTCAGGTCCACGCAGCCGGCTGGTCCTCGGCCGGGTAGTGCTGGTTGCGGCGCTGGTTGCCGCCGGACTCAAGCTGGTGGCGGTGCAGGGACTGCAGGCGGCGGCACTGTCGGCGCAGGCGGCGAGCCAGCGCACCACTGTGCAGACGCTTCCCGCGCAACGCGGCACGATCACTGACCGCAATGGCACCCCGCTGGCGTTCAGCGTGGCGGCCCAGGCCCTGTACGCCCAGCCGAACCGGATCACTGCCGAGCAGCGGGCCGTCCGGGCGGACCCGGACCTGCACAAACAGGAGATGGCCCACCGGGTCGCCCAGGTCCTCGGGGCGATGGTCTCCGAGCAGGAGATCCTGAGCCAGCTACGCAGCGACCGCACCACGGTGCTGCTAGCACCACTGGTGACGCCGGCCCAGGCCAGGGCGATCCAGCAGGATTTTCCCGAGATCAGTGCGGAGCACCGGGAGATCCGGCAGTACCCCGGTGGTGAGCTTGCCGCCAACGTCCTCGGGGTGGCGAACTGGCGGGCCGATGAACGCAAGGTGCGTGGGCTGGTCGGCCTGGAGAACTACGACGACACCCTGCTGGCCGGCCGGGACGGTCGCCGGGTGGTCGACACCGCAGAGGGCTCGGACGCGATCATCCCGGGCAGTGAGCGGGCCGAGCGGCCCCCGGTACCCGGTTCCGGCCTGGAGCTCACCCTGGACTCCGACCTGCAATTCACCGTGGCGCAGATGCTCACCGAGTACGCGCGGAAATACCGCGCCAAGGGGGCGAGTGCGGTGGTCCTCGACGCCCGCACCGCCGAGGTCTACGCGATGGTCAACGATGTCACCTTCGACCCGAACAACCTCGCGGCGGCCACCCCGGAATCATTGGGCAATCCGGCGGTCTCGGCGCCCTTCGAACCAGGCTCGGTCAACAAGGTCGTGACTGCGGCTGCTGCCATCGACAGCGGCGTCGTCACGCCCGACACCCCGCTGCGGGTTCCCGGTGAACTGCGGATCGCCGACCGGACGGTCCGGGACGCCTGGCCGCACGGCACCCTGAACCTCACCTTCACCGGGGTGCTGGCCCGCTCATCCAATGTCGGCACGCTACTCACCGCGCAACGGGTGGGCGAGGACCGCTTCGTGGACATGCTCACCCGAATGGGCTTGGGCCAGCGCACCAACGTGGGACTGCCAGGGGAGAGCGCGGGCCAGGTGCCGCCCAGGGATCAGTGGTCCGGGAGCACGTTCGCCAACCTGCCCATCGGTCAAGGCCTGTCGATGACGGTGCTGCAGATGGCCGGCATGTATCAGGCGATCGCCAACGATGGTCTGCGAATCCCACCCCGGATCGTCAGCGCCGAGATCGCCCCGGATGGCACCCGCACTGTGCCACCAGCGCCAGCCGGCATCCGGGTGGTCAGCCCGCAGAGCGCCCATACGGTCCGGGACATGCTGCGCGCGGTCGTGCAGAACGAGCCGGGGCAGCGTGGCACCGCCCCGGAGGCCGCGCTGGACGGCTATCAAATCGCCGGCAAGAGCGGCACCGCGCAACAGGTCAACCCGGGTTGCGGCTGCTACAGCAACTCAAATTACTGGATCACCTTCGCTGGGATTTTGCCTGCTGATTCGCCACGCTTCGTGGTCGGGATCATGCTCGACGACCCGGCCGTCGGTAGCGCCGCGCCGCTGTTTCACGAGATCGCGTCCTACCTGGCGGGGCGCTACCAGATCCCACCGTCGCCGGCGCCGAGCCCGCCGCACACCCTCACCCTGCCGTGATGCCCCGGATCCGTCATGCCCGGATCCGTCATGCCGGACCCGACGCCGGGTCCGCTCCTGATCCCGAATCGGGGCGCCGGTAGCCTTCGGGGCCGCTGGGCTTGCACTCCACGCGCACCCGACCCCGGATCGTGACTGCTCCTGTGATTCGCTCGTTGGCTGAGACGCCGCTGCGGCCGTCGCACACCGCGCCGACCCCGCTCACCGTGCTCGCGGCGCTGGTCGGCGCGCGGACCACCGATCAAGCCCCCATCACGATTAGCACAGTCACGGGTATCACGCTGCGCGCCCAGCACGCGCGGCCCGGCGACCTGTTCATAGCGCTCCCCAGCCTGACCCCCGGCCGCTCGCATGGAGCCGACTTCGCTGGCATGGCGTTGCGTGCCGGCGCCGCCGCGGTGCTCACCGACCCGGTGGGTGCCGGCAGTCCAGAACTTGCCGGGAGGACCGTCCCGGTACTGGTGCACCCGGACCCCCGAGCCGTGGTGGGCTTGCTGTCGTCGCGCATCTACGGTGCTCCGTCCACCTGGCTGGCCGTACTCGGGATCACCGGCACCGCCGGCAAGACCACCACGGCGTACTTCCTGGAGGCGGGCCTGCGCGCGGCCGGAGCGGCCACCGGCCTGCTGGGCACGGTGCAGCTCCGGATCGGTGAGCAGCACCTTCCCAGCACGAACACCACACCGGAAGCCCCTGACCTGCAGGCGTTGCTGGCGCTGATGGTCGAACGCGGCGTCACCCACCTGCCCATGGAGGTCTCCAGCCATGCGCTGGCGCTGGGCCGGGTGGCCGGCACTGCCTTCGCGGTCGGCGCTTTCACCAACCTCTCCCAAGACCATTTGGACTTCCACCCCGGCCTTGAGGACTATTTCGCCGCCAAGTCGTTGCTCTTCGACGGCCGGGCCGCCGCCGAGGTGGTCTGCGTGGACGATGCCTGGGGCCGCCGGCTGGTCACTGGGCAGACCACGACGGTCTCGCGCAGTGGCGAGGCGAGCTGGCACGCCGGGGATGTCACCGCCCATCCATCCGGCGGCCAGACCTTCCGGGCGCTGGGCCCCGGTGGCATGGACATCTTGGTGACCATCCGGTTACCGGGAGCGTTCAATGTCACCAATGCGCTGCTCGCGCTGGCCGTGGGTCACGCCGCCGGGGCAGATCCGGTGCTGCTCGCCCGGGGTATCGGCACCACTGAGGTGCCTGGCCGGATGCAGCGGGTGAGCCAGGGTCAGGATTTTCTGGCCCTGGTCGACTACGCGCATAAGCCCGCTGCGGTAGCCGCGTTGCTCGACGCGGTGCGGGCCCAGGTTCCAGGACGGTTACTGGTGGTACTGGGCTGCGGTGGGGATCGGGACACGGCCAAACGACCGCTGATGGGTGCCGAAGCCGCCCGCCGGGCAGATCTCCTGGTGGTCACCGACGACAACCCACGGACCGAAGATCCCGCCGCGATCCGCGCGGCCATGCTCCTCGGCACCCGGGCCGGTCCCGCTGACGTGGTGGAGATACCCGACCGGGCAGCCGCCATCGCACACGCGGTGTCGCACGCCCGAGCCGGTGACGCGGTCGTTGTCGCCGGAAAGGGTCACGAGACCGGACAGGAGGTGCACGGCATCAAGCACCCCTTCGTGGACGCGGACGTGCTTGCCGAAGCGCTCGATGGGCTGCTCGGGGTGGCCACATGATTGAGCTGACCCTGGCCGAGGTGGCCCGCGCGGTGGGCGGCGTCCTGCATGGTTGCTCAGGTGCCGAGCGGATCACCGGCAGCGTCGAGTTCGACTCCCGCCGGATCAAGCCCGGCGGGTTGTTCGTTGCCTTGCCGGGTGAGCGGGTCGACGGGCATGACTTCGCTGCCGCCGCAGTGGCCGCAGGCGCTACCGGGATATTGGCCGGCCGCCCCGTCGATGCCGCCGCCGTCCTCGCCCCAGTGGTCACTGCGCCGCCCTCGGGTGCCTACGCGCTGGCCGCGGACACCGACGGCGCGGGCGCGGCGGTGCTGGCTGCGCTGGCTGCGCTGGCGCGATCCGTGGTGCACACGCTGAGTCGAGCCGGTCTGCAGGTGGTGGCCTTGACCGGATCATCGGGCAAGACGTCCACCAAGGACATGGTGGCGGCGCTGCTGGCGCCGCTGGGACCGACCGTGGCGCCGCCGGGGTCGTTCAACAACGAGATCGGTCATCCCTGGACCGCGCTGCGCGCGGAGGCGTCCACTCGGCACCTGGTCCTGGAGCTCTCCGCACGCGGCCCCGGCCAGATCAGCGCGCTGTGCCGGGTGGCGCCGCCGTCGATCGGGGTGGTCCTCAACGTCGGCTCGGCGCACCTCGGTGAGTTCGGCTCCCGGGATGCGGTGGCCACCGCCAAGGGTGAGCTGGTCGAGGCACTGCCCGCTGGCGGGGTCGCGATCCTCAACGCCGACGACGCCGCGGTGTCGGCGATGGACCGGCGGACCGCGGCTCGGGTGGTGCGTTTCGGGCGGTCGCGAGCGGCCCACGTCCGCGCCATGGACGTCACCCTCAATGACCGCGGCTTGCCCTCGTTTCGCCTGGTGACCCCCGCCGGAGAGGCTCCGGTACGGCTAGCGGTGCCTGGCGAGCACCAGGTGCTCAACGCGCTGGCCGCAGTGGCAGTCGCCCTCGAGCTGGGTGCTACCCCGGCGGCCATAGCCGCGGTACTGGGCACGTACCGTCCGGTGTCGCGCTGGCGGATGGAGGTCGCCGAGCGCCCAGACGGCGTCACCGTGGTCAACGACGCCTACAACGCCAACCCGGAGTCGGTCGCCGCTGCGTTGCGGGCTCTGGTCGCGATGGCCGGCACCGACCGGCGCAGTTGGGCGGTCCTGGGCCCGCTCGCTGAGCTCGGCGAGGCTGCGGGGCAGGCGTACCGGGACGTCGGCGCACTCGCGGCGGCCTTGCACATCGACCGGGTGGTCGCGGTGGGGGAGCAGGCCCGGCCGCTGCACGCGGCCGCTGCGGGACTGGCGCCGGTCTGGGTTCCTGATGTGCCCGCCGCTGTCGAGTTCTTGCAGGGCGAACTCGCCACCGGTGATGTGGTGCTGATCAAGGCATCCCGGGCGGCTGGGCTGGAACGCCTCGCTGAAGGTCTGCTCGCCGGCGGCCTGCTCGGCCAAGACAAGGGGGCCAGCAGGTGAGCACGATCCTGGTGGCCTCGGGGGTCGCTCTGCTCGCCTCGATTCTGTTCACCCCCTACCTCATCCGGCTGTTCACCCGGCAGGGCTTCGGGCAGGAGATCCGGCAGGAGGGCCCGCGGACCCACCAGAGCAAGCGCGGTACACCCACCATGGGCGGGGTAGCCATCCTGCTGGCGATGTGGAGCGGCTACCTGGTCGCCCATCTCACCGTGACCTGGCATGACATCAGCGCATCAGGCCTGCTGGTGCTGCTGCTCACCACGGTGCTCGGGTTGGTGGGCTTCCTGGATGATCTGATCAAGATTCGCCGGCAGCGCAACCTGGGCCTGAGCAAGACCGCCAAGCTGATCGGACAACTGGTGGCGGCGGTGGTGTTCGGCATCCTGGCGATGGGTTTCCGGGACCGCAACGGTATCTCCCCGGCTTCGATTCACCTGTCCTTCGTGCGGGATGTGGCCGTGGTCTCCTTCGGCGTGGTCGGCTTCGTCATCTTCACCTACCTGCTGGTGTCGGCCTGGTCGAACGCGGTGAACCTGGCCGATGGCTTGGACGGGCTGGCCGCGGGCGCGGCGGCGATGGTCCTGGGCACTTATGTGATCGTCTCGTTCTGGCAGTCCCGCCAGGACTGCATCCTTCAGGCGGTTCCCGGCTGCTACACCGTGCGGGATCCGCTCGATGTGGCCGTGGTGGCCGCTTCCGCCGTTGGCGGGTGCATCGGGTTTCTGTGGTGGAACGCGCCCCCAGCGAAGATCTTCATGGGTGACACCGGCGCACTGGCCATCGGCGGGTTGCTGGCCGGCCTGGCCGTGGTCACCCGGACCGAGCTGCTGCTGATCGTGATCGGTGGGCTGTTCGTGGTCGAAGCGCTCTCGGTGGTGATCCAGGTGGCAGTGTTCAAGACCACTCAGCGCCGGCCGTTCCGGATGGCGCCGTTTCATCACCACTTCGAGCTCGCCGGCTGGCCCGAGACCACGGTGATCATCCGGTTCTGGCTGCTCGCCGCGATCTGTTGCGCACTGGGTGCCGGCGTGTTCTACAGCGAGTGGCTGACCGCATCCGGGGGGTGAGCATGGACAACTTTCCCGGCGACCTCGCGAGCGCCCGGGTACTCGTAGCCGGGGCCGGGATCACGGGCGTATCAGCGGCCCGGTTCCTGGCGGAACTGGGTGCCGATGTCACCGTCACCGACTCCTCGCCCACCCAACTCGACACCCTGGCAGCGACGCCGCTGGCGGCCGTGGTGCGGTTGGCCGCCGATCTGGGTGTGCTGCCGCCGCGGACCGATCTGGTGGTGACCAGCCCCGGACTGCGGCCGGACGCGCCGGTGTTGGTGGCCGCGCACCGGGCCGGCGTGCCGGTGATCGGCGATGCGACCTTGGCGCGCTGGGTCGACTGCTGCCGACCCGGAGCGCGATCCGGGCCTGGTCAGGTACCGGCCGAGTGGCTGGTGGTCACCGGCACCAACGGTAAGACCACCACGGTGGGAATGCTCGAATCGATCCTGCGCGCCGCCGGGATCGACGCTCTCGCCTGCGGCAACGTCGGGTTCCCGGTGCTGGATGCGGTGCGCGCCGGCCATCGGGTGCTCGCCGTGGAGCTGTCCTCGTTCCAGCTGCACCACTCACCGGAGCTGTGGTCACGGGCTGCCGTGGTGCTCAACGTCTCCGCCGACCACCTTGACTGGCACGGAGACCTGGCTCGGTATGCCGCGGCGAAGGGCACCGTGTACGCCGGCGCGGCCACGGCAGTGTTCAACCTCGACGACGACTGGTCGACCCGGCTGGCAGCCGGAGTCGGGGGCATCGGATTCACCACGGGCGAGCCGGGTGAAGGTCAGTTCGGGATTGTGGATCACCAGCTGGTTGATCGGGTCTTCGGTGATCCCGCGGGCACCGTGCTCGCCGGCGTCGGCGACGTGCGTCCGGCGGGGCCCCACAATCTCGGCAACGCGCTGGCCGCAGCCGCACTGGCGCGCTGTGTCGGTGTTGCGGCGCCGGATGTCGCCGCGGGGCTCAGTGCCTTTACCCCTGGTGGGCACCGCGGCGCGCCGGTCGGCGACTATGCCGGGATCCGCTACATCGACGACTCGAAGGCCACCAACCCGCATGCGGCCCGGGCCGCGCTGCTGGCTCATCAGCGGGTGGTGTGGGTGGCCGGCGGCCTGCTCAAGGGTGCCGACGTGGACGAACTTGTCATCGAAACCCGGGACCGGCTGGTCGGCGCAGTGCTGCTCGGCGCGGACCGCGCCGTGATCGCCGCGGCGTTGGGGCGACACGCACCCAACCTCCCGGTGCGGGTGGTGGATTCGGGAGACGATGGAGCCATGATGGAGGTGGTGGCAGCAGCAGCCGAGCTGGCAGAGCCCGGTGACGTGGTGCTCCTCGCGCCAGCCGCGGCGTCGCTCGACATGTTCACTGGCTACGCGCAGCGTGGCCAGGCATTCTCCGCGGCGGTCGCCGCGCTGGGCACGCCCCGGTGAGGAGCTCCACCCGGCCAGGCACCCCGACGGCTCGCACAGCCAGTGTCCGGTCAGCCAGGGACAGGTCGGCTGGGGATCGATCGGCTGGGGATCTGTCGGGCGCGGTCCAGACCGCCGGGGCTCGGTCAGGCGGGGTTAGGCCTGGGCCAGGCCGGCAGCGGGTGAGCAGGCGGTCGGCGAGTGGGCCGGTGGCGCTTCGCTGGGCCGCCGCCCGACAATGGCTGACCGCCTGGTTGGCCCGGCCGCTCACCTCGCTGCACCTCGTCCTGGGCGTATTCGGCCTGCTGACGCTGTTCGGTCTGGTGATGGTGCTCTCCGCGTCCAATGTGGAGTCATATACCAAGGCTGGCTCGTCCTATGCCGTGTTCGTCCAGCAATTGGCCTACTGCGGAGTCGGGCTGGTGCTGTTCTGGCTGGGTTTGCGGCTGCCGGTGCGGATGCTTCGTGGTACCAGTGGGCTGTGCCTGCTGGGGTGTGTGGTGCTGCTGGCCATGGTGCTCAGCCCGTTGGGTGCCGAGATCCACGGCGCGCAGAAATGGCTGCGGCTGGGCCCGTTGTCCTTGCAACCCTCCGAGCCTGCGAAGCTCGCGCTGGCCCTGTGGGGCGCGCACGTGCTGATCACCAAGCGCGCGCTGCTGCACCAGTGGCGGCACCTGCTGGTGCCGCTGGTCCCGATGGCCGTGGTGATCTTCGCCCTGGTCATGCTGCAACCCGATCTGGGAACCACGATCACGATGGCCATCGTGCTGCTCGCGTTGCTGTGGTTCGGCGGTGCGCCGGGGGAGCTGTTCGGGGCCATCGTGATGGCCGCGGTCGCCGGCGCCGTCGCCATGGCCGGCCTCGCCGGCTACCGATCGGCCCGGATCGAGTCCTTCCTGCGCCCAGGCGCCGACCCGCAGGGTGCGGCCTACCAGGCCCGCCAAGCCATGTACTCACTCGCCGACGGCGGCTGGTGGGGAGTGGGGCTCGGGCAGGGCAGTGCCAAATGGGACTACCTACCCAACGCGCACAATGACTTCATCTTCGCCATCATCGGGGAGGAACTGGGCTTTCTGGGCTGCCTGGTGGTCCTGACGCTGTTCGGCACACTGGCCTACGTGGGGATCCGGATCGCCGCGCGAAACACCGACCCGTGGATCAAGCTGGTATCCGCCACCGTGACCACCTGGCTGGTCGGCCAGGCTGCGATCAACATCGGGTACGTGATCGGCTTGCTGCCGATCACCGGCATCCCGCTGCCATTGATCTCCTCCGGCGGCACCTCCATCGCGCTGACCATGCTGGTCTTCGGGCTGCTGGCGAACTTTGCCCGGCACGAACCACAGGCGGTATCCGCGCTGCGCCACGGGACCGTCCGTTCCGGGCGTCACGGTGGGCTGTCCCGGTTGCTACGCCTGCATCCCCCGGTGTCCTATCCCGCTGCATCTGGCCGCACGCCGCCGCTGATCCCTGCCAGCCGTGATAGCCGGGGACGGCGATGAGCCTTGGAGGTCGCTCGGTGACCGCTGCCTCGGGACCTGCTCCTGTGCTGTCGGCACAACTGGCCCGAACGCACTTGATCGGGATCGGCGGTGCCGGGATGAGCGGCGTGGCCCGGATTGTCCTGGCCCGCGGCGGGGCGGTGTCCGGTTCAGACGCGAAGGATTCACCGGCGTTGCCGGCGTTGCGGGCGTTGGGCGCCAAGGTGACCGTCGGGCACGCCGCTGGCAACCTCGACCAGCTGGACGCCGACCCCACTGTGATCATCAGTACCAAAGCGGTGCATCAGACCGATCCGGACAACCCCGAACTCGTCGAGGGCGCCCGGCGCGGCATCCCCGTGATCCACCGCTCCGCGGCGCTGGCGGCCTTGATGACCGGCTACCGGGTGGCCTGCATCACCGGGACCGCCGGCAAGACCTCGACCACCTCCATGCTCACCGTCGCGCTGCAGCACTGCGGCGCCGACCCGTCCTTCCTCATCGGTGGAGACCTCACCAGCTGCGGGTCCGGTGCACACCACGGCGGCGGTGAGATCTTCGTCGCCGAGGCCGACGAGAGTGACGGCACTTTCCTGGCCTACTCGCCCGACGTCGCGGTCGTCACGAATGTCGAGGCCGACCACCTGGATCACCACGGCACCGTCGAGGCCTACGCCGCCAGTTTCGACGTCTTCGTCACCCGGCTGCGTCCCGGCGGGGTGCTGATCGCCAACGCCGATGATCCCGGCTCCGCTGCGCTGGCCGGGCGGGCCAGGCAGTGCGGCCTGCGGGTGCGCTGTTATGGCCGGGCAGCGACCGGCGTCGGGGACCTCCAGTTACTGGCCTATACCCCCGACGGCGCGCGGGGCGCCGCCACCGCAGCGCTGATCGGGCCTGGCGGGGTGGCACACCAGGTGCGCTTGGACGTCGCGCTGCCCGGGGAGCACATGGCCTACAACGGCCTCGCGGCCCTGCTGACCGGCCTGGAACTGGGTCTGCCGCTGCCCGGCCTGCTGGCCGGTGTGGCTGGTTTCGGTGGGGTCCGCCGCCGGTTCGAGTTCAAGGGGCAGGCGGTCGGCGTGCGGGTCTACGACGACTATGCCCATCACCCGACGAAGGTCGCTGCCGCGCTGCGCGGCGCCCGCCAGGTGGTGGGGGAGGGCCGGCTGCTGGTGGCATTCCAGCCGCACCTGTACTCCCGTACCCGGGACTTCGCCGCCGAGTTCGGCACCGCGCTGGCGCTGGCCGACATGGTGCTGCTGCTCGACGTCTACGCGGCCAGAGAGGAGCCGTTACCCGGCATCACGGGCGCGCTGATCGCCCAGCTGGTGCCCTTGCCCGCGGGCAGCGTGCACTACGAGCCGTGCTGGGCCGACGTGCCCGCACGGCTGGCTGACCTGGTCCGGCCCGGTGATGTGGTGGTCACCATGGGAGCGGGTGACGTGACGGGACTCGGCCCGGAGTTGATCGCCGAGCTGGACCGCCGCAGCTCCGGTGCGCCGCAGCCGGACGCCCTGGCCGCAGGATCCCCATGAGGTCCGCCGGTCCCGGCGGCTCGGGCGCCCGACGCCGATCCCGCCGGGACACTCCCCGGCCGTCGGCGCTCACCCGGGAACGCGGCACCTCCGACCGCAGCAACGGAACATCCCAAGATCGCCGTTTCGGAAGAATCAACCGCGCTGAGCGCGGTTACCGCTTCCCAAATGGTGATCATGATGGATCGGCGGAGCGGTCCGACGGTTCTCCCCGTGGCGTAAAGGATCGTGTCCCCGCGCCCCGCGCCGCGGACGCCCGCGGCGCGACGACCCAAGCCGTGGGGCCCAGCCCGCCCAGAGCGATCCGGACCTGGTGGCCATGGCTGGCCGCCGGGGTGGGGCTGCTGGCCCTGATTGGTGGCCTGACCTGGGTGCTGCTGGGCAGCTCGCTGTTCGAGGCCCGCTCGGTTCAGGTAGTAGGTACCAGCGAGCTTCCCGCAGACGTGCTGCGAACAGTGGCCGCAGTGCCGCTGGGCACGCCGATGCTGCGCCTGGACACCACGGCGATCCAGGCCCGAGTGGCCGCTGTGCCGCGCGTGGCGAGCGTCCACGTGCGGTGCAGCATGGATGGCACCGTCCGGATCGAGGTGACCGAACGGACCCCGGTCGCGGTGGTCCATCGCGGCGGTGCGGTCCATCTGGTCGACGTCACCGGAACCGACTATGCGGCGGTACCCGCCGCGCCACCGGACCTGCCTGAGCTGCGGGTAGCCCGGGCCGGACCCCGCGATGCCGCGACGGTGGCCGCGCTGACGGTTCTGACCGCTATGCCCGACTGGCTGCGCGTCCAGGTGCGCTCGATAGCCGCGACGTCACCAGCTGACGTCGTGCTGCGACTGGGCTCTGCGCGGGGAGGCACCGGCAGGGAGGTGCGCTGGGGTGGCGTGGAGGAGGGTGATCGCAAAGCGGCGGTGCTCGGCCCGCTACTCACTCAACCCGGCGAGATCTACGACGTTTCCAGCCCCGCATTGCCCACTATCGCCTGAGCCACGTGCCGCGTTCAGTGCGACCGAGTTGTTGCCGTTCGCACCGATCCCGGCCAGCAATGGATGCACCCGACTGCCGTTTTCAGGAGGCATGGTGCAGCTCACCTCATCATCGGTTGGTTGGTGGCCGGCTGGCCGCCGGGAGTCGGGGCGTCGGCACCCAGCCGGGCAGCCCGCGCTTTCGCTCGCAGTGGTGACGGAGGCTGGATCGTCATGGGGCGTTGCTGGGCGCGAGGGACGTGCAGGCCCGGTGGCGCCGGGTAGCTGGTGATGGGGGCGTCGGGATGTGCCGGGTGCACGAGCTCCAGCATCGCCCGCAGCGCCAACTGCGGCGGACCCTCATAGGCCCACACCACAACCTCAGGGGTGAACACATCGACCTGTCCCCCGTGGGGAATCGGGATCCTCGCCGTGGTGATCCGATCGAAGCTCCGCATGGTGATCAAATCGACGTAGCCCTCCCACCCGTAGGCCGCGACCAGGGCAGTCGGACTGGCTCGGCCTCCGCAGCAGTAGAGGACAAACCCGTCGGCGACGACGTCGACGAGCAGCCCCTCCACCCCTGCCGGCAGGCCCACTTGGTTACTGGAGCGGGGGTCTGGTGATGAGGACAGCTTCGTACCTGCGTAGGTCATGAAGCCGGTCACGCTTTCCGCTGCCGGGCCGCCGTCGCTTCGTTGAGCAGCTCGCAGAGCTGCACCGTCTCGGGGTCGGACATCACGAGGGTCGTCTTGATCGCCCCGTTGAAAGTCAGCCACACCCGTCCATCGCTGCCTGATCCCTGCCGTGTGACGATCACAGTGCTGGGATGACCATCCGGCGTGTGGCTCTGCATCATCCCGCGGAACATCTCGTCTGGGGTGCTGCCACTACTCATCGTCGCCCACCGCCCTGTGCCATGCCTCGCAACACCGGCAGTGTCAGCGCGATGGTCGGGGTATTGATCATGGGCTGACCCTATGGATGCCTCCGGGCGGCGACCCCAATGAAGCATTGGGGTCTGTTCCATAGACTTGACGGTGTGCGGTTCACCGACGAGGCGACCGTCGGTGAACGGGTGGCGTTCTACCGGCGACGCAAAGGCATCACCCAGGAAGTGCTGGCCGGACTGCTCGGGCGCAGCGTCGAGTGGCTTGCCCAGTTCGAGCGGGGCGCCAAGGAGTTGGACCGGTTGTCCACCATCGTCGCCGTCGCCGATGCACTGGGCATCGAGCCGGCAAAGCTGCTCCCTGCCGCGTTCACCACTCGGCGTCGCGAGCTGCACGATGGAGTGATCGGCACCGCCCCGGACACCGTTGCCGCGATCAAGGCCGCGATGTTCCGATATAACGGGTCGGCACGAGTGCTCGGCGTGCCCGATCGACCGCCAGTCGAGCACGTCGAGCTGGCGATGCGGATCGACGAGGCATTTGTGTGCTCTCAGACCGAACGTTGGTCACGGCTCGGTTCGCTGCTCCCGGACCTTATCGCCGACGCCTGGAACGCCGCCCAGACCAGCACCGGCGAACTGCAGTACCGCGCGTTCGGGCAGCTCTCCCTGGTCTGGCGGGTCACGTCCGGGATGCTCGACCGGATCGGTGAGAAGGACCTGCCCTGGATAGCCGCCGCGGAACGAGACATGACTGCTGCCGAGCGAAGCGAGGATGATCTGCTCGTCGCCGGGGCGGCCTGGCGGCTGGCGGTGGTGCTGCGACACAACGGGCGCCTCCGGGAGTCCATTGATGTACCACTCGCGACCGCCGACGCGCTCCGGCCCCGGCTGGAGCAGTCCCCGCAGCACGCCTCGATGTACGGCGCGTTGATGCTCAAGAGCGCGGTGGGCGCGGCAAGCGCCGGTGATCAGGTAGCGGTACGTGACTTCCTCCGCGAGTGCGACCGGGCCGCAGCAATCACCGGCGATCGCAATGATTTCTGGCTCGCGTTCGGGCCCACCAACGTGGCCATCCACCGGGTATGGCTGGCCACCGAGATGGGCGACCCCATCGACGCCCTCCGTCGAGCAGAGCATGTTGACGACACTGCACTGACCCCGGTACTGGCTGAGCGCCGCACCTCGCACCAGATCACCATCGCCTGGTCGCACTACCTGCGCCGCCACGACGACGACGCGCTAATCGCGCTGACCGCAGCCCGAGCGGCCGCACCCGAGCAGCTGATGTTCACCCACCGCGTTCACGACATGCTGCGGCAAATGCTGCGCCGTGACCGTCGCCGTCGCCGCGGGCTACGCGAGCTGGCCGAGTTCGTCGGCGTGCAATAGCCTCGCTGAGATCATCGGGCAGGTCGCCCACAATTACGGCCACAGCGGAGCCAGCCTCAGCCTCTCCTGGGACTGTGCCACCGAAATCACCGACCTGATCAGCACCAGAACCTCCCCCCACACCCATCAGTCAATGAGGCAGGGCTGGCCGGGCGGGCGCCGCCGCCGGTGTGGAACGGCTGGTTGCCTGGCTGAACGCGATGCCCGACACGGCCGACGCATCGTGCCGGATACTGCGCCCGTGGATACGTTCTGGTCCGTTCTCGGTCTACTGGCGACAGCGATCGCGGCTGTTGGCGCGATCGGGTCATGGTGGTCGGCGCGGCATTCCAGTGCCGCCGCAACAGCGGTGGCGAGGATCGAACAGGATCGGCGGCACGTCGAACTCACCCCGCAGCTCGAAGTCGACTGCCGCGTGACGTACGGCGACCGAGCAAGGTTGTGGTTAGCGTTCACGGGCCCGCCGGGCACGGACCACCTGGATGCAGTGACCATCGCAATCCGGGACGACAGGCACGACCGCGAGCCCATTGTCGCGGGTGGCCCCACTGCCGAGGAGATTGCTCAAGTCGTGTGGGGTCCGTACCGATTCGTACCCCACACCCACGGATCAGATCGGTCCGGCCGTGCTATAGCGCCCTTCGCGTTGAACCGGGGTGATTGGACACAGCGGGAACTCGAACGAACCACCGCACCCCACTGGGCGGATCACGACTTCTGGAGTCACCAGTACGACGGCAAGCCCGTCCGACTGAAGATCACGTGCCGCCAGAAAGGGGACAGGCCTTGGGTGATCCCGATAGAGATCGAGGTCGAGCAGGGCGACGGAACGCGGTAGAGCTTGGCGCGATCTGTACTGTTGCCCGCGGAAGCGCCTGCATGTCATCGCTCGTATTGGTCGATCAACCACGAGACCGTGACCGCGATCGCCTCGTCCTCGCGTTCCCGGCTGTCGAACCCGTGATCCGAACCCACGACGGTGTGAAAGTCACATCCACGGGTTCGCGCGGCCGCGTAAGCGACGTCGTAGGACACCGCGGAGTCACGGTCGCCATGTACCATCAGTGCAGGAACCTGGCTCCTGGTAAACCGTTCCAGCGGATAGTAATGCTTCATTTCCTCGAACAACACGCATCCCATGGCAAAGGCCTCATCGACCAACAGGTACCCCTGCGACGCCAGCAGCGCCTGCTGCGCAGGGCTGAAATTCTCCACCCCCCACGGCAAACCAGGATTGACAAACGTGCGCTGTAAATCAAGCACCGGGTTCCAGAGCACTAACGCGCGCAAGTTCTCTTCGAGATAGGGCAGCGACATACAGGTCGACACCGCGCCGAAACTCGCTGCCACGATCGACAGCGGATCGGTGAACCGCTCGGACGCGTGCTCGATCGCCGCTTGCAGGTCGAGCATCTCCCCGGCGATGGTCGCCCCCCGTTGCGTGCCTCCGCTGCGACCATGGCCCCGGAACGAGAACCGCAGCACCCCGAACCCTTGGCCTGCAAGACCGTCGGCGAGCCGCCGGAACATGCCACCCTCATCCATATCCGCGCTGATCCCGTGCGCGAGCACGACCGTTCCCAAGACGTGATCTCCCGACGGGGAATGCCACACCGCGTCTAGTTGCACTCCATCCGCGGTCTGAATCCGTAGGTCAGCTGTCATCGCAACCCCCTACGGATCCGCTGTCCCTGGTGCATCTGAACTGGAAGCGGCACTTGCTCCCGCTCGCTCGACCGTAGTGCCCCAGCCGTCACCGAACTCCCCAGCCGCATACACTCGCGTTGCCCGATCGCCGACTCGTGCGGCGTGCCTGCTGGACCCTGCCTACGACGGTGTTTAACGTCGCCCGAAGACAGAGCTGACATAACTCTAATCCTTGAGCTGAGGTTGAGAGTTTCGCCACGCCGAGGAGATCGGGTGTGTATGCGTCGGCCGGGTGCTAGCTGCGACGAGGAAGGCCGCACTGTGTGGGTTAGCGATGGGTTAGGCGCCACGGAGTGCAAAGGCGCCCGCGGATGACGCCCGCGCACAACTACCTCGCCGTGATCAAGGTCGCCGGAATCGGTGGCGGCGGGGTCAACGCGGTCAACCGCATGATTGAAGTCGGGCTCAACGGCGTCGAGTTCATCGCGGTGAACACCGACGCCCAGGCCCTGCTGATGTCGGACGCCGACGTCAAGCTCGATATCGGGCGGGAGCTCACCCGGGGACTCGGGGCGGGGGCGAACCCGGAGGTCGGCCGCAAGGCTGCCGAGGACCACCGCGCGGAGATCGAGGAGGTGATCAAGGGGGCCGACATGGTCTTCGTCACCGCCGGTGAAGGCGGCGGCACGGGCACCGGCGGCGCTCCGGTGGTAGCCAACATCGCCCGTAAGCTTGGTGCCCTCACAATCGGCGTGGTCACCCGGCCGTTCACCTTCGAGGGCAAGCGGCGAGCCAATCAGGCCGAGGACGGCATCGCTGAGCTGCGCAGCGAGTGCGACACCTTGATCGTGATCCCTAACGACCGGCTGCTGCAGCTCGGCGACGTCAATGTGAGCCTGATGGATGCCTTCCGCTCCGCGGACGAGGTCCTGCTCTCCGGTGTCCAGGGCATCACCGACCTCATCACCACCCCCGGCCTGATCAACCTGGACTTCGCCGATGTCAAGAGCGTGATGTCCGGGGCTGGCAGCGCGCTAATGGGCATCGGGTCCGCCAGGGGAGAGGGCCGCTCGGTGCAGGCCGCGGAGAAGGCCATCAACTCACCGTTGCTGGAGGCGTCCATGGAGGGCGCGCACGGTGTCCTGCTGTCCATCGCCGGTGGCTCGGACCTGGGCCTGTTCGAGATCAATGAGGCCGCGTCGCTGGTCCAGGAGTCCGCGCATCCCGAGGCGAACATCATCTTCGGCACCGTGATCGACGACTCGCTGGGGGATGAGGTGCGGGTCACCGTGATCGCCGCTGGTTTCGACTCCGGTGGGCCCTCACACAAGAAATTGGACCCCAAGCCGGTGACCGCCCGGACGGTAGCCAGCGGGCAGGCCGGTCAGGTCGGCCAGACTAGCCGGCCGCCACCACCGTCCAGGTCTCCCACCGGATCCACCGGTGTCGCCACCAAGGCAGGGCCCACGACAACGGGATCCCGTCCCATGGCCCCCCCGGTCCGCCAGCCGCCCAATCCTGCCACCTGGCAACCTGCCACCGGCGGGGCCACATCGGCCCGGCCGGTACCGGTCACCGACGACTTCGACGACGATGACGAGGTGGACGTCCCGCCCTTCATGAGGCGGTGAACGCCATCCGCATCAGGCGGGTGGTCACGACCCGGCAGGGCGGGGTGTCGCTGGCCCCGTATGCCTCCTTCAACCTGGGTGCGCACGTCGGTGACCGTACGGAAGCAGTGGCCGCCAACCGGGAACGGCTGGCCACCGGTATCGGTCTGCCGGCCGAGCAAGTGGTGTGGATGGAGCAGGTGCACGGCCGAACCGTCAGCGTGGTCGACGGTCCGCAGTGCCAGCCTGTGCCGGCCAGCGACGCGCTGGTGACCACGCAACCCCGACTCGCGGTTGCAGCGCTCGTCGCCGACTGTGTCCCGGTGCTGCTCGCTGACCCGGTCGGGAAGGTGGTCGCGGCCGCGCATGCCGGCCGGGTAGGGGCGCGAGCCGGGGTACTGCCCGCCACGCTGGAGCAGATGCAGCGGCTCGGTGCCCGCATCGAAAGAGTGGAGGTACTGCTCGGACCGTCGGCGTGTGGGCAGTGCTATGAGGTGCCCGACCAGATGCAGGCCGAGGTGGAGGCTCGGTTGCCAGGAAGTGCTTGCCGGACTTGCCGGGGTACCGCGGGTCTGGATCTCCGAGCCGGGCTGTGGCGTCAGCTGTCCGCCGCCGGCGTGGCCCGGGTTGGCGTCGACCCACGGTGCACGATCGAAGATCCAGCGCTCTACAGCTACCGCCGCGACGGAGTAACCGGCAGGCTTGCGGCCCTAACCTGGTTTGAGGAGTGACTGGCCTGGATCGAGAAGTGACGGAGCGACCAGACGAGCAGGCCGCGGGCGGCCGCTGGGCTGAGCTGGTGGCCGCATTGGCGGGGGTGCGCAATCGCATCGCCATTGCGTGCCGTGCCGTGGGCCGGGATCCCACCGAGGTGCGCCTGCTCCCGGTCACCAAGACCTTCCCGGCGCTGGACGTCGCGCTGCTCACCGACCTGGGCCTGTTCGATTTTGCCGAGGCCCGCGACTCGGAGGCCGCTGCCAAGGTGGCTGAGGTCGCCGCGCTGCGTCCACTGCTGGGGGGTCCAGGGGTAGGAGTGCGCTGGCACATGGTTGGTCGACTGCAGCGCAACAAGGCCCGGTCAGTGGCCCAGTGGGCGGCCCAGGTGCAGTCGGTGGATTCGTCCCGGCTGGCCGAAGCCCTGGACCGGGCGGCGGGGGCTGCGCGGGAGGCCGGACGCCGCCACGCCGCGCTGGACGTGCTCGTGCAGGCCAGTCTGGACGGCGACCCGGCGCGGGGCGGCTGCCCGTTGCCCAAACTTGAGGAGCTGGCCGATCGGGTGGCCGCGGCGCCGCATCTGCGCCTCGAAGGAGTGATGGCGATCGCGCCGCTCGGGATAGCCCCTGGAGCAGCCTTCGCCACCCTCAGGGAAGCCGCAGCGCGGCTGCGCCATTCGCATCCCGGCGCGGTCGAGGTCTCCGCCGGGATGAGCGGCGACCTGGAGCAGGCCATCGCGCATGGCTCGACGTGCGTGCGTGTCGGAACCGCGCTACTGGGTGGGCGGCCGTTAACCTCATGTTGACCATGTCCGACGGTGCGCGCGGCAGCGTGCACCGGACTCGACGGACGGTGCGTCGAGGGTCAGGACAGGAAGGCGAGACCATGAGCACGCTGCACAGGCTGAAGGCCTACTTCGGCATGGTTCCTGCCGAGGAGTTCGACGCCACTGAATTTGATGCAGCGAGCTTCGATGCAGCGGAATCTGACGGGTACCACGCGGGTTACCGCTCCGATTACCCGGATTCGGATCATGAGCTCCCGGTCCACCACCACCCGAGCTATGGGCACGATGTGCGCCACAACCCGTCCGAGCGACCGGCCACCCGCCGGCCTCAGCGAGCGGGCTTCGACACCTACAACGGAGGCGTCCCCACGCCGGCCGGGCATCGTGCCCCAGACGGACATCGAGCGAGCCCCCGGGTCCATCCCGCCCGCGTTCCTTCCTCTTCGATGGACTCGCGTGTCGGCGGATCTCGAGCTGCTGAGTCTTGGGCCACCGAATCATGGGGGGTGGACGCTCCGGTGCACGGCGCGCTGGCCATCGACCCGGCCACCACTGATGCAACACACATCGACAGCCGGGCCGCAGCCCGTCAACCTGTCGCACCCCAACCTTTCATGCACGCACCGCGAACCCCCCCGATCGCTTCCGACGAGGCTCATCCGCTGGCCCGCATCGTCACGTTGCACCCGCACAGCTACAACGAGGCCCGCCCGATTGGGGAACGCTACCGCGAGGGCAATCCGGTGATCATCAACCTGACTGCGATGGAAGACCGCGACGCCAAGCGGCTCGTCGACTTCGCGGCCGGGCTGGCCTTCGCGCTGCGCGGCTCGATCGACAAGGTCACCAACAAGGTGTTCCTGCTCTCGCCACCCAACCTCGACGTGTCCGCCGAGGACCGGCGCCGGATCGCGGAGGGTCGCTACTTCGCCTGACGCCGTCCAGGGGCCCCGGCTGGCCAGCACCCGGACACCGATGGCAGAGTGTCTCCGTGGATGTGGTCCAGTACGTCGTGTACTACCTGTTGTTCTTCTTCTGGCTGTTGCTCACAGCGCGTATCGTGGTGGAACTCGTACGTTCCTTCGCGCGTAGCTGGCAGCCGGTCGGGGGGGTAGCGATCGTTTTGGAGTCGGTCTATACCATGACTGACCCGCCGGTCCGGGCGCTGCGCCGGGTGGTTAAACCCATCCGGATTGGCGGCGTTGGGCTGGACCTGTCCATTATGGTTCTTCTGCTCGTAGTGTTCATACTGATGCGTGTGGTGGATCCGAGATAGCAGCAACCACCGACCTCGGGGCCGGTGCCCCAGGGCGTTGCCCCAATGAAGTGATGTGCCCAGCAGGTGCATAGTCGTCGAGGAGTTTGTGAGGTGATCCGATGCCGTTGACCCCCGCCGACGTTCACAACGTCGCGTTCAGTAAGCCGCCGATCGGCAAGCGGGGCTACAACGAGGACGAGGTGGACGCCTTCCTCGACCTTGTTGAGGCCGAGCTAGCTCGGTTGATCGAGGAAAATAACGATCTTCGTAACCAGGTTGAGCAGCTGGATCAGCAGCTGCGCGCTGCGCCAGTCGTCGACACGGGACGCAACCTGCGCCCGCTGGAGCCACCGCGGCCGGTAATGGCCCCGGTGCCACCGCCGATGATGGAGCAGACCTCTCCTGGTGGCGATCACCATGTCCAGGCCGCCAAGGTCCTGGGGCTGGCTCAGGAGATGGCTGACCGGCTGACCGGCGAGGCGAAAGCTGAAGCGGACGGGATGTTGGGCGAAGCCCGGACCAAGTCTGAGCAGCTGCTCTCCGATGCGCGGGCGAAGGCCGATGGCATGGTGAACGAGGCCAGGACCCGGGCCGAGACCATGCTCAATGACGCCCGCACCAGGGCTGAGACCCTGGATCGGCAGTCCCGCGAGAAGGCCGCCTCGCTGGAGCGGGACGCGGCGCGTAAGCACACCGAGATCATCGGCTCGATCAACCAGGAGAAGAGCACCCTGGAGAAGAAGATCGACGAACTGCGCACGTTCGAACGCGAGTACCGCACCCGTTTGAAAACCTACCTGGAGTCACAGCTCCGGGAGCTGGATGGGCGTGCCTCTGCGGCGCCCCCAGACTCGGTGCGTACTCAGGGCTTCGTGACGTCCGGGTTCGGCGCGCGTGCCGAAGCTGGTAGCTGACGCGACGGGCGTGCGCCTCACGGTGGTGCTGCTGTTGGCAGCAGTGGGTTTGCTGATTGCCTCGGTCGGGCCGGGGCGGGCCGGTTTGGCGTGGGGCTCGGTTGCGCTCAGCGTGGTCGCCGCAGGGCTAATTGTCCGGCGCTGGCGGCGGTCGTGGTTGCAACGCCGGGACGCTCCCGAGGATGAAATCGTCCTTCTGGAGGATGCGCCGATCACCGATGCCGAGGCGGGCGGAGCGCAGCTTGCGCCCGCCTCGGCGACTGTGATGCATGAGGCCGACCTCAATGGGGAGCGCATCGGCCAATCCGGTGAGGACCGGCCTGGTGAGACCCAATCTCGTGAGACCCAGACGGGTGAGACCCAGACGGGTGAGACCCAGTTAGCTGAAGGTCAGCCTGGCGAAGAGGACACCGACGCAGCGGACCTCCTGGTCGTGTACGAGCTGACCGATGAGGTGCTCGTGGTTGACGAGCAGCCGCGTTATCACCTCGCGCGGTGCCGGTTGCCTGACCACGAGCAGGTCGAGCGGCTACCGGTGCGTGAGGCGAGAGAACTGGGTTTCACCCCCTGCGTCCTGTGCCGTCCGGACACCACACTCGCGCGCAAGCACCGAGCCTCCCGGGCGACGACCACCCCAAGTAGTTGAGCCCGTCAGGTGATCCGGCGAAATCGGCTGGCACCTCCCAGGTATGCTCCAGAGTTACAGGCACCGATCCGGCTATCACCGGGGAGCCTCCGGAAGAACGAGCCACGTCCGCGGCGGGCGAGTCTCCAGTAGAACCGGACGGGTCCGGCCCGTTATCGCCGGTTGACGAGAGGCTGCCCGCACCGTGGGTGGCAAGCGGGGTGGTACCGCGGTCCGCAGCGTAGCTGCAGGTCGTCCCCGTGTCTGGTGCTCCGCATGTAGAGCCCTGCACAGGAAGTACACGCCGCCATGGTCTATCCCAAGGTTTCCCGAGGCCCGGTCGCCGGTCAGCAGCCGGTCGTCGCCCAGCCGAGCTTCCCTGAGGTTGAAGCGTCCGTCTTGCAGTACTGGCAGGACGACCAGACCTTCGCCGCGTCGGTTGCCGCACGGCCAGCAGGTGAGAATGGTGCCAACGAGTTCGTCTTCTACGACGGGCCGCCCTTCGCCAATGGTCTGCCCCACTACGGTCACCTGCTCACCGGGTACGTCAAGGACGTGGTCCCGCGCTACCAGACGATGCGCGGCCACCGGGTCGAGCGCCGGTTCGGCTGGGACTGCCACGGCCTGCCCGCTGAGGTCGAAGCGGAACGTCAGCTGGGTATCAAGCACAAGTCCGAGATCGAACAGATGGGCATGGCGGAATTCAACGCCGCCTGCCGTACCTCGGTGCTGCGCTACACCCAGGAGTGGCGCGATTACGTCACCCGCCAGGCCCGCTGGGTGGACTTCGACAACGACTACAAGACCCTGGACCTCGCCTACATGGAAAGCGTCCTGTGGGCGTTCAAGACGCTCTGGGACAAGGGGCTGATCTACCAGGGCTTTCGCGTGTTGTGGTACTGCTGGCGTTGCGAGACGCCGCTGTCCAACACCGAAACCAAGATGGACGACGTTTACCGCACCCGGCAGGATCCGGCGATCACCGTTGGGCTGCGGCTGTCCCACCCCGGATCTGGGCTGGACGGCGTGCTGGCGCTGGTCTGGACCACCACCCCGTGGACGCTACCGTCGAATCTGGCGGTCGCGGTGCATCCCCTGCTGACGTATGTCACCGTCCAGGCGGGGGGCGAGCGTTACCTCATCGCCGAGGACCGGCTGGCGGCCTATGCCCGCGAGCTGGGTGAGCAGCCACAGGTGGTGGGCCGGTACGAGGGGTCCGAACTGCTTGGCCTGCGCTACCTCCCACCGTTTGATTTCTTCGCCGGCTGGGCCAACGCTCACCAACTGCTGCCCGCCGACTATGTGACTACCGACGAGGGCACCGGCCTGGTGCACATCGCTCCTGCCTTCGGCGAGGAGGACAAGGCCGTCACCGACGCCGCAGGCATCGAGGTGGTGGTCCCGGTCGACGCCGCCGGGCAGTTCACCTCCGAGGTGGCGCCGTATGCCGGGATGCAGGTCTTCGACGCAAACCGGTCGATCATCCGGGATCTGCGTGACGGCGCGCCCTACGTCGGTGGTGTGCTGCTGCGGCTGGAGAGCTACGACCACCCCTACCCGCACTGCTGGCGGTGCAACACCCCGCTCATCCAGCGTGCGGTCTCCTCCTGGTTCGTCGCGGTGACGAAGTTCCGGGACCGGATGGTCGAGCTCAACCGGGAGATCACCTGGGTGCCGGAACATGTCGGCGACGGACAGTTCGGCAGTTGGCTGGAGGGCGCCCGGGACTGGAACATCTCGCGCAACCGGTACTGGGGTTCGCCGCTGCCGGTCTGGGTCTGCGACGACCCGGACTACCCGCGAGTGGACGTCTACGGCTCACTGGATGAGCTGGAACGTGACTTCGGGGTCCGCCCGGCTGATCTGCACCGGCCCCTCGTCGATCGGTTGACCCGGCCCAACCCGGACGATCCGACCGGGTGCGCCACCATGCGCCGGGTGCCGGAGGTGCTGGACTGCTGGTTCGAGTCCGGCTCGATGCCCTTCGCGCAAGTGCACTATCCCTTCGACGAGACAACCGGGCCCTTCGACGAGACAACCGGGCCGTTCGACGAGACCACCGGGCCATTCGAGGCCTCGGGAGGGTCGCTTGCGGGCCCGACCCAGGGAAACGACTGGTTCGAGCACCACTTTCCCGGTGATTTCATCGTCGAATACAACGGCCAGACCCGCGGGTGGTTCTACACGCTGCATGTGCTGGCCACCGCACTGTTCGATCGCCCGGCGTTTCGCTCCTGCCTGGCCCACGGCATCGTGCTCGGTGACGACGGGCTGAAGATGTCCAAGTCCAAGGGCAACTATCCCGAGGTCACCGAGGTGTTCGACCGGGACGGCTCGGACGCCATGCGCTGGTTCCTGATGGCTTCCCCCATCCTGCGGGGCGGGAATCTGGTGGTCACCGAGCAGGGCATCCGCGAGGCCGTCCGCCAGGCGCTGCTGCCGCTGTGGAATTCGTGGTATTTCCTGACCCTCTACGCCAACGCCGCCAATGTTGACGGGCAGTGGCGAACCGATAGCCGGCACCTGCTGGATCGCTACGTGCTGGCCAAGCTGCACGACCTGGTCGTCGACCTCACGGCGCGGATGGACCGCTACGACATCGCCGGGGCCTGCGCGGACGTGCGCGGATTCTGTGACGTGCTCACCAACTGGTACGTCCGCCGATCCCGGGATCGCTTCTGGGCCGGGGAACGCGACGCCATCGACACCCTGCACACCGTGCTCGAGGTGACCTGCCGGGTGGTTGCCCCGTTGCTGCCGCTGACCACTGAGGCGATCTGGCGCGGGCTGACCGGACAGCGCTCAGTTCACCTGACCGACTGGCCCGATCCGGCCGACGTGCCGCAGGATCGCGATCTGGTGACCGCGATGGACCGGGTACGTCAGGTGGTGTCCACCGCCCTGTCGCTGCGCAAGGCGCGTGGCTTGCGGGTCCGCCAGCCGCTGGCTGCGCTCATCGTCGCAGCGCCGGACGCCAGCATGCTGGCGCCGTTGCTCGACCTGATCCGCGACGAGGTCAACGTGAAGACCGTCGAGCTCACCGACGATGTCGCTGTGCATGGTCGTTTCGAGCTCACCGTCAACGCCCGGGCCTGCGGGCCCCGGCTGGGCGGCGACACCCAGAAGGTGATCCGGGCGGTCAAGGAGGGGGACTGGGAACGCGGCCCGGACGGCGTCCTCAGCGCGGCGGGGATCCCGTTGCTGGACGGGGAGTACTCCGAGCGGCTGGTCGCCGCTGACCCCGCCGACACCGCTGCGCTGCCGGCTGGATCCGGGCTGGTGGTGCTGCAGACCGAGATCACGCCGGAACTGGCCGCTGAGGGCATCGCCCGGGATCTGGTGCGGGTCGTTCAGCAGGCCCGCCGGCAGGCCGGTCTGGACGTCACCGACCGGATCGTGCTCACCGTCGACGCACCGCCGGCGGTCCTGGCGGCGGCCCGGGAGCACGAGCAGTTCATCGCCGGTGAGGTGCTCGCCCGGCGGGTCGGCTACGGGCCGATCCCGGACGGTTTCCCCGGCGTCGTCGGTGACGGGATCCCGGTCCGCGTCGCTGTCACGGTTGTGGACGCCTAGCCGTGTCCGGCGTCAAGGCTAGCGCCGCGGCCCGATGGCGCGAGCTGCTGGAGTCTCGGGCGATCCCCCCGGAGATCCGGGCCGCCGCACCGCAGGATCCGAGCCGGCACGATCCGGCCCGCTTCGTACCGCCGGCGGCTCCGGAGGACACCCCATCGCGCCAGGCGGCGCTGCGGTTGCTGGGACCCGGCGGCACCGTGCTCGACGTCGGGTGCGGGGCCGGTGCCGCCGGACTTGCGCTGGCACTCAGGGTGTCGCACCTGACCGGGGTGGATCACGCGCAGGACATGCTGCGCGCCTTCGAGCGATCCTGCGCCGAGCGTGGCGTGGCACACCGCAGCGTGCACGGTCCGTGGCCGGACTCCGCGCCGGAGGCCGGCGTCGCCGACGTCGCGGTCAGCCACCACGTCGGCTACAACACTCTCGACCTGGGGCCTTTCGTCACGGCGTTGGGCGCCGCGGCACGCCGCGGGGTCGTCGTTGAGCTGCATGCCGTGCATCCAGGGGCCTGGCTGGACCCGCTGTGGTTGCAGTTCCACGGGTTACACCGGCCGCCAGCTGCCACGGCCGACGACGTGCTGGCGGTGTTCGCCGAAGTGGAGATTCACCCCGAGGTCCACCGCTGGAGCCGCCCGGCCCAGCCGCGCAATCCCGAAGCGGAGCTGGCATTCTCCCTCCGCAGGCTGTGCCTGCCGGAGCAGCGCCGCGATGAGGTCGCCGAGGCGGTAGCGAGGCTGGGTCCACGCCACCGGGATCTGGTCACGATCTCCTGGTTCACCTGAACCGGAGAAGCTGAGCCGGGCACGCTGGGCATTGCAAACCACGGCACAATCCGGGCGTGAGCGGGGTGGAGTTCGTGCTCGGCGCGGGGGCCGCGGTGTTGTTGCTTGCCGTCGTCGCGGTGCGGATCTCCACCCGGGTTGGGCTGCCCTCGCTGCTGGTTTACCTGGCCATCGGTCTGTTGATCGGCGAGTCCGGCCTGGGTATCCAGTTCTCCGATGCGCCGCTGACCGCCGCTCTGGGTATCGCCGGGCTGGTCCTGATTCTGGCCGAAGGTGGCCTGACCACTCGCTGGTCGGTGGTCCGCCCCGCGCTGGGCCCGGGGATCGCGCTGGCCATCGGGGCGGTGGCGGTGAGTATCGCCGTCACTGGATGGGCGCTGCATCTGTTGCTCGATCTGGACTGGCGCACGGCGCTGCTCTGGGGTGCGGTGCTGTCCTCGACCGACGCGGCGGCGGTGTTCAGCGTGCTGCGGGCGCTGAAGGTCTCTCCCCGTCTGGCCGGCGCGCTCGAGCTGGAATCGGGCATCAACGACGCGCCGGTCTACATCGCCGTGGTGCTGCTCGCGACCGGTGACCCGGTGCGCTGGTGGACGCCCCTGCTGGTCGGCTACGAACTGCTCGTCGGCGCAGTGGTGGGCGTGGCACTGGGTTTCGCGGGGGCGTGGGCGCTGCGGCGCGCGGCGCTACCCGCGACCGGCCTGTACCCGCTCGCGACCATCGCGGTCTGCGTGCTTGCTTTCGCAGCCGGTCAAGGCCTGCACGCCTCCGGTTTTCTGGCGACCTACCTGGCCGGGCTGGTGCTCGGCAATGCGCGCCTGCCGCACCGCGGCGACACGCTGTCCTTTGCCGAGGGTTTGGGCTGGCTTGCCCAGATCGCCCTGTTCGTGCTGCTGGGCCTGTACGCCTCGCCGGCTCGATTGCCTGGTGTGCTAATCCCCGCCCTGATCGCCGGGGCGGTGCTGGTCGTGCTGGCCCGCCCCTTGTCGGTGGTGCTCGCCCTGACGCCGCTGCGGGTGTCCTGGCGCGAGCAGACCTTCCTGTCCTGGTCGGGACTGCGCGGCGCGGTACCGATTGTGCTGGCGCTGATCGCGCTCACCAGGGGGTTCCCGGGGGCCCAGCGGCTGGTGGACGTGGTGTTCGTGCTGGTCGTGTTGCTCACGGTGGTGCAGGGCGTCACGCTGCCCCTGGTCGTGCGCTGGCTGGGGCTGTCCCGGCCGGAGCAGGGCCAGGAGATGCAGGTCGATTCCGCGGCACTGGACGACATGGACGCCGAATTGCTACAGATCAAGGTGCCCACACCGTCCCGGCTGCACGGTGTCTACCTCTCGGAGCTGCGGCTACCCGTCGGGACGGTGGTCAGCCTGGTAGTGCGCAACGGGGAGGGGTTCACCCCGCAGCCGACCACCCGGCTGGAGCAGGGTGATCAGCTGCTGGTGGTCACCACTGCGGCCCATCGGGACGCCGCTGAGCAGCGGATCCGGGCAGTGCACCGGGCCGGCCGGTTGGCCCGGTGGCGCGGAGAGACCGGCGCCTGATGGTCAGTGGGATGATTGGTCGCAAATGGGGACGGATATGAATCCATCGCAGCACACCGACGATGCGGCCGGGGGCGACCAGCGGACGCCCGAGGTGTCGTTGAGACATCGCCGGACCGGCTTACTGGCCGCCACCGCCGGCGTCACGCTGCTGCTGGACGTGCTGAGCAAGATTATCGTCGTGCTGGCTCTGGAGGGCCGCCCACCGGTGAGGCTGCTGGGCGGCGGGCTGTATCTGGTGGTCTTCCGCAACTCGGGTGCGGCGTTCTCGATGGCCACCGGGTTGACCTGGCTGCTGTCGCTGATCGCCGTGGGGGTCGTGGTGGTGATCATCCGATTGGCGCCCCGGCTGCGCAGTCCCGGTTGGGCCTTCGGGTTCGGCCTGGTATTGGGGGGTGCGCTGGGCAATCTGGTGGACCGGCTGTTCCGTGCTCCCGGTCCGCTGCGCGGGCACGTGGTGGACTTCTTGTCGCTGCTGGCGCCGGATGGCAGCGTGTGGCCGGTGTTCAACCTGGCGGACTCGGCCATCGTGTGCGGTGGCCTGGCGATGGTCCTGCTGGCAGCGTCTGGCCGAGAGTTCGATGGCTCGCGCAGCTCACGACGGCCAGGAGGCCCGGAATGAGCGAAATTCGGACCCTACCGGTACCCGACGGCCTCGACGGGATGCGGGTGGACGCCGGGCTGGCCCGGCTGCTGGGGTTGTCTCGCACGGCGGTGGCCGGCCTGACCGAGGCCAGCGCCGTGCTCCTGGACGGTCATCCGGCCGGCAAATCCGACCGGATGACCGCTGGCGCGTGGCTGGAGATAACCCTGCCCGATCCCCAGCAGCCGACGCTGATCACCGCGGAGGCGGTGGCTGGGCTACGCATCCTGCACGATGACGCCGACGTGGTGGTGGTGGACAAGCCGGTCGGGGTGGCGGCCCACCCCAGCCCGGGTTGGACCGGCCCTACGGTGCTCGGTGGTCTCGCCGCGGCCGGTATCCAGGTGGCTACCTCGGGTTCGGCCGAGCGCCAGGGCGTGGTGCACCGGCTGGACGTGGGCACCAGCGGCGTGATGGCGGTCGCCAAGTCGGAGCGGGGTTACTCGGCGCTGAAACGGGCATTCCGGGATCGCACCGTCGCCAAGCACTACCGCGCACTGGTGCAGGGCCACCCGGATCCCACCCGGGGCACCATCGACGCCCCGATCGACCGGCACCCCAAGCACGATTGGCGCTTCGCGGTCATGGCGGGCGGCAAGCCGTCGGTCACGCACTACGAGGTGATCGAGGCCTTCCCGGCCGCGTCACTGTGTCATGTCACCCTGGAGACCGGCCGCACTCATCAGATCCGGGTTCATTTCGCCGCGCTGCGCCACCCCTGCTGCGGCGACCTCACCTACGGTGCGGACCCCGCGCTGGCCCAGCGGCTCGGGCTGGAGCGGCAGTGGCTGCACGCTGCGCGGTTGGGCTTCGCGCATCCCGCCGATGAGCGCTGGGTCGAATTCACCAGCCCGGATCCGGACGACCTGCGTCACGCGCTGGACGTGCTGGCCGCGCAGGCCTAGCGGATGGCATCACGAGCCCGCTGGGTGCTGCTCGCCGTGTTGATCGTGGTGTTCGGGGTGACCATCTGGGCGGCCGGGCAACCTGGCGATGTGCCGGTGACCGGCGTGCAGCGGCTCGGGCCCGAGGCCGGCGAGCCGGTCGCGGACTACCTGCTGCGCGCTCGGGCATCCCTGCCCGCGGGGAGCCGGGCCCAGTGGGCATTGGTGCAGTTGGAGGGTTACCTCACGCCAGCGCCCGCCGCCGGGCTGGTGCAGGGTGTTCGGCTCTCCAGGGTGATCATCCGCGTTCCCTTCCCGCGAATCCAGACCGCGTTGATTTCTCGTGATCTGCCGGGGCAGCGGCCGGTGGACGAGCTCACCGACGCGCTACGGTCCGCGGCGCGGGCTCGGGCCGCCGTTGCCTCACAACGGGGCGGCCGGGCCGCGGCCCTTGCCGCTGCGGAGGCCGCACAGCTGCAAACCGGCTGTGCCTGTGTGGTCGCCTTGCTGGTGTTCGGCGACGGCGACGCACTACGGGTGGTGGCCGCCCGCCCAGGTGTACGCGCAGTCCATGCCGCCCTCCCGGACACCCCCATTCAGGACCTGGCGATCTCCCCATTGCTGCCTGAGCAGCTCGAGCGGGCCGGACCAGTGCCCGACGATGGACCAGTTCCGCCGTGATCCTGGACCAGGTCCCATCGAGTGTCGCCCGCGGCTCAGTAGCTGAGCCGGCGGAAGCGGCGCACGGACAGCGGCACGAACACGACGATGAGCAGCACTGGCCAGGCCACCGCGAGTGCCGCGGCGTGCTCAGCGGGCCAGGACCCGCCGGCGACGCCGGGGTTGCCGAACAGTGCCCGGGTGGCGGACACGGTGGCCGACAGCGGGTTCCACTCGGCGATCGTCCCGAGCCATCCCGGCATGGTGGATGGGGCGACGAACGCGTTGGACAGAAATCCCAGTGGCCACACCAGGATCTGCGCGCCGGTGACGGCTTCCGGCCCCTTGATGATCAGCCCGAGGTACATGCCGACCCAGATCAGCGCGAAACGCAGGAGCAGCAGCAACCCGACCGCGGTCAGCGTGGACGTGAGGCCTTCCCGCGCCTGCCAGCCCACGGCCAGCCCGCAGCCGATCATCACCGCCAACCCCGCGACCGCATTGAGAATGTCGGCGCTGCTGCGGCCCAGCAGCACCGCGCACGACGCCATGGGCAGGGACCGGAACCGGTCGGTGATGCCGCGCTGTGCGTCGGTGACGACCGCGACCATGGTCATCTCGATGCCGAAGACCATCGTCAAGGTGAACATCCCGGGCAGCAGGAACTCTCGGTAGCTGCCGCCGCCGGGGACTGAGAGCGCGCCGCCGAACAGGTAGCCGAACATCAGCACCGTCATCACCGGGAACAGCAAGCTGATCACGACCGGAGCGGGCTGAGCCACCCAGTGTTCGAGATCGCGCCGAGTGATGGTCCAGGTATCCCGCAGCACCGTTGCGACCCGGTGCCTGGTCGGCGTGAGGGCCTCGCTCACACCACCGCCTCCTTGATCGTCGATGCGGCGGGCACACCGCCGGTGAGGTGGAGGAACACCTCGTCGAGGGTGGGCCGGCGCAGGGTGACGTCCTCCACGGCAATGCCGGCGTCGTCCAGGCGGCGAACCGTCTGGGTGAGCGCGTGGATCCGGTCGCGGACCGGCGCACCAACGCGGCGGGTGTCGTCGTCGACCTGTGGCGCCGCGCCCGTGACGATCTTGATCAGTTCGGTCGCGGCGGCCAGATCGGCCGCGCTGCGCAGCACCACCTCGATCCGGTCACCGCCCAGGCGGCCCTTGAGATCGTCCGGGCTGCCATCGGCGACCACGCGGCCAGCGGCGATCACGGCGACGTGGTCCGCGAGTTGGTCGGCCTCCTCGAGATACTGGGTGGTCAGCAGCACCGTCGTACCTGCGGTGACCAGCGCGCGTACTGCGGCCCACACCTCGGCCCGGCCGTGGGGGTCCAGTCCTGTGGTGGGCTCGTCGAGGAAGAGCACTGGCGGGTTCACGATCAGGCTTGCGGCCAGGTCGAGTCGGCGTCGCATCCCACCGGAGTACTTCCCGACCGACTTGGCTGCCGAGCCGTCCAACTGGAACTGTTGGAGCAGCTCGTCCGCGCGGCGGCGGGCGGCCGTGGAGGTCAGCCCGTGCAGCCGACCGAACATAACCAGGTTGCTCCGGCCGCTGAGGATCTCATCGACCGCGGCGTGCTGGCCGACCAACCCGATACTGGCCCGCACCTGCGCTGCCTGCCGGATCACGTCGAACCCGGCGACCACAGCGCGGCCACTGTCGGCCCGCAGGAGGGTGGTGAGAATCCGCACCGCCGTGGTTTTGCCGGCACCGTTCGGGCCGAGCACCCCGAGCACACTGCCGGGGGCCACCTGCAAGCTCATCCCGTCCAGCACCGTTGTCCCGCCATACCGCTTGGTCAGGCCCTCGGCAATGATCGCCATCCCAGAGCTCGCCATGCACGCCTCCTCAACTGCACGTCGGAGCTATCCAGTACATTATACCGTATAATGTACGGAGTTGTTTGGGGTGGCATTAGGATGAGTGGGTGGCGACTGTCCGAAGCGGAGGCGGAGACCCTTCGCGGAGCCTGGCATTGCTGTGGGGCTCCGATCTGCCCACCCGGGCCCGCGGCCCCAAACCGGGCCTGACTGTGCGGGGCATCGCTCGGGCTGCCATCGAGCTCGCCGACTCCGAGGGTTTGGATGCCCTGTCCATGCGCCGGGTTGCCGAACGCCTCGGCGTGGGCACCATGTCGCTGTACACCTACGTGCCGGGCAAGGCTGAACTCATCGACGTCATGCTCGACGTCATCCACCTCGAGACCCAGCCCGAGGCCACCCACGGGACGTGGCGCCACCAGCTGGAGGCCATCGCCCGGGATCAGTGGGCGCTCGCGCGGCGGCATCCGTGGATGCTGCACATCGCCACCACACGGCCGCCGCTGGGCCCAGGGATCATTGCCAAGTACGAACGAGAGCTACGCACCATCGAAGGCCTCGGCCTCGACGACATCGAGATGGATTCGATCATCACACTCATCAACGACTACGTTGCCGGCGCCGCCCGCAGCGCGATCAACGCTGTGGACGTCGAGCGCAGCAGCGGCATGGACGATGCGGCCTGGTGGGCAGCGACAGGACCTTGGCTCGCCAAGGTCCTGGACCCCGGGCGTTATCCGGTGGCATCCCGAGTCGGCACCACCACCGGCGAGCATTACCAGGCCGTTTCCGACCCCGACCACGCGTTCGAGTTCGGCTTGCAACGGGTCCTTGACGGCGTCGAGGTTCTCGTCCAGCAGCGCGGCGCGCACCGAGGTCCGGTGTGACCGCGGGTCTCGAGTTGCAGGCGAAGCGCGTCGTTCTGGTGCCGGTCACCGCCGAGCACGTCACACGTGTACCCGACTGGACCACTGCGGCGCAGTCCGGCGGTCAAGATATCCGATTGGCCCATTGCCGGTGATCTTGTGGACCGCGCCGGACAGGTTCGGCACACCGTCGCCGCAGCCTCGAATCGTTCCCGCCGCTGATCACGTGACGGGCGACTGGTGACCTCATTGAACTGATCGAACAGCCGGTAGGCGGACCGATCCCGGCACGCAGCGCCGTCGATGACAGTCGAGGCGCGGGATGTCGAAAGGATCGCTTCGAGCGACGCCCTACGCCGTCGTGATCCACTCCTGCAGTGTCCACCAGGGAAGCCAAGCGTAACCTTGTCGCTACCTCCTTGCCGAGGTTTCCGCGCCGGGGTAGGTCCCCGGGGCATCGGCAGGGGGTAGCGGCAAGGAGAGGTTTCGTGGACGGTGAGGAAGCGCGGACGATCGGCCGCCGCCTTCGCCAGATCCGGAAGTCCCGGGGCAAGTCCCTGGTGGTGATCGCGGGGCTGGCTGGGATGAGTAAGTCGCAGCTCGACCGGATTGAGCGCGGAGTCGTCGCGCTGGACAAGCTCTCGGAGATCGTCGCACTGGCGGATGCGCTGCAAATCGCCCCGAGTGACCTGATGCGGCTGCCGGTGCCCGCACCGGCCAACGGACATACCGATTCCGCTACCGAGGCGGTGCGGCTGGCGCTGGACGCAATCGACGCCACTGGTTTAGACGGGCTGGTGCTGCCGGTGGCGGTGCTGCGGGATCAGGTGGCCCGGATCCACGCGCAGCGGCGTGCCTGCCAGTTCGCTGCGGTGGCGACCGACCTGCCCACGCTGATCCGTAACCTGCATACCACGCTGGCCGCTGGCGCCGACCGCGGTGAGCTGCTCGACTTGGCCGTCTCCCTGCATGTGCACGTTACCCGCCTGTGGCTGTACCGCGTGGCGGCGCCCACCGACTTGATCCGCCGGACCGCGTTCCTGGCACAACGCCTGGCCCAGCAGCGCGATGAGGTCACCGCCCTCGGCTTGGCCGGGTTCGCCGTAGTCGACACGCTGCTCAGCGGTGGGGCGTTCGAGCTGGGGCGGGCCGTGCTCGGCTCGCTGACCGTGCCACCGGTCACTGCCGACACCGCCGGACTGGTGGCTCAGCTCACTATGTGCCACGCCCAAGCTGCCGTACTGGACGGGCGGCCGGGGGATGTGGCCGCGCCGATGGATGCCGCCGCAGAGCTGGCCGAGCGGTTCGGGGCGACCGGCGACGACTCCCTGGGGTGCGACAACTCGCCGGCCGAAGTGGGACTTCGCCGGATATGGTTGGCGCTCGAAGTGGGCGAGCCCGACCAGGCGGTCCGCGTCGCGCGAGATGTTCAGCCCGAGCAGCACCCCTTCCTCTCGGGCCGGGCCCACCACTGGATGCGCTACGGCCAAGCGCTGGCCCAGCTGCGGGGATGCCGTGACGACGCCGTGCGGGCGCTGCGGACGGCGGAGGACATCTTCCCCATCAGGGTGAGCCGTGATCCGCTGGTCCGTGACGTGATCGCCACGCTGCTCCCCGGCGCGCGCCGAGACGCAGTAGGTCGGGAACTGCGAGGAATGGCTTACCGGGCTGGTCTGCCGATGTAGCCCGTTCGGGGAGCGTTCCCGGCTGCGGGACGCCCTGGGCTTGATCGCGTTCACTCTCGTCAACCGTGACCAACGCCACGAACCACGTACCCGCGCCGCACTCTCCCGCTGGCCCTGCCCTGAGCCCGGTGCGGCGCTGGCGAAGCTGTTCTTGACCAATGCCGAAAACGGCCGCAATACGGACAACGACTCCCTGGTCATAGAGCTGCTGAAGCGACGGCGGGCGATCCAGGAGCTCGCCAACCGCAGCGGGCCGGGCGGCACCACCACAGTGGGCTGAGGCGACCCCCGTGGCAGGTAGGCACCGAATAAACGGTCACTGGACGGTCCCCAAACGCCGGGGTGTGGAGATGGTGGACATCAGGTCGCTGGTCGCGCACGTGCTGTCCGACGCGGCCGCTGTTGCTGGGCGGCGCGGTGGTGGCCGTTATCTCGCGTTGTGCGGCGTGGAGGTCATCCCCGCCAGCCTCGCTGCTGCCCCGGAGGGTGGCTACTGCCGGTCGTGCACCGCGATTCCCACCCAGAGATCGACGCGGTGACCGCGCCGGCTGCACCGGGGCCCCCGGTGGTCCCGGACGCGCCGCACGCTACGCGGCTACTCGATGGGCTGCCGCTGCATGTTGTGCAAGTCCGCGAAGACCGCGACTACGGCCCCGGTCGGCGGGTGAGGACCAGCCGGTCACTATCCGCACCTGGTGCGGGTGATCCCGCGATGACGGCCTCCGCCTGTGGCCAGTGTGGCTGGCCGCGCCATCTGGGTCGCAGTGGCAATCAGCATGGCATGGATCATTTACCTGGAGCTACGAGCAATTGCCCTACCACATCCCGGGCCCAACGGCGGCCCCGCCGTTATCGACCCGCTTGAAATCATCAAGACCACGATCACCGTCGCCGGGTTCGTCGGTGCCGTTCTCGTCGGCCTCTATGGATACCGAAAGCAACGCCTCGTCGAGGGGGCCAGCATGTCATCCGGAAGATACTCAGACCAACGCACCGGCTCCGCGACGCCGGCCGATTCTCGACCAGGCAGCCGATGACCTCCTAGGGGGGCGCGATGGCCGGCGGCGATGGCCACTTGCACGAGCCTTGACTGTTACCGAACATGTGTTCGATACTGCTGACTGTGAGACTGCAGGGCAAGTATTCGATCAAGATGGTCGGGGTTCCCAGCATTCTTCAACGGGTGGCACAGGCGCTGTGCGATGACAGGAACGTGACCGTCATGGCCTCCGTGGTCACTCGTTGGGCACAACGATGACCCGGACGCGAGGTGGTTCGTTCGTCCACCTCCACACGCACACCGAGTTCTCCATGCTCGACGGGGCCGCCCGGCTGGACGACCTGTTCGCCGAATGCGTCCGGATGGGCATGCCCGCGCTGGCGATGACCGACCACGGCAATGTGTTCGGCGCGTATGAGTTCTGGAAGAAGGCCAACGCCCACGGGATCAAGCCGATCATCGGTATGGAGGGGTACCTCGCGCCCGGCTCGCGGCACGAGCGCAAGCGGGTCGTGCTGGCCGGCGGCGCGAGTGGTGCAGACAACCCGGGTGAGATGTACACCCACATGACGCTGCTTGCGGAGAGCACCGAGGGTATGCACAACTTGTTCCGGCTCTCCAGCCTGGCCAGCCTGGAGGGGTACTACTACAAGCCACGGATGGACCGCGAACTGCTGGCGGCCTACGGCAAGGGGATCATCGCCACCACCGGCTGCCCGTCGGGTGAAGTGCAGCGGCTGCTGCAGCAGGACAAGTTCGACGCCGCCTGCCAGGCCGCAGCCGACTACCGGGACATCTTCGGCCGGGAGAACTTCTTCTGTGAGCTGATGGACCACGGCATCGACATCGAGCGCCGGGTCCGCGACGATCTGGCCCGGCTCAAAAAGACGCTCGACCTGCCCGGACTGGCGACCAACGACCTGCACTACACCTACCCGGAGGATGCCAGACCGCACGAGGTACTGCTGTGCGTGCAGACCGGCAAGACCATGTCGGATCCCCACCGGTTCACGTTCGACGCGCACAACTTCTATCTCAAATCCCCCCAAGAGATGCGGGATCAGTGGGACGGGGAGTTCCCCGAAGCCTGCGACAACTCCCTGCGCATCGCCGAACGGGTGCACGTGGAGTTCACCGAGGGCCGGGATCTGATGCCCCGGTTCCCCGTGCCGACAGGCGAGAGTGAGGCCAGTTGGCTGGTCAAGGAGGTCGAGCGGGGTCTGCAGCAGCGTTTCCCTGGTGGTCTGCCCGACACCCACCGACGCCAGGCCGACCACGAGGTCGGCGTGATCTGCCAGATGGGTTTTCCTGGCTACTTCCTGGTCACCGCTGATCTGGTGGGCTACGCCAAGGCCAACGGGATCCGGGTTGGACCGGGGCGGGGCTCGGCGGCGGGCTGCCTGGTGGCCTATGCCCTGGGCATCACAGATCTCGACCCGATCCGGCACAAGCTGATCTTTGAGCGGTTCCTCAATCCCGATCGCATCTCGATGCCCGACATCGACATGGACTTTGATGAGCGCGGGCGTGGCGACATGATCCGATACGTCACGCAGAAATATGGCGAGGACCACATCGCGCAGATCATCACCTACTCGACGATCAAAGCGAAGGCGGCGATCAAGGACTCCGCACGGGTGCTCTACGGTCAGCCCGGCTACTCGGTGGCCGAGCGGATCACCAAGGCGATGCCGGCTCCGGTGATGGGCAAGGACATCCCGCTGGCCGGGATCTTCGATCCCCACCACAAGCGCTACCCGGAGGCCACCGAGGTCCGCGCGCTGTACGAGGCCGATCCCCAGGTGAAGGAGATCATCGACACCGCCCGCGGGCTGGAGGGCCTCAAGCGGCAGTGGGGGGTACACGCCGCCGGCGTGATCCTGTCCAACCAGCCTTTGATCGACATCATCCCGATCCAGCGCAGGGATTCCGACGGCGCGATCATCACGCAGTTCGACATGGGCGCCTGCGAAGCGCTAGGGCTGCTCAAGATGGATTTCCTGGGGTTGCGCACACTCACTGTCCTCGACGACGCGCTGCGCAACATCGAGCGGGGCGGCACACCGTCGTTAGACCTGGAGAACCTGGAGCTGGACGACGCGAAGACCTACGAACTGCTCGCCAGCGGGGACACTCTCGGAGTGTTCCAGCTCGACGGGGGCCCGGTGCGTGACCTGCTCCGACGCATGGCGCCGACCAGTTTCGAGGACATCTCCGCGGTACTTGCCCTGTACCGGCCTGGCCCGATGGGTACCGGCGCGCACAACGACTACGCCGACCGGAAGAACGGCCGCCAGGAGGTGCGGCCCATCCATCCGGAGTTGGCCGAGTCACTGGCGGACATCCTGGACGAGACCTTCGGACTGATCGTCTACCAGGAGCAGGTGATGGCGATCGCCCAGCGGGTAGCCGGTTACTCGCTGGGTAAAGCCGATCTGCTGCGCCGGGCGATGGGCAAGAAGAAGAAGGAAATCCTCGACAGGGAGTACGAGACATTTTCCGGCGGGATGCGCGATGCTGGTTACTCGGCCGCTGCAATCAAGATGTTGTGGGACATCCTGATCCCCTTCTCCGACTACGCCTTCAACCGCGCACACTCCGCCGGGTACGGGCTGCTCGCGTACTGGACTGCCTATCTGAAAGCCAACTATCCTGCTGAGTACATGGCAGCGCTGCTCACCAGCGTCGGTGCCGACAAAGACAAGGCCGCGCTGTACCTCGCCGAGTGCCGCAAGATGGGTATCACGGTATTGCCTCCGGATGTGAACTCCTCTGAACGCGACTTCACCGCGGTCGGCGGCGGCATCCGATTCGGGCTCGGCGCCATCCGTAACATCGGCGGCAACGTCGTCGAAGCGATCAGCCGGGCGCGCACCGAGAAGAAGACCTACACCGACTTCACTGACTTCCTTCGGAAGGTCGATGCGGTTGCGTGCAATCGGAAAGTCGTCGAGTCGCTGATCAAGGCCGGAGCGTTCGACTCGCTGGGACATCCGCGCAAGGGTCTGTATCTGGTACACGGCGAAGCCATCGATGTGGTCATGGAGTCCAAGCGAGCTGAGGCGATCGGGCAATTCGACCTGTTCAGTGGCCAGGACGGCACCGCCGGGCTGCGCAGCGCGTTCGACGTGCCGGTGCCCGCCGAGCACTGGGACACCAAGCACCAGCTCGCGCTGGAGCGCGACATGCTCGGACTCTACGTCTCCGGTCACCCGCTGCACGGCTTGGAGCACGTCCTGGCCCGCCAGACGGACACGTCGATCACGTCGATCAGGGGCGGCGTGATGGACGATGGTGCGCAGGTGATCGTCGGCGGGATCCTCGCCAGCGTGACCCGCCGGGTCAACCGCAACGGCGAACCGTGGGCCGCTGCTCAGTTGGAGGATCTCGCCGCCGGCATCGAGGTGCTGTTTTTCCCCACGACCTACTCGGTGGTCGGGGTGAACGTCGCCGAGGACCGGATCGTGCTGATCAGGGCTCGGGTGACCAAGCGAGACGATCGGATCTGTCTGATAGCGGGCGACCTCGTGGTACCCGAACTCGCCTAGTGCGAATCACCGTCGGCACCTGTGATTCCTTCACACTGGAAGCCTGACGAACGCCACTTGCCGTTCCCCCGTGGCCGGACGACTATTGCTACATACCGACGAACGGCCAGCAAGTAAGGCCAGCCCGGCAAGTAAGACCAGCCAGCAAGGTAAGGGGGATCCAATGGACAACGGTTACGAGGTGTACTGCATCGCGGATCCGTTGTTCTACGACTCGATGTCGGGGTGTAATCGAACGGAGTCCTTCGACGCCGCCCGACGTCCGGTACCCGATGGCTGGCAACGGCGCCCCCTCGACAATTGGGTAGTCATGAATCCGGTGGGCGCAACAGTGCCCCCGCAGGGCTGGAAAGTTCACGCGTCGGCCTGTCTCGACAACGCGGAAAGAATCCTGGAAACCGTGTGGGCCTACTGCGTGCCGCGGGGAATTCCTTTCAAATTCCTGGCTGCCCGGAACGTAGTCCACCTGCAGAATGCGAAGTACGCACCCCGAGGCTCCAGCGGCAAGTTCGTCACGATCTACCCGACCGATGTCGACACACTCGGCATGATCCTGCACGACCTGGGTGATCGGCTGGAGGGTGAACCGGGCCCCTACATCCTCAGTGACCTGCGCTGGAACGAAGGCCCGCTTTACGTCAGATACGGTGGGTTCGCATTGCGGCACTGCCTGTCAGCTCAGGGCGACCGGGTCCCCGCTATCGAGGACCCCACCGGAGCGCTGGTGCCGGACCGCCGTGAGGCAGTCTTCTACACCCCACCCTGGGTGAGCCTGCCGGACCTGCTTGTTCCCCAACTTGCCGCCCGCAACTCCACCAACGTCAAGGAGTTGCCCTACCGCGTCGAGCAGGTGCTGCACTTCTCCAACGGCGGCGGCCTCTACGAGGCGACCGACCAGCGAACCGGCACCCGGGTAGTGCTCAAGGAAGCCCGGCCACACGCCGGCCTCGCCGCCGACGGCGCCGACGCAGTCCAGCGACTGCAGCGCGAACGGGAGACCCTCGAGCTCCTGGCCGGCGTCGACGGAATCCCCATGGTCCATGACCACTTCAGCTTGGGCGAACACCACTTCCTCGCGCTGGAATTCATCGAGGGAACGCCGCTCAACAAGGTGTTCGCCAAGCGGTACCCGATGAACGACCCGGCCGCCGGGCCAGCCGAGTTCGCCGCCTACACCGAATGGGCGTTGCGGATGTGCGCCCAGGTCGAAGCGATCATCAAAGCCATCCACGAACGCGGGGTCATCCACGGTGATCTGCATCTGTTCAACGTCATCGTGGCCGACGACGGCCGGATCACCCTGCTGGACTTCGAAGTCGCGACAAGGATCGAGGAGACCCGCCGCCCGACGCTGGGCAGCCCCGCCTTCGCGGCCCCGACTGACCGGACCGGCTTCGACATCGACCGGTACTCCCTGGCCTGTCTGAGACTGGCGCTGTTCCTCCCGTTGACCGCCATCATCCGGCTCGATGCCGGAAAGCCGGTGGATTTCGCCGAAGTCATCGCCGAGCACTTCCCGCTACCGCCTGCCTTCCTGGATCAGGCGGTGCGAACCATCACCGGTGTCGCCGCCGGCCGAGCCGGCAGTCAGGCCCCTCAGACCCCCGAGCGGGATACATCCCGGCGGCGCGCTCGAGCCCTGCCGGCACTACCGGACGGGACGACCGGATGGACAGGCGCCCGGAACTCGATCGTCGCGGGAATCTTGGCCAGTGCCACACCCAGGCGCACTGATCGGCTGTTCCCGGGGGACATCGCTCAGTTCAGCACCGGCGGTCTCAATATCGCCCACGGCGCGGCCGGCGTGCTGTACGCGCTGTCGGTCACCCGGGCACCCCGGTACCCCGCCGGGGAGCACTGGCTGCTCGAGCGCGCTGCCGCAGCGGCACGCGGCACGCGGTTAGGGCTCTACGACGGGCTGCACGGGGTGGCGTACGTGCTGGCAGAGCTGGGATACCGGCAGGCCGCCCTCGACCTGATCGAGTTCTGCCTCACCGAACCATCCGAGCAACTCGGTGTGGACCTCTCCGGCGGTCTCGCCGGCATCGCGCTCAACCTGGCCCACTTCGCCGGCCTGGCCGGGGAACCGGCGCTGTTCGACCACGCGCTGCGCGTCGCCGACATCGTCGCCGACCGGCTCGGGGGACCGGACGCAGTCGGCACGATCAGCGGTGGCGATTACCCCTATGCCGGGCTGATGCAAGGCTCCTCGGGCGCCGCGCTGATGTTCCTGCGGCTCTACGAGCACACCGGCGACCGGGAATTCCTCGAACTGTCCAAGACTGCGCTCCGCCAGGACCTGCGTCGCTGCCAGCTGCGCGAGGACGGCTCGATGATGGTCAACGAGGGCTGGCGAGCCATGCCCTACCTGGACCGGGGCAGCGCGGGGATCGGCATAATCCTCGACGAGTACCTCACCCACCAGGTCGATGACGAGTTTGCGAGCGCCGCGGCCGCCATCCGCAAGGCCGCCCAAGCTCGGTTCTACATCCAGCCAGGTCTGTTCAGCGGCCGGGCCGGGATGATCCTCTACCTCAGCCGGGCCCATCTACCCGGGCAGGCGATCTGGGACCAGGAGGTGGCCGCCCAGATCCGGCGCCTTGGCTGGCACCGCGTCGATTACCAAGGTCACCTCGCCTTTCCCGGTGAACAGCTACTACGGCTGTCCATGGACTTGGCCAGTGGCGCCGCAGGCGTCCTACTCGCACTGGGTGCCGCTGTGCACGAGCACCCCGTTGGTCTCCCGTTCCTCTGTGAACCCAGGCAGCTCCCGCCGCACGATGCCCCCGTGCCGGCAGTGCTGATGGGGAGGAACGGTTTGGTATCCACTTCGACATTCGGAGGGAGGTGAACAGAAATGGCGCTTCTCGACCTGCAGGCCATGGAGCCGGCTGGTGGTTACGACGACTGCCACGGTCACGACCGCTACGACCACTGCTGCGGCAGTGGCCTCAGCCTGCTGCTCTGCGGCTGATGCATTAACACCAGGTGGTCCGGGGCAGCCGGCGTTGCCCCGGACCACCTAATGCTTTCTCCCACCACAGCAGCAAAACTCACCCGGACCACGACGACGATGCGGAGGCCGCGTGCACAACGATCCGGCCGGGGCACCAGCGAGTCCGCGGGAGGCGATCGCCGCTCCGGCGGGCCGTTTGCTGTTCTCGACGGGGTGCCGCGGCGGGGTGTGGATCTGGGTGCTGGCATTGGCCACGCTCACCACCGCCAGCGCGGACATCCTGCTGCCCACCGCGCTCGGGCGCGCTCTCGACGCGCTGCCCAGTGGTGGTGAAATCAGTGGTGGTGCCATCAGGTGGGCCCTGCTGACCTGCGCGGGGTTGATCGCCATCATGGTTACCGGCAAGGTGATCGGCGATATCGCCACCGGCACGAGCACCGCCCGGAGCACGGCCTGGCTGCGCATGACGCTGGTCCGGCACCTGGTCTCGATCGGACCGGCCGCGACCCGCCGCTTCGAACCCGGAGACCTGGTGACCCGGGTGACCCGCAACGCCAGCGAGGCCGGCCAGGTGGGCGTGACCGCGGTGATGGTCATTGCTGGCTTCATCGCGCCAGTGGGCGGCATCGTCGCGCTGATGGTGATCGACTGGTGGGTGGGGCTCGCCGCGCTGGCCGGTCTGGTGACGATGGCCGGATTGCTGCGGGTATTCGTCCGGCACAACACCGAGACCATCCGGGGCTACCTGCACAGCCAAGGGCTGATCGCTTCCCGGCTGCTCGATGCGTTGTCCGGGGCACGCACGATCGCCGCGGCGGGCAGCATGGAGCGGGAGCGACGACGGATCCTCCAACCGCTGCCCGAGTTGCGCGAACACGGCGTACGGATGTGGCGTAACCAGGTGCGAGTGACCGGCCAGACGGCGGTGATCGCGCCGCTGCTGCAGCTGGCCGTGGTCGCTGTCGCCGGGCTCGGGGTGGTCGCCGGCCGGTTGAGCATCGGCGAGCTGTACGCCGCGAGCCGCTACGCGGTCATGGCCGCTGGCCTCGGCTCAGCGGTGGGATTCTTGAACAAGCTGTCCCGGGCCCGGGCCGGTGGTAACCGCGCGGCTGAGCTCCTCTCCGAACCGGTGACCCGATACGGAGCGGGAACACTGCCCCCTGATGGTGGCGGCCGGCTGGAGTTTTGCGGAGTGCGGGTATCGGCGGCCGGCCAGCCCGTCATCGACGGGCTCGATCTCGTCATCCCGGCCGGTGCCACGGTGGCCGTGGTTGGCCGGTCCGGGGCCGGAAAATCGTTGCTCGCGGCAGTGGCCGGGCGGCTCGCCGATCCGGAGCAGGGTCAGGTGCTGCTCGACGGTGTGGCGTTGCCTGAGCTGTCCCGCGCCCAATTGCGCGGTG
>JBOHFK010000003.1:0-114495 GCA_050699635.1 Pseudonocardiaceae bacterium | reverse complement strand
CAGGGCGGTGATCTGTTCAACATAATCGTGGCTGTCTGGTCGAAGCTTCTCGGATTGGTGTTCTGCGATCCGATCGGAGGCAGCGATGGGCAAGAAGGTGTGGTTCCCGGTGGTGTTGGGGCCGTTGGCGCCGTTCGCGGCGGGGTTTGAGGGGTGGTTGCGGTCTCGGGTGTATTCGCGATCGGTGATGGCGAACAGGCTGTGCCAGCTCGATCAGCTGAGTCGCTGGCTCGAGTGCGAAGGGCTTGGCGTCGGTGAGCTGACTGGCGAGAGGGTCGGGCGGTTCGTTGACTCGCGGCGCGCGAGGGTCTCGTGACGTGGGTCTCGTCGCAGAGCTTGGCGCTGCTGCTGGAGTACTTGCAGGAGCTGGGGGTCGTGCCGGCACCGCCACTCGCGCAGGGGGTGTTTGAGGAGCTGCTGGCCGAGTACCGCCGTTATCTGCTGGTCGAGCGGCAGCTGTCGGAGCACACGGTGCTCGATGCGTATGTGCCGGTCGCGCGATTGTTCCTTGAGGGCTGGGAGCGCCCTGACGGGCTGGGTCTGGAGCGGCTCTCGGCGGCGGATGTGAGCATGTTTCTGGCGCGCGAGTGCCCGAAGCGCAGCGCGTCGGGAGCGCGGGATCTGGGGTGCGCGCTGCGGTCGTTTCTGCGCTACCTGCACCTCGCTGGCGTGATCGAGGTGCCGCTGGTGTGGGCGGTTCCGTCGGTCGCCGACCTGCGGGATCGCACGCTCCCGCGCGGGCTGGAGCCGACCGCGGTCAGAGAGCTGTTGGCCAGCTGCGATCGGCGCACGCTGGTTGGCCGCCGCGATCACACGATCCTGTTGCTGCTGTCACGCCTTGGGCTGCGCGCCGGCGAGGTCGCCGCGATCACGCTCGATGATGTCGACTGGGGTGGCGGGCTGCTGCTCGTTCACGGGAAGGGCAGTCGGGGAGGACCTGCTGCCCTTGCCGGTCGATGTCGGCGAGGCGATCGTCTCGTATCTTCGTCGCCGCCCGCAGTGCGAGTGCCGGGCGTTGTTTCTGCGGGTGAACGCGCCGCGTGGTCTGGTGAATCGCAGCACGATCGCCTGGGTTGTGCGCGCGGCGTGCGACCGGGCGGGCCTGCCGCGAGTCGGTGCGCACCGGCTGCGGCACACGGCGGCGACCGGAATGCAAGTGAGCGGAGTTGCATGGGCTGCATCATTCGGCGGGTTGTGTGATTGTGGTCTGCCTGGGATTCGAGGTCACAGTCCTTCTGGCGGGCAGGTCGCGGGAGTTGTCCGACACGCGGTGTGACCTGGGTGAGAACGTCATCTGTTGCGTCTAGTGCCACGATGCGTCATCTGATTCTGTTGCGCTGAGTGTTGGTTTGTTGCATTCAGTGTGGACTTCTGATGGTGAGGTTCTGGGTGGCGGAACGAGCGGCGGGCTCTGCGGCGCTGGTGTTGGTCGATGGTGCGACGCCGCTGCGGGAGGAGCCGGCGTTGTTCGCGGCGATGCTGGAGGGTTGGCGTCGCCAGCAGCTCAGCCGCCGGTTGAGTAGTTCGTTGATCGAGGGCCGGGAACGGATCGTGGCGCCGGTTCGCTGAGTTCGGTGGTTGGCCGTGGGAGTGGTCGTCTGCGCAGGTGGAGGCCTGGTTCGCCGCGGGTGGGTGGGCGCATTCGACGGTGCGGTCTTATCAGGGGCGCGCTGGCGATGTTTCTGGGCTATGTGTGCGATCCCCGCTATGGCTGGGTCGCTGAGTGTGAGCAGCGGGTCGGTGCCCGGCCGGTGCAGGTGTGCCATGAGGACAACCTCGCCGCGCACGTGGCCGACTATGAGGGTCGTCCGGAGCGTCGCCCGTTGACCCGCCAGGAGTTGCAGGCGTTCTTCGATGCCGCGGATGACCGGGTGGAGCGGGCGGCGAGCTCGCGGCGCAAGGGGTGGTTGGCCACCTTCCGCGACGCCAGCTTGTTCAAGGTGGTCTATGGGTGGGGGTTGCGCCGTCGGGAGGCGGCGATGCTGGATGTGGTCGACTTCGCCAGCAACCCGGCGGCACCGGAGCTGGGCCGGTTCGGGGTGCTGCAGGTGCGTTATGGCAAGGCGATGCGGGGCAGCCCGCCGCGGCGGCGGGCGGTGGCCACGGTGATGCCGTGGGCGGCCGAGACGCTGGCCCAGTACCTGGAGGAGGTACGGCCCCTTTACGGTTGTGACCGGCATCCTGGGGTGTGGCTGACCGAACGCGGTGGACGGATCTCACCCCGCCAGATCGACGAGCGGTTCGCTCAGTTCCGCCGGTTGGCTGACCCTCCCAGATGATCTTTCCGTGCATTCGCTGCGGCACTCGTATGTGTCCCATCTCATCGAGGACGGGACGGATCCGCTGTTCGTGCAGCAGCAGGTAGGACACTCCTGGGCGTCCACGACAGCGGTGTATACGACGGTCGGGGCTGATGCCCGCAACCGGATGTTGAGGGCCGCGCTGGCTCACGCCTTCGAGAAAGACAAGGATGACCGCTGATGACCAACAAGATCGGGTATGTGTGGCATCTGCGCCGGTTGATGGCCCAGCGGGGCATGTTCGCCACCACCGAGTTGGTGCCGCAGCTGGCTGCGCGCGGCATCGAGCTGTCGCGGGAGCAGGTCTACCGGCTGGTGACGGGCACACCCGAGCGGCTCAACCTGGCCGTGCTGGTGGCGTTGTGCGACATTCTCGGCTGCCGGGTCGAGGATCTGATCGAGCCCGTCGCTCCGGCGGCGAAGAACGCGAGGACACCGGCGGTCACGCCGGCGGAGCGACGGCCGCGGCCCCGCCGTGCCCGGATACTGCCCGTGCGCGCGGAGTAAGACGTGCCCGGCCCGCCCCGGTGCCCGGCCGGGCATGCGATGCCCGGTGGCCAGGGGCGGATCTGCCCGGCCTGCCGGCGAGATCACGTTATCTCCCAGGTCACGACCGTGGAGAGGTCACTGCCTGGCGCGGAGGTTGCCGCGGCGGTGGCGGCGGTGGCGACCAATCCCGCGGTGTGGCGCAGCCTGGCCACGGCGCTTCAGGCCAATCCGGATGCGCTCACGGTGGGCGCGCCACCGGTGATCGGGCGGCTGGTCACCGAGTTGATCGCCCGCGGCTCCACCACCGTGACCGCACCGAAGTGTGTGGTCTGCGGCCGCACCGGCCGACCGCTGACGGTCACCGAGGGCGGGGGCATGTGCACGCGGTGCGCCGCCCGCCGCGACCCGGCCGCCTGCACGCACTGCGGCGTCGTCAAGCCAGTCGCGGGACGCACCGGCGCGGGCGAGCCGATCTGCGAGGCCTGCCGCCGCCATCAGCGCGGACAACGCCGGTGCGGACTATGCGCCAAGACCACCTCGATCGCCGTGCGGGCCCACGACGACGAGCCGGACATCTGCGTCAACTGTTATCGGCTGCCTGCCACGCTCTGCCACGTGTGCGGGCGGCTGCGTCCGTGCACCTTGGCCACCACCGGGCGGCCGATCTGCAGGCGCTGCGCCCCGCGGACGACAGCTCTATGCGCCCGCTGCGGCCACGACCGCCCACCGGCCGTCCGCTGGGACGAAGGCCCCTTATGCGATCCGTGTTATACCGCCGCGCTGCGTCACCGGGGACGATGCACCGTCTGCGGCCACCAGCGGCGGCTGGTCACCCCACCCGGGCCCGAGGCCACCACCTGCGCCGACTGCGCCGGAATGCCCGTCACCCACTCCTGCGGCGACTGCGGCCTCGAGGACAAGTTGTATGAGAAGGGCCGATGTGCACGGTGCAGTCTGGCCCGCCGCGCCACCGAACTGCTCTCCGGCCCAACCGGGACCATCCCGGCCGAGCTGAGGGCCGTGTTCGAGGCGATCTGCGCGGCCCGCACACCACGCTCGGCGCTGAACTGGCTGCGCAACAGCGCTGGCGCCGGCATCCTCGCCGACCTCGCCGCCGGTCGACTGGCCGCCACCCACGACGCACTCGATGGCCATCAACGGCGACGCGCCGCCGACTACCTGCGCCAGATGCTCATCACCGGCGGCGTGCTCCCGCCCCGCGACGAACAACTGGCCCGCACCGAGCACTGGCTGGTCGAGCTCCTCGCCTCCCTCACCACACCCGAGCATCGGCGGCTCGTCCACGCCTTCGCCACCTGGCGGGTGATGCGACGACTGCGCCGCAGCGCCGAACCCAGCTCAGCGCCCCGCACCTACACCGCCCACGCCCGACTGAAAATCAAAACCGCGGCCGGTTTCCTGACCTGGCTCGCCGCGAAAGACACCACGCTCGCCGACTGCCGCCAAGCCGATATCGATAACTGGCTCACCACCGGGCCGGGCGCCTGCCACGTGCGGGACTTCCTGACCTGGGCCACCGACCACAGCCACTGCGAACAGTTCACCATCCCGGCCCCCAACGGCACACCGGCACCGCGACCGACCCCGACCAGCGCTGGACCCAACTGGCCCGGCTACTCCACGACGACAACCTCGACATCGTCGACCGGGTCGCCGGCTGCCTGCTGCTGCTCTTCGGTCAACAACAGTCCCGGATCGCCGCCATGACCACCAACCAAGTCATCCGGCGCGACGGGGACGTGTTCGTGCGCTTCGGGCGCCACGAGGTGCCCGTCCCCCACCACTGGAAGCGCTGTTGCCCGAGCTGATCAACCACGGCAAGCCCTACGTCGGGATCGGATCACCCCCCAACAGCCCCTGGCTGGTTCCCGGGCTCCTACCCGGGCGCCCGATCACCGCATCACGGCTGGCCGAGAGACTCCGAACACTCGGCATCTCCACCCAAGCCGGTCGCCGAGCCACGCTAATCGACCTGGCCGCCCAACTCCCCGCCGCCGTGCTCGCCGACCTGATCAACCTGCACCCCACCACAGCAGTGAAATGGATGCACCAGGCCGGAGGCGACTGGACCCGCTACGCCGCCGAACTCGCCCGAACCCGCAATCACCAACCCAGCGAATAACCCCCAGCCGCACCATGATCACGATGACCTACTCACGGGATTGGAATAGTGCTCTCTACCAGTTTGTCCGCCGGGGTGCATCCGCGGGTGGCTCAGGAGCGCCTCGGACACGCCACGGTGGGTATCACGTTGGGCACTTACAGCCACGTCGCCGAGGGCATGCAGGCCGACGCTGCGGCACTGGTCGCCGGGCTGATGACGACGGGCGTAAGCAATCCGTTAGCAGCTGGGGGTGGTGGAGACCATGACTAGCCGCCTGACCTGCACAGATAGAGTGTCCGAGGGGGGACTTGAACCCCCACGCCCGTTAGAGGGCACTAGCACCTCAAGCTAGCGCGTCTGCCATTCCGCCACTCGGACATTCCGCCACAGGACCTCGCATACACCAAATGCAGCCGTGCGACGCGCACACGAGGGTAGCTGATCGTCATCCAGCGGCCCAACTCGGTGCACGCATCGTAGATCCGGCAGATCAGCGGTGGTAGGAAGGCCAGATGGAGGCACCGGCAGGCAGTACCAGCACAGCGGAGGATGAGGTTGTAGGCCTGGCCAGCGACCTGATCCGGATCGACACCACCAACACCGGCGATCCCGACACTCTCGTCGGGGAACGGGTCGCAGCGGAGTACGTCGCGGGCAAGCTCGACGAAGTGGGCTTCGAGGTCACCTATCTCGAGTCAGGGGCGCCGGGACGGGGCAATGTGATCGCGCGGTTGCCCGGTGCCGACCCACACCGTGGCGCGCTGCTGGTCCACGGCCACCTCGACGTGGTGCCCGCCGACGCCTCCGAATGGTCTGTGCACCCGTTCTCCGGCGCGGTACAGGACGGCTACCTGTGGGGCCGCGGGGCGGTCGACATGAAGGACATGCTCGCGATGACCATCGCCGTCGCCCGGCGGTTCCGCCGCGATGGTGTCATCCCGCCACGCGATCTCGTCTTCGCCTTTCTGGCCGATGAGGAGGCCGGCGGGTTGCAGGGTTCGCACTGGCTCGTCGAGCATCGTCCAGAGTTGTTCGAGGGCTGCACCGAGGCGATCAGCGAGGTCGGCGGGTTCTCCCTGACCGTGCGGGAGGGGCGCCGGCTGTACCTGATTCAGACCGCGGAGAAAGGCATCAAGTGGATGCGGCTGCGAGCCCGGGCACAAGCCGGGCACGGAGCGGTGGTCCATGAGGACAATGCGGTGACGGCGCTGTGTGCGGCCGTGGCCCGGCTCGGCAACCATCGTTTCCCCTTGGTGATGACCGACTCGGTGCAGGAGTTCCTGACCGCCGTCGGCGAGGAGACCGGGCTGGATTTCTCCGGCGACAACCTGGAAGGTGCGGTGGCGAAACTCGGTGGGCTGGCACGGCTCGTTGGTGCGACGCTGCGCGATACGGCCAACCCGACGATGCTCGACGCGGGCTACAAGGCCAACGTCATTCCGTCAACGGCAGAGGCGGTAGTGGACTGCCGAGTGCTGCCTGGGCGCCAGGCAGCGTTCGAGCGCGAAGTGGACGAACTGCTCGGCCCGGACATCACCCGTGAGTGGGTCATGAGCCAGCCGCCGGTAGAGACCACCTTTGACGGCGACCTGGTCGCCGCAATGGACGCCGCCATCGTGCACGAGGATCCCGGTGCCCGCACGGTTCCCTACATGCTCTTCGGTGGCACTGACGCCAAGGCGTTCAGCCGGATGGGAATGCGCTGCTTCGGGTTCGCGCCGTTGCAGTTGCCGCCCGATCTCGATTTCGCCGCGCTGTTCCACGGTGTCGACGAACGAGTGCCGGTCGACGGGCTGATCTTCGGTACCCGCGTCCTCGACAGGTTCCTCCGGAGCTGTTGATTCTGCTAACGTCTGCGCCCGTAGCAGTCTTGGTTCCAAGGAACGCCTGTGGAGCAAGCGCGCCACGGGCGTTCCTTGTGTCCGGCCAGCGCGGTGCGCACTGCGCTGTCGGGTCAACCGCGATCCGAGGCACCCGCATTACGGGCCGCGCAGGGGCCCGAGAAGGAGATGGAAGATGGCGACCGGCACGGTCAAGTGGTTCAACGCGGAGAAGGGGTACGGCTTCATCACTCAGGATGGTGGCGGCCCCGACGTCTTCGCCCACTTCTCGGCGATCCAGGCGACCGGCTACCGCACGCTGGAGGAGAACCAGCGGGTGGAGTTCGAGATCACTCAGGGACCCAAGGGTCCGCAGGCCGACCAGATCCGCGCACTCCGCCCCTGAGCGCTGCTCGCCGGGTCCGCGCTCCTGACCCGGATAGACCAGACTCACGAATAGGGTCCGTACCGGCCGGTGTGGGCCGTATGTCGTATCGGGAGAGGTTTTACAACGACAACTTGGGCTGCGCGGCCGAGGTGCGCTGCCTGCGCAGCAATACGGTCCGCGTGCCATCGGAGTACATCCGTACCCGGGACAGCTCCCAGCCCGCGAATTCGGCTTGCACCGCGAGCTGAGTGGCTGCGGTCCGCCGAGACACCTCCCGCGGTAACCGCAGCGGCTGGTACTCCCAGTCGAGACCATCACTGTCTACTGTTTCGATCATTTACTGCACCACCCGTCCGGGATCGATAATCTGCAGTCCTGCTCCTGACGCGGAGACGACCAAGACCCGGCCACTGACCGGGTCGACGGCTACCGCGTCGGGTTGATGAACGGTGGGGAAGCGGTGGAGGATTACCGGCTCGCCTCCCGCGACGCCGAGTCCTACCACCTCGTCGTGCGCAGTCAGCGTCACCCAGGCCAGGTCTCGCTGGCCGTCGTAGGCCAGCCCGTATGGCGCGCCCGGCAGCGGAAAACGTTGCCGCAACATCGGTGGGTCCCCGGCGAAGGCCAACAACTCGCCATCCCGGGTGTCGGTCACCAGCGTCCGGCCGAACCGATCGGCCACCGCGTTGGACGCGCCGTTGCCAGCGCGCAGTGTGGGGCTGATCTGGCCGGAGGACACGTCGACCACGCTCACGGCAGTGCGCGCGCGGTCGAGCACCGCGACCTTGGTTCCGGTCCGGATTCCCGCCGGAACCACCCGGGCGGCATCCACGAAACCCCGGATAGTCCCGCGCGGCCGGTTACCATCGAAAACGGCGAGCCGATCCCCCAAGGCGACCACGGTGACATCACCCAGCGCGACCGCGCCACGCGGCACGCCGTCGAGGTCCGTCCTGCTCGGCGTCCCGCCCTCGAGCGGGACCCGGATCAGGCATCCCGGCGCGGTCACCGGAACCAGCAGCGCGCCGCTCTCGGCGAGCACGAGATCCGCGGCTGGTCCGGGTAGTGGAATCTGCCGCACCGACGTGGCGTCGTCCAACGCCGTCAGCATCAGCCGCGGCGGGCTGAGCAGTGCCACTGCCACCGTCCTGGTGCGGGGATCGACCACCACCGCGGTGGCCGGCGACCCCAGTGGCACGACCGTCCCGACGGGGGCCGGCCCACCCGGGGGCGCCACCGCGGGCCCGGCGGGGGCGACGGCTCGTTGGTCGGCGGCGCGGTGCTCGGCGGAGTTGCCCACAGCCCCGCATCCGGCGACGAGCCCGGCGGCGAGCAACGTGGCTGGAAGGGCCACGCGCAGGGCACCGGGCACACCGACCTCCTCGTCGGTAGGCAGCACTTCGGGGCAGGGCGTCAGTCAAGCATTCCTGACGTGACACCCCCACGTCATCCCCAGGCATCCGGTTGTTGGCATTTATACGCTAAATGGACGGGCCCCCTGGGCCGTGGCCGATGACGGTGCGCAGTGTTCTGTGATTGATCCGTAATCAGTTTGGCGGGAGTTTGGTCCGTCTTAGGGATAACGTCATCGAACGTGACTACCACTGTAGACATCGTGCTGCCATGCCTGGATGAGGCGCAGGCACTGCCGGCTGTCCTGGCCGCGATGCCGGTCGGCTACCGCGTCGTTGTCGTGGACAACGGCAGCACCGACGACACTGTTGCGGTCGCGGCTGCCTGCGGCGCCACTGTGGTGTCCGAGCCGCGACGTGGTTACGGCGCCGCGGTGCACACCGGATTGCTTGCCTCGACCGCCGACCTGGTTGGGGTGCTGGATGCGGATGGATCGCTGTCGCCACAGGCGTTGCCCCGGCTGGTCGCGGAGGTGGTGGACGGCGTAGACATCGCCGTCGGTCGCCGGATACCGCGCGCGGGTGCCTGGCCGTGGCACGCCAGGGCCGGCAACGTGGTATTGGCCGCGTTACTGCGCTCTCGAGGGTTGCCCGTGCATGACATCGCACCGATCCGGGTCGCGCGTCGCCAGGCGCTGCTCGAACTGGGCATTACCGACCGTGGTTTCGGGTACCCGTTCGAGCTGCTGCTGCGCGCCGCCGCCGCGGGCTGGCAGGTGCGCGAGTTCGATGTCGAGTACCGGCCGCGGGCCGGCGGGCGATCCAAGGTGTCCGGATCGGTCCGGGGTACGGCGCGAGCCGCGCGCGACATGACGGCCGCGATGCGGCGGGTCAGCCGAGCGGGCGTTCCGGATAGCCCAAGTCGATTGCACTGACGTCATCCAGCGCGGCCCGGATCGCCGGGGCCAGCTCGACCTCTTCGGCGGCGAGTGAGCCGGCCAGCTGCGTGGTGTCGCGCGCGCCGACGACCGGTGCGACGACTCCCGGCCGGTCCCGCACCCAGGCCAGGGCCACTTCGAGCGGGGACACGCCCAGCCCGTCGGCTGCGGTGACGACGGCTTGCACGATCCGGTTCGCCCGCTCGGTGCGGTGGTGCTCGACATACCGGGCGTAGTGCGGCGAGGCGGCCCGGGAGCTGGGCGGGGTGGCGTTGCGGTACTTCGCAGTGAGCACCCCGCGGGCCAGCGGCGCCCACGGCAGCAAGCCCACGCCGTGATGCGCCGCCGCTGGGGCCACCTCACGTTCGACTCCCCGCTCCAGCAATGAGTACTCCACCTGGGTGGATATCAGCGGTACCGGTGAGGTCGTCGCCGCGGTGGCCAGCTGCCAGCCGGTGTAGTTGGACACTCCGACATAGCGGACTTTGCCGGAGCGCACGGCGTCGGCCAGCGTGGACAGTGTCTCGTCCAAGGGCACCGCGGAGTCCCAGGCGTGCAACTGCCACAGGTCGATGTGATCGGTGCGCAACCGACGCAGCGACCCTTCCAGTGCGGCGAGCAACGATGCGCGGGATGCGCCCCCGCCGGATGGTCCCTCGTCGCGGCGGGCCACCGCCTTGGTCGCGAGCACCACCTCATCCCGGGGAATGAGGTCGGCCAGCAACTTACCCAGGATTCGCTCCGACTCACCGTCGTTGTACACATCGGCGGTGTCCACCAGGGTTCCGCCGGCGTCGACGAAGGCGACCAGCTCGGTGGCGGCCTCCTCGGGGTCGGTGTCGTGGCCCCAGGTCATGGTGCCCAGGGCCAGCCGGGACACTCGCAGCCCGCTTCGGCCCAGATAACGCTGTTGCACGGGGGTGCACGCTAGCGGGTGCGTAGGGTGGCGGCGTGGGCACCGTGATCCTGCTACGACATGGCCGGTCCACGGCGAACACCGCGGGAGTGCTGGCTGGGCGCACTCCGGAGGTTGCCCTGGATGAGCACGGCCAGGCGCAGGCCGAAGCGCTGGTCGCGCGCCTGGCGCAGTTACCGCTGGCGGCGGTGGTGAGTTCCCCGCTGCTGCGTTGCCGGGACACGGTGGCCCCGTTTGCGCAGGCGCGCGAGCTGGAGGTGACCTTCGACGACCGGTTCATCGAGGTGGACTACGGCGAGTGGACCGGTCGGGAACTGCGCACCCTGGGCAAGGAACCATTGTGGAAGGTGGTGCAGACGCACCCTTCAGGGGCGGTGTTTCCCGGCGGCGAGGCGCTGGCCGCAATGCAGGCTCGGGCGGTGGCCGCGGTGCGGGAGTGGGACGCCAAGCTGGCCGTGGAGCACGGCCCCCAGGTGTTGTGGTTGGTCTGCACCCACGGAGATCTCATCAAGGCCATGCTTGCCGATGCGCTGGGTGTGCACCTGGACGGCTTCCAGCGCATCGTCGCCAACCCGTGTTCGGTCAGCGCCGTGAGCTACACCGAGACCCGGCCGTTCGTGCAGCGAATCAACGATTGCGCTGACGATCTACGGTCGCTGGTCCCGCCCAAGCGCCGGCGGCGCCGGCGGCCCTCCTCGGACGCCACCCCCGGGGGGGCGACCGGGCCCTAGCTGACCGGTGGGACGGCCGCTGCCGGACCACGCGGGGTGCTCTAGTGTCGTTACTGCCATGTCCCGTGTCATCCATGTCTTCCGCACCCCGGGCCGGTTCGTCGCGGGCACGGTCGGGGAGCCCGGCGACCGCACTTTCTACCTGCAGGCCGTTGACGACGCCAAGGTGGTCAGCGTGCAACTGGAGAAGGAACAAGTCTCGGTGCTCGCCGAACGCCTGTCCGCACTGCTCGACGAGGTCGTCCGGCGAATGGGTGCCGACGCCCCTGCCGGGTCCGATGAGGTTGTGCTCGACACCGAACCGTTGCAGTCGCCAGTCGAGCAGGAATTCCGGGTCGGCACGATGGGATTGGGCTGGGATGTGGAGTCGCGGGCCATCGTCGTCGAGCTGCTCGCCGTGAGCGAGCAGGAGATCGACGAGTCCATGGTGCTCGACGACACCGAGGACGGCCCGGATGCGGTGCGGGTGTTCCTGTCAATCGAGCAGGCCCGCGCGTTCACGGTTCGCGCCCAGCGGGTGATCTCCGCGGGGCGGCGGCCCTGCCCGCTGTGCGCGGAGCCGCTGGGCCCCAAGGGACACATCTGCCCGCGGCAAAACGGCTACCGTCGCCAGCCCGAGACTTGAGCGAGCCCGTGGTGCTGCCCACCGATCCGGCGGCGCTGCCGTTACTGCACCACGGGCGCATCGAGGTGACCGGCCGGATCGTCGAGGCGTCCAATGCCACCCTGTTGTGCACGGTGCAGTGCGATGGGGTGAGTGCCGAGTGCGTCTACAAACCGATTCGCGGGGAGCGTCCGCTCTGGGACTTCCCGGATGGCACCCTGGCAGGTCGCGAGGTGGCCAGTTGGCTGCTTTCCGAGGCCACCGGCTGGTCGCTGGTGCCGCCCACCGTGCTGCGGTCAGGGCCGCTGGGGTCCGGCATGGTGCAGCTGTGGATAGACACCGAAGATGAGCGCGGTCTGGTGGATGTGGTAGCGCTCGACGCGGTGCCGCAAGGCTGGCGCACTGTGCTGCGGGCCTATGACCGGTATGGGGACCCAGCGCTGCTGGTACACGCCGACACGGAAGGCGTGCGCCGGCTGGCGGTGCTGGACGTGCTCCTCAACAACGCCGATCGCAAGGGCGGGCATGTCCTCGCCGGATTGGATGGCGGTGTGTACGGCGTGGACCACGGGATCTGCCTGCATCGCGAGGACAAGCTGCGTACCGTGCTGTGGGGCTTTCTCGGTCAGCGGCTGCCCACTGCTGCGCTCGACATGCTGCGTAGGGTGCGATCCGAACTGGATGGCCCGTTGGGGGTCGCGCTGACCGAGCACCTGACCCGGGCCGAGGTGCGGGCCGTGTGGGAACGCGCCGACCAGCTGGTGGCCACGGCAACGTTCCCGTCTCCGAACGGGAACTGGCCGGCGATCCCATGGCCGGCGTTTTGAGACCTGCTCGCAGGGTCGAAACAGCGGCTCTGACCAGACGGTGGCCCCGCTCGTTTGCCGATCGGGTCACCGGACCACTGCCCGGCCCACCACAGTTCCTCAGACTGTGGCGGGAAGGTGGTTTCGCCGGCGCTACCGAGGGTGCGGCGCGGATTCCAGTGGCCGCCCGGGCGCCACTACCGACTGGTGACAACTGGCTGGCCTGGCTCGGGCACGCGTCGTTCCTGCTGCGTCTCGGTGGGCATACGGTGGCGGTGGATCCGGTGTTGTCCCAGCGGATCCTGGGCGCGGGTAAGCGGTTCACCCCACCTGGCCTGAACCGGCTTCCAGCGCTGGATCTGCTGCTGATCAGCCACAATCATTACGACCACCTGGACGCCCCGACGGTGCGCACGCTGTCCCGGGACACCCGCGTGGTGGTGCCGGGCGGGCTCGGCCGGTGGTTCCGTTACCGCGGTTTCACCGCAGTCACCGAGCTGGATTGGTGGGATTCGGTGCATCTCGGTGATCTTGAGGTGGCGTTCGTCCCGGCGCACCACTGGAGCCGTCGGGGCCTGTTTGACCATTGCGCGACTCTGTGGGGTGGCTTTGTGCTGACCGTGGCAGGTGGCCTGCGGGTGTACCACGCCGGGGACAGCACCTACGGTCCGTTCTTTGCCGAGATCGGATCCCGGCACCCCAGGATCGACGTCGCTATGCTGCCGGTCGGCGCCTACGCGCCGCGCTGGTTCATGCGGAACATGCACACGGACCCGGAGGAGGCCGTGCGAGCTGCCCATGACGTCGGGGCCCGGGTGATGGTGCCCATGCACTGGGGCACCTTCTGGCTCTCCCGAGAACCGGCTCTGGAACCGATTGAGCGCACCCGAGCCGCCTGGGCTGCTGCCGGCCGGAATTGCGGGGACCTGTGGGACCTCGCGGTAGGGCAGAGCCGTCCATTTCTGATGGCATCCCCAGGCGGAGCCCCGGGTTGATTAACTCCCGCTCTATTGCCGCCGAGTTAGACCGGAGGGCTGTGCGAAGCTAGCTGCACAGCCCTCCGGTCGAACTCGGCGGTAGGGAGCCACCTTCTTACGATGAATCCGGCACTATGGAGGAGACACCGGAGGTCTCTTGGCGGGTGATGCTGGGGTTGCCGCGGTAGCGCAGCACCGACACCCCATTCGCGGTCACGGCAAGGGTGTTACTCACCGCGACAGTGGCTTGGCTGACCCCGGAGAGCACCGCATCGAGGTCAGCGACTGCCAGCTCCGAGCCCACCAACCGGCTGGTGCCCACAGAGTTGAGGTGCAATGAACCGGCGTGTCCAGAAAGCGTCAGCACACTGGCTCCCGACTCGGAGGCTTCGAGGTGATCGACTCCCACCGGGCCGGTGATCTGGCTAGCCCCCTCGACAACGAGCTGCAGTGCCGGCCCGGTCACCGGGGAGACCAACGTGGCGTGGCTGGCGCCATTGGCGGCGAGCCGGTCGAGGTGGCTCACGGTGACCTCGGCGCGCAGCGTCGCGTTGCGAACGTTGCTGCCCGGCTTGAGCCCCAGGCGTAGTTCATTTCCGCTGACGGTGGCCTCGACCCGATCGACCAGGTTGTCATCCATCGTCACCTTCGCCTGCGCGGGTGCCCCCGTCTTCAACTGCACCACAAAATCGGCTCCCGCCACCACCGAGGTGACTCCAGACAGGTCAATCGTGTGGCTGGTCAGCTTGCCGGACCCGGTCACTGCATCAGGACCGGAGTAGGAGAACCCGCCGGGACCTGAATAGGAGTAGGAGTAACTGCCACCGGGCGCACCATCAGCGCCGTCGTTACCGGAGGCGCCTTCACTGCCGTCACCGCCGTCTGCGCTACTGCTAAAGGTATAGCTATGACCACCGGAAACACCGCTAATGCTGACACCTCCGTTAGTACCGTTACTACTGGTCGAAGCGCCCATGCAGCCAGCTAACAGCCCCATCGCAGCCATGGTCGTCACCACCCGCCCTGCCCGAACAGTCCACCGCAGCTCACCACGGTCCGAAATTGGCCTCATAACTACTGCCCTCCCTGTGACCGGGCTAGACCGCAGCGGGCGAACACCCAACGCGCCGGTCCGTGAATGATCATGCCCAGCAGCAACAGTGATCCCGCGCAGGGCAACAACAACAGAATGATGTCGACAACTCCTAATAGCGCCGCAGCCACCTGCCCGGTCGCTGCCGCCACGCTCACCGTGTGGATCAACCAGATCAGCTGGTGCCACAACACTGGCAAAATTTGCGGCACCACGATCACAAAACCGACCAACCAGTACAGCAACGAGGGCACCACAATGCACACCCACAGCGTGATCGTGCGACGGACCCAGGGTTTGAGCTCCAGCACCCGAGGATGGGTGGGCCGCCCGGGGATCAGGCTGGCCAGCACGGGGCCCATCCGACTAAACAGGTCCGGTACCCCGATCAGGTCCGACAGGATGTAATAGCCGTCAAGGCGGATCATCGGCAGGAACTGCATGGCGGTCTCGATATGCAGGGCGACGATGGCCACCAGCAGCCACGATGCCCTGGTGTCCAGGTAGGCCAGATTCATGCCGATGATGAACACCGCATTGAAATAGACCCCTCCGAGGTCGGTGCGGAGCCGACCGGCCCGGCCCAACCGATAACAGTCGGTGACTGTGCTGTAGAGGGCCGGCCACACCAGATACAGACCAAAACCCATTACCCCGGGTTTGGCACCGCCGTAACGGCAGGCACTGACATGCCCGCACTCGTGAAAGGCCGCGGATGCCAGAATCAACCCCAGCACCAGCAAGCTCAACGCCGGCTGGTAGACCATCGACAGGGCGGCCGGCACGATCTGCCCCAGGCTACCTTGGGCGATGAGTACCACATCCAAGGTCACAAGAGCAGCCAGCGCGGTGAGGATCACCGGTGGCCAAAACATCGGCTGGAATAGCCCGGAGATCCGCCACACCATCCGCTCCGGGATGACCCCGATCCGGAACTTGAACGCCAACAACGGATCCGACTTGATCGCCATCGTAGGCACGACGGCGGCCTGCGCCGTCTGTGGATCAGCAGCCACGATGCCCACCGGGCGCAATCGGTTGTTGATCAGGTATGTCACCTGCTCCGGTAGCACTACCTTGCCGAACTCGGTGCTGAGCACACCGGCCACTTGCGCGAGGTCACGCTGAGTGTCCAGGGTGGCCGCTAGAACATACAACAGTGGGGGAAGCTGGATGATCTGCCCGTCAGCCCGCCGCACGATGTAACGAGGGTCCTGGAAACCCGAGCCCTGATACTCGCCGATCAACTCAATCCCATCAGCCAACCGCGGCGCCGCATGGACAACGGACTCGGGATCAATTACTGCAATTTCAGTATTAATGGTGTCCTCCCCGACTCGAAACGCGTAAAGCCGCTGACTTCAGGTGTCTAGGCGATCTGATGAGAAGCTTGGGAGGGGGACCATGATTCGGTCGCCCCTCCCTAGCGACCCTTGGACGCTAGCCAAGGGGCACTACGTCGATCCTGACGGCGCTAGCTCCACCTACTAGTGGTGGCCGTTGGCATGGGCGCTGTTAAGCTGGATGCCCGTGTTCCACTGACTCCCGCCGATATTGACGTTGCCGACGTTGTTGAGGTTACCGGCGTTGATGGCGAGGCCGCCGTTGCCACTGTAGTTGCCGCTGTAGTTGCCCGGTGACGGGTAGCTGTGACCGTTGGCCTGGGCGTCGTTGACCTGAACGCCCGTGTTTGTCTGGTCACCGCCGATGTTGATGTTGCCGACGTTATTGAGGTTACCGGCATTCACGGCGACGCCGCCGTTACCGCTGTGGTTGTTGCTGTGGTTGCCACCCTTACCGCCACCGGTCAACATTAGGGACAGGACGGTACGGGCCGGTAGCAGCTCCACGTGCTGCGCGTCGAGCTCGACAAGGCTGAGTGTGTCAGACATCGGATTCCTCCGTGATGGGTGTGATTTCAGATCAAGCATCAGGGCCCCCAATAATTGATGCCGCTCCCTGGCGTCTCAGCTAAGCGGCCCTGCCGGGTGATAATGCCTACGTTGATTCATCGCGACCAGTACCGAAATATAACCTGAACTGAGTCGAACCACTCGAACGGCGTAACACTTTATGGCAGCGTGACCGGCTGGATACTTTCCGTATTATTCGTATCCATTTTCGCTACTCTCCGAACGCATTCATCACTGAACGTACACGCATCAGCCTGGAACAGTGTCCGGGCTAGGGACCGCGCTGCGTTGCAGACGCGACTTCTGTCGAGGAGCGTATTGGAATGTTGCGCTCGGATTGTCGATAAGGTGACAAATGTCCGAATAGCAAACGGGAATCACATTATGATCCGTCTATCCGGCAGACTGGGTACGACTCGATGCGCGGCGGTGTTGATCGCAGGTGCGAGTCGCTGATCGCCCAGCGGTAAGGGCAGATCTCGTCTCGCAGGTCGCCGATACTGATCTCAAGGGTCCTCGGCCGGCTTCGGGCGTAGGCCAACCCTGAGGACCCCATCCCGCACCAGCGTGCGCAGTCGGCCTCGCCTGACCAGGTCAGCTCGGTGTCGGCCTTCGGCGATGCAGGCAAGCAGGTTGTCACCGCCCGTTCTTCTCGTCCCAGGCCGGGCTCTCACAGCAAAGGTGTCCCCCGCCGGTGAGGTCACGTACCGGCGGGGGACACCTTATACACAGACCTACGGCGAAACGGCCACGACCGATGAGACCCCGGAGGTGTGGTTTCGGGTGACGGTTGGGGTGCCGCGGTAGCGTAATTCCGCCGCACCACAGGACGTCACGCCGAGGGTGTTGCTGACTGTGACGTCGGCCTGGCTCGCCCCGGACAGGGACGCGTCGAGGTCTGCGACGGACAGATCGGTGCCAAGTAGTTGGCTGGTGCCCAGTAGGTAGAGTCCCAGCGTAGCGACCTGGCCCGATAGCGTCAGGCTGCTCGCTCCGGACTCAGCGATGTCGAGGTGATCGACCCGTACCGGGCCGGTGACCTGGCTGGCCCCGCTGGCGTCGAGCTGCAGGGCCGGACCGGTGGGTGCGGAAACCAGCGTGACCTGGCTAACGCCGCTGGTGGTTAGCTTGTCGAGGTGACGTACGGTGACGTCAGCGGACAGGGTGGCGTTGCTGACGCCGCTGCCGGGTTTGAGGCCCAGCCGTAGCGTTCCCCCCGCCACAGTGGCGTCGACCCGATCAGCGAGGTTGTCATCGATGCGTATCGTCGCTTTCTCGACGTCGCCGACGGTCAGGTGGACGACGAAGGTGGCCTCGGCCACCACCGACGTGACACCAGGCAGTGCGATGGTCTGACTGACCAGATGCCCCGACCCGGTCACTGAATCAGGGCCGACAGTATCGCTCCCGGACGAACCATCACTCCCGGACGAACCATCACTCCCGGACGAACCGGTACCGCCGGTGCCCCCGGCGGCGTTGCCGCCGTCCCCACCGATGCCGATGCCGCCGTTACCGCCTATGCCAGCACCGCCGTTACCGCCGGTTCCGCCGTTGCCTCCGCTACCTCCGATACCGTTCGCACCGTCGGTCCCGTTGGTACCGTCAGCACCATTAGCGTTGCTGCCGTTGGCCCCGATGCCGTTCTCGCCGACGCCGCCGCTACCTCCGATGCCGCCGTTACCCCCGGCGCCGCCGCTACCTCCACTACCACCAGCACCACCGTTGGCGTCGCCGCCGTTCCCGCCAATGCCGTTACCGTTGTCGCCAGTAGTCCATCCCTCGAGGCTGAATGGACGCGCATTACCGTTGGTGCTGTCAGAGTCGCTTTGACCGGGACCACTGCCCCAGGTGAAACCGGCGAGCAGCACCACGGCACCCACAATCGCCAACACCCGCGCGATCATGGCGGTCAACCTCGGCCTACGGCGCTTCGGTGTGGTCATCATGATGCCACCCCCGCCCTGGCACGCACCGGACTCCAGCGGACCAAGAGCCACTGCAATGGCCCTTTTGCCAACATGCCCAGCAGCAGCACGGAACCCGCCCAGGGCAGCACCACCAGGAGGATCACCACCACTCCCAGGGCCACCTCCGTGACGTTTCCCACCGCCGCCGCGGCGCCGATGGAATGGCCCAGCTCGAGCAGCCTGGTCCATACAGTCGGCATTACCGCTGGGACGAGGAGGAGGAACCCGATCACCCAGTACAGCAGGTACGGCACCACGACGACGACCCAGAGGGTGATCGTCCGGCGTACCCAGGGTTTGAGTTCCAGAACGCGGGGATCGGCGGGTCGCCAGGGGATCATGCTCTTGAACACCGGCCCCATCCAGCTGAAGAGGTCCGGTACACCCACCAGGTCGCTGAGGATGAAGTAACCGTCCATGCGGATCATGGGCAGGAACTGCATCGCGGTCTCAAGATGCAGCAAGGCAATTGTCACCAGCAGCCACTGCGACCCTGTGTTGAGGTACGCGACGTCCATCCCGGCGATAAAGACCGCATTGAAGTACACCCCGCCCAGGTCGGTGCGCAGCCGCCCGACCCGGCTGAGCCGGTAGGAGTCGGTCACGGTGCTATACAGCGCGGGCCACAGCAGATACAGACCGAAACCCATCCCACCAGGCCGGGCGCCGCCATACCGGCAGGCAGCCACATGCCCACACTCATGGAAAGCCCCTGCCGCCAACACCATCCCGAGCGCGAGCAGCGTCAACCCCGGCTGGTAGACCAAGGCCAGCGTGCTGGGCACGATCTGCCCGAGACCACCCTGGGCGACGATCACGAGATCCAACCCCACGAACGCGGCCAACGCGGCCACGATCACCGGCGGCGAGAACATCCGCTGGAAAACTCCGGCAATGCGCCACACCGCCCGCTCCGGCACCAGCGGCACCCGGAACTTCAGCGCCAGTAACGGATCCGGCCGCTTTATCATCTTCACCGGCGGGTCAGCGTCGGGCGCCTGCGGATCGGTTGCCATGATCCCCGCCGGTTTCAGCTTGTTGTCGATCAGGTACGCTACCTGCTCAGCGTGGACAACCCGACCGAACTCCTCGCTGAGCGCAGCCGTGACCTGTGGCAGATCACGCTGACCATCAAGAATAGTCGCGAGCAGATACAGCAATCGAGGCAGCTGGACGACCTGGCCGTCGACCCGGCGAACGAGATACTTCGGTTCCTGAAAACCAGACCCCTGGTACTGCCCGATCAGCTCTGTGCCCACAGCCAGTCGCAGCGTTCTCGGCGCGATGCTATCCGCATCAGTTTCATTAAAAAGTACAGCACAATTGGTGTCGATGACGCCCTCCCGACTTGAAACCCGCAGCGTCGACTATCCGCTGTTCGGGATCGGATTACGCGACTTCGGGGGGAGGGGTGGTTGCACTGACCACCCCTCCCCCCACGGGGACCGCACGGATCAAATGATCACCAGCGGCACTGGCACAACTCAGAACCCCAGGCCGTTGAGGAAGTTCCTGAGGTGGAAGCCGGCGTTGCCGCCGTGCGCAGCGCCGCCGTTGGCGTTGCCGCCCGCGCCGCCGTTGGCGTTGCCGCCGTGGCCGCCGATGCCGTTACCAGCACTGTTGCTCTGGTTGCTGCCGCCCGTGTTGATCGGGAACAGGATAATGCCGACCCCGCCGTTGCCGGTGCCACCCGGGCCGCCGGTGCCACCCTGGCCACCCTGGCCACCGGTGCCACCCTGGCCACCGGTAGCGTCGCCACCGTTGCCGACGCCATTGTCACCGGCCATGGGGAACACGGTCATGGCGGTACGGGCCGGCAGCAGCTCCACGCGCTGGCCGGTGAGCTCGGCAAAGCTCATTGCATCAGACATCAATTTCCTCCTAGTAATGTATCCCGCTGAGTCGGGAACAGAATTTCCGTGGTCGTGAACTGACCGCGACCTGCCGGATCGAGCCCACAAGTCCAGGTTTCATACCGATCACGAACACCGCCTCGGCAGGCACACCATCAGAACTTGACCGATGGTTTGAGCCTGTCATGAGGGTTAATCGTGACCGATCTCCAGTCGTAACTTGAATCGGGTCGAACCACTCGATCGGCGTAGCATGTTTCTAATTTCGTGATGCCTCGCTCACTTTGCGTTCTACGCCTTTATTAACGAGCGGTTGAATGCGAGTTCCTGTTTGGTATCCGGTCCAATGAACTACGGGTAAATCCCAATGAAAAGCAGGTCCTTGCGGGCGGATGCCATCTGGAACAGCTGAAAAAGACCAGCTCAGCCAGGTCGATCAGTCGCCAGATATCAGCCCGCCGCTCGCTCCGTCACCCTGGTGTCGCCGAGTTCGACAGCAGAGCTGCTGATGGCGGGGGGAACAACTCTGTAGTCGAACTCGGCGACAGCAGAGCTGCCAACATCATCTGGCGAGTGCTGGGGTCGTCACGCTACGGGCCAGCCGGGGAGATCCTGGTCGCTGACGCGGGATGCTGGCCGGGCCGGTTGTTGCGTAGCGTGGAGCCGTGGCCCTCACCCCCCAGCGCGGATCCCTGGAACATCCGGCCGACCTGCCGCGTACAGCGGGTGCGCTACGCGCCTCCGGGCACGTGCAGCGGGGAGTCAAGAGCGAAGTCCGGGCGAACCTGCTCAACGCGTTGCGCAGCGGCCGTGATCCCTGGCCGGGCATCATCGGGTTCGGTGACACTGTGCTGCCGCAGCTGGAGCGGGCGTTGCTGGCCGGGCATGACGTGGTGCTGCTGGGTGAGCGAGGCCAGGGTAAGACCCGGCTGCTGCGCACCCTGACCGGGCTGCTGGATGAGTGGACGCCGGTGATCGAGGGCGCCGAGCTCGCCGAGCATCCGTTCCAGCCGATCACCCCGGGCTCGATCCGGCGCGCCGCGGAGCTCGGCGACGACCTACCGGTGGCCTGGCTGCACCGGTCGCTGCGCTACACCGAGAAACTCGCCACTCCGGACACCTCAGTCGGTGACCTGGTGGGCGATGTCGATCCAGTGAAGGTCGCGCAGGGCCGCAGCCTGGGTGATCCGGAGACGATCCATTTCGGGTTGGTGCCTCGCGCGCATCGCGGCATTGTGGCGATCAATGAGCTTCCCGATCTGGCTGAGCGGATCCAGGTCTCGCTGCTCAATGTGATGGAAGAGCGAGACATCCAGGTTCGCGGCTACACCCTGCGATTGCCGCTGGACGTGCTCGTGGTGGCCAGCGCCAACCCTGAGGACTACACCAACCGCGGCCGGATCATCACGCCGCTCAAGGACCGCTTCGGCGCCGAGATCCGCACCCACTACCCGCGGGAGATGGCCGCCGAGATCGCCCTGGTCGCGCAGGAAGCCGACCTGACCGGCATCGGCGCGGAAGTAGGGGAGCCGCTGCTTGAGGTGCTGGCCCGGTTCTCCCGTCACCTGCGCGGCAGCGCGGCGATCGACCAGCGTTCCGGGGTGTCGGCGCGGTTCGCGGTGGCCGGCGCGGAGACCGTCGCCGCCGCGGCGCTGCGCCGTGCCGCGCTGACCGGGGAGGACCACGCGGTGGCCCGGCCGGTGGACCTGGAGGCCGTGCCGGCGGTGCTGCGCGGCAAACTGGAGTTCGAGTCCGGCTACGACCAGCAGTCGACCGAACGCGACGAGCAGGGTGAGGTGCTGACCCACCTGCTGCGCCGGGCGGTGGCCGACACTGCCCGGGCCCGGCTGCGGGGATTGAACCTGGCACCGCTGGCTGCGGCGGTCTCGGGTGGGCACCGGGTGGCCACGGGAGAGCAGGTACCGGCCAGCGCTGTGCTGGCCGCCTTGCCCGAACTGCCGGTGCTGCACGAGGTCGCCACACGGCTCAATGCTGCGCCCGGTGGTCCGCCCGGCCCGATCGCCGCCGCCATCGAGCTCGCGCTGGAGTCGCTGTATCTCACCCGCAAGCTCGGTAAGGACGTCGAGGACGGCCGCACCGTGTACGGATCCCGGCAATGACCTCCGCAGGCCGGTACAGCTACGGGCCCTGGCGGGGTGGCCCGGACCCGCTAGCCCCGCCCGCCGATCTGACCGCAGCGCTGGACCAGATCGGACGCGATGTGATGGACGGCGCCTCGCCCCGGGCCGCGATGCGGGAGCTGCTGCGCCGGGGGCTGCCCGGCACCCGCGGGATGGATGAGCTGGCCCGGCGGATCTGGCAGCGCCGCGCCGAGATCACCCGCCGCCACCGGCTCGACGGCACCCTGCAACAGGTTCGCGAACTCCTGGACAAGGCCCTTGCCGCGGAGCGACGGGCCCTGTTCCCGGATCCCGACGATGACGCCCGATTCCGCGAAGCCCGGCTCGATGCGCTGGCCCCGGACACCGCCCGCGCCGTTACCGAGCTCGCCGACTACGACTGGCGTTCCGCCGAGGCCGCGCAGGCCTACCAGGAAATCCGGGATCTGCTCGGTCAGCAACTGCTCGAACAGCGCTTCGAGGGAATGAAGCAAGCGCTGCAGTCCAGTTCGCCCGAGGACGTCGAGCGGATCCGGCAGATGCTGTCAGACCTCAACGATCTGCTCGCCGCACACGCCCAGAGGAACCCGGACACCCCTCAGCGCTTCGAGCAGTTCATGCGCAAGCACGGGGACTTCTTCCCCGAACGCCCCCGCAACGTCGAGGAGTTGATCGACGCGCTGGCCGCCAGGGCGGCCGCGGCGCAGCGGATGCTCAACTCGATGAGCCCCCAGCAACGCGCCGAGCTGGCTGAGCTCATCCAGCAGGCCTTTGGTGACCCGCGGCTGGCGGCCCAGTTGGCGACACTGGATGCCCAGCTGCAGGCGCTGCGGCCCGGCGAGGACTGGCAGGGCTCCGAGCGGTTCCGCGGTCAAGACCCGCTCGGCCTGGGCGAGGGCGCGCAGGCGATGGCCGATCTCGCCGAGCTCGATGCGCTGGCCGAACAGCTCGCCCAGTCCTATGCCGGGGCGCGCGCCGAGGATGTCGACCTGGACGCACTGACCCGCCAACTGGGTGAGGAAGCCCGGATCGATGCCCGTCGGCTCGCTGAGCTGGAACGTGAGCTGGAGCGCCACGGGTTCTTCGAGCGCGCCCCCGACGGGTCGCTGCGGTTGTCGCCCAAGGCAATGCGTCGGCTCGGCTCGCAGGCACTGGCCGACGTGACCGAGGTACTGCGCAGCCGACGGGGCGAGCGTGAGCTGCGCCGGGCCGGGGCGGCCGGAGAACCCACCGGGGGCACCCGCCCCTGGGAGTTCGGTGACTCCGAGCCGTGGGACGTCCCCCGCACTGTGCGCAACAGCGTGCTGCGCCGGGCCGCCACCCAGGGCGGGGGACCACTGTTGACCGTCGAGGACGTCGAGGTCACCGACACCGAGCAGCGCGCTCGGGCCGCGGTGGCGCTGTGCGTTGACACCTCGTGGTCGATGGTGCAGGACGGGCATTGGGTGCCGATGAAGCGCACCGCCCTGGCGCTGCACCATCTGGTCAGGACCCGGTTTCGCTCCGACGCACTGGAACTCATCACCTTCGGGCGACATGCCCAGCGGGTGGACATCGCGCAACTCACCGGATTGGCCGGAGTGTGGGAGCAGGGCACCAACCTGCACCACGCTCTGCTGCTGGCCGGGCGATATCTGCGCCGGCACCCCGACGCCGCGCAGGTGCTGCTGGTGGTCACCGATGGCGAGCCCACCGCGCATCTGGAACCCGATGGTGAGGCCGTCTTCAGCTACCCGCCGCAGCCCCAGACACTCGCCCTGACCGTGCGCGAGATGGACAGCCTGGCGCGCATCGGCGCGGCGGTAAGCATCGTGATGCTGGGCCACGATCCCCGCCTCGCCGATTTCGTGCACACCCTCGCCCGCCGCTGCGGCGGCCGCGTACTCGACCCCGGAGTGGACGGTCTGGGCGCCGCAGTGGTCGGCGACTACCTCCGCCACAGAAAGCGCCCCTAACCCGCCATCGGCCGCCCCCAGCGCTCACACCTCCGCTGATTATCCGGTGCCTTCCCGCAGTGAATGGCAGGTGTCAAGGCTGAACTCAGCTGCTACGGGCTCAGGTGTTGCCCCCGTGGCCCCCGAGGCCGCCGGTGGCGTTACCCGCGGACGCGGTCCCTCCAGGGCCCAAGCCGCTCAGGAAGTTGAAGAATAGGCCGCCGCCGGCCCCCCCACCGGAGCCGCCGGCTCCGCCGCCGGGCCCGGTGCCGGGGGTGCCGGTGCCGCCGGGGGTGCCGATGCCGCCGGTGGCACCGGTCGCGAACAGGGACAGAACCGTACGCGCGGGGAGCAACTCCGCCTGCTGAGCGTCAATCTCGGCAAAGGTCAGTTCGTCAGACATCGATATCTCCTAGGGCTAGGGGCCACTGGAAACGGGGGGCAGAACCTCGGAATGTCGACAGATCGAGCAGCTGACTCTAATGCAAATCGATCACCAACCGAGCCTTCCGAGGCGCATCGGCAGGTCTGAGCCTCGCGTAAGGATTATGACGCACCGCAAGGTGGGTGCGTCATAAGAGTACCCGAATGGCCTAGAGTATCGCAAGAAAGAGTGACAAGATGCGCGTCTTGTGTCTATTTTGCTACTTCCTCTTAACTACAGAGTGAATACATGATCGCACACGCAGTATCAGATCAGCCCGAGTTACACAGACCTAAATGCGCAATGAAAGATTCGTCCGGAATGGGCGATCCGGTCGGTTGTTTAGCTTGTCTGATTCACACACGGAAAGAGTAGCGAGAGTATCGGGCCAGAATTATGGACAGCCTGGGCGCCGCAGTGGTCGGCGACTACCTCCGCCACCGAAGACCCTCCTGACCCGTGTCGTGCCGGCGTGCGCCGTGTGTCGTGCCGGTGTGTCCGCACGGTCGGCCTCCCGGTGGCGGGCACCCAAACTACGATTGGTGGGAATGGCCGGTCAGCACGTGTTCGGGAGGCCTCGGCCGGTCAGAGTCAGGGGAGGCATGCGGTGAAGCTGGAGATTCTGCAGGTGCCCGGCTGCCCGAACGTCGCGCTGCTGGAGGAGCGGCTGGACCAGGCGCTGGCCGGGCACGGCGTCAGGGTCGAGCGGACCCATTGTGTCGTTACCGACCTCGACGCGGCGGCTGCGGTGGGCATGACTGGGTCGCCGACGCTGCTGGTGGACGGGATCGATCCCTTCGGCGAGCTAAGTCTGGCGCCGAGCGTGTCCTGCCGGTTGTACCGCGATGAGGACGGCCGGGTGCAGGGAACGCCCTCGATGGCCGCGCTCCGAAGAATCCTGGGCCGCGCCGCCGCCGACGAGGAGCTAACGGCCTGCGTCGACGCCAGCGGCGCGGTGGAGGACTGCTGCGCGCGACCGACCGACGGGTCCGCGGCCTCAGCCCTGCGCATCTGGCGGGGCCGCGCAGCTCCCACGGACCCAGCCGAGCGGGCAATCTGTCAGGCCATCCTGCGGGCGTTCGCCGCCACCGGAGCCCCACCCGATTCTGGGGAACTGGATCGGGTGGCAGCCGGATTCGTGGTGCCGGCCGCGCTGGTACTGGACCGCCTGCATACTGCAGACGTCGTGCGCCTGGGTGCTGACGGGCAGGTCCGGGTCGCGTATCCGTTCTCGGCAGCGCCCACCCGGCACCGGGTCCGGCTCCCCGGTGGGGTCGAGGTGTACGCGATGTGTGCGATCGATGCAGTGGGTATACCGGCCATGCTCAGCGGCGAGGCGGTGATCACCACGGCGGAACCCGTCAGCGGCGCACCGATCACGGTGACGGTCACCGGCGGGCGGTTCGTGTGGGATCCGGCGTCGGCGGTGGTGTTCGTCGGGGTCCGTCACACGTCCCCGGGGAGATCCTGACACCAGCGGAGGCCGAACTGCTCGGTCAGAGGATCTTCGGCGACTTGCTTGACCGGGTGTAGCACCTCACCGAGGCCACCGGTCGGCACGGGGCGGTGACGTAGTGTCGAATCCATGCAGCCCTGGATGTCGACAGCATTGCCGCAGCTACCCGGTCAGGGCCCGCCGCTACGGCTGCATAACACCGCCGCCGGGCGGGTCCGGCCGACCGCGCCCGGCTCCACCGCACGGATGTACGTGTGCGGGATCACCCCCTACGACGCCACCCACCTCGGGCACGCGGCCACCTACCTGGCCTTTGACCTGATCCACCGGTACTGGCGCGACGCCGGCCACCAGGTGCACTACGTACAGAACGTCACCGATGTCGACGATCCACTGCTGGAACGGGCGATCCGCGACCAGGACGACTGGGTGGTACTCGGGATGCGGGAGACCGCGCTGTTCCGCGAGGACATGGAATCACTGCGGGTGCTGCCCCCGCGAGACTTCGTCGGTGCCGTCGAAGCGATCGGTGAGATCGTCGAGGTAATCGGCAAGCTGCTCGCCTGCGGAGCGGCTTACCGGATCGACGATCCCGCGCACCCGGACCTCTATTTCGACCACCATGCCGCCGAGCACTTCGGATCCGAATCGGGCTACGACGAGGCCACCATGGCCCGGCTCTCCGCGCAGCGCGGTGGGGACCCGGAGCGGCCCGGCAAGCGGCACCCGCTGGACGCCCTGATGTGGCGCACCGCTCGGGAAGGCGAGCCGTCCTGGGATTCCGAGCTGGGTCCGGGGCGTCCTGGCTGGCATGTGGAATGCTGCGCTATCGGGCTCAACCGGCTGGGCATGGGCTTCGATGTGCAGGGCGGCGGCTCCGATCTGATCTTTCCCCATCACGAGTTCTCCGCCGCGCACGCCGAGGCGCTCACCGGCGAGTATCCGATGGCCCGGCACTATGTGCACACCGGGATGATCGGTCTCAACGGCGAGAAGATGTCCAAGTCGAAGGGCAATCTGGTCTTCGTCTCCCGGCTGCGGGCCGACCAGGTGGACCCGATGGCGCTGCGGTTGGCGTTGCTGTCTGAGCACTACCGCACCGACCGGTCCTGGTCCACTGAGATGCTTGAGGCCGCGCTGAACCGGCTGGACCGTTGGCGGGATGCCGTCGCACGCCCCGCCGGCGCACCGGGCCACGACGTGGTGGGCTTGCTGCGCGCCCGTCTGGCAGATGATCTGGACACCGTAGGCGCCCTCGCGGCCATCGACGCGTGGGGCGCAGAGACGCTCGCCGGGCGCGGCCGCGACGTGCACGCTCCTGAGCTGCTGCGGACCGCGGTGGATGCCCTGCTGGGCATCGCGTTGTGATGCTGGATGCCCCGCATGTAGCTGGTGGCCGTCGCACGTCACTCGCCGACGTGGGGTGCTCGCTGCTGGCCGGTCTGGGTGTGGCGGGATTCACCGATCGGTTGGGGCTGGCCCCTGTACGGGGCGTCTGCCTGCTGCTCGTCGACGGCCTCGGGTGGCGGGCGTTGCGGGAGCACTCCGTGGATGCTCCCTTTCTCTCGTCATTGGCCAAGGCAAGCGCGCCGATAACGGCCGGGTTTCCTTCGACAACAGCGACCAGCGTCTCGGCCATCGGCACGGGTGTACCCGCGGGCCAGCACGGAATCGTCGGCTTCTCGTTCGCCATCCCCGACGGCGTTTTGATCAATGCGTTGAGCTGGCACACCCATGGGGCGGGCGAGCAGGTCGATCTCCGGGACAGGTTCGTGCCCGAGGATATCCAGCCGCGTCCCACGGCGCTGGAGCGTGCCGCGGCGGCGGGAGTTCAGGTCACCTTGGCGGTTCCGCAGGTGCATCGGGGTACGGGTCTGACCCGCGCTGCGCTGCGCGGCGGCGAGATCCAAGGGGTGCACGCGCTGGGAGATCTGGCGGGCAACGCATTGGCCGCCGTGTCCGGACGCGAGCGCACGTTCTGCTACGCCTACCACGGCGACCTGGACCTGCTGGGGCACGTCTACGGTGTCGGGTCGCTTCCCTGGCGGTTCCAGCTGGGCCATGTCGATCGTCTGGCGGCCACGATCGCGGAAGGCCTCCCGCCGGCTACCCAGCTCGTGGTGATCGCAGACCACGGGATGGTGACCGTGCCCGAGGCAAGCAGGCTCGATTTCGACACCGAACCGGTGCTGCAGGCCGGGGTGCGCCTGCTCGGCGGAGAGCCGCGCGCCCGGTACGTCTACACCGACCCGGGCGCCAGCGACGATGTCCTGGCCACCTGGGATGAGCTGATCGGGGATCGAGCGTGGATCTGCACCCGTGACGAGGCCATCGCGGAAGGATGGTTCGGTCCGGTAGTGGAGCCCCGCATCCGCGAACGCATCGGCGACATCGTCGTCGCCGCCCGCGCGGACTTCGCCATCACCCGGTCCCAGGTCACACCCAAGCTGAGCCGCCTGATCGGCCACCACGGTTCGCTGACCGCCGACGAGCAACTGGTGCCGCTTCTGGTGCATCGTCCGGATTGAGTTTATCTCCACCCAGAGGCCAGGCCACCCGCTTGGTCAGGGACTACCCGGGGCGCCGCCAGTACCGCTAGTAGCTCCGCCGCTAGTAGCGTTGCACGCATAGATCGTGCAGAACGCACCACCGGGGAAGATATTCTTGCCACGGCCTGGGGTGCTGCTGCCGTCGCTACCGCCGTGTGGTGGCACGGCGAGCAGTGATAACACAGTGCGGGCCGGAAGCAGCTCCACCGCCTGCGACTCGACCTCAGTGAGGCTCAGTTGTTCAGGCATCGATTCCTCCTAGCAGGTCAACCGAAATTTTCGTTATTTGCTTCACAATGACCACTCATCGAAGCAGAAGTGCACGGTGGGTATTGCAATGTATCATTATTCGGGTGAAATTCGATGATGCTTAAGTAGTCGTTATCAATACTTAAGTAGTCATTGCTGATCTGATTCGCCCAGAAGGGGCGATTCGGTCAATTGTGCTATTTGAGTCGAGTGTGTGAGACATCACATCGCGATGTGGGGATACATTCTCGCAGTCGATGCCGTCGCTGCCCGCACGGACTTCCTCATTGTGCGAGCCGCCACTGCCGGCCCGGCAGCTGCTGCGACTAGCCACCATCGACGGCGCCCGCACCGCTCGCATCCAAACATCTATCCGCCGCTGGCTAACGGCCGTCCCGGGGTCCGCGGGGCCCGGAAGTGCCGCCGGGGCGGCGGCGGCGCAGGTAGCGCTCGAAATCCGCAGCGATCGCGTCCCCACTGGCCTCGTGCAAGGTGAGGTCGGTGTCACCGCGCTCCTCCAGGGCACGCACGTAGCTGGCGACCTCGTCGTCCTCGTCGGCCATCTCGCTGACGGTCGCCTCCCACTCCTCGGACTCCTCGGGCAGCCCACCGAGCGGGACCTCGAGGTCGAGCACCTCCTCCACCCGGTGCAGCAGGGCGAGCGTGGCCTTCGGGGAGGGCGGCGCGGAGACGTAATGCGGCACGGCGGCCCAGAACGAGATGGCCGGCACCCCGGCCTGCACGCAGGCATCTTGGAAGACCCCCACGATCCCCGTGGGGCCCTCATACTTGGACCGCTCCAGCTGGAACCGGGCGGCTGAAGTGGCGTCGTAGGAAGTGCCGGTGACCGGCACCGGCCGGGTGTGCGGAGTATCGGCGAGCAGCGCGCCCAGGGTTACCACGCTGGTGATTCCGAGATCCATGACGTAGCCCAGCAACTCATTGCAGAACGACCGCCAGCGCATGTTCGGCTCGATACCGTGCACCAGCACCACGTCGTAGTCGGCGCCGGGCGGCCGGCACACTGACAGGCGGGTGGTGGGCCAGTCAATCCGCCGGGTGATCCCGTCGATCAGCTTGGTGGTCGGCCTGGTGACCTGGAAGTCGTAGTAGTCCTCGGGGTCGAGCTCGGCCAGCGGTGTCGCATCCCAGCTCAGCTGCAGGTGCTCGATGGCCGTGCTCGCGGCGTCCCCGGCGTCATTCCAGCCCTCGAACGCGGCCACCAGCACCGGCGAGGTGAGCTGGGGCAGCGGCGATCGGCGGTCGGCCGAGTCGCTGCCGGAGCGGTCCGGATAGGTCACCGGGCTAGCCTACGGCTCTTGGGTTCCGGTGGCCGTGCCGCGATACCGGGAGGGCCCGAAACCGCTCATCTACGCTGCATCTCATGGCACTGTCATCGCTGCTCGACGTCCTGACGCAACGTGTTCTGGTCGCTGATGGGGCGATGGGCACGATGTTGCAGTCCGTGCCGCTGAGTTTGGATGACTTCGCCGGGCTGGAGGGTTGCAACGAGATCCTCAACATCACCCGTCCCGAGGTCGTCCGCGCGGTGCACCGTGGCTACCTGGAAGCGGGAGCCGACGCGGTGGAGTCCAACACCTTCGGCGCCAATCTGGCCAATCTCGCTGAGTACGGCATCGGCGACCGGATCCGGGAACTTGCCGAGGCGGGTACGGTACTGGCCCGCGAGGTGGCTGACGAGTTCGCTGAAGCAGACCGGCAGCGGTTCGTGCTCGGTTCCGTCGGCCCGGGCACCAAGCTGCCCACCTTGGGTCACATCAGTTTTGCCGAGCTGCGGGACGCCTATTGCGAGCAGGTCCGTGGCTTGCTCGCCGGCGGAGCCGACGCCGTGTTGGTGGAGACCAGCCAGGATCTGCTGCAGTGCAAGGCAGCGGTGATCGCCGCCCGCCGCGCCATGGTCGCCGAGGGACGGCATGTGCCGATCATTACTCAGGTCACAGTGGAGACCACTGGGACGATGCTGCTGGGAACCGAGATCGGCGCGGCACTCACCGCGCTGGAACCGCTGGGCATCGACCTGATCGGATTGAACTGCGCCACCGGACCGGCCGAGATGAGTGAGCATCTGCGGCAACTGGCCAAATACTCCCGGATCCCGCTGTCGGTGATGCCCAACGCGGGGCTGCCCGAGCTCGGCACAACAGGGGCGGTCTACCCGCTGACCCCCGATGAGCTGGCCACCGCGCTGACCGGCTTCGTCACCGAGTTCGGGGTCCGGCTGGTCGGTGGTTGCTGCGGCACAACCCGGGAGCACATCACGGCGGTGGTGCAGGCGATGGCCGACCTGCAACCCGGCCGCCGGCGGCCGCGACCCGAACCCGGGGTGTCGTCGCTCTACTCGGCGGTGCCGTTTCGCCAGGACGCCAGCGTGCTGATGGTCGGCGAGCGGACCAACGCGAACGGATCGAAGGCGTTCCGCGACGCCATGCTCGCCGGGCGCCTCGAGGACTGCGTGCAGATCGCTCGCGCACAGACTCGGGACGGCGCGCACCTGATCGACCTGTGCGTGGACTACGTCGGCCGCGACGGCGCCGTCGACATGGCCGAGCTGGCCGGGCGGCTGGCCACCGCGTCGACGCTGCCGGTGATGCTGGACTCCACCGAGCCCGCGGTGCTGCGCGCCGGTCTGGAATGCTTCGGCGGGCGGTGTGTGGTCAACTCGGTGAACTACGAGGATGGCGACGGGCCCGATTCGCGGTACCAGCGCGCCATGACGCTGATCCGCGAACACGGCGCGGCTGTCGTAGTGATGTGCATCGACGAGGAGGGGCAAGCCCGCACCGCGGAGTGGAAGGTGCGGGTGGCGTCAAGGCTGATCGATGACCTGACCGCGAACTGGGGCATGCGCACCTGTGACGTCATCGTCGACTGCCTCACCTTCCCCGTCTCCACCGGCCAGGAGGAGACGCGACGGGATGCGCTGGAGACCATCGAGGCGATCCGCGAGATCAAACGCCGCTACCCGGAGGTGCAGACCACCCTCGGGGTGTCCAACGTGTCCTTCGGTCTCAACCCGGCAGCCCGCCAGGTGCTCAACTCGGTCTTCCTGCACGAGTGCGTGCAGGCCGGATTGGACACCGCGATCGTGCACGCGTCGAAGATCGTCCCGATGGCCCGGATCCCGGACGGGCAGCGCGCCGTGGCACTCGATCTGGTCTACGACCGGCGGCGCGAGGATTACGACCCGCTTCAGGAGCTGATGTCGCTGTTCGACGGCGTCACGACGTCGTCGACGAGGCAATCCCGGGCGGCCGAGCTGGCCGCGCTGCCGCTGTTCGAACGGTTGGAGCGGCGGATCGTCGACGGGGACCGCAACGGGCTGGCCGATGACCTGGACGTCGCCCTGGAGCAGCGGCCCGCGCTACAGATCATCAACGACACCCTGCTGTCGGGCATGCGGACCGTGGGTGAGCTGTTCGGCTCGGGCCAGATGCAGCTGCCGTTCGTGCTGCAGTCGGCCGAGGTGATGAAGGCATCCGTGGCGCACCTCGAGCCCCATATGGAGCGCTCCGACGGCGATACCAGGGGTCGGCTGGTGCTGGCGACCGTCAAGGGTGACGTCCATGACATCGGCAAGAACCTGGTCGACATCATCCTGTCCAACAACGGCTACGAGGTGATCAACCTCGGCATCAAGCAGCCGATCAGCACGATCCTGCAGGCCGCCGAAGACCACCACGCGGACGCCATCGGGATGTCGGGACTGCTCGTCAAGTCCACGGTGATCATGAAGGAGAACCTGCAGGAGATGAACTCCCGGGGACTGTCGGGCACCCCGGTGTTGCTCGGTGGCGCCGCGCTGACCCGCGCCTACGTTGAGAACGACCTCGCGGAGCTCTACGCCGGGGAGGTCCGTTACGCCCGGGACGCCTTCGAGGGTCTGCGGCTGATGGATTCGATCATGACGCGGAAGCGGGGTGGGACCGTCGTCGCCGACCCGAGGGAGGACGCCAAAGCGGCCGAGCGCAAGGCCCGCAGGGAGCGGTCGCTGCGGATCGCGCACGCGCGCCGGGCCCGGGAGACCGGCACCGAAGAACCGGTACCGGCGCGCTCCGACGTCGCCACCGACGTGCCGATCCCGGTTCCGCCGTTCTGGGGCTCCCGGGTGGTCAAGGGCATTCCGGTGGCCGAGTTCTCCGCCATGCTCGACGAGCGGGCCACCTTTCTGGGCCAGTGGGGCCTGCGTGGGTCCCGGAGCAAGGACGGCCCCTCCTACGAGGAGTTGGTGGAGACCGAGGGGCGGCCCCGGCTGCGCTACTGGTTGGACCGGCTGACCACGGAGGGGGTGCTCGCGCACGCGGCGGTGGTCTACGGGTACTTCCCGGCGGTCGCCGACGGCGACGCCCTCATTGTGCTCACCGAGCCCCGGCCGGACGCCGCCGAGCAGTTCCGCTTCACCTTTCCCCGCCAGCGCCGGGATCGCCGGCTGTGCCTGGCCGACTTCTACCGGCCACAGCAGGCAGCGCTGGGTGCTGGTGAGGTCGATGTGCTGCCGTTGCACCTGGTGACGATGGGTCAGGCGATCGCCGACTACGCGGCTGAGCTGTTCGCCAAGGACGCCTATCGGGACTACCTCGAGGTGCACGGCCTGGGCGTGCAGCTGACCGAGGCCTTGGCGGAATACTGGCACCGGCGGATCCGGGAGGAGCTGCGATTTTCCTCCGGGGCAGCGGTCGCCGAGGAGGACCCGGCTGAGGTGGAGGAGCTCTTCAAACTCGGATACCGGGGGGCCCGGTACTCACTGGGTTACGGGGCCTGCCCAGAACTCGAGGATCGCGCGAAGATCGTCGCCCTGCTGCGACCGGATCGGATCGGGGTGACGCTGTCCGAGGAGTTTCAGCTGCACCCCGAGCAGTCCACCGACGCCATCGTCGCCCACCACCCGGAAGCCAAGTATTTCAACGCCTGAGCGACACACGTCCAGAGGACCTGACCGATCCGTCAGTCGCAAGGGTGGTAGCTGCCGTCCGAGTTCACACAAGGCGTGTAACCGGCGGCCTGGATCAACGTGCCACCCGCGCCGCTGGACAGGTACTTCAGGAAGGTCTTCAGCCGCGTGCCGTCCTTAGGGGTCCCCTCCGTGTAGATGTACTCGACCGCCCAGAACGGGTAGCCCTTTTCGCGTTCGCGGTAGATGTTCCCTGATGTCCGGGTATACGTCGTCCAACTGAATGAGGACGCGCTGCGGTTCTTCCGCTGCGGATTGGTCGGCGGAGCGTCGACGTAGCCGATCGCGCCTTCCGTCGAACTGATCTCCGCGAGGGCATGCGCATTCTCGTCGCGTTCGCACCTGATGGCGACCGTGCCAGAGACACCAGACTTGAGGTTCTTGCAGTCGTCGGAGATGAGGCTTCCCTCGGAGGTCTTGAGGATGCGGTTCTCGAAGACCGCCGCGGAGAGGAACCCGCTCGGTTGATTTGTCCGCGCTGATCCCGATCCTCGAGCTGTACAGGACACGGTAGATGATCCGTCTCGACCGGATGACATAGCGGTTGACCGTCCGGAACCCCTTGGCCTGCCGCTCATCATTGCTGTTCTTGGTCCTTCCGCTGGCGAGGTGATGCTCGGTCGTGAACCACTCATCTAGGGAGTAAGGCAGGATGACCAGATGCGGCGGCGTGTACGGCTCAGGACTCGATGGTTCTTCGCTGGGCTCGTCCTCGCTGGCCTTGCGGTTCTGCTCGGCGTGGTGGGTTTCGTTCTCAGGGCTAAGGATCTGAATACGGCAGCCAGCGTCGCGCAGCTGGTCTCCCTGCTGTCGCTGGTACCGCTCGCGGTCAATGTCGTGGTATGGGCTCGCAGGCGTCCGGTGGCTGCGTGGCTTCCGGTGGAGCGCGCAGCGGACGAACTGGCCGAACAACTACGCTGGTTGTGGGAATCGGAGGCAGGCCAGCGCGGGTTCAAGTCAGCGCCAATTGACCTGCGGTGGCGATGGTCATACCGACAAGTGACTGGCCCAGTAACGCAGGCTGTGGCAGGGGCGGGCGGGACACGGTTCGCGCCATTGCCCGGCATGGCGGCGATCACCGTGGAGCAGCTGGGCTCTGGCTTCTTGGGTGATCTTCTCGCGGTGTACGGTGGGTTGGACTCCGGCCGAGTGCTGATCGTCGGTGCGCCGGGTGCTGGCAAGACTGGCGCGGCGATCCGGCTGGTTCTTGATGCGCTCAAGCATCGGTCGAGTGTGAAGCCAATCAAGGATCGGGCGAGAGTTCCGGTGCCGGTACTGCTCACCGTCCATGGTTGGGATCCGAGTGGTGATCAGTCCTTCAAGGACTGGCTGGCCTTCCGGCTCAGTCGCGACAACGACTTGTTGCGCGCCTCCGCATACGGCCGAGACATGGCGGTTCGCCTGATCGAGGGTGGTTACTTGGCGGTAATCCTCGACGGATTGGACGAGATGCCCGAGCCGCTCCACCAGGTGGCGCTGCGTGCGCTGAACGAGCAGGCCACCTTCCGGTTGGTCGTGCTCACTCGTAGCGAGGAGCTGGCCAAAGCGGTCAGTGACGGTGGTCATCACCTGCAGGGGGCAGCGGCTCTTGAACTTTGCCCGGTCGGACCCGAGCAGGCTGCGGAATATCTGGAAAGTTGCCAGGTCAGCCCGCTTCCCGAGCCGTGGCAACGCGTAGTCAATCATCTCAATAAACACCCCGGTAGTGCGTTGGCGCAAGCGTTGGAAACCCCATTGATGCTCACCCTGGTCCGAGACATCTATTGTGCTGGTGATCGGGTGGTTGAACTCACCGCCAGCGACAATGATCAGTTCGCGACTCGAGAAACCATTGAGAACCATCTCCTTGCCCAGTCGCTCCCTGCCGCCTATGCCCTAAGCCCTGGTCGAACTGGTTCATCGTACACCGTTGATCAGGCTCAGAGATGGCTTGGACGCCTGGCCCGAGATATGAACGATGAGGAAACACGAGACTTCGCCTGGTGGCAGGTTCCGCGCCGGATTTCGGTGTGGCCACGCGCTCTGTTCACCACCTGGCTATTATGCCTCACGTATCCGATCGCGTCCGGGCTGGGGAACGGATTCATGGGCGAATTCGGCCCACGAGCGGACTTATGGGTAAAAGTCATCGCAGGATTTACGGTCGGACTCGTGTATGGGCCGATATACGCACTTCTGATCGGGCTTGGCTACGGACTCGTGTCCATGCTCAATAAGAGACCTCTCACGTCGCCAGGTCAGATAGGGTGGAGTGAGGCTGTAACCCGAACATGCCTCATCGTCGGATTCGCCATCGGTTTTATTGGCGGGATCGGCACAGGCATAAAAGGACTCCATTTGGACTTTGCGCGTGGCCACTTCAGTGTGGAATTCAGGGATGGACTTGGAAACGGAATCATCGTTGGGATTGGTGACGGGCTCATGCACGGGCTCGTGATCGGTCTCGGATTCGTGCTCGTAGCTGGACTCCAGGGACCATGGAACAGAGTTAGGAACCGAACTCATCTCCCCGCCGGGCTCACGTTCGGGCTTATCCTCGGACTCGTGGTGGGGCTCCTGACCGGACTTAAAGACGCACTCGTGCTCGGGGCGGTATTCGGGCTTGCGTCCGGGCTTCTCATGGGGACAATTGTCGGGCTCGGATATGGGTTCGCGGCAGGGCTCGGAGGCCGAATTCCTCCACAGTCGGGTCGGTTGCTGTGGAGCAAGACGGACCTGCGAACAGTCCTCATCGTTGGGCTGGTGATTGATCTTGCCGTCGGTTTCGTGTGGGGACCCGTGTTCGTGCTCGTTGTGGGGCTCGGGGGACGACGTCCTCGGCAGCTGAGCCGGCCACGGTGGACCAAAACCGACCTGCGAACCGATCTCATCGTCGGGCTCGGGAGTGGACTTGTAACTGGGCTAATCGACGGCTCCAAAGTTCGGATCGGGAGAGTGCCCATCTTTGGCATCGGGCTCGGAGCCCGGGACGGGCTCGTCGTTGGGCTCGTGACCGGGTTGCTGACCATGCTTCTTGTCGGCCTTGGACGGCCGTCACCGGATGCCACCCGTCCAGTCGATCCCCGATCATTGTGGCGACGTGAGTTCGGGTTCGGGATAGGACTAGGACTCGTGATCGGGGTCGGGTTCGGTATTTTCATCTGGCGGCTCAACGGGCCTGTGAGCGGACTTGCGGTCGGGTTGCAGATCGGGCTTGGAGCCGCGTTGGTGTCATCGGCCACATGGACCACCACACTGGTGAGCGCGCAGCTGCGGCGTCGTGGCCAGGCGCCGGTGCGTCTGGTGCGGTTCCTTGACGACGCCCGTAGCCGCAACATTCTACGGACGGTTGGGCCGGTGTATCAGTTCCGTCATGCTCGGCTCCAGGACTGGCTCGCTGAGAGAAGCGACAGCCTGCCGGCCCGACCATCTGCTCAGTCTCTGGGTCCGTCACCCCGTGTGCCACCAGAATAAACAGCAGTGGGCACGCGACCAGCCTCCTGTGTCGGGTGTCCTCCAGGAGACCTCCAGTAGGCCAGTCACCCAGACGATCGCTCGGTCTTGACCAACTGCACCATGCCCGAGCTCAGCGCCAGCGCGACCAGCGCCAGGACGAGTTGCCTGCGACCGGTGCCGAAGAACTCCAGGCTCACGCGATCACCCGATGCTCCACGAGCTCCCCGCAAAATGAGTCCCCTTCCTCGGAGATCATGCTGACGTGATCTCTCATTCCATCGGATCTGCTACAGGGAGCACCGCCTGATAATCCATCGGCAAGGTCTCATTCGTGTTCAGCCTCAACGGGCCAGAACGGTCCTGACAAGGCGAAGGCATCGGCCGGATGATCCATGACGCCTTCCTGTCGCAGCGCTCTGAGGAGCGGGCAACGTTGGCGAGAATCCGAAGGCGACTGACATTCACCGGTTTGTATGGGCGCTGAGGGCTGGCGGAGGGTGGGTATCGTGCCGGGAGCCAGGCACGTACTACCGCGAGTATGTGTTTTTCGTGTTGCCGGCGTCAATCCCTGCACTGTTACGATAAATTGTCAACCGCTCATCCAGCTCACGCACCGGTTTGGTTCGTTGCCATGGAGTCAGTAACTCACGCAGGTCCGTGATGCGCTGGGCAATTCGGCGTGAGCCGTTTCCGGCGGTGAGACGCACAACATCGGCAACGATGCTGCTGGCTTCGGTGATTTCCGTCTGTTGGATGAGTGCTTCGGCCCGAAAGAGCAACACAAAAGTGCGGTTATGTAGGTTTGCTGGGTCAACCAACGTAGCGATTTGTCGATCGCGGTCATCGCGGCATCCGGTTCCTGAGATTGAGGGCACCTTCACCCGCCGTCCCCCAGTAACATGACTCGTTGCAGACATACCACCAGGAGGCAGTCGGCTCATCTGAGCGCTGGGCGGTGAGCGCCGTGTATTCCCGGTCGAGTGCCACCTGGAACTCGACCGGCTTATTGTCGGCTGCATAGGCGCGTGCCGCGACGTCAGAGGCATAGGCTTGAGCAAGTGAGCTGTTTGTTTGCGTCGCCCAAGCTGCAGCGGCTGCGGTGTGATCAAGCCCGACGCGCGGCTTCCCTTGCCAGGTGGCAAGATGGCTCATACTGCACAAGACGAAAGTAACCAGCTCGACGTTCTGGGCGTCGTGGGCCGCACTGCGAGCATCTTCGTAGTAATGCTGCGCACTGTGGTAGTCGCCCATGTTGAAACACAGCCAGCCGATGAGTTGGGCCAGCTCGGCGTAGGCGGATACCGTGCGTTGCTGAAAGCTTGTGGGCGCTGTCTGGGCCAGCCGGTGCGCCACCTCCCGGTGCCCTAAGGCGCTTTGCAGGGTGAGTTGGGGGCCGATTACGTCGCCTTGTTGGCGGAGGTTGGTGATCATGCGCTCGCATTAGCGGAGGACTGATGGATCGAAGTCTTCGTGGTGCTGCATCTGACGTGTCACCTGGTGGTGTTCTTCGGGATTGAGCACGTCGAACAACGGTGTGACAGCGGCGGTGGTCAAAGCTGTGCTCAGCTTGGACAGCAACTCGCACCGGCTCACGGACGGATTGAGGTGCTGCATCCCCACCACAATCACCTGCGCCAATTCAGTAAAACTCACCTCTTGCAGCCGTTGCACGAGCGGGTCGGCCGCTCGCGACAGAACCAGCGGTGACAGCGCGTTCCATTCGTCTCGGCCATGCCGCGCCGACACTCCTGCTTCACCGCCAAGTCTACGCTCAGCGGGAAGGGCGGCCAGTATTCTGTCCACCGCGGTATGCGAACTTGGGTCGCTGGCTGTATCCAGGCGGCGGAAGTCAAGCAAGTCTCCGAGCAAATCGCTGACGGCGCACTCGTACAGTTCTGCCAGCTTACTGAGGTTGTCGAAGGAAGGCGCATGGCCGGTACTGCCTGGCCACAGCTCCCAATATGAGAAAGATTTGAAGGTCTTCAGCTCATCAGGCCAGCGCCGGTTCCATCATCAGCGGCCTGGCGTTGGCTCCAGCCGTGGGCGTAGCGCAGCGCCAGCCGTGCATTGATCCGGTAGCGCTGCTGGAGCGCCGCTGCCACCTCTACCCATGACGCGCCCGAGATGCGCAGGGAATCCACCAGTTGCTCACGCTGCTGCTTCTGGCTGCGCGGATTCGGCATGGCGTTCCCCTCGATGTCGCAATAACTCGACCCGTAGGCGGTTTCCGCAGGTGGCAGATGAACGCTACCGCCTTGGCGCGACCTGCCCAAACCAACACAGAAGTTCCCCACGCGGTCAGGACATAGCGCGATCAATAGATGGTGTCGGCTCGGGGTGGGCCGCGACCGCGGTGGGGAGCACGATGGTTATCAAGGCCCCGGTGCCGGGCTGAACGCCGAGCTGGGCGTCCCCATCAACGGGATGCATCCCCCGCTTCCACCAGTGGCAGGTGTTCCCCGGTCCCGGGTGCCCCCAGCACGACATGGCGATAGGAGCTTGAGACGCGTGTACCACGAGCGGAACCTCGTAGGTCAGTACGGTGCATCCCGGTGATCCGGGAAGACCGGGAACTCCTGACCGAGCTGGCGCGGCTCAACAGGGCAATGGCCGCATTGGCGATGCGCATCATGGAGGGCAGCGCAAGCGCAGCCGAACAGCAGGATTACGCACAGCGCTTGATTGCTGCTGGCGAACGGTTACGCCAGCGAACCGTTACCGATACGGCTGCTGTGGTAATCGACGGGGAAGTGCTCGCCAATAGTCCACTGAGCCTTCCATGAATGCCGTCTGAGCCGTATTGGAACGATGAGATCCGGGAAGGACCATCGTTGTGCGCGCTGGTGCGACCAACGGCAACCTCTCGCCCAGAGTTGCCGTCACCGGCACCTCCGCAACCAATCACCCCACTCCCCCGGGGACGGCAGAGAACCGCCGATAAGTCAACCCCCGACGTAGGACCACTCAGTACCACCTACCGGGAGCCGTAGGCTGCATCCTGTGAAGACGTTCGACGAGCTTTTTGCCGAGCTCACCGAGCGCGCCCGGACCCGCCCCGACGGCTCGGGCACGGTCGCGGCGCTGGACGACGGGGTGCACGCGCAGGGCAAGAAGGTGCTCGAGGAGGCCGGTGAGGTGTGGATCGCGGCTGAGCACGAGTCCGACGACCGATTGGCGGAGGAGATCTCCCAACTGCTCTACCGGGTACAGGTGCTCATGCTCGGCCGGGGGATCAGTACCACCGACGTCTACCGCTACCTGTGAGGTGCCGATGGCAGGCGTGTCGATCAACGGGGAGCCCAGGATGCTGCGAGTTGCCTTACCCAGCAAGGGCACGCTGGCGGCGCCCGCCTCGGAGATGCTGACCGAAGCGGGCTACCGGCAACGACACGACCCCAAGGACTTGACGGTCCTCGACACCGCCAATGAGGTGGAGTTCTTCTTCCTCCGACCGCGGGACATCTCCGTGTACGTGGGGTCGGGCGAGCTGGACCTGGGGATCACTGGCCGGGATCTGGTGCTGGACTCCGAGGCGCCGGTGATCGAGCGGCTCGCGCTCGGATTCGGCGGATCCTCCTTCCGCTACGCCGCACCAGTGGGCCGGGAATGGAAGGTCGGTGACCTGGAAGGACTGCGGGTCGCCACTGCCTACCCCCGGCTGGTCCACGCTGACCTGGCCCGGCACGGTGTTCGGGTCACCCTGATCCAGCTCGACGGTGCGGTGGAGATCTCTGTGCAGCTCGGCGTGGCGGACGCGATCGCCGACGTGGTCGGGTCTGGTCGCACCCTGCGTCAGCACGGTCTGGCGACTTTCGGGGACACGATCTGCTCCTCCGAAGCGGTACTTGTGGAGCGGTCCGACGCTGAGCCATCCCCGGAACGGGCACAACTCGTCGCGCGCCTGCAGGGCGTGGTTTTCGCCCAGCAGTACGTGATGCTCGACTACGACTGCCCGCGCACCCTGCTGGACGAGGCGGTCGCCATCACGCCCGGGCTCGAGTCACCGACGCTGGCCCCGCTGGCCGATCCCGACTGGGTCGCGGTCCGGGCGATGGTGCCCCGCGGGGACGCCAACCGGATCATGGATGAGCTGTCCGCCTGTGGCGCCAAGGCCATCCTGGCCAGCGACATCCGTTCCTGCCGGTTCTGAAGGAGTCCTGACATGCCGAGCGCCCCGGTGTTCGGTTCAGCAGCTCTGCACTTGAGCGGTCGATCCGCCAGTGCGCAGCAACCGTCGGAGATCGGCGGCTTCGCTGGTGAGGACCACGTCGTGGTCATGGGCGAGGAGCGCGACGTGGGCGTCGACGACATCGTTCGAGCCTGCTTCTCCACACAACCGACCGATCTGCCGGGAGACCTCGCTGTCCAATCCTTGCTCCCGGATCCCGCGCAGCAGGCGGGCAACCAGCGCCTGGGTCGGACCGCCTCGCCAGACCTGCGCAACGCAGCCGGAGGAGGTAATGACGGGCTCGCGCCGCCGCCGGGTCGCTTCGATCAGCGCTGCCACCTCCCGATCGCCGCGCTCGAACCCGATCAAGGCACCCGAGTCGAGAACGAGACCCACTCAGGCGACACCCCTGCGGCGACGCTCCGTGGCGCGTTCCAGGACTTGATCAGCGTCACCCAGCTCGGCCTCGGTAAGAGGCCCGAACTGCTGCTCCCATGCCGTTACCGCATTCGCCAAGGCTTCGAGCCGCAGTCGATCGCGGGCGGCCTCCGCCAGCCAGGCTGAGACACTCTGTCCGGTACCGGCCGCCGACGCCCGGATCTCCTCGCCGAGTTTCAAGTCGAACGACGCGCTTACCTTCTCAACTCCCACCCACAAATCATACCACAGTAGGCCCCACCACAGGAGTTCCTACTGTAGTAGTAAGAGGCACGGCGACGGTGCACCCGCCTGAACCTCCACGGTGGTCTTCACTCCGCACGGTCCCTAGCGTTTTGAGCGCCCGCGGTGGAAGAGTCCGGCCAGCCTGGATAGGGGAGTGGGGTGCCGCCGAAAGCCGGGCAATGTGGTTTGTGATCGCACCAGTCGCACATCCGGCTGGGACTGGGCCGGAAGTCACCGCTGCGAGCGGCCCGCTGGATCGCGGCCCAGATCGCGGTGAGGGTCCTCTCGAACCGGACCAGCTCCGCCTCATCCGGGGTATAGCTCAACATCTGTTGATCAGCCAGGTACAACAGCCGCAGCTGGCGCGGCACCACTCCACGGATCCGCAGCAGAGCCAGCGCATAGAACTTCATCTGGAATAGCGCTTTGGCCTCGAAGACCTCCCGAGGCGCGGCGCCGGACTTGTAGTCCACCACCCGGATCTCCCCGGATGCCGCGACATCGAGCCGGTCGATGTAGCCCCGCAGCAGCAATGGCTCACCCTCCCCGGTATCGCTGCTCGCCAGCTCTGCCTCCACCAGCAGCTCGCAGGCTTCCGGCTCGACCAACCGCGGGTCCTCAAGCGCGAAGTAGGCATCGACAAGATCACGCGCGGAGTCGAGCCACTGGACCTGCTCCGGATCCCCGGGCCCGGCGAACAGCCCGGCCAGCTCCGGGCTGTCGGCCAGGACGTCACGCCAGGCCCCATCAACCAGGTCCCGTCCGGCCACAGGCTCGCGCCGGTCCGAGGGTAGCGCAAACAGCCGCTCCAGCACGGCATGCACGACTGTGCCGCGGACCTGCAACCGGCTCGGCGTCTCGGGCAGCCGATCGACCACCCGGAACCGGTACAGCAGCGGGCACTGCTTGAAATCCGCCGCCCGCGACGGGGACAGCGCCGGCCGTCTGCGGGGTGCCGGGCTCGTTGCGGTGCTGGTCTCCGGTGGGCCGCCGGTCAGGGTCTCCGTCATGGCAGGCAGGGTAGGCGAGCCCACTGACAGTACTGCGCACGCGGCCCGGTGGGCGTCTGCCAGCATGACTGTCCGTGACTCGAGCCAGCGGACCGTTCCAACCCGGCGATCGGGTACAGCTCACCGACCCCAAGGGACGTCGGCACACGGTCGTGCTGGAGCCTGGCGCGCAGTTCCACACCCACCGCGGGGCGTTGGCCCATGATGACCTGCTCGGCCTACCCGAGGGAAGCGTCGTCATCTCCGCCACAGGAACGCAGTATCTCGCGTTGCGCCCGTTGCTGGCCGACTACGTGCTCTCCATGCCTCGCGGCGCGCAGGTGATCTACCCGAAGGATGCCGCGCAGATCCTGATGTGGGGCGACGTCTTCCCCGGTGCGCGGGTGCTCGAGGCCGGCGCCGGATCCGGAGCGCTGACCTGCTCGCTGCTGCAGGCGGTCGGGGAGCACGGCAGCGTGCTGTCTTACGAGGTGCGCGCCGATCACGCCGAACACGCTGCGGCCAACGTGGCACGGTTTTTCGCAGCCACCGTGCCGAACTGGGAGTTGCGCCTGGCCGACCTCGCCACCCACCCGGCTGATCAGCCGGTGGACCGCGTGGTGCTGGACATGCTCCATCCGTGGGATGTGCTGCCGACGGTGTCAGACGCGCTGGTCCCGGGAGGGGTGCTCACCATCTATGTGGCCACCACCACCCAGCTGTCCCGCAGCGCTGAGGCGTTGCGGGAGGCCGGCTGCTACACCGAGCCGCAGGCCTGGGAAACGCTGCAGCGACCCTGGCACACCGTAGGGCTCGCCGTCCGCCCGGAGCATCGGATGGTGGCGCACACGGCGTTCCTGCTCACTGCCCGGCGGTTGGCCCAGGGGGTCGTACCGCCCACTCCGCAGCGGCCCAGCCGGTCCAACCGGCGTCTGTAGTCGCTGCGTCCGAGTTTGCCCAGTAGTTGATTTGCCGTTAACTCACGGTTCTGGCGCAGCGTCCCGTACCGTTGATGGTCTCCACAACCCGCGGGAGGAGGTGCCTCGTGCCGCACGACTATCCCGGCGACCGGGCCGCTGAGGGTCGAGACCGTATTGACCCTGCGCTGGCCGCTCAGATCAGGGTTCTCGAGGACGAGGTGACGCTGCTGCGCCGCCGCTTGACCGAGTCTCCCCGGCATGTCCGGCTACTGGAGGAGCGTCTGGCCGAGGCCTCCGCATCGGTAGCCCAGCTCACCGAGCGGAACGCCAAACTGGTGGAGACGCTGCGTGAAGCCCGCAGCCAGCTGCTCGCGTTGCGCGAGGAAGTCGACCGGCTGGCCCAGCCACCCAGCGGCTACGGCGTGTTCCTGGCCGGTTTCGAGGACAGCTCCGTGGACGTGTTCACCTCTGGGCGCCGGATGCGGGTGGCGGTGTCACCCGCGGTGGAGGTTCCGCAACTGCGCCGCGGGCAGAGCGTGCGGCTCAATGAAGCGCTGACCGTGGTCGAGGCCGGCACCTTCGAATCCACCGGAGAGGTCTGCGCACTGCGCGAAGTGCTGGACTGCGGCACCCGGGCGCTGGTCGTGGGTCACGCCGACGAGGAGCGGGTGGTGTGGCTGGCTGACCCGCTGCTGCCCGGCCCGGACAACCCCGACGCGGTGCCGCTCAAGCCGGGCGACTCCCTGGTGGTGGACACCAAGGCCGCCTACGCCTATGAGCGGGTGCCCAAGGCGGAAGTCGAGGATCTTGTGCTGGAGGAGGTCCCCGACGTCCACTACGAGGACATCGGCGGTCTGGCCAACCAGATCGAGCAGATTCGCGACGCCGTCGAGCTGCCTTTCCTGCATGCCGACCTGTTCCGGGAATACGAGCTGCGCCCGCCCAAGGGCGTATTGCTCTACGGTCCTCCCGGATGCGGCAAGACCCTGATCGCCAAGGCGGTGGCCAACTCGCTGGCCAAGAAGGTGGCCCAGGTTCGTGGGGACAGTGAGGCCAAGAGTTACTTCCTCAATATCAAGGGCCCGGAACTGCTCAACAAGTACGTCGGTGAAACCGAGCGGCACATCCGGCTGATCTTCCAGCGCGCCAGGGAGAAGGCGTCGGAGGGCACCCCGGTCATCGTGTTCTTCGATGAGATGGACTCGATCTTCCGTACCCGCGGGTCGGGGGTTTCCTCCGACGTGGAGACCACGATCGTGCCGCAGCTGCTCAGCGAGATCGATGGTGTGGAGGGGCTGGAGAACGTCATCGTCATCGGTGCCTCCAACCGCGAGGACATGATCGATCCGGCGATCCTGCGTCCCGGACGGCTCGACGTGAAGATCAAGATTGAGCGTCCGGACGCCGAGGCGGCCAGGGATGTGTTCTCCAAGTACCTGACCACAACATTGCCGCTCAACGAAGACGACCTCGCCGAGTTCGGGCACGACCGCGCGGCCTGCATCCAGGCGATGATCCAGGGCACCGTTGAGCGGATGTACGCCGAGAGCGAGGATAACCGCTTCCTGGAGGTCACCTATGCCAACGGTGACAAGGAAGTCCTCTACTTCCGGGACTTCAACTCCGGCGCGATGATCCAGAACATCGTGGATCGGGCGAAGAAGAAGGCCATCAAGTCGGTGCTGGAAACCGGTCAGCCGGGTTTGCGGATGACCCATCTGCTCGACTCGATCGTCGACGAGTTCGCCGAGAACGAGGACCTGCCCAACACCACCAACCCGGACGACTGGGCGCGGATCTCCGGCAAGAAGGGAGAACGCATCGTGTACATCCGCACCCTGGTCACCGGCAAGAACTCCGAGTCCGGCCGGGCCATCGACACCGCCACCAACACCGGCCAGTACCTGTAGGAGGCACGCCCGCGGCCATTACCGCCGAGTCGTCACGTAGGCAGTGGCGAGGTGCGGGAGATCGCGGGCGACCTGCTGGACTGGGGGCATAGCGCTGATGTCAGATTGCAGCCGGAGCGCCGCGGTGCGGTAGGAGACCTCGGTCAACACGGTGCGGACGCTGTCGCGGATGGCGTCGACGGTGAGGTGATCGGGAGTGAGCACCAGGGCGGCGCCGGCGCGTTGGCAGGCGGCTGCGGTGGGGAACTGGTCGGCGCCGCGGGGCAGGACAACCAGCGGTAGGCCGCAGGCCAGCGCAGCCAGGGTCGTCCCGGCGCCGCCGTGACAGACCACCGCATCGCAGCGTGGCAGCAGCGCGGCTAGGGAAAGCCACTGTTCGACGTGCACAGTGGCCGGCAGGTTCCCGAAGGCAGCGGGGTCGTTGTTGTGCCCCACGGTCACGACGACCTCGATGTCCTCACCGGCGAGGGCTTCCAGAATCGGGGCGAAGGTCCCGGGCTGGTTGAAGATCGGGACGGTGCCGAGCGACACGTAGATCACCGGCCGGTTGCCGAGCCGGGCTGCCCAGGCCGGTAGCTGGTCGTGGGCGGCACCCGGCAGGTGAGGCCGGATCGGGCGGGCGCGGCCGGTGGCTGGCACCAGCTACGACGTCTTCCGCTCACTGGTTCAGGACCGCCGATGGTCCGCCCACGATGCCCAGACCTGGATCGTCGGCGCCCTCACCCGTCTGCTGCTCACACCACAACATTCCGACAGCGCCGACCCAGTCCACCAGTGAGCACTCACTAATGCGGTGCGGCGCTAGTAGCAGTCAGGACCTCTGCAGGATGGCCTGGATGTCCAGGGTGATCTGGATGGTGTCGCCGATCACCACACCGCCGCCGTCGAGGGGCAACTCGGTGTCGATGCCGAAGTCCTTGCGGTTGATCTTCGTGGTGGCCGAGAAGCCGGCGCGGGTGCCGCCGTAGGGGTCTGGGCCGAAACCGGTCAGTTCGACGGCAAGGGGGACTTGACGGGTAATGCCGTGCAAGGTCAACTCGCCGTCCACCACGAGGTCATCGCCATCCCAGCGCAGACCGCTGGACCGGTAACTCATGGTGGGGAACTGAGCCGCATGCAAGAAGTCAGCCGACCGGATGTGCTCGTCGCGTTGCGCGTTGCCGGTGTCAAAGCTGTCGACGTCGATCTCCACGCTCGCTGACGAGTCGATCAGGTCAGTACCGGTGACCAGGCGGCCGGAGACACCGTTGAACCGGCCCCGCACCTTGCTGACCATCATGTGACGGACGGAGAACGAGACGTCGGAGTGCGTGGCGTCGATCTCCCACGTGCCGGCGACATACCCGGGAATCGCAGTCGTAGCAGTGCTCATGGTCCAAACCCTCCGTGTGATGGAGTCCTGCGCGATCTTGCGTAGACGTACCCAGCACAACAACTTGAAAGTTCAATTATTTCCCGGGTGTGAGCCGGCTTACGTGCGGGCGAGCCAGCCGCTCAGCGGCCCGCGGACCGGCGCTGGGGCAAATGACCAGAAGGCAACCGGGCCCAACCTGGTCTGGGCACGTACTCTGCGGGTATGCGCCGGATCATGGGGACCGAGGTGGAGTACGGCATCTCGGTACCCGGGGACAGCACTGCCAACCCGGTGCTGACCTCCACCCAGGTCGTACTGGCCTACGCCGCGGCGGCCGAAGTGCCGCGAGCCAAGCGGGCCCGGTGGGACTATGAGGTGGAGTCCCCACTACGGGACGCCCGCGGGTTCGATCTGGGGGTCCCGGGCCTCGCTCAGCCCGATCCGGAACTGGACGATCTCGGCGCGGCGAACGTCATACTCACCAATGGTGCCCGGCTCTATGTGGACCACGCACACCCGGAGTTCTCCGGCCCTGAGGTGACCAACCCGCGCGACGCGGTGATCTGGGACAAAGCCGGCGAGCGGATCATGGAAGAAGCTGCGTTGCGCGCGCGTACCGTGCCCGACCAGCCACTGTTCCAGTTGTACAAGAACAACGTCGATGGTAAGGGCGCCTCCTACGGCACCCACGAGAACTACCTCATGGCGCGGTCCACGCCATTCACCATGGTGATCGCCGGGTTGACGCCGTTCTTCGCCTCCCGCCAGGTGATCTGCGGATCGGGCCGGGTCGGCCTCGGGCCGGCGGGGGAGCATCCCGGATTCCAGCTCTCCCAGCGGGCCGACTACATCGAGGTCGAGGTCGGGCTGGAGACCACCCTCAAGCGTGGCATCATCAACACCCGGGACGAGCCGCACGCCGACGCCGATAAGTACCGGCGGCTGCACGTCATCATCGGTGACGCCAATCTCGCCGAATACTCCACCTATCTCAAGTTGGGGACCACCGCGCTGGTGCTGGACCTGATCGAAGCCGGGGAACGCTTCGATGACCTGCGGTTGGTCGACTCTGTCCGGGCAGTGCACACGATCAGCCGTGACCCGTCGCTGAAGGCGACGGTGGAGGTGGCAGGTGGTCGCCACCTCACCGGCCTGGACCTGCAGCGTGCCTACCACGAGCGAGTCGCACAGTTCTTCGCGCGCGACGGTGGCCCGGACGACGCCTCGGACAGCGCTCAGGACGTGCTGAGCATGTGGGGAGAGGTACTCGACGCGCTGGCGCGGGACCCGATGGAGTGCGCGGACCGGTTGGACTGGCCGGCCAAGCTGCGGTTGGTGGAGGGTTACCGGTCCAGGGACGGCCTGGGATGGGCCTCGCCCCGGCTGCAACTGGTGGATCTGCAGTACTCCGACGTGCGGCTGCACAAAGGCTTGTACAACCGTCTGGTGTCCCGGGGCTCGATGAAGCGACTGGTCACCGAGGAGGAGGTGCGCGCTGCCATCACCCGGCCGCCGGAAGACACGCGCGCCTACTTCCGCGGCCGGTGTCTGGAGCGCTACGCCACAGAGGTGGCCGCGGCATCCTGGGACTCGGTGATCTTCGATCTTGGTCGCGAATCCCTGGTCCGTATCCCTACCCTGGAACCGCTGCGAGGCACCCGTGCACACGTCGGGGCACTGCTGGACGCCTCCAACACCGCTGCGGAACTGGTGGAGGCGCTCACCCGAGGCTGATCACCCGACCGGCCTGGCAGCTTTTGTCGGCCATGCTGGGTACTGTTTGGGTCAGAGACAACTCGGTCCGGGAGGCGAAATGTCCCAGGAGAAGGTGCAGCGCCAAGGCGGCGGCGGAGACGACGAGACGACTGACGGTGCGCCGGCTGGCCAGGAACGTCGGGAGAAGCTCGGCGAGGACGTGGACGCGATCCTTGACGAGATCGACGACGTACTCGAGGAGAATGCCGAGGACTTTGTCCGCGCCTATGTCCAGAAGGGCGGCCAGTGACAGCCACCCGGGACATCCGGGCGACATGCCCGGTACAGCGGGTTACCATCTTGTGACAGACTGGTACAGGAGAGTCCGGCACGCGAGGGACTGCGACAACGGGGTCTAGGGACAACGGGAGCTAGGAGACGATCACAGTCGATGGACCAGTCCTCGGTGGGACGCTATCCGGGTGCAGCCCTGCCAGCGTCCCACTTCATGGTGGGCAACTCGTCGTTCACCGACTTCGTTGCTGCCACGTCCCCTGAACTGCTGCCCGGACACCGGGCGAACAGCGTGCCCGTCGGTGCCGAGCCGGTGGTCGCCCGGCACGGCACGACCATCGTCGCGGCCACCTTCCGTGGTGGTGTCCTCATCGCGGGGGATCGCCGCGCCACGGCTGGCAACCTCATCGCCAGCCGCGACATGGACAAGGTTTTCGTGGTCGACGACTACTCCGCGATCGGTATCGCGGGGACGGCCGGTATCGCGATGGAGATGGTGCGGTTGTTCACCGTCGAGCTGCAGCACTACGAGAAGCTCGAAGGGGTCTCGCTGACCCTGAACGGCAAGGCGAACAGGCTGGCCGGCATGGTGCGGGGCAACCTGGGCGGTGCCATGCGGGGGCTGGCCGCAGTGCCGCTGTTCGTCGGCTATGACGTCGATGCCACCGACCCCGATCGGGCCGGCCGGATCGTCTCCTACGACGTCGTCGGTGGCCGATACGAGGAGGCGCTCGGGTACCACTCGGTGGGTTCGGGTTCGTTGTTTGCCCGCTCGTCGTTGAAGAAGTTGCACCACCCGATGATGGACATCGAGGCCGCTATCCGGGTTGCGATGGAGGCCCTCTACGACGCCGCCGACGATGACAGCGCGACCGGAGGACCGGATCCCGTCCGGCAGATCTACCCGGCGGTGGTCACGGTCACCGCAGCGGATGGGGCCGTACGGATATCCGACGAGCAGGCCGGGCAGGTCGCCGATCTCGTGGTGGACGCCCGCAAGCACAAGCCCGGCGGCTGACGCTAACCTCAATCTTTCCCACCACACCATCTTCATTCAGGAGTTCTCGCCGTGACGATGCCGTTCTACGCCTCGGTCGAGCAGGTCATGCGCGACCGCTCGGAGCTCGCCCGTAAGGGCATCGCCCGGGGCCGCGGTGTCGCTGTGCTCAGTTACTCACGCGGCGTGTTGTTCGTCGCCGAGAACCTGTCCACCGCCCTGCACAAGGTCTCCGAGATTTACGATCGGATCGGCTTTGCCGCAGTCGGCCGCTACAACGAGTACGAGAATCTCCGCCAAGCCGGCATCCGGCACGCCGACTTTCGCGGCTACTCCTACGACCGCCGCGATGTGACCGGGCGCGGCTTGGCCAACGCGTACGCGCAGACTCTCGGGACGATTTTCTCGGAGCAGCAGAAGCCCTTCGAGGTGGAGCTGTGCGTCGCCGAGGTGGGCGCCGACACCAACTCGGATCAGCTCTACCACCTCACCTACGACGGCTCGATCGTCGACGAGCCTGACTTCGTCGTGATGGGAGGCCAGGCCGACGTCATCTCGACGGCGCTCAAGGAATCGTTCCGGCAGGACATGGACACCGCGGAAGCCGTGGCCGCCGCGGTGGCCGCCCTGAGTTCGGTCTCGACCAACGTCAACGGGGCAGGCACCCGCACCCTGGGCGTCGGCCAGCTCGAGGTCGCGGTTCTGGACCGGTCCCGTCCGCGCCGCGCATTCCGCCGTATCACCGGGGCCGCTCTCACCGCGTTGGTCAGTAACGCTGACCCTGCCACTGCCGAGGAACCGCCAGATACCGGTGAGGACGCTGACGGTTCACCCGCCAATGGAGAGCCCAACCCCGGAAGCTGACCGGTGGCTCGACGGCTCTGAGCCCGTATCCACCTGGCGTCGCAGCCACTACCATCGCAGTGGGGAAGCCGAGTTCTGCTCGCCTTGGTGGGCTGCTGCGGTGAGGCCGCAGGATATGCGCGGCATCGGGGGGACCAGGGGGAGGAATGCTTGTCCGGCGCAGGACGTTCGCAGCGTTCGCTGCGCTGACGATGGCGGTAACCGGAATCGTGCTCACTCCGATCGGCGCCGCTGCCCAGCCGGGCGTAGCGATCCGGCCGATACAACAATGCGCTGAGCTCGTCCGAGGTTTCACCGTTCCGGGAGTGGTTGCCCATGTCACGGCAGCGGCGGTCGTTCCCGCCGGTACTGGCCATCCGGAGTATTGCGATGTGCGGGGGTACATCGAACCCGCCGTCGGATTCCAGCTCAAGCTGCCGACTAACACCTTCAGCGGCCGCTACGTGCAATACGGCTGCGGCGGCTTCTGCGGGGCGGTTCCCGCGGCACCGTTTGCCGACTGCGGCGAACCAGCGGGCGGGGACGTGGCCGTCGCGGCCACCGATGACGGTCACACCCGCCCGGGTGCCGACCCCAGCGGCTATGGCAGTTGGGGCGCGATGAGCCAGGCTGCCCGTAACGACTTTTTCTACCGCGCCCCCCACGTGCTGTTACTGGCTGCCAAGCACATCATCGCGACTTATTATGGGGCACCTCCGGCGCGCTCGTATTTCACCAGTTGTTCCAACGGGGGGCGGGAGGGGTTGCTGCTCGCCCAGCGTTACCCGACTGACTTCAATGGCATCATCGCCGGCGCTCCGGCCAACTACTTCGGCCCGCTGATGGGGGTTTACCAGGCCTGGCTGGCCAAGACGAACACTGGTCCCCAGGATGCGCCGATCATTACCAGCGCGAAGCTGCCCGCATTGCACAATGCCGTTCTGGCAGCTTGCGACGGGCTTGACGGGCAGCTCGACGGGCAGATCGACGACCCTCGCCAGTGCCGGTTCGATCCCGCGACCCTGCAGTGCGCCGACGCAACGGACCAGCCCAGCTGCTTGACAGCTACCCAGGTGGACGCGGCGCGCAAGCTGTACGGGGGACCCACCGATCCCGCTGGACGCCACCTGTATCCGGGTGGGGAGACCTACGGCTCCGAGCTGGCCTGGAACAAGTGGTTGATCACCGATCGGGTGTCGGGCTCAACCGCTGGGACCTTCGCTGATGATTATCTGAAGTTTCTCGGCTACCCGATCGGTACGCCGCATTCCTCTCTGGCGGCATTCCAGTTCACGGTGCCCGAGTTCGATCGCTTGGCACCGGAAGGTGTGAAGTCCAACGCCGTGAGCCTGGATCTTGAGGGATTCCGGCGCGCCGGTGGCAAGCTGATCATCTGGCACGGCTGGGCCGACCAGGCGATCCCTCCGGCGGGAACGCTGGACTATTACGAGCGCCTGTGGCAGCGCTCTGGCGGATTGCCGGAAACCCAACAATGGGCTCGGCTGTTCATGATTCCGGCGATGTACCACTGCGCCGGCGGTGACCGGCTGACCGAGTTCGACCCGCTGCGCGAGCTCGTCGCCTGGGTGGAGCATGGCACCGCACCCGAACGGATCGTGGCCAACCAGAAAGATGACCAAGGCCGCATCATCCGCTCGCGACCGGTGTTCCCGTACCCGGTGCAGGCGAGATACGCCGGTACCGGAAGCATCGACGATGCGGCGAGCTTCGTTGCCGCGCCACCGCCGGTTGCCCCGCACGACACCGTCGACTGGGTTGGCGCGGACCTGTTCTCCCTGCCCGCGCCGGTCGGTTGATGACGAGATCGCAGGCTCGCAGCTACGTGATTGATCTTTGTCGCTACTCTGCGCAACCAGGCCTGCACGGTTACAAGCTCAAGTCAGCCCTTACGGACGGCCTGCAGGACAGCTGCGGCAGCCTAGGCTGGATGGTATGCAGCGGCGGATCTTCGGCATTGAGACCGAGTTCGGGGTTACCTGCACCTTCCACGGCCAGCGCAGGCTCTCTCCGGACGAGGTCGCCCGCTACCTGTTCCGGCGGGTGGTCTCGTGGGGTCGCTCTTCCAACGTCTTCCTGAGAAACGGGTCGCGACTCTACCTCGACGTGGGTTCGCACCCCGAATACGCCACCGCGGAGTGCGACGACCTGGCCCAGCTGGTGACCCACGACAAGGCAGGCGAGCGGATCCTGGAGGACCTGCTGGTCGATGCGGAGCGGCGGCTGGCCGATGAGGGTATCGGCGGGGACATCTTCCTGTTCAAGAACAACACCGACTCCGCGGGCAACTCCTATGGCTGCCACGAGAACTACCTGGTAGCTCGGGCTGGTGAATTTTCCAGAATCGCCGATGTGCTGCTGCCCTTCCTGGTCACCCGGCAGCTGGTCTGCGGCGCGGGCAAGGTGCTGCAGACTCCACGGGGCGCGGTGTACTGCCTCTCACAGCGGGCTGAGCACATCTGGGAGGGGGTCTCCTCAGCGACCACCCGCTCCCGCCCGATCATCAACACCCGGGATGAGCCCCACGCCGACGCCGAGCGGTACCGCCGGCTGCATGTGATCGTCGGCGATTCGAACATGTCCGAGGTGACCACCTTGCTCAAGGTGGGCTCCGCCAACCTGGTCCTGGAGATGGTGGAAGAGGGGGTCGCATTCCGCGACTTCACCCTCGACAACCCGATCCGGGCGATCCGCGAGATCAGCCACGACCTCACCGGCCGGCGCGCAGTGCGGCTGGCCGGCGGGCGCGAGGCCTCGGCGTTGGACATCCAGCGGGAGTACTACGCCCGAGCTGCGGATCACCTCGCCCGCCGCGGGTCCGATCCGCTGACCGACCGGGTGATGGAACTGTGGGACCGCACACTGGGAGCCGTGGAACGCCAGGACCTCAGTTTGATCGATCGCGAGATCGACTGGGCGATCAAGCACCGGCTTGTGGAACGCTACAGGGCCAAGCATCGAATGGACCTGTCCAACCCCCGCATCGCGCAGCTGGACCTCGCCTACCATGACATCCGCCGGGGCCGCGGGCTGTTCGACCTGCTGCAGCGCAAGGCACTGGTCGACCGGGTGACCGACGACGGCGAGATCGAGGCGGCCAAGGACACCCCGCCCGCCACCACCCGCGCCAAGCTCCGCGGTGACTTCATCGCCGCCGCTCAGGCCGCGGGCCGGGACTTCACCGTCGACTGGGTACACCTCAAGCTCAACGATCAGGCCCAGCGCACCGTGTTGTGCAAGGACCCGTTCCGATCCGTCGACGAGCGGGTGGAACGGCTCATAGCGTCGCTCTGAGCCGCAGCCGTAGGCTGCCCCCGTGTCCTCAGCCCGCGCCGAGCGCCTGGTCAATCTGGTGATCTGCCTGCTGTCCAGCCGGCAGTACCTGCCTGCCGAACGGATCCGGCGGATCGTGCCCGGCTATACCGACGCCCCGTCCGACGAGGCGTTCTACCGGATGTTCGAGCGGGACAAAGCAGAGCTCCGCGACCTGGGCGTGCCGCTGGAGACTGGTCGCACTCCAGGTTTCGACGCCGGCGAGGGCTACCGCATCGCACGCCGGGACTACGAGTTGCCGGATATCGATCTTGAGCCTGATGAGGCCGCCGCGGTCGCGCTCGCCGCCCGCCTGTGGGATTCCCCGCAACTGGCCGGGGCCGCGAACGGCGCGCTGCTCAAGCTCCGCGCCGCCGGGGTGGAGGTGGACCCCGAGCCGTCGATGGTCGTTCAACCCCGGGTACGGGCCACCGAGCCCGCGCTGATCCCGCTGATCACAGCTGTCCAGGCCGGTCAGGCGGTGACGTTCCCGCACCGCAAACATCCCGCCGCCCCGCCCGCGGAACGCACCCTCGAGCCATGGGGAGTGGTGTCCTGGCGAGGCCGCTGGTACGTGCTGGGACATGATCGAGACCGGGATGCAACCCGGTGTTTCCGGGTCTCCCGGATCGTCGGGCCGGTGCGCACTCTCGGCGCCGCGGGGGCGGTACGGCGACCAGCGGACGTCGATCTGCTGAAGATCGTCGCGGGTTCCGCGGAACCCCCGGCGGTGCCGCACACCGCGCGATTGTGGCTGGCCAGCGGCCGCGCGAACGGCCTGCGCAGGCACGCGAAGTTGCTTGGCCACAAGGCCCTGGATGGAGTGGCCGGCGATGTGGTTGCAGTGGAACTGCCAAGTTACGACGTCGCCACCCGATGGATAGCCGGGCTCGGGCCGGACGCCGTGGTGCTCGAGCCCACCGAGTTGGCCGAGGCGGTACGGGCTCGGCTACTGGCGGCTGCAGGGAACGTCGGCTGATGGAGGGTGTCGCCGAGCGGTTGCCCCGGCTGCTGGCCCTGGTGCCCTACCTCTTGGTCCGGCCGGGCGTGCCGATCGAGGAGGTGGCCGTCGACTTCTCCATCACGGTCCGGCAGCTGCGCCGTGACCTGGAACTGCTGTGGATGTGCGGGTTGCCCGGCTACGGGCCCGGTGATCTCATCGACCTGTCGTTCGAGGGTGACACCGTGACGGTCACCTTCGACGCTGGGATGCGACGCCCGCTGCGACTGTCCAGCGCGGAGGCGACTGCGCTGGTGGTCGCGCTGCGCGCGCTGGCCGACACGCCCGGGGTGGCCGACGCCGGATCGGTGCGCCGCGCCCTGGCCAAGATCGAGGCTGCGGCGGGGCAAACAGACGGTGTAGTGCTCGGCTTGGCAACCCGGGAGGAGGCCGCACTAGCCGTCGTGCGCGACGCGCTGGACCACCGCCGGGCCCTGCACATCCGCTACTACACGCCATCGCGGGACACGGTGAGTCAACGCAGTGTGGATCCGATGCGCCTCCTCCTGGTCGAAGGTCGCAGCTATCTGGAGGCCTGGTGTCGCTCCGCCGAGGAGGTACGGCTGTTCCGGCTGGACCGCATCGAGCACGTCACGACGCTGGATGAGCCGGCGGTGCCACCACCGCATGCTCGACCCACCAATGTGTCCGCCGGGTTGTTCCGCGCTCAGCCCAATCAGCGCATCGCCGTCCTCACACTCGCCCCGGACGCCCGCTGGGTCGCCGAGTACTACCCGGTGGAGGAGCTGATCGAGGGTGATAGGGGAGCCGCGACCGTCCGGATGCGCTACGCCGAGACCAGCTGGATGGTGCGCCTGGTACTGGGTCTCGGTGCCGACGCCATCGTCCGGGACCCTCCCGAGCTGGCCGCAGCGGTAGCAGAGCGGGCCCTTGCGGCGGTGCGTAGGTCCTCCTCAGCTGCCCTGCACGAGGCGGGTTAGGGTCAGTGCTGTGCCGTACCTGATCAGTCTGCTGGTGGTGGCGGTGGCCATCGCGGCGCTGCTCATGGTGCTGGCGCGGTTGCGCGGCCCAGCCCGTCGGCTGTCCGAGGCGGTGCGCCGTAGCCGTTCCCAGCTCGCTGACCGTGCTGCGGTGCTGGCGACCCGGATTTCGGCACTGCGAATGGCTCTGAACCGGCGACGCCACCGCAAGGGGGACGGCTCCCGTCCAGCTGCGGCCGCGTAGCATCGATACCGCACCGAAGCAAGATGTGGAGGCCTACCATGGGGATTCCGTCTGGCTGGGAGCTCATAGTGCTCCTGGCCGTGCTGGTCCTGCTGTTTGGCGCAACCAAGCTCCCGACGGCCGCCCGGTCCATCGGGCAGTCCATCCGAATATTCAAAGCCGAGACCGGGAAAACCCGCTCGCAGGATCAGGAACCAGACCAGGCAAGCTCGCCCGTGTCCGAGCATCAGTCCCTGCCTCCGTCGGGGCCCGTGGCCGCTGGGGTCTATGAACGCAAGGCCGACGAAGCTCGCGTCGAGGAGCCCCGACGTCCCGATGGCACTACCCGCTGACGGCGAGGATTGGTGAGTGGGATGCGTTTCGCGGCTGGGCGTTTCATCGCTGGGTCGGGCCGCCGACGCAAGGTAAACCCCGACGGCTCCATGACTCTGATGGAGCACCTGTATGAGCTGCGTAACCGGCTGTTCGTTGCGTTGTGTGCGATTGCGCTCGGCGGCATCCTGGGCTTCACCTGGTGGGGGGTGGCGCCGTTCGGCTTTCCCAGCCTCGGCGACCTGATCACTCGCCCGTACTGCGCGCTGCCGACGACGCTGCGGCTGGCTCCGGACCCGACCAAGTGCCAACTGCTGCAGACGGCCCCGTTCGAGGTCTTCACCCTGCGAATGCAGGTGGGTTTGGCCTCCGGTGCGGTGCTGACCGCTCCGGTCTGGATCTATCAGGTGTGGGCATTCATCACGCCTGGGCTGTATGCCAAGGAACGCAGGTTCGCGCTCACCTTCGTCGGAACGGCCAGTGTGCTGTTCGGCGCTGGTGCCGTCCTGGCCTACTACGTGGTGCCCACCGGCCTGTCCTTCCTGGCGAACCTCGGTGGCGGCCAGTTCATTACCGCGCTGACCGGTCAGGCCTATATCAGTTTCCTGCTGACCATGTTGGCGGTCTTCGGCCTGACATTTGAATTGCCCCTGCTGGTGGTGATGCTCAACCGGGTCGGCGTGCTGCCGTACGCCAAGTTGATGCGCTGGCAGCGCGGCATCCTATTCGGGCTGTTCGTCGTGGCGGCGGTGGCCACCCCCGGCAACGATCCGATCTCCATGCTGGCTCTGGCCTTTGCGCTGATCGTGCTGTTCGAGTCGGCTGTGTTGATCGCGCGGGCGCATGACCGCGCGCTGGCGCGGCGCCGTGCCGAGCAGGGATGGGACGATCTCGACCCCGACGAGCCCTCGCCGCTGGCTGTTGACGACGAGGCGGGCGAGGTCGACCCCGTCGCCTCGTCGGACGACCAAGCACCCCGCTACGACGAAGCGACATAATCGCCCGGTGCGGGCCACGCTGATCGTCAATCCGAATTCGGGTCGCGGTGCGGCCACCCGGGTTGCTGGCAGCGTGGCTGACATCCTGCGCGCTGCGGTGCCCGGGCTGGTCGCCACGGTGACCGCGGACGCCGCGGCAACGACAAGGCTCGCCGTGCAGGCAGCGCAGCGCGGTGATGATGTGGTCGCCGTGCTCGGTGGTGACGGAACCGCGCATCTGGCCGCTCAGGCCGTTGCCGGCACCGGCACTGCGCTGGCGGTGCTGCCCAGTGGCAGCGGCAACGATCTCGCGGCGGCGTTGGGCAGTCCCGCCAATCCGGTCGAGGCCGCCCGGAAGGTGGCTGAAGCGCTTCGCTCCGGACAGCGGTGGAAGATCGACCTGGGCCGAGTCGAGGGCAGAGCCAGCTTCGCCACGGTGTTATGCACCGGGTTCGACGCATCGGTGAACGAACGGGCCAATGCGATGCGCTGGCCCGCCGGACCGCGCCGATATGACCTGGCGGTGCTGGCCGAGCTGGCCTCATTGACCCCTCGACCGGTGCGGGTACACGCTGGGGACACCAAGGTGGAGCTGGAGGCCATCCTCGTCGCGGTCGGCAATGGACCCTGCTACGGCGGCGGATTGCGCATCTGCCCGGATGCCACGTTGGATGACGGCCTGCTTGATGTGATCGTCATCGGCGCGGTGAGCCGGCGCCGGCTGCTGCGGGTTTTTCCCCGGCTACGGGTGGGTGGTCACGTCGACGAACCGGAGGTCACGGTCCTCCGGGCGGCGACCGTGACCATCGCCGGCCATCCTGGCTGGCCCGTGTACGCCGACGGCGAGCCGCAGGGCTCCCTTCCGGTGACCGTCCACTGCGAACCCGGTGCGCTCACCGTCATCGCCTGATCCACGCTGTACCGCGCGGCATCACGGTGAAGTCTGGGTTGCATCACGATATATCGCGTGCTAGTTTGACAGTGTCTTCAATACAAGGAGGTTCACAATGATGCACAACGAACGAAGACATGGCGGCATGCGCCGCTTCCAGCGCCGTGACCATCCCGTCCGAGGTGAGCGACGCGGCCGCGGCCGGGTTGCCCGTGGCGATGTCCGCGCTGCCACCCTGATCCTGCTGGCCGAACAGCCGATGCACGGCTATCAGCTGATGCAGGCGATGACCGAACGCACTGGCGGGGCTTGGCAGCCCAGCCCCGGTGCGATTTACCCGACCATCGCCCAGCTCGAAGACGAGGGACTGGTCACCATCGAAGCCGAGGGTGGACGCAAGCTCGTCTCCCTCACCGACGCCGGACGCAACTACCTCGACGATCCGCGCCATGGCGTGACGGACCCGTTCGCGGCAATCACCGCGTCCGACGCCGAGGCTCCCAGCCTGCGCGCCGCGATCGCCGAGGTACACAGTGCGGCCAGGTCGGTCGCCATCAACGGCACGAGTGCCCAAATCGCGGCGGCGCAGTCCGTACTCGCCGACGCACGGCGTGCCCTTTACCTGATTCTTGCCGAGGGCCCCGGCTCGCCGGCTGCCGGCATCGGGGACCCGCAGTGACCGGCTCAGGTCGACAGCCAGTGGTCGTCGCGCGGGGGCGGGCCTGGGATGCTTAAGGTTCAAAGTTATGAAAGTAGGTCAGCCCAGCCGCACCGCGTTTGCCACGGCATACGCCCGCGCGTATCACCAGACCGCGGCCGAGCCACGGGTGTTCACCGACCCACTGGCCGCACGGATAGTAGATATGACCTCTGACGAACTGACCGAGCGCGACACCGCCACTTTTGACACCGGTGATGCCGATGAGAACCTGCGACGACGGTTGTTCATCGCAGCACGCAGCCGCTACGCCGAGGACACGATCGCCGCAGCGGTCACCGCGGGCACCCGCCAGGTGGTGATACTCGGCGCGGGCCTGGACACCTTCGCCTACCGCAATCCCTATGCCGACGTCCGAGTCTTCGAAGTCGACCACCCAGACACCCAGGCGTGGAAACGGCAGCGGCTGGCCGAAGCCGGCATCGAGATCCCCGATTCGCTGACGTTCACGCCGGTCGACTTCGACCGCGAGACGCTCCCCGCGGGCTTGGTCACCTCCGGATTCGACCGCACAAGCCCCGCCGTCTTCGCCTGGCTCGGGGTAGTGATGTATCTGACCAGCAACATCGTGATGGCCACCCTGCGGGTCGTGGCCGCCCAGGCGACACCGGTGCAGGTGATCTTCGACTATCTGTATCCACCATCGTTGGCGGCTCCCGAAGCCCGCGCGGCGCAGCAGGCCAGGCTCGACAGGGTCGCTGCGATCGGTGAACCGTTTCGCACGTTCTTCACCGCCGCAGGCATCAGGCAACACCTGCTCTCGATCGGCTTCGAGCAAGTCGAGGACCATAGCGCAGCGGCACTGCTGTCCGGGTATCTGGGCAGGCCGATCTCCGGTTCCGGTGCAGGCGGCGTGCTGTGCGCCACCCGCACCCGATAGATACCCCAAGCCGAAGACCCACTGACCCAGCGTGCGGGGCTCATCGAGAACACCCTCACCGCTGTGTTCCCTCAGCGGCAACGAGCGAGCCAGAGCCGTGGCTGATACCACCGGTGTGACAGCCTGGGACGGTGACCAACTCTCCCGCCGAGGCCTACGCCGCGGCCCGGCGGCGGATCGCCTTACCTGGCCTCGCCGAGTTCGCCGGCGGCCTGAGTTTCGAGCTTGATCCATTCCAGCGCCAAGCGTGCGAGGCGCTGGAGGGTGGGCACGGCGTGCTGGTGTGTGCGCCCACCGGGGCGGGCAAGACCGTGGTCGGGGAGTTTGCGGTGCACCTGGCGCTGGCCCAGGGCCGCAAGTGTTTCTACACGACACCGATCAAGGCGCTGTCCAACCAGAAGCACGCCGACCTGGTGGCCCGGCACGGTGCGGGAGCGGTCGGCCTGCTCACCGGGGACACCTCGATCAACGGCGGCGCCGCAGTGGTCGTCATGACCACAGAGGTCCTGCGCAACATGCTCTATGCCGGATCGTCCACGCTCGACGGGCTGGCGTACGTGGTGATGGACGAAGTGCACTACCTCGCCGACCGGTTCCGCGGCGCGGTGTGGGAAGAGGTGATCCTCAACCTCCCGGAAAGCGTGCGCGTCGTCGGCCTGTCAGCCACCGTGAGCAACGCCGAGGAGTTCGGTGAGTGGCTCGTCGATGTGCGCGGCGACGCCGCGGTGGTCGTCGACGAGCACCGTCCGGTGCCGCTGTGGCAACACATGATGGTCGGCCCGCGGATGTTCGACCTGTTCGCCGAGGACACCAGCGGTGGCCGGCTCACCGTCGACCCACGCTTGGTGCGGCGCGTGCAAGAGGTGGAACGCCACAGTGGCTGGGATCGGCGACGGCGTGAGGGGGGAGGAGCCCGGTTCCGGCCACCGGCCCGGGTAGACGTGGTGGAGCGGCTGGACCGCGACGGCCTGTTGCCCGCGATCACCTTCATCTTCAGCCGGGCGGGTTGCGAGGCCGCGCTGCGCCAATGCGCCCGCAGCGGCCTGCGGTTGACCACCCCCGAACAATCCGAAGAGATCCGCCGCGTGGTGGACACTCGAACGACCGACTTGCCCGAGGGCGATCTCGGCGTGCTCGGTTTCTGGGAGTGGCGGGAGTCCCTGGAGCGGGGCGTCGCCGCGCACCACGCCGGAATGCTGCCCGCGTTCAAGGAGACCGTGGAGGAGTTGTTCGTTCGCGGCCTGGTCAAGGCGGTGTTCGCCACCGAGACCCTCGCGCTGGGCATCAACATGCCGGCCCGCACGGTGGTCCTGGAGCGGTTGGTCAAATTCAACGGCGAGGCCCACGTCGATCTGACCCCGGGTGAGTACACCCAGCTCACGGGGCGGGCCGGGCGGCGGGGTATCGATATCGAGGGTCACGCGGTCGTGCTGTGGCAACCGGGCCTGGACCCCGCACAGGTGGCGGGGCTGGCCTCGACCCGCACCTACCCGCTGCGCAGCTCGTTCCGGCCGGGATACAACATGGCCGTCAACCTGGTTGATCGGGTCGGGGTGGCCGCCGGGCGGGCGCTGTTGGAGCGCTCCTTCGCCCAGTTCCAAGCGGATCGCTCGGTGGTAGGCCTGGCCCGGCGGATCGACCGCAATACCGAGGGGCTGGCGGGCTACGCCGAGGCGATGGTCTGTCACCTGGGTGACTTCGCCGAGTACGCCCGGTTGCGCAGGCAGATCTCTGAGCGGGAGCGGGCGCTGGCCAGGCTCGGTGGCGCCGCGCGGCGGGCGGAGGTGGCGGCTTCGCTTGCCGGGCTGGAGCGTGGCGACGTCGTGGCGGTGCCCGGTGGCCGTCGGTCCGGGCTGGCGGTGGTGCTCGAGCTCAGCGACCGTGGCAGTGAGGATCCGCGCCCGCTGGTACTCACCGAAGACCGCTGGGCGGGCCGACTCTCGATGGCCGATTTCCCCACGCCGGTTCAGGTGCTGGGCCGGATGCGGTTGCCCAAGCGGGTCGAGCACCGGGTCCCCCGGGTACGCCGCGACCTTGCCTCAGCGCTGCGCGACACCGGCATCGCGGTACCGCCCCGGGCCCGGCGGCGCAGCGAAGCAGCCGACGACGCCGAGCTCGCGGCCCTGCGGCGGGCGCTGCGGGCGCATCCCTGCCATGGCTGCGACGACCGGGAAGAGCACGCCCGATGGGCAGAGCGTCACGACCGCCTGGACCGCGAGACCGACACCTTGCGCCAGCAGGTCGCGGCCACCACGCACTCCCTGGCCCGCACCTTCGACCGGATCCGGGCGTTGCTCGCCGAGCGTGGCTACCTCGCGGGCGAGCAGCTCACCGACCACGGCCGGGCGCTGGCCCGGCTGTGGTCGGAAACCGACCTGCTGACCGCGGAATGCCTGCGACACGGTGTCTGGGACGGTCTGGTACCCGCCGAGCTGGCCGCGGTGATCTCAGTGCTGGTCTACGAGGCCCGCGGTAACACCGTCACCCCCCGGGTTCCGCCCGGAGCGGTGAGCGACGCGCTGGTGGCCACCGTCCGATTGTGGGCGGAGTTGGAGGCCGACGAGCGGCGGCACCGGCTGGAGCGCACCCGAGAACCCGATCTGGGCTTCGCATGGCCGGTATACCGATGGGCGCGGGGAGAGTCGTTGTCGGCGGTGCTGCTGGCCGCGGAGAACAACGGGGCCGAGTTGTCGGCCGGAGACTTCGTCCGGTGGTGCCGGCAGGTGGTGGACATCCTCGATCAGGTACGCGGTGTCGCGGGGGAGGCAACCGCCATCGGGACGGCCGCGGCTGCCGCCGTGCGAGCCCTTCGCCGCGGCGTAGTCGGTCTCGGGACCTAGCGAGGCTGATCGAGATCGCGTACCGCGCCACGGGCGGCGGAGGTGGTGAACGCCGCGTAGGCCCGCAGCGCCAGGGAGACGGAGCGGTCCCGGTCCCGGGGCGTCCACGCTGCGGCGCCCCGCGCTTCCTCCTGCTCGCGGCGGTGAGCCAGGACAGTCTCGTCGACGTCGAGGGTGATGGTCCGGTTCGGGATATCGATAGCGATGTGATCACCATCGCGAGCCAGCCCGATCAGCCCACCCTCGGCCGCCTCGGGAGACACGTGGCCGATCGACAATCCCGACGATCCCCCCGAGAACCGACCGTCGGTGATCAGGGCGCAGGCCTTCCCGAGCCCGCGGCTCTTGAGATAGGTAGTGGGGTAGAGCATCTCCTGCATCCCGGGGCCGCCCCGAGGACCCTCATAGCGCACAACGACCACGTCGCCGGCCTGAACCTCCTCGCCCAGGATGCCCTCGACTGCCGCATCCTGGCTCTCGTACACGCGAGCGGGGCCGGCGAAAACGAGGATCTCCGCATCGACGCCGGCGGTCTTGACGACGCAGCCCTCGGCCGCCATATTTCCGCGCAGGACCGCCAGACCACCGTCGCTGCTATAGGCATGCTCGACCGAACGAATGCAGCCGGCGACGCGGTCGGTGTCGAGCGTGGGCCACCGGGTCTGTTGGCTGAACGGCTGCTGGGTGGGGATACCGGCAGGGCCGGCCCGGAAGAACCGCGACGCCTCCGCAGTACTGCTGCCCCCTCGGATGTCCCACTCCTCCAGCGCGGCGGCCAGGGTGTTGCTGTGCACGGTGGGCACCGTGGCGTCGATGAGACCGGCACGGTCGAGCTCGCCGAGGATGGCCATGCTCCCACCGGCCCGATGCACGTCCTCGACGTGGTAGCGGTCGCTGGCTGGGGCAACCTTGCAGATATTGGGAATCCGACGGCTCAGCGCGTCGATGTCGGCCATGCTGAAGTCCACGCCGCCCTCCTGAGCGGCGGCGAGGATGTGCAGCACGGTGTTGGTACTGCCGCCCATCGCGATGTCCAGCGCCATGGCGTTGTGGAAGGCGATCCGATTGGCGATGGCGCGGGGCAGCACCGAGGCGTCGTCCTTGTCGTAGTAGCGGCGGGCGAGCTCGACGATCGTGCGGCCCGCGCGCAGGAACAGCTGCTCGCGATCAACGTGGGTGGCCAGCAGCGTGCCGTTGCCGGGCAGCGACAACCCCAGCGCCTCGGTCAGGCAGTTCATCGAGTTGGCGGTGAACATCCCCGAGCATGACCCGCACGTCGGGCAGGCCGACCGCTCCACGGCGGCAACGTCGGCGTCCGTGGCCGACGAGGTGCCGGCGATGGTCATCGCCGAGATGAGGTTCAGCTTCATCTCCTTGCCCGCCAGCCGGGTCTTGCCCGCTTCCATCGGCCCGCCCGACACGAAGATGACCGGGACGTTGAGCCGCATGGCTGCCATCAGCATGCCAGGGGTGATCTTGTCGCAGTTTGAGATGCACACCAATGCATCAGCGCAGTGGGCATTGACCATGTACTCCACCGAGTCGGCGATCAGCTCCCGGCTCGGCAGGCTGTAAAGCATCCCCCCATGGCCCATGGCGATCCCATCGTCGACGGCGATGGTGTTGAACTCCTTGGCCACCCCGCCCGCGGCCTCGATCTCCCGCGCGACGAGCTGACCTAGCTCTCGCAGGTGCACGTGACCGGGTACGAACTGGGTGAAGGAGTTGGCGATGGCAATAATCGGCTTGTCGAAGTCGTCGTCAGTCATACCGGTAGCCCGCCACAGGGCACGCGCCCCCGCCATGTTCCGACCCTGAGTCGTGGTTCGTGAGCGGTATTCCGACATGACTTCCCCTCTGCCTGACTGCCGGCCCGGCCGGCGGTTGTCTGGGATCTGATTCGGTCCATCATCACTCGGCGCTGTCGGTAAGGAAGTGCCGCAGCACGTGGTTGAATTCGGCTTTCTGTTCCAGGTTGGGCAGGTGGGCGGCGCCGTCGATGACGGCGAGCCTTGCCTGCGGGATGAGCGTCGCCATGAATTCGGCGACCGCGACCGGGGTGAACTCATCGTCCCGGCCGACGACGACCAGCACCGGCCCGGATGTCCGGGCGAGGAGCTCGGTGTAGTCGGGGCGTTCGGCGCGGGCCCGCAGTGCCGCGGCAGCGCCCTCGGCGGGCGTCTGGAGCATCATGGTCAGGACGTGGCCGGCCACGTCCTGACCATGAATCAGCACCAGCGGCTCGCCCGCACCCTCGTCGTCGTATCCGACGGTGATCCCGTTGACCGAGGCGGTTGCCACCAGCTAGATCCTCATCTCCCGCCGCCCCAGACTCCGCGGCCCCAGACTCCGCGGCCCCAGACTCCGCGGCCCCAGACTCCGCGCAGTGTCGTGAGCCAGTCGTCCCCCCCACGGTATCGGTGCCGCGGGCCCGGGATGGCCCCCGAGCGAGGGCGTGAAGCCAACCTCTGCAATCCTTCCCGTCCTCAGGTGACCGAATGCTGGCAGGGCTAAGAGAAATGGTGACAGACAGTGGAGGAGTGGTGACAGATAGTGGTCGATCACAAGTTGCGCGCCTTGCATGCGGACTGGCCCCGGGGGGGCGAGCCCATTGATCTAGGCCTGCACGATCTACCGCACTCCTCAGCAGGGATCGAATGGTGGTATCAGAACATCCATCTCGAGACCGAGGACGGAGCCCAGTACTCCGCGTTCGCTGCGTTTTTCCGCGTGGCTTTTTCTGGTGAGGACAGCCCAGGGGTAGTGCACTGTCACGTGGCTCATTGGGCGTTGACCGACGTCGAGCATAACCGCTACCTGCAGGACTCGTCAGTGGACAGCGCGATGATGCAGGCGGTCCGGGACATGGTACGGGCGGATGGCGTGCTGGACCGCGAGTTTGCCCGGTCGTTCTTAGCTTCCACCGACGGTGGTGCGGTCCCACTGCCTGACCGTCCCATGGCCGGGCCAGTGCTCGTGCGGCAGGACAGATTGTCCTTGGATTATGGCCGCGACGCGCATTTTTCCAAGGACGGGAGTGGCGACTACCAGTTGCGCACGGCAACCTCAGACGGAAGACACGGCTTGGATTTGCGCCTGATACCGGGGAAGCCCGCGACGCTGCACGGAGTAGACGGGATCGTTCCGGGTACGCATGAGGATAATCGCGATGGGATGTTCTACTACTTCATCCCACGATGTTCCGTGCACGGCACCGTCGTCGTCGACGGACAGCGCAAACGGGTCACCGCGGGCAGTGGCTGGTATGATCATGAATTCGGCGAAGCGCGCCGCGACCGGCATGAGGGCGCATCCGCCGTGGAGGCCGCGTGGGATTGGGCTGGTCTGCAGCTCGACAACGGCTGGGACCTCACCCTCTACACCCTGCACGACGTCGACAGCCGCAACAGCAGCGACACCCTGCGCCATCGCCAGGGAATCGCTGTCTCACCAGAGGGTGAGCGGATCGTTCTGGACGCGCACCGGATCGACGGCAGCGACCCCTGGACCTCAATGCGCACCTACAACTCCTACTCCACCGTGTGGCGGGTGACCGCTGCGAACCATGGCATCGACCTGACACTGCGACCTGCCTTTCCGGAACAGGAGTTCCGCACCTTGGCGGCAAAACGCGGGTTTTGGGAAGGTCGAGTCACCGTCGACGGCGTCATGGGCGGCGCCCGCGTCGGGGGGCTGGGATTCGTGGAGGTGCTGCCGGCGCAACTCCTGACCGACGTCGACCACTACCTGGGCGCGGCCGCTGACGAGAGCCGCCGACAGGTACGGCGCTTCTACCCCGACGCACTGACCGCGGCCGAAGCCGCCACCCTGGCCGGTGGTGACGTTCCTGCCGAAGAACTGGATTACGAGGAAATCACGCGTTCGTTGATCCAGCCGGTGCGGTATCTGGTGGACGCCGGGGGCAAGGCGTGGCGGGGCTTCGTCGCTCTGGCAGCGATCGAGCTGGCCGGCGGCGACGCCAACCCATACCGTTGCCTGCTGGCCGCTGCCGAACTGCTGCAGTCAGGTAGCTTGATCGTGGACGACGTCCAGGACGAATCGCCGGTGCGGCGCGGTGTCCCCGCCGTCCACACGCTGTTCGGTACGCCGCAGGCGATCAACGCCGGGTCGGCCGCTTACTTTGCGTTCGAGCACGTCATCCGCACCGACTTGGGTGTCTCCGATGCGAAGCGGCTTGCCCTCTACGAGGCATATTTCGATGCGATGCGCGCCGCCCACATGGGGCAGGCCCTCGACATCGCCGGCCACTGGTCGTCGGTCCAGCAAGCCCTCAAGACCGGGGATCCAGCCTTGCTGGAGAGACGCATTCTTGCCGTACACCGCCTCAAGACGGCGGTGCCGGCTCGGCGCCTGGCGCAGATGGGTGCACTCCTGGGCGACGCGCCCCCGCGCCTTGCCGAGCCGCTGTGTGACTACTTCGAAGCTCTCGGTCTCGCCTACCAAATCGTCGACGATGTGTTGGACATGCGGCCGGCGCCGCTGCGACCGCTGCGCAGGCCACCTTGCGACGACCTACGCGCCCGGAAACTCTCCCTGCCCATCGCGAGGGCGGCCGTGTTGCTCGGCGACCCCGAGGGCTCCAGCCTGCTGCGACATATCCGCACCATGGAAGGCTCACCGCAGGACATTGCGGCATGTGTTGACACGATCGAAGCCAGCGGCGCGCTCGACTCCTGCCTCCATGATGCCCACGCCCTGCTGGCGAACGCCTGGGCGGCCGTTGACCCGCTGCTACCGCCATCACTCATGAAAGCGATGGTGGAATCGTTCTCCTGGCGCCTGCTGCACCGCGCCAATACCGACGAACACCACAGCGACTGCCTCACTCTCGACGAGGAGCTCCTCCCTGCGCCATAGCGCGATGATTCGACCGGATCGAGAAATCGATGAACACGACTACGTCGTCGTCGGTGGCGGCTCGGCGGGGTGCGTCCTCGCGGCTCGGCTGTCGGAGGATCCGTCGGTCACGGTGTGCCTGCTCGAGGCTGGTCCGTCCGACGTCGGGGACCCGAAGATCCTGCGGCTGGAGCAGTGGCCGCAGCTGCTCGGTTCCGGCTACGACTGGGACTATCCGATCGAATCGCAGGCCAGCGGCAACAGCTTTGTCCGGCACTCTCGGGCCAGAGTGCTCGGTGGCTGCTCGTCGCACAACTCCTGTATCGCGTTCTGGACGCCTCGCGAGGACCTTGATGAATGGGCGGCGATGGGATGCGCGGGCTGGAGCTGTGGGGAGTGCTGGCCGCTCATCGCGCGGTTGGAGAGCAACGACGGCCCGGGCGCGCACCACGGCCGATCCGGCCCGGTGACGCTACGGCAGATCCCGCCGCACGACCCGTGCGGAGTCGCGGTGCTGGCGGCCGCGGCCGCGGTGGGCCTGCCCACCGTGCGCTTCAACGAGGGCGTCACGATCACCGAGGGCGCCGGCTTCTTCCAGATCAACGCCGACCAGGACAACACTCGCAGCTCGTCCTCGCGCGGCTACCTGCACCCGATCATGGGCCGCCGCCGCAACCTTGCCGTGCGGACCGGTGCCTGGGCAAAGCAGGTGGTCTTTGATACCCACAACAGGGCGATCGGGGTGGAGTACCTCGACCGAGCGGGGTACAGCGGGGTCCATGCCCGCCGTGAGGTGATCCTGTCCGCCGGGGCGATCGATACTCCCAAGCTGCTGATGCTCTCCGGTATCGGACCCGCCGGGCACCTCCGGGACGTCGGCATCGATGTGCTCGTCGACAGCCCCGCCGTTGGGTCCAATCTGGACGATCACGTCGAAGGCCTGGTGATGTGGGGAGCATCGCGGCCGATGGTCACCCGGTCCACCCAATGGTGGGAGATCGGCTTGTTCACCCGGACCGATCCTGGACTTGATCGTCCAGATCTGATGATGCATTACGGCTGTGTGCCTTTCGACCTGAACACCGTGCGGTGGGGCTATCCGACCACAGCCAACGGCTTCTGCCTGACACCGAACGTCACCCGCGGCCGATCCCGGGGGACGGTCCGGCTCCGGTCCCGTGACTTCCGGGACCGGCCTAAGGTCGACCCCCGCTACTTCACCGATCCCGACGGCCACGACATCGCCGTGATGCTCGCTGGGATCAAACTCGCGCGCCGGATCGCCGCGCAGCCGGCGTTGCGGGCCTGGGTCGAACGCGAACTCACACCGGGGCCAGATGCGGTCACCGACGATGCGCTCATCGACTACATCCGCAAGACGCATAACACCGTCTACCACCCAGCGGGCACAGCCAGGATGGGCGCCGTAGAAGACTCCGAGGCCGTGCTTGACCCGCAGCTGCGGGTCAAGGGCGTGACCGGGCTGCGCGTCGCCGACGCCTCGATCATGCCCTTCCTCCCAGCCGTCAACCCGAACATCACCATCATGATGATCGGAGAAAAGGCTGGTGAGCTGCTCGCCGAGGACGCCGGTCAGTGATGAGCCTGCAATGCCGCGATGAGCCGGTCCACCGCGGTACCGAGTCCCCAGGTGCGTTGCAGCGCGGTGAGCCCAACGGGATCGGCGGGAGCCGAGGGCAGCGCGTCGTCGCGATCCTGCTGCACCGCGGCGTCGGTGGCGACTCGCACGACGCCCGGGGCCAGCTCCAGGTAGTCCCGGGCGGCTCGCAGCTTGGCGCGGACGCCCGAGGCGAGCGCTGAGTGGGGATCATCCAGTGCCGTGAGCAGGCCCTCCACCGAGCCGAACCGGGTGATGAGAGTGGCCGCGGTCTTCTCGCCGATACCGGGCACCCCGGGCAGCCCGTCGGATGGGTCACCGCGCAGCGCGGCCAGATCCGCATAGGCAGGCCCAGCACCGGTCTCGGGCAGCCCGTAGCGGGTCGCGAGCTCGGCGGGACCGATCACCTCTGCCTTGGCCAGCCCCCGCCCGACGTAGATCACCCGCACTGGGGTCGGCTCGGTGCGTACCACCTGGAACAGGTCCCGGTCGCCGCTGACCACCTCGACCGGGTCGCGGCGCTGCGCCGCGGCCAGCGCGCCGATCACATCATCGGCCTCGTAGCCGGTCGCACCGGCGGTGGCCAGCCCGGCGGCGGCCAGCACCTCGAGGATCAGCGGGACCTGCGGGCTCAGCGTGTCGGGCACCTCTTCGACGTCAGGAGCGCCGGGCCCGGTCTGCTCGGCGACCCGGTGGGCCTTGTAGGACGGGATCGCCGCGACCCGGAAGGCCGGCCGCCAGTCCAAGTCCAGACACGCCACCAGCCGGGAGGGGCGGCGCAGCTCGATCAGCCGGGCGATCATGTCGGTGAAGCCCCGCACCGCGTTCACCGGTGTGCCGTCCGGGGCGGTGATCGATTCCGGGACCCCGTAGTAGGCCCGGAAGTACAAGCTCGCGGCGTCGATCAGCAACAGGGGCGCGTCCATGAGCGCAGAGCCTGCCAGCTTCCCTACGCAGCGGGTTCTAGGCTGGCGGTGTGCCCGCCCCACTTGAGATCCTCACCTCCCGTCTGGCCCGCGCGCAGGCCGCCACCGCAGCCGCTGGCTTGGACGTCCTGTTGCTCACGCCCAGCCCGGATCTGCGCTACCTGCTGGGGGTCGGAGCTGAATCCCATGAGCGGCTGACCTGCCTGGTGCTGCCCGCTCAGGGCGATCCGGTGGTCGTGGTGCCAGCGCTGGAGCGGCCCGGTCTGGATGGCACCCCGGCGCTCGGACTCGGTCTGGAGATCGCTGAGTGGATCGACGGCGACGATCCGTACACCCTGGTCGCCGGGCTGTTGCGCAAGTCTGGGTCCGCTGTGGCTCGAGCAGCGGTGGCCGACGCGATGCCCGCGGCGCACGTGCTGGCGCTGCGTGCCGCGCTGCCAGGTTGTGCGCAGGAACTGGCGTCGACGGTGCTGGCGCCGCTGCGGATGCGTAAGGACGGCTCGGAGATCGCGGCCCTGGTCGCTGCGGGTCAGGCCATCGACCGGGTGCACGCGCGGATGGGGGAGTGGTTGCGGGTCGGGCGCACCGAAGCGCAGGTCGGTGCCGACATCGCTGCCGCGATTGTGGCGGAAGGGCACACCGGGGCGGCATTCGTCATCGTTGGTTCCGGTCCGCACGGGGCCAGCCCGCATCACGACGTCTCAGACCGGGTGGTGCAGCCTGGGGACGTGGTCGTCGTCGACATCGGGGGCCCCACCGCGGAAGGCTATTTCTCCGACTGCACCCGCACCTACAGCATGGGCGAACCGGCCCACGCTGACGTGGCCACGGGTTACGCGGTGCTGCAGGCTGCGCAGGACGCTGCGGTGGCGGCGGTCGCGCCGGGAACGACCGCCGAGCAGGTGGACGCCGCCGCTCGGACCCCGATCACCGATGCCGGTTTCGGCGAGCAGTTCATCCACCGGACCGGTCATGGAATCGGCCTTGAAGTGCACGAGCAGCCCTACATCGTGGCTGGTAACGACCTGGTCCTCGAAGCGGGAATGTCATTCAGCATCGAGCCAGGTATTTACCTGCCTGGTCGTTGGGGGGCCCGTATTGAGGACATCGTGGTGGTCGACGGGCAGGGTGCTAGGCGGCTCAACCACCGGCCCCGCGAGCTCGTGGTGCTGCCGACGGCCTGCTGATTCTGAACACCCCGGTACTCGAAGTACCAGGTGAGGAATTGGCAACGGAGGATTAACGCCAATTCATGATTAGTCACATCGATTCAACATTAGCGTAACAACCTGCTCGCTATGGTCGGAAATGTCAGCGAGGGGGCATCTGGCCGAAGCGTTATGTCCAGGTTCCAGCCCTCACGAGCGTCGTTCGCACGCCTGAGAGGTAGAATAAGCATGACCATGGGAAACCAGACCGACGAAGCCCTCGGACTCGAAAACTATGATCAGCTAGTCACGCCGGAATTCGCTCCACTTGCCGAATTTGCCGGGTTCGGCGCGTACGAGGCGGTGGCTGTTCAGGAGACTGGTAGGGCCATCGCGGATCGGATCGATCGCATCCCAGAGAAGATAACCAACTACCTCATGATGCGTCCGGAATCCGCGCCGTTGATGGGAGGATCAGACCCACCCATCAGGCAGCCGCTGATCAAGGAATGGCTGGACCGGACGATCTCGGGGCCTTTCGATGGTGGCCTGGCTAGCTTCATCCGAGAGGTCAGTCATATCGGGGACAAGGAAGTAACCTTCCCCGGAGTGCAGGTACCCCTTCCGCCACAACTGGTTCTGGCTCTCACCGCATGGCTGCAGGGACAGATCCTGGAGGCCATGGGGGAGACCTGTGACGTCGCCACCGTGTCGGCCGCCGGCGCTGCGTGGATGAACCAGTTCATGCTTCAGCTCGGTATCATTCTCGAGCCCACCCTGACGGAACCGGATGGGCCCATGGGGCGTCATGAGGCTGCGGAGTTTCACCCGTACGCGGATTTTGCGGGCTTTGGTCCTAAAGCGGCATCAATTCTGCGCAAAACCGGCCCCCTGCTGGGCCCAGCAGCAGATGGCGTAGTCACTCTCGCCTACGATTACCTCCTTTCCCGTCCAGAATCGGCTGGATACTTTCAGGACGCCTCACATCTCACCGAGCGAAAGATGACTCTCAAGGGGTGGTGGTCGAGAACCACCACCAAGCCGATGGACGGGAATTTCCATTCATATATGTCCCGAGTAGCCGATGCGCACGTCAAAGACGGTGGTACGCATCCGCACGTGGTCATCCCGGCCGATCTGACCATTGCACTCATGGGGTGGGTGGAAATGAGAGTCATGACGGCGTTGAACGTCGTCGCGCCGGGCCTCGACAGTGAGTACGTCTTCGGGCAGCTTCCCGAACCGTCCGATGCGGCGGCGGTCGGGCAGGCGTGGATGCGGATGTTGACCTTGCAACTAGGGATCCTGCTCAAGCCCTACCTTCCGTTGCCCGCCGCGCCGGCCGTCGCTTGACAGTGTTGCTCCGCATGTTCGACGTCCACGTCAGAGCCGACATGGACGCCGAACCCAGCGGAGGGACAGGCCTGGGGCTTCTCACGAGGCAGGATGTCTGGGGCCAAGCGGACCGGGGGGCTCGTTTGACAGCCCCACGCTCGACTGCTTGTTGTACACTCACAACGCGGTCAGTAGCGGCCGGCATTCGAAGAAGCCGATCGCCGACGCACTGACTGCGGTCGCCCGTCCGGGCCTGCGGGTCGACCAGATCCACAAGGGCCACCGTTGGGGAGTGCTGGTCTGCGAAGTCTGCGGCGACGACCTGTCGCTGTGGTTCACGCCCAGCGTTCCCGAGCATGTCGCGATGCGGGTGCACCGCTTCGCAGGCCGCCACCGGCACGAGGAGGACCAATGAGCAGCTACGAGTTCACCCTGATCCTCGACCACGCTCCCAGCGCCGAGGAGCTGGACGCGCTGTTCGAGGCGGGCTGCGACGACTCCACCCCGGAGACGGTGGCCGGTAGCGGGTGGCTGCACTTCGACCGGGCCGCCGACACCCTCCTCGAGGCGCTGACCTCCGCCATCCGTGATATCGAGTCCACCGGCCTGGCCGTGTGCGCCGTGGCCAGCAATGATCTCGTCTCACTCAAGGACATCGCCGCTCGCGCCGGGCGCACCTATGAAAGCGCCCGGCTGCTGGCGTCGGGAAAACGTGGCCCGGGTGGATTTCCCCCACCTGTCACGACCGCCGACGGATGGTCGCTGTATTCGTGGGGCCAGGTAGCGCAGTGGTTGCACACCAACCTGCTCACCGAGGCGGTAGTAGAGCAGGACCACCGGACCCTCGCTGCCGTAGACCACATGGTGCGCGCCCGGTGCTTGCTCGAGGACCGGGAGAACGCGTTAACGGCCCTCGCGGATCTGTTGACACTCCGCGGTCCCCGGCAACAGCCCGCGGCGTAATCACCTGCTCACCGTTGCGCTCGGGGCCCTCGGCGAAGTTGCTGGTCACCAGACTCAGCGCGGAGGGGGCGATGAACGCCGCGCCGAGACCCTGCAGGCCACGAGCGATGATGAGTACCACCACCCCTATAGACAGGCCTGCCATCAGCGACGCCGGGCCGAACAGCAGCAGGCCGACCCGCAAGATGCGGCGGCGTCCGACAGTGTCCGCGAGCCGGCCGCTCGGAGCAGGCGTGCGCGATCGGGCCAGTAGCCCGTCAAGCGGTAGGCCGTGCCGGCGTGCCCGATGTCCTTTGTCAAGAGGTGATGGTTGATCGCGATGGCGGCGTCGCGGAATCGCTGTGAACAGGCACCCGCCCGTCATAAGGTGCACTGTGGCGGACAGCACATTCGTACTGGTTCATGGGCTCTTCCATGGCGGCTGGTGCTGGCGGCGAGTCGCTGAGCCGCTGCGGGAGGTCGGGCATCGCGTGTTCGCTCCGACGAACACCGGACTCGGCGAGCGCGCTCACCTGCTCGATGAGCAGGTGAGTCTTGAGACGTTCGTCGCCGATGTACTCGGAGTGCTGAACATGGAGGAGTTGTCTGGCGTGGTGCTAGTCGGGCACAGCTTCGGGGCCGTTCCGGTGCTCAGCGTGGCCGACCGTGTGCCTGAACTCCTGCGGCAACTGGTCCTGTTGGACGGATGGCTCCCGGCCTCAGGACACAGCGTCTTCGGCCAGATGCCGCCGGAAGTGGTCGCCGAGCGGATGCGTATCGCGCAAGAGTTCAGCGATGGTCTGTCGCTGCCGCCGTTACCGCCAGCGGCGTTCGGGGTCACCGAGCCCGCTGACGTGGCGTGGTTAAAGCGCCGGCTAACGCCGCACCCGATCCGGACGTACACGGATCCGGTGCTCCTGGCGAACCCGCTCGGCAACGGACTGCCGTGCGCCTACCTTGCGTGCACCGACCCGCCCTATCCCACCGTCGCGCCATGTCATGAGCAGGCCCGCGCTCGGCCGGACTGGAGCTTTCACGCACTTCCCACCGGCCATGATGCGATGATCACGGCACCGGGCCTGGTAGTCGAGGCGCTCCTCGAGGTTGTTAACGCTACGCTCGGCACCACGCGACACTAAAGCTCACTGCGGCAGGCGGGCGGTCACCAACTCGCCGAGCTGTGTCAGGCCGCTTAAGCCGTCGACCGTGCGTCCATATTTTTCGGCGGCGTGGCCGCGCGTCTCGATAGTGATTGTCCAGCCCATCGAACGCAGCCAGGTGGCGCAGTCGCGCCGCTGCTCACCCGACCACAGCTCAGGCATGGCGATCCCGGCGGCCCGCCGGGCGTCATTGCGCGCGGCATCACCGGTGATGGCCGACCTGGTCTCGGGCGGGAGCCGATCGAAGGCGATCCGGCTGCCCGGTGCGGACAGCTCGTGCACCCGCTCGAACAGCGTCGTCTCGGCCTCGGCCGGCAGATACAGCAGCAGGCCCTCGGCCAGCCACGCCGTGGGCCTGGCCGGGTCGAAACCACCGGCTCGCAGCGCGCCGGCCCAGTCCTGGCGCAGATCAGCGGACACGGAGTGCCGGTGACAGCACGGTGTGGCGTCCTGCTCAGTGAGCACCTGCTGCTTGAACTCGAGCACCTCGGGCTGGTCGATTTCGTAGAAGTCGGTGTCTGCCCCCCACTCGAGCCGGTAGGCGCGCGCGTCGAGCCCCGCCGCGAGCACCACCACCTGCCGCGCGCCACCACCCACCGCATCAGCGAAATAGTCATCGAAAAACCGCGACCGCACGCCCCACAACGGCCCCGCCATCGCCCAGAACCCGGTGACGTCCTCGTGCTGGCGGATCGGCATGGGCACCGGCGGCGCGGCGGCGCGGACGAACGCTTCAGCGTACGGATCATCAATGAGCCTGTCCGCCCGGTCGGTCTCCAGCGCGCGCGCCGCAGCCACGGTCAGCGCCGTCAGGCCGACACCGGCGTTGACGTCCCCCTGCTCCTGCGTGCTGCCCACAGCAACCGACTATGCACGACCAATCCACCGATCGGGAAACCCTTTTCCGTCGGTCACCCGGGGCTGCCGATGTCCTCATTCCACAGCTGGGGGTGGGCCGCGATGAAATCCCGCATTAGCCGCACGCAACGCTGGTCATCCAGCACGATGACCCGCACCCCGTGCTCGCTCAGCCAGTGGTGGCCGCCGACGAAGGTGCGCGCCTCGCCCACCACGATTGTGCCGATACCGAACTGGCGGACCAGGCCGCTGCAATACCAGCACGGTGACAGTGTGGTCACCATGATCGTGTCACGGTAGTCGCGCTGCCGCCCGGCCGCCCGGAACGCGGCCGTCTCGGCGTGCATGGACGGGTCGTCGTCTTGCACCCTGCGATTGTGGCCGCGCCCCAGCAGCACGCAGGCGCTGTCGAACAGCGCCGCCCCGATCGGGATGCCACCTTCGCCTAGCCCAGCCTTGGCCTCGGCCAGCGCCATTTCCAGCAGCGCCGACGGGGTCATCTCGGTCGAACTCACCAGCTACTCCCCAGTGGCCAGCATCAGAAGGCCGCGATCGGCCCTAGTCCGTCTTTGCGGCTGCGCGCTGGACACCGACAGCTTGTTCAATGTCCTCTGCCAGCAGGTAATGGTTGATCGCGATGGCGGCGACCGATCCGGCACCGGCAGCGGTGATTGCCTGGGCCGGCGAGTCCACGACGTTGCCAGCCGCCCATACCCTGGGCACGCTGGTGCGGCCCGTGGCGTCGGTGGCCACCCAACCGCTGTCGTCGACTTGGCAACCCAGGCCGGTGAGCAGCTCATCGTGTGGCACGAAGCGGGGGCCGATGAAGACTGCTGCCCTCGGTACCACTTGGCCGGCCGCTAGTTCGACGCTGAGCAACTCGGCATCCTTCGCTACCAGCCGTGCCACCTCTCCGTCGATGATTCGGATACCGCGGGCGGTCAGCCGCTCACGTTCTTCCGCAGTCAGGGCGATCCGGTGCGGAAAAAACACTACGTCAGGGGACCACTGCCGCACCAAAGATGCCTGGTGCAGAGTGAACGGTCGGTTGTCGCCGCCCAGCACGCCGATCGGTTCGTCGCGAACCTCATATCCATGGCAGTACGGGCAATGCAGCACGTCGTTGCCCCACCGCTCCCGCAGGCCCGGGATCTCGGGCAATTCGTCACGCAGTCCGGTGGCCACCAGCACACCGCGCGTGGTCAGGTCCGGTCCGCTGGCCAGGCGCACGACGACACCGTGCTCGCCGACGTGCTCGACGCCCAGTACCCGATCCGTGATCACCTCGCCACCGTACCCGGCTACCTCCTCCCGGCCCGCCGCGAGCAGCTCCGCCGGGGGAGTTCCGTCCCGAGAGAGAAAGCCGTGCAGGTGCGCGGACGGGGCGTTGCGTGGGTCACCGGCATCGACCACCACCACCCGGCGGCGAGACCGGGCCAAGTACACCGCGGCGGTCAGTCCGGCCGCTCCACCGCCGACCACCACTACGTCGTAGTCCATCGCAAAAACCTCCATTACCGTGCGAAACCCTGCCGCGCCCCGAGACCGTTCTCGGGGTGACCCCGAGTCAGATCCGGGTCCCATACTGATGCGCTGGATGTGCCCGCAGGGGGAGAGTGGGAAGTGGTCGCCAGGAGGAGGACTCGATGAGCACGTCACTGACTCGCCCACGACACGGCAAAGTCATCGCCGGGGTATGCGCTGGGATCGCGGAGCGGTACGGCTGGGACGCCAATGTGGTCCGCCTGCTGTTCGTGGTCTCCTGCCTGCTACCCGGCCCGCAGTTCGTGGTTTACCTGGCGCTGTGGGTGCTGATGCCCAAGCAGCCAGCCTGAGTAGATTCAAGGTGCGGTAGCGCGACTCAGGCCAGGCGCGCGCGCAGCCAGCCGTACCAGTCGGCCATGCCCTCGCCGGTGGTGGCCGACAGGTGCAGCACCTGGACACCAGGGTTCGCCCGGCGGGCTCCGTCCAGGAAGTCGGCGACGTCGAAATTGACATACGGCAGCAGATCGATCTTGTTGAGCAGCACCAGGTCAGCTGCGCGGAACATCTGCGGGTATTTCCGCGGCTTCTCGGCGCCCTCGGTGACCGAGGTGATGACGATCCGAGCCTGTTCCCCGAGGTCGAATAACGCCGGGCAGACCAGGTTGCCGACGTTTTCGATCAGCACCACCGAGCCGTCCGGCGGGTTCAGTGTCTCCAGCCCACCAGCGAGCATTTGCGCGTCAAGATGGCAGCCTGACCCGGTGTTGATCTGTACCGCCGGGGCACCCGTAGCGCGGATCCGGTCTGCATCCAGCACCGTCTCCTGATCACCCTCGATGACCGATACTCGCAGCTCAGCGCCCAGTTCCCGGATAGTGCGCTCGAGGAGCGTGGTCTTACCCGCTCCCGGTGAACTCATCAGATTCAGCGCGAGGATGCTGTGCTCCGCCAACCACTTGCGATTGCGTTCGGCGAGCTTGTCGTTACGGGCCAGTACCGCCTGCTCAAGGGTGACTGTGCGGGTCTCGGGCTTCTGGTGGCTATGGCTATCACCATCTCCGTGATCGTGATCGTGATCGTGATCGTGATCGTGATCGTGATCGTGATCGTGATCATGGCTGTGCCCATGCTCGTGATCATGCTGGAGGTCCCCGAGGACGGTGTCACCGGAGCAGCCGCACGTCGCGCACATCAGGCCATTACCTCAACTTCCCGAATCTTGAGTTCTTCTCCCGCGAGGAGTTCCCGGTTCGCGCTACCACAGGCACACAGCACGAGCAGATCATTCAGTGCGAACTCCGCGCCGCAGTCCCGGCAGAGCGCCTTCCCCGTGGGTTGGACGATCTCCAACGAAGCTCCTTCGAGCGTGGTGCCCTCGGTCACAAGATCGAAGCAGAACCGCAGCGAATCAACCGCGACGCCGGACAGTGTGCCGATCTCCAGGCAGATCCGTCGCACCTGCGCGTCGCCCATCCGGTCGCACACGGCCTGGATCACGCTCTGGGTGATCGACATTTCGTGCAAAAAGGGCCCTCCTCGGCTTGAGTCCAATCAAGTCCCCTGCAGAGATCTTGTCAACCACGGCGAGGGAGAATCATCCCATGCAGCACTGTATCCGGGTTGAGGTGCGGGTTGAGGGCGTTGTCCAGGGAGTGGGGTTCCGGCCTTACGTCTACGGCCTGGCGCACCGTCTCGGGCTGTCGGGCCGGGTCGGCAATGACACTGCCGGGGTCTTCATGGAGGTCGAAGGAGCCGAGCAGGCGGTCAGCGAGTTTCTGGCCGCGTTGCCGTCGGAGGCTCCGCCGCTGGCCGTCATCGAGCAGGTGCGCACCAGTTCACTCACCCCTACCGGGGAGCCGGGCTTCCACATCGTCTCCAGCAACGCCGCCGGCCGGCGGGACACCCTGATTTCGGCGGACACCGCGACCTGCGCCGACTGCCTTCGCGAGCTGGCCGATCCCACCGACCGCCGCTTCGGCTACCCGTTCATCAACTGCACCAATTGCGGTCCGCGATTCACCATCGTGCGCGACGTGCCCTACGACCGGCCGTTGACCACCATGGCCCCGTTCGCGATGTGCCAGGCGTGTGCCCGTGAGTACCACGATCCCGCCGACCGGCGCTTCCACGCCCAGCCGGTGTGCTGCCCCGCCTGCGGGCCCCGGCTGCGGCTGATCGACGCCAGCGGCACCGACATGCCCGGTGAGCCGCTGGCCGCGGCCGCGGCGGTGCTGACCGGCGGGGCGGTACTGGCGGTGAAGGGACTGGGCGGTTTCCACGTCTCGGCGCTGGCCTCCGACGCGTCAGCGACCGCCCTGCTGCGCGCACGCAAGCACCGCGAGGACAAACCGTTCGCGGTGATGGTGGCCGATCTGGACACCGCGCACAAGCTGTGCGTGATCGACAGGGTGGGGGAGGGAGTGCTAGCCGGACGGCGGCGGCCGGTGGTGCTGCTGCCGCGCCGCGCGGACGCCCCCGTCGCACCGGCCGTGGCGCCCGGGAACCGCAGCCTGGGTCTGATGTTGCCCTACACCCCGCTCCATCACCTGCTGCTGCGTGAGGTTGCCGGACCCATCGTGTTGACCAGCGGCAACATCTCCGACGAACCCATCGCCTACCAAGACGACGACGCGCGCCAGCGGTTGACCGGCATCGCGGATGCCTACCTGACTCACGACCGGGCGATCCACATGCGAACCGACGACTCGGTGGTGCGGGTGTTCCGCGGCGCCGAGCTGCCGGTGCGGCGGTCCCGCGGCTACGCGCCCGAACCCCTGACCCTCGCGCAACCGGTGCCCCGGCCAATCCTCGGTTGCGGCGCCGAACTCAAGAGCACGTTCTGCCTGGCCCGCGGACGGCACGCATTCATCTCCCACCACATCGGCGATTTGGAGAACTACGAGACCCTGCGTTCCTTCACCGAGGGAATCGAGCACTTTCGGCGCCTTTTCGACGTGACGCCGCAGGTAGTGGCCTACGACCTGCACCCCGAGTACCTGTCGACCAAATACGCGCTCGAGCGGGCCGATGTGGACTTCGTGGGGGTGCAACACCACCACGCGCACATCGCGTCCTGCCTGGCCGACAACGGAGAAGCTGGGCCGGTGCTGGGAGTGGCCTTCGACGGCACTGGCTACGGCAGCGACGGCACCTTGTGGGGTGGTGAGTTCCTGCTGGCCGATCTGACGGGATTCCAGCGGAAGGCGCACCTGGTTCCGGTGCCGCTGCCGGGTGGCGCCGCGGCTATCCGGCAACCCTGGCGGATGGCCGCCGCCTACCTGGGTTCTGACGCGCCCCCAGAGCTGATCCAGCGCAACGCCCAGCACTGGGACGCAGTGCTGAGGATGGCCTCCCGAGGGGTAAACGCCCCACTCACTTCCAGCGCCGGACGGCTGTTTGACGCTGTCGCGGCGATTCTCGGGATCCGCGACTCGATCAACTACGAGGGCCAGGCCGCGATCGAGCTTGAACAACGGGCCGACCTCACCGAGCAGGGAACCTACCCCGCCGTGGTAACCGAGGGACCCGCGCTGCAACTGCACGGCGCGGATCTCGTGCGGGCCGCGGTGGACGATCTACAAGCGGGCGTCGCCCCGGAAGTGATCGCCGCCCGGTTCCACCACGGCATCGCCGATGCGATCGTCCGGGTCTGCCTGATGCTTCGGGAGACCACCGGTGTGCAGGTGGTCGCCCTGTCCGGCGGGGTGTTCCAGAACGTCCTGCTACTGGAGCGCACCGTAGCGAGCTTGGAGCAAACGGGTTTCCGGGTCCTCACCCATCGCCGAGTCCCCCCCAACGACGCCGGGATCAGCCTTGGTCAGGTCGCCGTTGCCGGCGCACAGGGGAGGTGTTAGCAGCGGATGACCATAACGGATCTGCCCGCCGTATCGGCGAGGCGTTGGATGTCCACCGGATCGCTGGTGAGGATGCGATCGCCAGAGTGGGCGACCAGTACCAGGGTGGCATCGATGGGGTCCTGAGTACCTGCCCGGCCGACCAACACCCCCGCCGCCCTTCCCGCCTGGTCATCCACTGGTCGCACATCTACGCCGCGCAGCAGCCGGGCCAACTGGACTTGCCTACCTAGGGAGTCACGCCATACCTGCGCCACCACGATCGCGTTGCTGCGCAGCTCCACACCGTGCCGTTGGGCCACTCGCAGCCGGGCGAGCAATGCCCGGTCATCACGTTCCGCAGCCACGAACGCGCCGGCGTCGAGAACCAGGCCGCTCACGCCGCCGGATCTGCTATCCGCAGTCCCAGTTCCCGCTCGGCGGTCTCCAATTCCGTCGCAGTCAAGGGGCCGTGCTCACGCTCCCAGTCGTCCAGGAACTCCTCGAGAGCCTCGGCGCGTAGCTTTGCCGCCGCCGCCTCGGCCAGCCACGAGGACAACCCCTTGCCGGCGCGCCTCGCGGCGTCACGGACAGCATCGCCGAGATCAGCCTCAAGCGAGATACTCATTTTGTCCACCTTCACGCCACCGATCATACCGCAGTGCGACCTACCTCGGTAGGATCCGGCCAGCTGCATTCGGCTGACCCGAGGAGAGGCACGCGCCTGATCAGAACGTGCAAAAGGTTCAGCGCTTGCGTGTCCAGTTGGGCGGGGGGGCGGCACCGCGGTTCATGGACCAGGTGACGCCGCCGAGACGGCCTTCCTGGATGGACTCGGGCGGGCGCTGCTGGTACGACTCGGCGAGCTCGGCGGTGGCGTCGTAACCCTGGTTCATCATCAGGCAGGGGACCCGGTAGGAGCAGCGTGCACATACGCCCGGCGCGGGGCTCGGATAGACGTGCAGGTTCGCGCTGGTGGCGGCGCTGACCTCGGCGGCCAGGTCCAGCCCAGCCGTGACAAGTTCGGCCGCACCGCGCCGGATCAGGGTGCGGCGAAACGCGTCGTTGCCTTCGGCATGCAACCGTTCGCCCGACACAGTGCCGCTGCGGGCGTACATCCGGCGATGACGGACCGGCGCGCGCCCAGCGGCAGGCAGCGGACCCGTCCCGCCCAGCTCGGCGGCGTTGACGCGGATCTCGTTGTACATGGTGCCCGTGATCTGCATCCCGAGATAGAACTGTGGCCACGCCCAGGACCACGCGATCGTCCGTTCATCCAGCTGGAGTGCATCGTGATCGGCCCAGGCCTCGGTGACCAGGCGGTGCTGGATCACCCAATAGGCGTCATCGGAGTCGATGGCGAGTAGGTCGACACGGTCGCAGTAGCGGATCTCGTCACCGGTGGGGGCCATCAGGTTGACGCCGGGATTCGCCGGATCGGGGATGTTCACCTCGAAGTCGGTGTCGATCCGGACCGGGGTGAGGTTGTCGACCGCTGGTGCCCATGCGGCGTAGGCGTCGAGCAGGGCATGGCCCCAATCCAGCGCCTCCTGCTGGGCCTGGTCATCGGCCCGGCCGGCGGCGGTCATCTGGCCGCGAACCGAGCGATCCAGTGCCTGGTGCACCAGCGGCTGCACGATGGCTCTGTCCCACTCCCACATCCCGGGGAAGTAGTACACCGCGAGCGCATCGCGCAGCGTCCGGCTCCGGTCGACCGGGCTAGGTCGAAGGATCGGTTCGAGGTTCTCCCGGTTGGGGGAACTCAGATCCCACTCCCGGCGGCAGCGCTTGAACGCCGTCCGATCCGACGCGTGGATGCGGTAGACCATCGCACCTCGACTCAATGCGCGTGCGGCCAGGGGTCATCTGCTGACCAGCGGCAACGATCAAGACCCCCAGCCGCCGAATCCATCTCGGCGAACAGGTCGTCGAAGAACGCCGGCAGGTCATCGCGGTGGTGTTCCTGCCATCCGCTGTAGTAAATCCACGCGTCGGGCAGCGCATCTCCCGGCGCGGGGACGGGGAGTGCCCCATCGGCGCCGACGCGCTTCACCGCATAGCTGTCGCCCCGGCGCTCGATGTAGACAACGTCACCGGGCTCGGGCCATTCGGCCACGATCTCGGTCATCACCTCAGTCCGATTCACCGGACCTCCCTGCGGTATTGCTCAGCAGATCCGCGGCAACGGGTCACCGACCAGTAGGTCGATGATCCGGGTGCCACCGAAGCCGGTCTTGAGCAGGACCAGCCCGGGTGGATCCTCGGCGACGCGGCCGACCACGGTCGCCCCGGCACCGAGCGGATGCGCCTGCAGCGCGGCAATCGCGGCGTCGGCTGCACCAGGGTCGACGATCGCCACGATGCGGCCCTCGCAGGCGACATACAGCGGGTCGATACCCAGCAGTTCGCACGCCCCACGAACCGCGGGGCGCACGGGAACCTTCTCCTCCTCGACCACCACGGCCACTCCTGCAGCCGTGGCCACCTCGTTGAGGATCGTCGCAACTCCACCACGGGTGGCGTCACGCATCGCTCGGACGTCCGGGCCCACGGCGTCGAGCAGCCCCCGGACCAGCTCGTGCACCGCAGCGGTGTCGGACACCAGATCAGCCTGGAGGTCCAACTCGCCGCGCTCCAGCATGATGGTGATGCCGTGATCGCCGACCGGACCGGACACGATTACCATGTCGCCCGGCCGAGCGGTGGCCACGCCCAGGTTCAGTCCCTCGGGGATCAACCCGACCCCGGCGGTGTTGATGTAGCAGCCGTCCCCTTTTCCTCGTTGGACGACCTTGGTGTCGCCGGTGACGATCGAGACTCCAGCCGCGGTCGCGGCCGCTGCCATTGACGCCACGATCCGGCGCAGATCATCGACCGGGAATCCCTCCTCCAGGATGAACCCGGCGGATAGATGGGCTGGCTGCGCTCCGGACACCGCCAAGTCGTTGACCGTGCCGTTGACGGCGAGGTCACCGATGTTCCCACCCGGGAAGAACAGCGGTGACACCACGTAGGAGTCCGTCGTGAAAGCCAGCCGGGCATCGCCGGCGGTGATCGTCGCAGCATCCTCGAGCGGCTCCAGCAGGGGATTGCGGAAGGCGTCCAGGAAGACCGCCTCGATCAGCGATTGGGTGGCTTTACCACCGGCGCCGTGAGCCAGGGTGATCAGCTTCTCCCGCACCCTGGGACGGGCCCGCCGCACCCGGTCGATGCGCTCCAGCACCAACTGCTCCCGGCTGGCGTGCTCGGTCCCGGGTGCGGCGTGCACGTCGATATGACCGGGGTCGTGCTCGGCGACGGCGGTCTCCGCCCAATCAGCCTGCTGCTGAGCGGTGTCCGGATGCGTCATGCCCTGCTGCTCTCAATGGTGACTTCACGTATCCGCTGACGGCTGAACCGGCCGAAGTTGTAGTACGCCGCACAGGCCCCCTCCGAGGAGACCATGCAGGTGCCGATCGGCATCTCCGGCGTGCACGCCGTGCCGAACACCTTGCATTCCCACGGCTTGAGCACACCCTTGAGCACCTCGCCGCACTGGCACGCCTTCGGGTCGGCAACCCGCACCCCGGGCAGGGTGAAATGCCGCTCGGCGTCGAAGGCCGCATACTTTTCCCGGACCTGCAACGCGGAGTGGGAGATGAAGCCGAGACCGCGCCATTCGAAGTAGGGACGCAGCTCCATCACCTCGCTCACCGCTCGCAAGGCCACCGTGTTGCCGTCCCATGGCACCACCCGGGAGTACTGGTTTTCCACCTCGCAGCGACCCTCGGCCAACTGCTGCAACAGCATGTACACCGACTGAAGGATATCCAGCGGCTCGAACCCCGCCGTGACGATCGGCTTGCCGTACTCCGCTGGGATGTACTCATACGGTCGGCAGCCGATCACGGTGGAGACATGGCCGGGGCCGATAAACCCGTCCAATCGCAGGTCGGGGGAGTCCAGGATGGCCTTGATCGCAGGGACGATCATGACGTGGTTGCAGAAGATCGAGAAATTCTCGATACCTTCCGCCGCCGCCCTCAGCACGGTCATCGCCGTAGACGGTGTCGTAGTCTCCATCCCGATCGCCATGAAGATCACGTGCTTGTCCGGATTCTGCCGGGCGATCTTCAATGCGTCGAGCGGTGAATAGACCATCCGGATGTCGGTGCCGGCGGCCGAGGAGTCGAAGAACGACCCGCGCCCGCCGGGCACCCGCATCATGTCGCCAAAGGACGTCATGATCACATCTGGCTGCTCGGCGAGCGCGATCGCATCGTCCACCCGACCCATCGGGAGCACACATACCGGGCACCCAGGCCCGTGTACCAGGCTGATCGACTCCGGAAGGTAGTCCTCCAGCCCGTGCTTATAGATGGTGTGCGTATGCCCACCGCAGACTTCCATAAATTTGTAATGCCGCCCAGGCTCGCACAGTGCCGCGATTTTAGCGGCAAGTGCGCGAGCCTTTTCGGCATCACGGTACTCGTCGACGAATCGCATACCGCTCACTGCCTTTCGTCAATCCGCGATTCGAGCAGGGCGGCGATTTCATCGTCGTAGGCCTGTCCGATGCCTATCAGGAAGTCCATCGCTGCCTTGGCCTCCTGCTCGTCGATCTTGGATAGCGCGAAACCGACGTGAATCAAAATCCAGTCACCGGGAACAGGCGGGTCATCGTCCAGTAGACCGATATTGATCGCCCGCTTGACCCCGCTGACCTCGACCATAGCCAGATCGGGTTGGTCGGGGAGGATCTCGATCACCTCGCCCGGGATGCCGAGGCACATGAGCCCAATACCTCCGTTGTTGGAGTCCTCCGTGGTGGGAGTTGGTTACTACATATCGCTGATCTGCTTGTAGCGGGCCACATCCTTAGACACCTGTACCGCTACAGTGACCAGGCCGATCGCCGACCCCCAGAAGATCAGCCGACGCAGCAGACGGAACATTTCCTTCACTTCCTTCCTTGTCGGTGAGCAAATCCAGAACCACCCCGACCGCCCTGTCGACGGCTTCGGCGACGGTCGTGGACAACCCGATACCCTCCTCGGTACTGACCGGTTCACACCCGATCAGCAAGGTCCGTCCCGCGCTGCCGCCGAGGTTGTCCAGCAGCGCGAGCACCGCGTCGGGAGTCATCCCGTGCGCGTCGACAGCTGACGGCTCGATGCCCGGCACGTCGCCGGATCCGATCTCGAGCACGTAGATCGTTCCCGGCTCGCCGCCTCGCAATACGGCGTCGAGCAGGATCGTGGTGTCCGGAGCCATCTCGAGAAGATCGTAGGCCAGGTGCATCCCACGAATCCCGTAGTCAGCAACCTTAACGCCCTCGGGCAGCGTCTGGGCGGTGAGCTTGCGAGCCAGCTCTACGCCGAACGCATCATCACCGAGGAAGATGTTGCCGATGCCGGCCACCATGGTCGTGGTCACGGCTCTGATCCTGACGAGGATTGGGATCCTGACGACGACTGGGATCCTGACGAGTCCCCGAGCGGTTTGAGCTCGTCGGGAGCGAAGTAGCGGAACCGGCCGTGCGCCGCCGAGATCTCGGCTCCTGGATCGTCGTTGACAGTGACCGCAACGTGGGTGTTCCCGTCGACGTCGAACAACACCGCGGCGACGGTGGCGGTCCGCCCCTCCAAGAACATGTCCTGCGCGTCGGCCCGGCGCGACCCCGGCATCAGCATCACCTGACTGCCCCTGGCCACCTCGACTCCGTCGATGGTCACACTGTCGGTGTCGGGGTCCACCGAGGCATCGGCGCCTGGATCCCACCAGGGCGTGCCGGGGGTGGTGAACGTCTCGACTGAGTCCGGCTTCTTCCGGGTCGCGGGGGTCTCTCCGAGATATCGAATCGCGCCGTGCAGCTTGTCGAGCATCTCCGGCGGCATCGCGTCGACCCGGTCCATCAGCTTGCGGGCCCGCTCGTCGGTGGCCCGCGCCTCGGCCTTCTCCTCATCGGTCAGGGTCATCGTGCGCAGCGTGAGAATCTCGTCGATCTCCAGGCCGTCGAACAACTCGCCGGGACTCTCCGCGGCGATCGTCGGGTAGTCATAGAGGATGATCGGTGAGATCAGTAGCACGTCGCGGCGCCCTGCGTCGCCGATCATCACCGGCCAAATGCGTTCGTTGCGGCAGGCCTTAGCCGCAGGCTTGGCCCACTCCGGCGGATCGAGCAACGAGATGAACTCCCCGTCGGTGACCGCCACCACCACATGTGCGGCGATCAGCGAGTGCCGCAGCGCCAGGTGCCGCTCGGCCTCCGGATCCGCCCACTGCGCCGTATTGACGACCTCGATACCGAGTTGCAGTACGCCGTAGGGACCGTCCAGCGGCCGGGCGGATAACCGGATTTCACCATTCAGTGGCCAGCGTTGCCGGGTAACGCCGTCGGTGGTCTCGGTGCCCCCAGGCACGGTAACCGAGACCACCTTCGCGGTGGCCGTGAGCTCAGGGGACAACAAGTCCGTTACCGGCAACACGGCGTCGATCTCGTGCTCGACCGCCTCGTCGAACTCGGGCACCGGTCCGTCCCCGCCGCTGCGGTGCTGCAGCTGCAGAAACCGCAGCCGGATGTGCAGTACCGGGTCAGTGCCGGGCTCCAGCAGGCACTCGCTGTGAGAGGTGGCGTGTTCGCCGTGGCCTGCGGCGGCGTAGGCAGGAGGTACCAGCACGCCCCACTGCCAGCGAACCTGATTCTTGCGCGCCGAAGCCCGGTAGGGATACAGCAGGTAACCCTCGAACAGGACAGCATCGGCGACCGCACGAGCGAGGTCCATGGGGGCCGTCATGCCCCTCCCTCCGCAGTCCGTTCCCGAGCCGCGTCCAGTGCGGCGAGAAGGGCGTCATCCCACGTGGGCAAGGCTCGGGCGGCCCGAAATTCAGCGACCGCGTCGATCGTGTCGCGACGTAACCGCAGCCACCCGCTGTTGGGGTAGTGCATGTCCATCATGTCGCGCCACACCGCTACCGGCATACGGTATCGGGTCTCGGCGTGCCAGGGCACCTGCTCAATCCACAGCTGCTTTTCCGCATCACCAAATATCGTCCCACTGAACAGCAGGATGAAGGGGATCTCGCCATCCTCGAGTGCGTGGAAATATCGACCCGCAGCGACTTCCATGTCGTAGCTGCACGGCACCGACACGTCGACCTCAATGCTTTCGGCGAAGTGCGCGACGACCGTTGAGGCCTGGGCGAACTGGAATGGCTTGAGCGTGTCACCCCAGCGTCCGCGCTCGCCGAACAACTCCAGCAGCTTCTCGGCATCCTGATCGCCGTAGCCCCGCAGCCCCGGTTCGATCCTGATCTGGGTCCGTAATGCGATGGCTCGCACTCGCTTGCCGGCTTCCGCCTCGATCCGCAGCCGGAACAGCAGTGTCGGCGCTACAGCATACGCTTCGGGCTTCACGTCGAGACACTTGAAGATCAGCTCAGCCATCGGAGGGTCCCCTCTCGGGCGTCACGATCTCGCTGCGTTCCCGCAGGTCATCGAAGAACTTGTCGATCGCTATCCACGCCTCCTCGCCACCGTCAAAGCCCTTCCAGTGCATGCGGACCAGACCGACCAGCTGGTAGCACACATCGATCGGGACCGCGAAGCACTCGAACCCGCTCTTTGACTTGTTCACCAGCAACGCCTCGACATCGGCTTGCAGGTCGGTCATTGCCGGCGTCGCGGCGAGCAGGTTCGCCCATGCTTCCAGCGACAGCAGCGATTCGGTCGCCCCAGCCGGGCTCGGGTAGAAAGCGACGGTCTGCGCCATCACACTGTTGGTGAAGAAGAACGCCATCGCCACTGGGATCCCGATCGAGTCCCAGGTTGCCTCGGCCAGCGGAACGTTGGCGGCGTACCGGTAACGTTCGGGAACAGCCTTGAACCGCCCGCCGGCGGCGCCCTCCTTGGTGAACAGCAGGGCGCAGGGCCGGCAGGTGCACATCAGCGCGCGGCTTTCGATGTTCACCACGTGTCCGTGCCACTCACCGATCGGCAAGGCACACATCTCGCACTGCTCGCCCGGTTGCGCGGTGGGCGGCGGTGGGGGAGCGACGCCTGCCACGAAGCGCCGCAACCCCCCCGTCATGACACCGCCTGAGCGGGGACCGCGATCCGGACCCCACCACTTTCGGCCAGCAATGGCAGTGGATCGAGATGCACTCCAGCCCTGGATGACAGAGTGCCACTCTCGCTCCCAGCCAGAGCCATGCCACGTCCTGCCCGGACCACGTCGTAGCGCTGCGGGCAGTGCGGGCAGGCCAAGATCCCTCCCACCAGCTCCGCACCGGTGAGCCCCGAGCCGCAGACCGCGCAACGGTCGGCATAGGCGTACAGGCTCCCCGCCACGTTGCACACCACCGTGGCGATGTCGGCGACCAGGGTAGGAACCACCTGTCCCTGCCTGACACCCTCGATCCCGTTGACCTGCACCCAGGTCGAGGCCGGCGGCTCCGGCTGCCGGCTCACCTGGGTCAACGGGAGCAGAGTGTGGCCGTCGGGTGTCGCCGCGGTGAGGGGCGAAGCGGGCTCTGCCGTGACCCCTTCCACCTCCACCTTGGTGACCTCCGGAGCGACGTCCTCGATCCCCTTCTCGATGGCCATCTTCACCGTGAGCGCGGAGGAGGGGCAGCCATCGCAGCTGCCCTCCAACCGCAACCGCACGGTGCCATCGGGGTCCAGCCCAAGGTACTCGACACCGCCGGCATGCGAGCCGAGATAAGGCCGGACCCGCTCCAGGGCCGCCAAGACGCGTTCCTCGGTGCTCTGCGGGTGCAGATCGTGCAGCACCAGCAGGCCCGCGACTGCTTTGTCAGTGAGCAGCGGAGCGACGGCCTGCTCGTCGAGCAACTCCAGGATGCGGGCCAAGCCCGCACCATAGAACTCGACGAGCAAGCCGACCAGCTCCTCGGCTCGCCCGGCGATCGCGGGGTCCGAGTTCGAGGCGAACCCTGCGAGCAGCGCCTCGACCCGTTCCCCGACCGCCTGGATATCCGATGTGTTGCTAGCAGGCACGACTCAGCCGCCAGTGGTGCTGAATGCGTGTGGTGTGTGCAGTCGCTGCAATTCCTTGCCTTCTCCCAGGTACATGTGCACGCCGCAAGGCAGGCACGGGTCGAAGCTGCGCACGGCACGCATGATGTCGATGCCCTTGAAGTTCGCCGGTGGGTTCTCCTCGAAGATCGGCGTGTTCTGCACGGCGTCCTCGTAGGGGCCCGGCGTCCCGTAGATGTCGCGGACACTGCCGTTCCACGGGGTTGGCGGGTAGGGGTGATAGTTGGCGATCTTCCCATTCTGGATCACCATGTGGTGCGACAGCACGCCCCGGACCGCCTCGGTCCAGCCACAACTGATCGCTTCCTTGGGCACCTTGAACGGGCTCCACGTCGCGGTGCGACCGGCGCGCACCTCGGCCAGTGCCTTCTCCACGAAGTGCAGCGCAAGCGCGGCTGAGTAGACCTGGAAGTAAGTCCGGGCCCGGTTGCGCTCGATCGCGTTGGACAGCGGCTTGCCGGCCCTGTCCACCGGGATCTTCCACTCGTACGAGGCTTCGGGCTTCGTCATCGTCCTCGGCAGGCTGATCTTCACGCTGTGGCCGGTGGCCTTCACGTAGGGTGTGTCCACCAGCCCGGACAGAGCTGTCGGCCACAACCGGGCGAGCGGGCCGCCGCCGGTGTCCAGGGCGAGGTGGTCCTTGCCGTCGAACCACCGAGGCGACATCGTCCAGCTGTAGGCACCGGCGAAGTCGCGCTTGGCCGGCCGCGGGATGGTGTGCTGGTTCCACGGGTGGCGCCGGTCGATCGGGTTACCCAGCGGGTCCTTGTCGACGAACATCTCCTGACCGTCCCAGTCCTCGTAGAACGAGGAACCGAGCAGGATCCGCAACCCGAGATTGATCTTCACCAGGTCGTTGGTGACCAGCTTGCCATCCACGACCACACCGGGGGTGACGAACATCTTGCGTCCCCAGTTGGTCATGTTCTTGTAGTTGAAGTCGCAGTGCTCCGGGTCGTTGAAGGCGCCCCAGCAACCCAGTAGCACCCGGCGCCGGCCAACCTCTTCGTAACCAGGCTCCACCTGGTAGAAGAAGTCGAACAGGTCGTCGTGCAGCGGCAGGATCCGCTTGCAGAACTCCACGTACCGCATGAGGCGCGTGTAGTAGTCGGTGAACAGCTGGTGGGTGGCGACGGTGCCGGTGCCACCCGGGTACAGCGTGGAGGGGTGCACGTGGCGACCCTCCATGAGGCAGAACATCTCTCGCGTGTAGCGGGAGACCTGCAGCGCCTCACGGTAGAACTCACCTGACAGCGGGTTGAGCGCCCGCATGATGTCGCCGATGTACTGGTAGCCGTGCGCCGCGGCCTGCGGGCACGGGGTGCGGTTGGCCACGTCGAGCCAGCCCGGGTTGGTCTCGGCGACCATCTTCTCGCAGTAGTCGACCCCGACCAGGTTCTCCTGGAAGATGTTGTGGTCGAACATGTACTCGGCCGCTTCGCCGAGGTTGATGACCCATTCCCCGAGGTGCGGTGGGGCCACCCCGTAGGCCATGTTCTGGTTGTACACCGAACACGTGGCGTGGTTGTCACCACAAATCCCACAGATACGGCTGGTGATGAAGTGGGCGTCGCGCGGGTCCTTGCCCTTCATGAAGATGGAGTACCCGCGGAAAACGGACGAACTGCTGTGGCATTCGGCCACTCGCTTCGCCCCGAAGTCAATCTTCGTGTAAATACCGAGGCTGCCGACGATCCGGGTTACCGGGTCCCACACCATCTCGGTGAGTTGGCCTGTGGACGCGTGCCTTGATGCGGTGCTTGTCATCGTCTAGATGCCTTTCTCCAGAGCCGGTCGGCGATCACCAGGACGGCTTGTAGCCGGTCTCGAGCGTGCGGCCCTTCTTGCGCCACTTGGGCTCGGAGTCGGTCTTCTTCAGCGTGATATTGCGCAGCGACCGGATGACCGACCCGTAGGCCATACTCGCGGTCCCCGATACCAGGGAACCCGGAGGGGCGTCCATGAACGGCATGAACTTGTCCGGGAAGCCGGGCATGGTGCAGCCGATGCAGATTCCGCCCACGTTCGGGCAGCCACCCACGCCGTTGATCCAGCCCCGCTTGGGCACGTTGCACTTCACCACCGGGCCCCAGCAGCCCAGCTTCACCAAGCACTTCGGTGAGTCGTAGGTCTTGGCGAATTCGCCCTGCTCGTAGTAACCCGCCCGGTCACAGCCCTCGTGCACGGTGGCACCGAACAGCCACTGCGGGCGCAGGTGCTCATCCAACGGGATCATCGGCGCGGCGCCGGCAGCCTGGTAGAGCAGGTACAGGATCGTCTCGGACAGGTTGTCCGGGTGAACCGGGCAGCCGGGCACGCAGACGATCGGGATCCCGGCCTTGGACTTCCAGTCCCAGCCCAGGTAGTCCGGCGCACCCATGGCACCGGTCGGGTTCCCGGCCATACCGTGGATACCGCCGTAGGTGGCGCAAGTGCCGACCGCGAGCACGATCGTCGCCTTGGGTGCCAGCTTGTCGATCCACTCGTTGATCGTGATCGGCTGCATGGTGTCGTGGTGGTACCCGAAACCGGTGAAGTAGCCGTCACCGTTGATTGCCTCGTTCGGGATGGATCCCTCGAGGACGAGTACGAACGGTTCCAACTCGCCCCTGTCGGCCTTGTGGAACCACTCGATAAAGGTGTCAGCACCCTGGTCGGGGCCGCATTCGAAATCGATCAGCGGCCAGTGCACCGCGATCTTGGGCAGGCCGGGAAGGGCTCCCAGCGCGATCTCTTCGATGCTCGGTTGCGTCGCCGCGGTCAACGCAACCGAGTCCCCGTCGCAGGACAGTCCACAGTTGATCCAGAGAATATGAATTGGGCTCTCTTCTTCAGCCATGATCCCCTACTCCACGAGCGACCTCACGCCGCTCTACTTGTGCCGGATCTCGCCTTCCGGTGGTCAGCTCGTTGAGCGTGAGCTCCCACAGCGTGTGGTAGATCGTGGTCTGCGCCTCCTGGATCCGGTGCACGGAGTCAGAAGGAACCACGAACAGATGGTCGATGCTGCCCAGCTCGGCCATTGCCCCGCCCTCGTAGCCCGCCAAGCCGACGGTGAGCAGGCCACGCCTGCCCGCCTCCTGGAAGGCACGCACGAGGTTGGTGGAATTGCCCGAAGTGGACAACCCGACGACGACGTCACCGCGCCGCCCGAACGCTGCGATCTGCCGGGCGAAGACGACGTCAAATGAGACATCGTTCGACAGCGCCGTCAGCACCGCGATATCACCCGTGAGCGCGAAGGCGGGCAATGCCCGCCGTCCCGGACCCGGGTGCAGGAACAGGCTAGCGAGGTCGGCTGCATCAGTGCAGCTGCCCCCGTTGCCGATAGCGAACAACCGGCCACCGTCCGCGAACGAGGCCGCCATTGCCCTGGCGCACGCGGCCAGCCGCTGGCTCTCCAAAGCCAGCACCTCCTGCCGGAGCGCCACAATCTGGTGCACCTTGTCCACTGTGGAACGGCGCACCTCGGCCAAGACCGCCTCGAGATCTCCTGCTCCGGGGCTGTCCTGACCGATGTTCTCAGGGTGTGAATACAAAAACGGGTACAACGTCGCCAGGTCATCGGACCTGGATTGGGCAGCCGACCGGGCCGCCGGCCCGGTGGTGCCGTTGGTTCCGGGGCTCATTGTGGCCGCCCCAGGACCGCGATCGCTTCCTTGGCGTGCACGAGGATCTCGTCTCCGATCCCCGCCGACACGAATGCGACGCTGACCTCTTCCATCCCGGATCCGGTGTCCACCATGGCCAGGTCGTCGGGCAGCAGTTCGACGACGCGGACCGCGACGGCCTGATCCGAGCACGTGATGCACACCTCGCCGTGGCATTCCGGAACGGTCATGCGACGGCCCTCGGTTGCAGTAGATCCGGATGCTGGAAGAACACGTGCACCAGCTCCCACAGCACGTGGTAAGCGGTGACGTGCACTTCCTTGATCACCCGAGGATCCTCTGAGTGGGCAATCACGATGTGGTCGGCTCCTTGACGAGACGAGACCTGCCCACCGTCGCCGCCGACGAGCGCGATCGTGAGCATGCCCAACTCCCGGGCGGTGGCCAACCCGCGCAGCACGCTGGTGCAGTTTCCATCGGGGGAGATACCCAGCGCAATGTCACGCGTGGTCGCCAGGTGGCGCAGCTGGTGCGCGAACACCTCGTCGAAGCCTTCCGTGCCGGCGATGCCGGTCACCGTCGCGACATCCGCCGTCAGTGAGATGGCCGGCAGCGCACGCTTGCCCATGATCACCGGGTGCACGAACTCGACCACGACGTGCTGGGCATCGGTGCTGGCTGTGCCGTTGCCGAAGACCACCAGCGTGCCCCCACGGTGGAACCGTGCAGCCATCGCGTGGCACGCGATGGCGATCGTCGAGGCGTCGTCTGCGAGATGATAAAGGGGTGCTACCCGCCGCTCGAACAATTCCGCGGCGGTGGCGGTCTGGGTTCGTGACCCGGACACGCCGCACACCTCCCGACCCTGGTTGGTCATGCACGTGAGGCACATCACGATAGGGGGTGCCCGGATCGATGGGCAAGGCCCCCCGTCCAGTTGGTTCATCTCGACTTCACCTGAGAGCCCTCATCGCTTCGCCCAGACCCGTCCACAACACCCGACATGGAGACATATCGGGCCAAACTGGCACCTGACAGTCCCGATATGTCTCCATGTCGGGACTGCTCGGGATGGGAGCGAAGTTGGGGGTTCGGGCGTTAGCAGTGTGGATGGGGAGTGCGTTGCGCTTCGCCTGCCGAATTTGAGGGAGGTCGTGTGATGCCGGTTCTACTGGTCCTGCTCGCCGCCACCGTCATCGAGGTGACGGTCCTCGTCGCGGTAGGGCACGCGATCGGGGTGCTGGCCACCATCGGACTGTTGATCCTGGCGTCGGTGGTCGGGGCAGCCTTGCTGCGACGCGAGGGCGCGCGCACGCTACGCGCGTTCGTCGAGGCGCTGCGCACCCGTAAACCCCCACATCAGGAATTGCTTGACGGCATGCTGATTGCCGCAGCCGGAGTGCTCATCGTGCTGCCCGGCTTCGTGTCCGACATCCTGGGCATGCTGCTACTACTGCCTCCCACCCGCGCACTCGTACGGCAACGGATGCTGCGTTCGGTGTCCCTGGGCCCGCCGGCCCGGTTCGCTCCGGGCGCAGTGATCGAGGGCGAGGTCGTGGACGAGCCGCCCCCGCCCCGCTCCACGAGCGGCGAGCTTCGCTAAACCACCAGGCCTCAACCAACCAGAGCGGCCACCTGAGCGCGGTAGTCGAATTCGCCATCCTGAACGCCGGCCACGAAGGCGGCCCACTCGGCCGGTGTGAAATTCAGGATCACTCCGGTGCCCGTTGAGTGGACCTGGATGCCATCACGGTGGGTAACAGTGACTGCTCCGTCACCGCTGGACAGGTCGTTGAGGAAAGCCGCCCACTGCGTGGGCGTGAAGTTGATGATCGGCCCGGTGCCGTGGGCCTTGCTGTCGCGCATCTCAACGCCTGCCGCGGTGAAGTCCACCTCGACGCAGTCGCCACCATTGTTACTGTGGGTCGACGTCCGCCATCCGGCGCGCCACCCTCGGGTTGTCATGTCGTCCTCCGTCAATCAGGTCAATTCGGCGAGCCGGGCGGTGATGGCCCCGATGGATTCACGAGGCGGCAGCGCCACGGAGCGTAGGGACTCCGCGGTCCGAGTATACGCCGCAACCTGATCTTGATCCTGCACGTAGATGGCGCCGTCCGCGTACTCGATATAGCCGATGGACTGGGCCTGCTCGAAGTGCAGCACGCTGAATTTTCCTTCGACACTGTCGTGCCGCCCGACCGCGGTAGGGAGCACCCGGACGTCTATATTGTCCCGGGCTGAGAGCTCCACCAGATGTTTGAGTTGTTCGCGCATCGTCGCGGTGCCACCGATCGGCCGGTCCAGCACGGACTCCTCGATGATGGCCGTGAGACGCAGCGGCTCCGTGTCACTGAACAGCCGGCGCTGCCGCTCCATCCGCAAGCCCACCAACCGCTCCACTTGATCGGGCCGCACCCGCGCGCTGCCCACAGTGGCACCGATCGAGTACTCCTGAGTCTGGACCAGCGCGTGCAGCACCACCGGCATATAGGCGATCTCGTGCGAGGCCAGCCCCTCCAGCCCGACGTACGTCTTGTGCCAGTCCGGTATAACGTCGTTCCACGGTGCCAGCCAGGTCCGCTGATCAGCCCGACCGGACAGCGACGAAAGCCGCTCGACGTCCCAGAGGGGCGCACCGTATAAGCCCAGCAGTCCGGCGATCTGCTCCGGCTGTGGGAAATACAGGCCCTTCTCGAAGTGACCGACCAGACCAGGGGAGCAGCCGAGCGCCTTCGCGGCGGCGGCCAGCGTCTCCCCAGCGCGCTTGCGGTAATTGTGTAGCTCGACGCCGATCAACCAGCGCAGCGCCGACGGGTCACCCCGGTCCGCCATCGGGTGCTCCCTTCTGCCGTCGGGACGCAGCGTAGTCGGCGTACCGAGCGCCGAACGGAAGCGGTTCGCCGCGTCGCTAATTGACAATAGCTATGGTTCTAGTTATGATTCTTGCTGCGGCTCACCGAGAGCCGTATCCCGGCCGGGCGGTCGAACGCGGTGGCGCTCCCGACGCAGCGCTGACTCGCGGTGCCTCCCGTCCAGCTGGTGACACTGGTGGGGCCGAGTCGACTCCCCGAACGGCCCGGCCCCACCAGCTCGACGTCAGAGGGGAGGGCCTCAGCGGATGCCCCGATCGCGGATCACCCAGTCGCGGATCACCCAGTCGCCGCCGCGCGTGGCCCCCGGGTCGCCGAGCCTGAGTGCGGCCACGTGGTTGCGCATCGCTAGCGATCCCCGTGCAGCCCGTCTGGTCCGGCCGATCTGGTCCCGGCTGGCCGAGTTGGAGCTGGCGGGACACGACCCCGGCTTGCTGGACGCGCTGCGCTACACGCTCGTCCGGCACCAGCCAGGGCGCTGGGGGAGGTGCCGCGCCTGTCAGTGGCGGATGTGGCCGGTCAGGTTGTGGCGGCGCCGCTGGCCCTGCTCCGCCTGGATCCAGGTGCGCGTCGAATTGTTCGGTGCCAAGCCGACTCTGCGCCGGTGACCGGGATCACGCCGGCCGACCCCGGCACGCTGGGTGTTGCCGCGGTCCGTGAACTCGACAGCACCGACCTCGCAGCTCACAAGGTCGGTGCTGTCGAGTTCACGGACGACAGCCACCGCGCGGGACCGCGCCGCGCAAGTCGATGAGGGCCGAGGCGGTCGGTCGGCCGGCACCGCGGAGGAAGTGCAGCCGACATTGATCCCTTGGGGCGCTATGTCCGAAGTTCCCGCGGGGCCAGAACCTCGCGCCGCGGACCGATCGACGAGGTTGTCGGGGTCAGCGGGAATACTGCCGACCATGAGCACTACGTTGCTGCTGGATGGGCGTATCCCCTCGGTCGCCGGGGCCACCGCGCTGGCTATCGCGGATGGGATGGTGGTCTGGGCGGGGGATGACAGCACCGGCCGGATCTGCTTCGGCGACGCCGACGAAATACTCGACCTGCGTGGTGCGCTGGTCACTCCCGCTTTTGTGGATGCCCACGTGCACGCGACCTCGGCGGGCCTGCTCGCCAGTGGGCTCGATCTACGCGGTTGCGTCACCCTCGCCAGGTGCCTGGAGATGGTTGCGCAGCGCTCCCGCCCCGGCACGGTGCTGTGGGGGCACGGGTGGGACGAGACATCGTGGCCCGAAAAGCGCCCACCTACCCGCGCGGAACTGGACCGCGCGTCAAGTGGCGCGCCCGTGTACCTGTCCCGGGTCGACGGGCACAGCGCCGTGGTGTCCTCCGGGCTGTTGGACCTTGCCGAGGACGCGACCGGTGCGCCCGGTTGGGCGGCTGAGGGACCACTGACCCGGGAGGCACACCACCACGCCCGCCGCGTCGCCCGGTCGTCGGTCACACCCGGTCAGCGGCGCGCCGCGCAACGGACGTTTCTGGATCAGGCAGCCGCACAGGGAATCGCCGTGGTGCACGAGTGTGCGGGCCCGGATGTCTCCGGGATCGACGATCTTGCCGATCTGATGGCAGCTGACCATGGTGTCGAGGTGGTCGGCTACTGGGGCCAGGCGGTCAGCACTGCCGAGCAGGCCCGCGAGGTGCTCGGTGCAACCGGGGCGCACGGATTGGCGGGCGATCTGTTCTGCGACGGGTCGGTTGGCTCGCGCACCGCGGCGCTGCGCGAGCCCTACGCAGACGCGCCCGGCACCTGGGGGGCGTGCTACCTCGACGCGGAGCAGATCGCCGCGCACGTCATCGCCTGCACCCTGGCCGGCACCCAGGCCGGGTTCCACGTCATCGGGGACGCCGCGACCGACGCGGTAGTGGCCGGCTTCGAGGCTGCGGAGGCCGCCGTCGGCCCCACTGCGCTCCGGCAGCGCCGGCACCGGCTGGAACACCTGGAGATGGTGGATCCGCAGCAGGCCCGCCAGCTGGCGGCCTGGGGTGTGGTGGCAAGTGTGCAGCCGGCCTTTGACGAGGCATGGGGTGGCGCGGAGGGGATGTACGCGCGGCGGCTGGGGACATCTCGGGCGGCCACGATGAACGCCTTCGCGCTGCTGGAGAAGGCCGGTGTGGTGCTGGCATTCGGTTCCGATGCACCGGTCACGCCGGTCGACCCGTGGGCCACGGTGCGCGCCGCGACGGGACACCGCAACTCCGATTCGGCGATCGGCGCGATGGAGGCGCTGGCCGCGCATAGCTACGGTGGATACCGCGCTGCTGCCGTCGCTGATTTGCTGGCCGGCACCCTCATACCGGGCGCCCCGGCGTCGTACGCGATCTGGGACGGCGCGGGACCCGCCGGGGCCGGGTTCCCGGGCAGAGATTCTCCGTCGTGCCTGCGCACTGTGCACCTGGGCCGAATCCTTTTTCAGCAGGAAGGCGCCCTGGTGTGAGCCGGTATGGCCGGCTGCTCCCAGTAGTGACCGCGGCCGGTGCCGGCCTGCTGCTCTACGCCAGTTCCCCGCCGCGCGAATTGTGGTGGCTCGCGCCGGTGGCGTTCGCGCTGTTGTGGACGGTGCTGCACGGTCGGGGGGCCCGCGCCGGTTTCGGTTACGGGCTCGCTTTCGGGCTCGGGTTCTTCCTGCCGCTGCTGTCGTGGGTGGGGGAGTTGGTGGGCTCGCTGCCGTGGCTGGCGCTGGTCACGCTGCAGGCACTGGTGCTGGCAATAGCGGGTGCCGGTGTCGCTGTCGTGTCCCGGATGCCCGCTGCGCCGATCTGGGCAGCGGGCGTGTGGGTGGCCGCCGAGGCGTTGATCGCTCGCGTGCCCTTCGGCGGTTTCCCGTGGGGTCGGGTGGCCTTCGGCCAGCCGAGCGGGGTGTTTCTCCCGGTCGCCGCGGTCGGTGGGGCGCCACTGCTCAGCGCGGCCGTGGTGCTGACCGGGTTCGCGGCGGGCGAGCTGCTCCGCCGGTTCACGTGGGAGCGAGTGCCACGAATCCCGGCCGGGAAGCTCAGAGTGCTCGCGATACCCGCACTACTGGCGGTCGCTCCGGGGATTGCCGGGTTGCTCGTCGGGCCGATTACCGGAACCAGCACGAGCGGCGGGAACGCCGTCGTCGCGCTGATCCAGGGCAATGTGCCCCGCGCTGGGCTGGACTTCAACACGCAGCGGCGGGCCGTACTGGACAATCACGCCGCCCGGACCGTGCAGCTGGCGGCCGACGTCGCGGCCGGCCGGTACCCCCGGCCGGCGCTGGTGATCTGGCCGGAGAACTCCTCAGACGTCGACCCGCTGCGCAATCCCGATGCCCGGGCTGTGATCAATCGGGCGTCCCGGTCGATCGGCGTGCCGATCCTGGTCGGTGCGGTCCTGCTCACCGACGACGGGCACGCCACGAACACCGCGATCGTGTGGGATCCGGGCACCGGACCAGGCGAGCGCCATGACAAGCGCCCGTTGCCCTTCGCGGAGTACATCCCGTACCGGGACTTCTTTCGCCTGTTCAGCCCCTATGTCGACCGCGCTGGTTATTTTGTGCCGGGCAACAGTAATGGCGCGGTGGACCTCGGAGGGGTCAGAGTGGGCGTAGCCACCTGCTCCGAGGTGATCTTCGACGATCTGGTGCGGAGCAGTGTCCGCGCCGGAGCGCAACTGCTCGCCGTGCCAACCAACAATGCCACCTTCGGCTTCACCGAGATGACTTACCAGCAGCAGGCGATCTCCCGGATCCGGGCGGTGGAGCACGACCGGACCGTACTGGTGGCAGCGACCAGCGGGGTCAGCGCGGTGATCGCCCCGGACGGCACCGTCGAGCAGCAGACCAGGCTGTTCACCCCGGATGCGCTGGTGGCCCGGGTCCCGCTGCGGTCAAGTACTACGCTCGCTACCCGGCTCGGCTCCGCGCCGGAGTGGGCACTGGTGGCATTGGGTGCGGTGGGAGTGGCAGCAGCCATCGTGCACGGTAGACGTAGCGCAGGGGACCGGTCGCGGGCTGCGCCGGCGAAGGAGGGCAGCGATGGCCGATCAACGGGGCGGGTACGTCGAGGGGACCGGTCGAACGGTCGTGGTCATCCCGACTTACGACGAGCGGGCCAGCCTGCCAGCGGTGCTGAACCGGCTGCACCACGCGGTACCTGAGGCTCATGCGCTGGTAGTGGACGACAACAGTCCGGACGGCACCGGTGTGTTAGCCGACGAACTCGCTACCGCCGACAGTCGGGTACATGTTCTGCACCGCCCAACCAAGGCTGGTCTCGGTGCGGCCTACGTCGCCGGCTTCCACTGGGCCCTGGAACACGGCTATGACGTTGTGGTGGAGATGGACGCCGACGGCTCGCATGCCCCCGAGGACCTTCCCCGGTTGTTGGAAGCGTTGGCCGGCGGTCAGGCCGACTCTTCGGGCACCGGCGCCGACGTTGTGCTGGGCTCCCGTTACGTGCCCGGAGGACGGGTAGTGAACTGGGCGCGATATCGGGAGTGGCTCTCCCGCGGCGGCAACTATTACTCCCGGGTTGCGCTGGGCGTTTCCATCAATGACCTCACCGGTGGGTTCCGCGCCTACCGCCGCCGGGTGCTGGATGTCCTCGACCTCACCACCGTTGCCTCCCAGGGCTACTGCTTCCAGGTCGACCTGGCCTGGCGCGCGGTCCGGTCCGGCTTCACCGTGGTCGAGGTGCCCATCATCTTCACCGAGCGGGAGCAGGGTCAATCGAAGATGACCGGCTCCATCGTGGTGGAGGCGTTGTGGCGGGTGACAGTGTGGGGCGTGCAGGACCGCGTGGCGCCGCTGTGTCGTCGATCAAAAACTGGTCGTCGATCAAAAGCTGGTCGTCGATCAGAAACCGGTGCGGCAAGCAGCGGCACGCGGACCAGTCAACCCTGAGCCTATCGGAAGCCGGTTCGATCATGCGGAGCGAGAGCGGCGACCACGCAGCTCGGTCAGCCGCTCATCCAGCAACTCTTCCAGCTCAGCGATGCTGCGGCGCTCCAGGAGCATGTCCCAGTGCGTGCGCGGCGGCTTGATCTTCTTAGGCTGCGGATTTTCACCGTTGAAGAGTCTCGACTCGTTGCCGTGCAACCGACACTCCCAGGTGATGGGTGGTTCGGCATCGTCGGCGAACGCTACGGTAAATTCGTGGCCCTTGGCGCAGGCGTAGACCACCGGCCGGCGAGGAGCAAGGTCATGGTCTCGGTCCGTCTCGTAACTGACTGTTCCGAGCCTGCTGCCACGAAGAACGCGGTCGGCCATGGCGTCTCCTCTCTCCGGCCCGGGGACTGTGGGGTCCCCGGGATCCAGCTCACCGGATGTAACGCCGGGGAAGGCCTCGACGTTCCCGGACCGTGGGCCGGATCCGGGCCGGTGAGGTTGTCACCGCTGCGCAACCACTGGGTCGATCCTGCAAGCAGGTATCGCACAAGCATCGCCCACACTGGGTGAATCGAAGCGGCAATGTGACGCGTTACCTCACCGGAGGTGCACAACACCACTCTTTCGGGTGGTAACTACTTACGCCCGTCTGGGCAGCAGCTCTAGATGACCGTTGGCACCGGGTTTCCAGCTGCGCGGATCGCCCGGCGGATCGGGAGTAGCGAGATCCCCACGAAACCAAGGATGAAGAACACCACCAGGGACAGGATGGCCGGGCGAAACGACCCGGTGGCTGCTCCGATGGCGCCGAACAGCAGTGGTCCCACCGTGGAGGTGGCCTGCTCGCCGATCTCGTACACCGAGAAGTATTCGGCTTCCTTGCCTGCGGGCACCAGCTGGCTGAACAGCGAACGGGACAGCGCGTTGGTACCGCCCAGCACCAGCCCGATGCCCACGGCGACGGCGTAGAACTGGAATTGATCACCGGCTCGGATGAAGTACGCCGCGCTGATCACGCCTACCCACACCACCAGGCTGCCCATGATCGTGCGTTTGGCCCCGAACCGGCGGGCCAGCCAACCGTGCGCCAGCGCGCCGACGACCGCCACGAACTGCACCATCAGGATCGTGCTGATCAGCGTGCTGCTCGGCAACCCCAGCTCCAGATCACCGTACTGGCCGGCGACGCTGGCCACCGTGCTGATCCCGTCGGTGTAGATCAGGTATGCGGCCAGGAAACCCAGCGTCAACGGGAAACTCCGGGCGCTGCGCAGCGTGCCGGCGAGTTGGCGGAAGCCGCCGGTCAGCACTGATAGACCCCGCTCGTCGCCCTGTGCAGGCTGGTAACTGCGCATCCGGGCCAACGGAATGAGGGTGAAGCCGGCCCACCACAGCCCAGCGGTGACGAAGCAGACCCGCACCGCGGCCGACTCAGACAATCCGAGCGCATCCCGTCCCAGATAGGTGGCCAGATTGAGGGCCAGCGCGACACCACCACCGAGGAAGCCGAACGCCCAACCACGGGAGGACAGCCGGTCCCGCTCGTCGGGGGTCGCGATCTCCGGGAGCACCGAGTAGTAGATCACCACCGATGCGTAGTAGCCGGTGGTGGCCACGATGAACAGCACCACGCCGAGTCGCCAGTTGGTCCCCGTCACCAGCGCGAGCGCCACGGTCGCGCTGGCCCCGGTAAAGGCGAAGAGCCCCAGCATCCGTCGTTTGTGCTGGGTGCGGTCTGCAATGGCGCCGGTCAGCGGCAGCACCAGTACCTGCAAGAGGGTGGACGCCGCAAGCAGGTAGTCGAACAGCGAGCCGACCGGGAACTCCAGCCCGAACAGCGAGATGTCGCAGTTGACCAGGGCGTTGCGGGTCGGGCAGGTCTGACCGGCGGCTAATGCGTCGCTCTTGGCGACCGTGGTGAGGTAGAGCGAGAAGAACACGGTGACGATCGAGGTAGGGAACACCGAATTGGCCCAGTCGTACCAGCACCAGGCGTTCTGATCACGGCGGCGATCGGGGTCGTTGGGGTGGACTCCCGGCGCGGGCTGCACCCTCGGTCCGCTCACGAGTGGCGCTCCCCGGGCCATGCCAGCCGCCTGCGTAGCACGTCGCGGAGCACGTCCGGCCGATCGGTGACCAGACCGTCCACGCCGAGCTCGAGCAGCTCCTGCATCTGGGTGGCCCGGTCCACCGTCCAGACGTGTACCTCCACACCGAGTCGGTGCGCGCAGCGAACCAGGGTGCGGTCCACCACCGGCATTCCACACCAGCGAACCGGCAGCTGGGCCAGTTCTCCGCGGATCAGCGTGCCGCCGTACCTTCTCGGCACCTGCGGCGGTAACACCGACTGCAGCCGCAGCGCAGCCGCTGAGGCAGGACCCATCGACGTCAGCAGCCGAGGCCCAGCGGCCACCCGCAACCGGCGCAGCCGCGATTCGGAGAACGATGCCAGGCACACCCGGCCCCACCCGCCGGTGCGCCGCAGCAGATCAAGCAACGGCGTGACCGCCGTGGCCGCCTTGACGTCGATGTTGAGCAACGCGTCCGGTAGTTCTTCGAGCAGGTCGGCCAGCCGGCATACCGGCTCGCGGCCACCGATCCGCGCGGTGCGCACCGCTGCCCAATCCAGCTGTTTGATCTCTCCGGAGCTGTCGGTGGTGCGGTCCAGCGTGGCGTCGTGCATCACCACGACCACGCCGTCCCGGGTGGCGTGGACGTCGGTTTCCAGATAGCAATACCCCTCTGCGACGGCGCGCCGGAACGCGGCCAGCGAGTTCTCCATGCCGGCCAATTCGCCGAGATGCCAACCTCGATGGGCAAACGCCCGCGGGAACGGTCCGTCCAGGAACGGAGGTGAGGGCAGGGTCACCCGGGCAGTCTGCCCGCAACCTTGCTCCCAGCGGCACAGTGGCTGGGGTGTGATGGCCGTTAGCCGCGCGGCAGGGCATTGCGCGCTCTGATGATCGAGAAACCCAGGCCGGAATCCTGCACCGAGTCAACCAGCGGCCAGATCGTTGGCAGCAGGCGAAGCTCGATAGCTGCCTCAGCATGCAATGCCAGCAGATCGCCGAGCGGTTCGATATACAACGGACGTACTGTCTCCGGCGTTACGTAGTGGCCGCCCGCGCGGGTCCACGGCTCGAAATCAGACGCGTCGAAGGCGTATCGGAACACGGTCGCGCACCTGATCCTGTCCAACCACGCCCACTCGACCGCGTGTACCCGCTGGGCGGTCACGCCGGTGAGCAACGCGTCGCCGAGTGCGCTTGACTGCAACCGCCCCCGCCAGAACGTCACCCGAGGGCATTCGCGCGGGAACCAGTAGGCGGGCGCGTGGTCGTCATCGATCGCCCACACCATTGTCTCGGTGGGAGCGCCCGGCGTGCCGGCCCGTGGTAAGAACTCACGGATCGTGGGGTCCTCGGAGAAATGCCAGACCATCCGCACGCCCAGAAGGTAGCGACCACGGCGGATAAGCAGGCCGGGCCCAGGCAGAGGGTCAGCTCGGCCACCAGGGCGAGACAATAACGTTGCCGGTGCGACATTGCCGGTGCGACCCAGCACCAGTGTAACCCGGGTGCCTATCTGTTGATGGGGGATCGACGCGTGCGGTGGAGGGTGGCTCGGGTGATGGGATGGTCCGGGCGTGGTCGGGCGACTAGCGCAAAGCCGCGCGCCGACGGCGACGCTGAGCTGGCCCCTGACGAGGGGAGAACGGACGCGCCAGGGTTGCGGGTGGTCAATGGCGAGTTCTATCCGGACTGGGAGGCGGTGTACCGGGACAACGTCGACCGGGTGTACCGGTTGATGTTCGCCAAAGTCGGTAACCGGCCGGACGCAGAGGATCTGACTGCGGAGGTGTTCCTGGCCGCGCTGCGTCCGTTGCGGGTCTCGGCCAGCGCGCCGGAGGTACGGGCTTACCTGGTGACGACCGCGCGGACGGTGCTGGCGGGGTATTGGCGGCGCACGCTCGGTCATCAGGTCACCACTCTCCACGATGACGACGACCTGGAGGCGGTGTCGACCGACACCGAGGTGTCCTCGGATACCGTGTCCTCGGATACCGCGGGGCGGGCGGCGGTGATCCTGGCTGAGCTTCCCGAAAGCTACCGGCGCATCCTGGAATTGCGGTTCCTGGATTCCTGTTCGGTGCGCGAGGCTGCAGCCGCAATGGGCGTCAGCGTGGCTTATGCGAAAGTGTTGCAGCATCGGGCGTTGCGCCGCGCCGCGCAGCTGGAGGTGAACCTGTGAGTGCCCAGGGCGTACGCCGGTTCGTCGCGGACCTGCTGCGGGGTCGTCGGCCGCGGTCGTTTCGCGCTGACGATACCGACGTCGGGCAGCTGCGCGCGGCGATCACGCTGCGCGCCGCCCAGCCGGGTAGCGCAAAGCCTCGTGAGGAGTTCGTCACCGACCTGCACCGGCGGCTGGCCGCCGAGCTGACCCGGGAACAGACCGAAACGCCGCTGCCCCAGCCCGTGGCTGCGGTTGATGGCACCCGGCGGCGGTTAATGGCGGCCGCCTCGATCGCGGCGGCCGCCGCGGCGGCCGGCGCAGTGGTGGATCATGCCGTCACGAGCCGGGGTTCACCCGAGATCGGCGGAAACCAGACCCTCACGCCGAACACCGGTGCGTGGCGCACGGTGAGCGCCAGCGCGGATCTGGCCGAGGGTGGGGTTCAGGGATTTGACCTCGGCACGGTGATCGGGTTCGTGGCTCGCACCGGGGGGGCGCTGCGGGCGGTGTCGGGGGTGTGCACACATCTGGGGTGCCGGCTGGCCCTGGACGCGGCAGCCAGGCGGCTGAACTGCCCGTGCCACACCACGTCGTTCGCGGTCAGCGGGGAGCTGCTGACGCATCAGCTGGCCGCGGCGCCTCCCGCGTTGCCCCACCTTCAGGTCCGCGAGACGAACGGCGTGGTGCAGGTCTTCGCTCCGCCTGGCCCGGTGGCGTAACCCGGGTCCCTATCTGTTGGTGAGACCCCGTCATGAGGCGGGTGCACCAAGCGGGCCCGCGACAGGGCGGGCCGGATAGAGGTTGATCATCATGCGCCAGCTCATAGCCAGGCTTGTCGTGCCCACGGTCGCAGGCATCGCGGTCTTGACCGGTTGCAGCGGCCCCACCACCGACACGCCTGAGGCAACCGCGCCGGCACCGGTGGTGGCCGACCAGGCAATGCCGGGCATGTCGATGCCCCCGGCGGCCGGCTCGGCCGCGGCATCGGGCCAGGACGCGCCGGTGGCCACCAATGCGGTGGCCATCCAGAACTTCGCGTTCTCCCCGGCAGTGGTGACGGTCAAGGCCGGCACCACCGTCACCTGGACCAACCAGGACCAAGATCCCCACACCGCGACCGCGATGTCCGGGCCCTTCCGCTCTCCGACGCTGAATAAGGGCCAGTCCTACCACTACACCTTCACCACCCCGGGCCGGTTCGAATACCTGTGCACCATCCACCCGTTCATGACGGCCACCGTGGTGGTGACGCCATGAGAACGCCGTCTGAGGCCGAGAGCGGCCCCGAGGGTGGCGCTGGAGGCATGAGCCGTCGCCAGTTGCTGCGGCACACCGCATGGTTCGGCGCGGCGGTGGTGCTCACCGTCGCCGGCGGCGAGGTGATCAGCCACGTCGGTGGCACGCCCGCGCCTGTCGCCCTGGCCCAGGACCCGAACGCATTGCGGTTCGTCCAGATCAGCGACAGCCACCTCGGTTTCCACGGACCGGCGAACGCCGACGTGACGAACTCGTTCAGTCGCGCCATCGACCAGGTCAACGGGCTGGGCTTCCGCCCGGACTTCGTGATGCACACCGGTGACTTGACCCACCTGTCCACGCAGGCCCAGTTCGACCAGGTCCGCCAGATGCTCGGCGGGCTGCGTACTGGGCAGGTGTTCACCGTGCCCGGCGAGCACGACTCGGTCGACGACCACGGGCAGAAATACCGGGCCATGTTCGGCGCCGGCACGCACGGAGACGGCTGGCACAGCTTCGACGTCAAGGGCGTGCACGTCATCGCGTTGGTGAACACCCTGGCTCTGGAGAAGCTCGGCCACCTCGGGACCGACCAGCTCGACTTCGTCCGCAAAGACGTCGCGGGCCTGTCCAGCGACACGCCGATCGTGGTGTTCAGCCACATCCCGCTGTTCGCGATGTACCCGGCGTGGGGTTGGGGCACCGACGACGCCACCCAGGCCCTGAGCTACCTGCGCCGGTTCTCCTCAGTGACCTGCCTCAACGGCCACGTGCACCAGCTGTTCTCCAAGACCGAGGGCAACGTGACCTTCTACAGTGCGACCACCACCGCCTACCCGCTGCCCCACCCCGGGCAGGGCCCGGGCCCGATCCCGCTCACGCTGCCCGCGGGGCAACTGGGCGCCGCCCTGGGCGTCCGCGACGTCACGTACCAACCGGGCCAACACGCCCTGGCGGTGCGGGATCGGAGGCTGGCATGAACCCGGCGCTGCCCGTGCTGTTGCGCGTCGGCGCGGCCGGTTGCCTGGCGACCAGCGGCGTCATCCACGCCCAGCTCTACCTCAACGGCTACCGCGTCATCCCGGGGATCGGCCCGGCGTTCCTGGCTCAGGCCAGCGGCTCCGTCGCGGTGGCATTGCTGCTGCTGATCACCTCCGCGGGGGTGCTGCGGCTGGCTGCCGCCGGGCTGGCCGCCGGCGCGCTGGTGGGATTCATCGCCTCGCGCACCATCGGGGTCCTCGGGTTCATCGAATACGGCTTCCAGCCCGCTCCCCAAGCCCTGATCAGCGTGCTCGTCGAGATCGCTACCCTGGGACTGCTCGCCGTCGCGCTCCTTGACCGCACCAGCACCCGGCGTGCGTTTTCCCCCGGTAACCAGGAAGGGTAAGGACTGTGATGGCGGGCTTGACCGGCTGGCACCTGCTGATTCTCCTCGCCGTGGTGATGCTGCTGTTCGGCGCCAAACGGCTGCCTGACATGGCCCGTGCGGTCGGTCAGTCCGCGCGGATCCTCAAGGGCGAAATGAAGAGCACGGCGGACGGGGAACACACCCCAAGCGACCAACACACGGTGTCCTGACAGCGACAAGCATCCATATCGCCCCCGGGACCGGTGTCCTGACAGCGACAAGCATCCATGTGACCCTTGATGGGTGACGACAAAGCAGGAGGGTGCCGACCTCGGGATGCTGGCCGCGGAGCTCATCGCCCTGCTCGGGCCGCACGCTGTGATCACCGACCGGCAACGGCTGCGTACCTACGAGTGCGACGGGTTGGCGCAGTACCGGGTAGTGCCAGGCCTGGTGGTGCTGCCGGAATCCGCTGAGCAGATCGCCGGGGTGGTGCGGGCCTGCGCCACCACGGCAGTGCCGTTCGTGGCGCGCGGCTCGGGTACTGGACTGTCCGGCGGGGCGCTGCCGCATGCCGAGGGGGTGCTGATCGTGACCTCGCGGATGCGCCGGATCCTGGAGGTCGACGTCGCCAACGAGCGCGCGATCGTCGAGCCTGGTGTGATCAATTTAGACGTGACGAAAGCCGCCGCGCCGCACGGCTGGTATTTTGCGCCTGACCCGTCCAGCCAGCAGATATGCTCGGTGGGGGGCAATGTGGCGGAGAACTCCGGCGGGGCCCACTGCCTCAAGTACGGGTTCACGACTCACCATGTGCTGGGTGCCGAGGTCGTCACCCCCGATGGTGAGCTGGTGTGGCTGGGGGGCACCACCAGGGACACACCCGGTTACGACCTGCTCGGCGCGTTCGTCGGCAGCGAGGGGACCCTCGGGATCGCCACCAAGATCGTGGTGCGGCTGCTCCGGGCCCCGGAGTCGGTGCGATGCCTGCTCGCCGCATTCCCCGGAGTGGACCAGGCGGGCACCGCCGTCTCGGCGATCATCGCCGACGGCGTCACCCCAGCAGCCATCGAGATGATGGACGCGCTGGCGATCGAGGCCGCGGAGGCAGCCGTGGCCTGCGGTTACCCCGAGGGCGCTGGTGCGGTGCTTATCGTGGAGCTCGATGGCCCTGCCGCCGAAGTGGAGCACACCTTCGCAGCGGTGCACCGGCACTGCACGGACGCGGGCGCATCCGAGATCCGGGTCGCCCGGGACGCCGCGCAGCGCGCCCTGTTCTGGAAGGGCCGCAAGTCCGCGTTCGCCGCCGTGGGGCGGATCAGCCCGGACTACATCGTGCAGGATGGCGTAATCCCCCGAACCGCGCTGCCGCAGGTGCTGCGCCGCATCGCCGAGCTCTCCGCCGGCACCGGGGTGCGGGTGGCCAATGTGTTCCACGCCGGTGATGGCAATCTGCACCCGCTGGTGCTCTTCGATGAGGCCACGCCGGGGGAGGCGCAGGCCGCAGAGGAGCTCTCCGGCGCGATCCTGGACCTGTGCATTGAGTACGGTGGTTCGATCACCGGCGAGCACGGCGTCGGAACCGACAAGATGCGGTACATGCCGCGGATGTTCACCGACGACGACCTGGACACCATGCAGCGGCTGCGCTGCGCCTTCGATCCCGCTGGGGTGTGCAACCCCGGCAAGGTGTTCCCGACGCCCCGGCTGTGTGGAGAAGTACCTGGCAAACGCAAGGGCCCGCACCCGCTGCAGGCTGCTGGCTTGGCTGAACAGTTCTGATGGTCGCCCCCAGCCTCGACGGCCTGCGCGCGGCCTGCCCTGAGGTGGCTCAGGCCGCCCCCGATGACACCGTGGATGGGGTACCGGCACGCTGGGTGGCGCGGCCGGGCAACACTGCGGAGGCGTCAGCTGTCCTGCAAGCGGCGACCGGATTGGGATTGCGGGTGGTCGCCCGGGGCAGCGGAAGCCGGCTGTGCTGGGGTACCCCGCCAACGGGTCTGGACCTGATCGTGGATACCAGCCGGATGGCCGCCGTGCTCGCGCATACCGCTGGAGACCTGGTCGTCACCACCCAAGCCGGCCGGCGAATGGCCGATCTCCAGCGGGTGCTGGCACCGCACCGGCAGCAACTGGCGCTGGATGGCAGTGATGTTCTCGGGGGCACCATCGGGGGCACCATCGCCACCGCCGCCTCGGGCCCGTTGCGCTACCGGTACGGCTCGGTACGCGACCTGCTCATCGGCATCACCGTGGTGCTCGCCGATGGGACCGTCGCCCGGGCCGGCGGCACCGTGGTCAAGAACGTCGCCGGCTACGACCTGGGCAAGCTCTACACCGGATCGCTGGGCACCCTGGGAATCATCACCGAGGCGGTCTTCCGGCTGCACCCACTGCCCGAGGCGTGCCGCTGGATCACCGTGCTGGCCGCCGACGCCACCCGCGCCGCCGCGGCCATCGCGACGATCAGGGCATCGCAACACGACCCGGTCGCCCTCGAAGTGGACCGGGGCGCTCTCGGGGGTCCGGTGACCGTCGGGGTCGCTGTGGAGGGCGTCACCGAAGGTATCGCCGCCCGCACCGCTGCCGTTGCGGCCCTGCTCAGTGACGCGGCCGGGACATCGGCCACTGTGGCCGGGGAGCCGCCAGGCTGGTGGGGCCGGGCGCCGCACCCACCTCAGGGACCCGCCGCGATGGTCACCTGCGAACCCACCGGGCTGGCCGAGTTGCTCGCTACCGCGCCTGGCGTACTGCGCGGTAGCGCGGGAGCCGGGGTGCTGGCCGTAGGACTGCCCGACGATGACCGGTTGGGGGCCGAGCTGGCGCAGTTGCGCGCAATCGCTGCCCGGCACGGCGGCAGCGCGGTAGTGCGGTGCGCGCCCCCGCACCGCAAGGCGGCCCTGGATGTGTGGGGGCCGATCCCCGCGCTGGGGTTGATGCGCCGGCTCAAGGACCAGTTCGACCCCGAGCACCGGCTGTCGCCGGGCCGGTTCGTGGGAGGGATCTGAGATGACCCCGGGCGCATTCGACGACCACCACCCACCACCGGCCGAGCTGGTCAAGGACTGCGTGCACTGCGGGTTCTGCCTGCCCTCCTGCCCCACCTATGTGCTGTGGGGGGAGGAGATGGACTCCCCGCGCGGGCGCATCCACCTGATGAAAGCCGGTCTGGAGGGAGAGCCCCTCTCCGCGTCGATGGCGGGCCACTTCGACGCCTGCCTGGGCTGCATGGCCTGTGTGACGGCGTGCCCGTCCGGCGTGCAGTACGACACCCTGATCACCGATACCCGGGCGCAGGTTGACCGCCGCTACGAACGGCCCCGCGGCGAACGACTGCTCCGCGAGGCGATCTTCTGGTTGTTCCCCTACCCGAGGCGGTTGCGGGCACTACGTGGACCGTTGGCGCTGTACCAGCGCAGCGGCCTGCTTCGGTTGCTCCGGCGGTCCGGGCTGCTGGACCGGCTGCCGGCGACCCTGCGGGCGATGGAGTCGCTGACCCCCGCTCTGACGTGGCGAGAGACGCTGCCGGAGCGGGTGCCGGCCTCGGGACCGCGCCGCGCGGTGGTGGGGATGCTCACCGGCTGTGTGCAGGACGCGCTGTTCCCCGAAGTCAACGCCGCGACCGCCCGAGTGCTCGCCGCAGAGGGCTGCGACGTCATCATCCCCCCGGGGCAGGGTTGCTGCGGGGCGTTGTCGCAGCACATGGGTCGCGAGAGCGAAGCGATGCGGTTCGCGCGGGGCCTGATCGAGCGCTTCCAGGCCGCCGGGGTGGATCATATCGTGGTCAACGCTGCGGGCTGCGGCTCAGCGATGAAGGACTACGCACACCTGCTGCGCGATGATCCCCACTACGCTGCCCGCGCCCGAGCCTTCGTCGAGCGCACCCGCGATATCTCCGAGCTGCTCGTCGAACTCGGCCCGGTGGCGCCGCGCCACCGGTTGGACCTCACGATCGCCTACCACGATGCCTGCCATCTGGGGCACGCCCAAGGCATCCGGTCACAGCCACGCGAGCTGCTGCGGGCCATCCCCGGACTGACCCTGACCGAGACCGCCGAAGCCGACCTGTGCTGCGGATCGGCAGGCATCTACAACCTGCTCCACCCCAAGCCCGCCACCGAACTAGGCGACCGCAAAGCCCGCAATGTGCTCGCTACCGGGGCATCGGTGCTGGTCACCGCCAACCCAGGATGCCTCATGCAGATCGCATCCAGCGCACGCCGACTCGGCGGTCAACTCACGCTCGCCCACACCGTCACCGTGCTCGACGCCTCAATCCGGAATGTGCCGCTACGCGCGTTCAAGTAACCGCAGGGAAACAGGTCTCTGGTTGTATCTAGGCGTGTGGTGGGCGCCTCTCATTGAGGTGCGGACGAACTGGGTCAGTACCACGCCGCGCAACTACGGCTGCGGTCAAGCATTTGACGGCCGACGGACGTCGCTGGAGGGGGAAGGGTGCTGATCGGGGGAGGGGACTCGACCCGCGCTGTGGTGGGTTTCTGGCAGCCCGCGGCACGCATCCCCGAGACCGCTGCCCCATCACCTACAAGATCAAAACAGCCTGACTGACCTCAAATCACGGTCGTCAACTCAATCTCTGGGGGTCTGAGCCACTGTGACAAGCGTCGGTACACAACCATCGTCCGCCACCTCGGCGACCTCATCGGAACTGCGGCCCGACGCGCTCGGATTCTCCGCGCTGCTGGCTCAGTCGATCGCGCTCATCTCACCCACGATGACCGCGGTCCTCATCATTCCACTGGCCTTCTCAAATGCCGGTCAGGGCACCTGGTTAGCTTATCTTTTCGGCACTGCGATGCTGCTTTTCGTCGTGTTCAACCTCAACCAGTTCGCCCGCCGATCCACCTCACCTGGCTCGATGTACGCCTACACGGGGCGCGGTCTCGGTGCTGTCGGTGGTGTCCTCTCCGGCTGGACACTGATCTGGTCGTACCTGTTCATCGGAGTGGCCGGTATGACCGGCTTCACCATCTTCTCCCGCCAGTTTCTCGATATTATGGGGATCCATACATCTATTCCTCCTTTCGTCTTCTTCGCCATCAGTGCACTGCTCTGCTGGACACTGGCAGTCAAGGACGTCCGACTGTCCTCGATGCTGACCATCCTTCTGGAGGGACTTTCGGTACTCTGTATTCTGGGGCTCGCAGCAATTGTGCTGCTCAAACATGGCATCGTGGTCGACTCCGCCCAGGTCCACCTGGAGGGGGTGACGTTTCGCGGTATGAGCCTCGCCGTCGTCGCCTGCATCTTCAGCCTGGTCGGTTTTGAAAGCGCCACCGCAATGGGCGGCGAAGCACGGAACCCATTGCGGACCATTCCGAAGGCAGTGATCTGGAGCCTCGTCCTCACCGGCCTCTTTTTCGTCTTCATGGGATACGTCGAGGTGTTCGGCACCCGGGGTCAGCACGATCCCCTGGACACCCTCGCCACCCCGCTCAACACGCTCGCCGACCTCAACAACGTGGGCTACTTCAAGCTCCCGCTCTCGCTCGGCGCTATGATCAGCTTCTTCGCGCTCTCCCTGTCCTGTCTGAACGCGGGGGCCCGGATCATCTACCCGATGGCCCGGCATTCGGTCTTCCCGACCCGGCTCGGCACGGCGCACACCTCGAACGCAACGGCCTGTCGGTAAGGCTCGTGTCAGGAAGTACAAACGGTGGAGTTTTGTTCCGCGCTCCGCCGCGTGATCACCACGGTGTGCTGAAAGCCCTATCAGTTGGGTCTCGACGAGGGTCGTCGCCTGGTC
>JBOHFK010000002.1:0-120541 GCA_050699635.1 Pseudonocardiaceae bacterium | reverse complement strand
CAGTGCCGGGGGCGCTGGCCTACGACATCGACGGCGGGCACGGCGTGTTCCTCACCGCGCCGGGCCGCTTCGCCAGCACATTGCGCGTCGCGTGCCAGGAGATCTGTTCTGGCGGCAGCCTCACGGCCGGCTTCGGGAACTGACGGCCGGCGGGAAGTGGCCGCCGCCGTGGTTGTGGCCGCTGGGGGTATGGGTGGCCGCCCTGCACGCTCCGTTCGTCAACGACTTCGTCGGCTTCGACCGGCCCTGACGGCTGTTGGCGGAGTTCGTCTCCGACCTGCGGGTCGAGGAGCTGGCGTTCGGCACGGGATACCTCGCGCTCGGCCACGCAGTTTGACATGGGAGAACGCCACCTGGGGGGGTCCAAGCTCTCAGTGTGCGGCCAGCACCCTAGTCGCCGGCTTTTTGGTTGGCGACTAGGACCGCGACCCAGGGCAGGGCTCCGGTGGCCAACACGGCGCCGACTCCGGCCCAAGGCTGCAATAGGTAGAGCGGGTAAGACAGCGCGAACCCGACCAGGTGTATGACCATGATCAGCAGGTAGGTGCGACGGCGGTGCGCCTGCTCCTCGTCGAAAGACGAAGCAGCGTCGGTGATCAGAATCGGCTGACCGTGCGGGCGGCGGGCTGACATTGTGACAACCTCCATCGACCCCGGTTATTTGCTCGGGTCCACTACAGACAACGTCCTCGGCGACCTTTCTCCGGTGGCTCGGCTGCTGCTGCGGTCATGCCCAGACACGGTAGTCGATGCTGCAACCACACGTGAACCGGGCAGCTTCAGCCGAACTTCCTCGCGGGCCTGTCCTACCCGCTGATTTGCTGGGCCGGGTCAAATCGCGAATGGTCAGATCCCGGTGTCGGTGGGCGAACCGGAAGTTTGCGAGCGTCATCCCGGCCAGAACACCGCCATAGGTGACGCCGGGTCGTCCCGGCGGGCCGATACCACTCCTGCGGAACTTGGCTACCATCCCGCTGGGGCTTCTGTGTCCAGCAAAAGTGAACCTAACAACTCGGGGCAAGAAGAGCAGGGAGGACGGCCCAAAATGCCATGTCTGTCCAGATCAAGGTGGTGCGCCGCCAGGGACTCGAACCCCGAACCCGCTGATTAAGAGTCAGCTGCTCTGCCAGTTGAGCTAGCGGCGCTGGCGTCGGCCGTTACCCGGTGCGACGGCGAGCACGCTAGCACGCTGGCGCCGGACGGTCCGAACCAGGTTACAAGCAACCGGACGATGCTGCCGTGCGTCGGTAGACACGGGGCGCACGCTCACGATGTCTGCCAGTCCGGGGCGGCAGGCCGATTCTCTCGAAGGTAGATCATGGAAATGGATGGTTCCAGTGCGGGTGAGCAAGTCGTGTCCGGCGACCGGGGGTCGGTACACAGGGTCAGGGCGAGTCAGGCCAGGGTTGATCAGGCCAGGGTTGATCAGGCACAGCGCCGTCTGCACACTGTTGCTCGTGGTGGGCGTGCTCAGCGCGCTGTTGGCGGGGTGTAACGCGGGCCACACTGCCGCGCCCAGCCCCGCCGCGCACCAGATCACGCCTGCGCTGCCGCCTCCGGTTGCGAGCATCAGCACCGATCCGGTGGACCGCATGGCGGACGTCTCACCCTTGACGCCGATCACCGTCACGGTCGCTAAAGGCAAGCTCAGCCAGGTGTCGCTGACCAACCCGCAGGGCGCCCCGGTGGCCGGCCAGTTGGACTCAGCCGGCACGACGTGGAAGACCACCGATCCGCTGGGTTATGGCAGGACCTACACGATCAGTGCCAACGCGATCGGCGAGGACAACCGGGCGGTGAACAGATCGTCCACCTTCACCACCATCCAGCCGCGGACCCTCGCCTACCCGAACATCAACCCGCTCAACGGCGAGACGGTCGGGATCGGTCAGCCGCTGTCGGTGTATTTCGATGAGCCGATCACGGACCGGCAAGCAGCCGAGAGCGCCGTCACCGTCACCACCAGCCCGCCCGTCGAGGGTGCCTTCTACTGGTTCTCCAAGAAAGAGGTGCACTGGCGCCCGCGGGAGTTCTGGGAGCCCGGGACCCACGTTACCGTGGAGATCCATGATTATGGCAAGGATTTCGGTAACGGCGTGTACGGCCAGGAGGACCGGAAGTCGGAGTTCACCATCGGTGACGCGTTCATCGCCAGGGCCGACGGCGCGAGCCACCAGATGACCATCGAAGTCAACGGTCAGGTGGTGCGCACGATGCCAATCTCCATGGGAAAGCCGAACACCCCCAGCGCCAACGGCGTGCATGTGGTCACCGAGCGGAACGCGATCAAGGTCATGGACTCGACCACCTTCGGTCTTGCCCTCGACGCCGGCGGGTACATCGCCAAGGTGCAGTGGGCCACCCGCATCTCCAACAGCGGAGAGTTCGTGCACGCCGCGCCATGGTCAGTGGCCCAGCAGGGAACCAGCAACGTCAGCCACGGCTGCATCAACCTCTCACCGGACAACGCCAAATGGTTCTTCGACAATGCGAAGAAGGGCGACCTGGTCATCAACACCAACACCGGAGGCCCCGAGCTCAAGCCCTATGACGGCTTCGGTGACTGGCAGGTGTCGTGGGGACAGTGGGTGTCGGGCAACAAGTAGTCGCTGTTTACCCGCGGTATTTTCCCCCGGCGGCGTGCTTGGCGATCAGGCGATTGGCCCGGTCAGCGTGTTCGATGACCGTCAGGTGGGCACCATCGAGGACTTCCAGCTTCGCTCGATAGATGGCGGCTGCCAGGGTCTTGGCATGGGGGACCACCGGTGTCACTGGATCCTGAGAGCCCCCGATGATCAGCGTGGGTGTCATGATCCGGCCGAGCAACCTGCGAGCATCCCAGGCTGCGATGGCATTACAGCAATCGGCGAAGACGTCGTCTGTTGTCTTGGTGATCATCCGGATGCTCTGCTCGACGACCTCCGGGTGCGCTGCTGCCCATTCTGGCGTGAACCAGTTGGCGACCACATCGGCAGCTATTCCGCCTGTGCCAGCAAACCGAACTGATGCTGCCCGCTCAATCCACAGGTCGTTGTCTTTGTAATAGGCGCTGGTGCTGCACAGCACCAGCGACGACAACCGCTCCGGGGCGTGTGCGGCGAGCCAGATGCCGACCATCCCGCCCAGCGCAAGTCCACAGAAGGACGCCTGCTCGATACCGAGCCGGTCCAGCAGTGCCAGCGCATCGAGAGACAGGTCCATTATCCCGTAGGAACCACCGTGCAGGACTGGGGAGCGGCCGTGCCCGCGGTGGTCATAGCGCAGCACCCGGAACTGTTCGCTCAGCGCTTCGACCTGAGGCTGCCAGATGTCCAGCGTGCTACCCAGCGGTTCGGCCAGCACCAGTACCGGCGCGTCGGACGACCCGGTGAGCTCGTGGTAGACCTCGACGGTTCTCATGCGCGGAACTCTAATGCCAGACCGCGCACACGAGCAGGAAACTGGGGTGAGTGACGGGACTTGAACCCGCGGCATCCTGGACCACAACCAGGTGCTCTACCAGCTGAGCTACACCCACCATGCGCTGACCTTCTCCAGCAGCGCTGACCATACTAGCGGGTCGGGTAACGATTACCGATCGGGTATCGGCTCGGTGACCGAGCGGGCCGCAGCGTGCGCTTCCTCGGAGCTGGGGCCTGGTGCGGGCACGAACACGGTGCGGCGGTAATAGATCAGCTCGCGGACAGATTCGCTGATGTCGGCCAGTGCCCGGTGCGCCAGTCCCTTGGCCGGCTGCGCGTAGTAGACCCGCGGGTACCAGCGCCGGCACAGCTCCTTGACCGACGACACGTCGACCATCCGGTAGTGCAGGTGCGCGTCGAGTTCGGCCATATCGCGGGCCAGAAATGCTCGGTCAGTGGCCACCGAGTTGCCGGCCAGCGGTGCCGAGCGGGCATCTGGAACCCACTTGCGGACATAGGTAAGCACCTGCTGTTCCGCCTCGGCCAGGCTCACCGTGGACCGTCGCACGGCCTCGGTCAGGCCAGAGCGGGCGTGCATCTCCCGCACCACCTCGGGCATCGAGTCCAGTGCGGCGTCATCAGCATGGATCACCACGTCGACACCGTCGCCGAGCACCCGCAGCTCGCCATCGGTGACCAGCGCGGCGATCTCGATGAGCGCGTCCTTGGCGAGGTCCAGCCCGGTCATCTCGCAGTCGATCCATACCAGACGGTCGTTCACGCCCGTCAGCCTACTTTGTGCGCAGCGGCGACGCGTCCTGCTGCAGAAATGGCGTGAGCAGTCCCGGTACCGCCCGCTCGGCGATCGCCAGGCCGTCGGAGGTGGGAACGTCGATCACGGGATACCCGCCGTGGCCGGCTGCGGTGGTCGCGGTCACGGTGACCAGGCCGGTCCACCGTTGGAACAACGACTGCGACACGGTCCAGCCGATCACCCCGGACCGCTGCAGGGCGACGGTGGACCGCGCTCCGGCACCGTAGCGGGTGACGAGATAGTGGCGGGTCAACGTATGTCCCAGGTTGCGATAGGCGTCCACGGCGAGCAGCACCGTGACTGGCAGCAGACCCAGCGTGGTCCACCCCATCCAGGCCGGCACCGGAGCAATCCACAGCGCTGCGGATCCCACCAGCACCGGCAGCGTCGCGCGGACCACCCTGCGCCGCAACGCCACCGGCGGGTGCCGGCGCAATGTGGCGGCGGTAGGGGAGGGGTACTCGGCGAGCACCGCTGCCGACACCCGGTGCGCTTCGCTTCTCGGGGCCGGTGGCAACAGGATGCCCCTGCCGTGGCCGCGACGACCGCCCAGCCCGGTGGCCACCGCGACGGTCCGCGCCCCGCGCCCGACCCGCAGCAGCGGCGGCTCGATCACGGCAATCCCGCGCAGCCGCCGCTCCTCCAGCGAAACCGACCGGGTGGTGAGCAGTCCCCGGTGGATCCGCAGAGTGCCGCCCAGCTCGCGGACCAGCCGGAACGCCCACCAGGACTCAACGAAGATCAGCACCGAGCCCACCAGCGCGATCACCAGCACCAGGACGGCCACGACGGCGACGCCCAGCCACAGCGGGGCGGTGGTCAGTCTCTCGCGGACTCCGCCAACATCCACCGCATCGGCGCCGACATCGCCGATCAGTTGCCCGAATGCCCCGGCAACAGCGCCCACGGCCACCAGGCTGGACGTGGTGAGCGGGGCGAACCGTAGCCAGGACCACTTCAGCACCGCCAACTCGGTCGCGGCCGGCGCAGCCGTGACCCCGTTACCGTCCACCTGAGTGGCATCCGTGGGATCCAGCAGCCGCTGCCGCACCCGGTCGGCCTCGACCGCGGAGATCGCATCCAGAGTCAGCTCACGCGCCTCGCCGCCGTCGGTGCGCTCGCCGGTCCCGATCTTGACAACCGACAGCCGGAACAGCCGGTGCGTCAGGCCGGCGGTGACATCGACGCTGCGAATCCGGTCCCGCGGAACCGACCGGGCGCTGCGGAACAGCAACCCGGAACGCAGCTCGACCCGCTCGTTGGTGATCCGGAAGCGGGTGGTGAACCACCGAAGCGCCCCGGCGAGCAGCACAATCAGCACACCGGCCAGCAACCCGTAGACCCGCCCGCCGAGGTCCTGACCGATGCCGATCACCAGTACCAACGCGATGACCGGCAGGAACCCGGCGAGCTGGCGCAGTGGTGTCACCGCGAGCATCCGGGGGTCCAAGCGCTGCCAGTCAGGCTCGCCTGAACCCACCGTGCGCCGCGGTGCGGTCACGTGGCGTCCCCCGGAGTCGCCTGGGTGGTCGCGGTGAGCTGCTCGACGAGGTCATCAGCGATCGCCCGGTCCAGCCCAGCCAACCGCAGAGCCCCGGCCGCCGATGCCGTGGTGACGGTGACCGTGGCCAACCCGAACAGCTGCTGCAGCGGCCCGCGTTCGGTGTCGACGGTCTGGATCCGGGACATCGGGGCAACCCGCCACTGCTGATTGATCCAGCCCGTCGACGTGTAGACGGCATCATCGGTGGTCTCCCACCGGTGCACCCGGAACCGCCATCGTGGCATCACCAGCAGGTAGCCCAGGCCGGCGAGCACCACCACGGCGACGAGGGGGATCAGCCACGGCCGGGTGTCGGCCCAGACAACCACGACGACCGCCAGCGGGCCCAGCACAGCGGCCACCTCGAGTGCGGCTTGGGCGGTCCACCAGGTGACGGCGCGGGGGCTCACCCGATGACGCGGGGGGCGTAATCGCAGCGGCTCGCTGGCACCGTGCGGCACATCTCGTGCGGTCATACGTGGGCCTCGTTGCGGCCAACCGATTCCAGAAAGCGCGCCGGAACCTGAGGAACCGGTTGGCCTCGCGACAGCAGCAGCGCGGCGTACGTCGTTCGGGCGGCTTCTTCCAGGTTTATCGCCCGTTTGTGCGCGAGCTCGACCGAATCGGCGAGCACCGAGCAACCGTGGTGGCCGAGGATCAAGGCGTTGACGCCGCGTGCGGCGGCCTCCGCGGCGGCGACCGCGAGCTCCGTGCTGCCAGGCTCATCGAACGACACCGTCGCGATCTCGCGCAGGTAGTACGCATGGTCAGTGGTGAGCAGTGCGATGGTCTGGCCCAGCGCGGTGAGCAGCACGCTGGTCTGTGGGTGCAGGTGAACGATCGCGTTGACGTCTGGACGCTGGAGATAGGTTTCGGTGTGCAGCCGCCATTCGCTGGACGGATGGGGGTGCCCCTCGAGCAACTCACCCGCCGGAATGCTGATCAGGGAGAACTCGGCAGGCCCCAGCCGATCCAGCCAGCTGCCCGCGGCGGTGATCCAACACCGGTCGGAGCCCGGCGCTCGCGCCGACAGGTTGCCCCCCGATCCGACCACCAGCCCGGCCCGGACAGCCTCCCTGCCGACGTGCGCGAGCTGGCCGCGCAGATCACCTCCGGGGTAGCTCACGACCTCGAGCCTATCCAGAGCCAGCGGGCATGTTCACCTCTGCCACCTACCGTAACGAGATATCCACAGCATGGACCCCATCGGATAGTAAATCGAATCGCCTCGCGGTGTATCGCTCGACAATTTGCGTACGGAGAGCCAGCGGAGACCGGTGAAGGTGACCCGTCAGCGCGGAGTGGGTCTCGGCTACGATGACAGGCTGGGGATCAAGCAGCAGCAAAATTCTTTCGGTCGCCTCGGCTGCGCTCACAACCCTGATTGTTTTCGTGGCGATGAGAAAGGTACCAATATGCTGCACCACAGCGGAGGAGCCCGGGCAGTGGGCCAGATTGGGCTGTGTTTTGCTTCCGTCTCGTCATTTGTCGTCCTCGTCGGGCCGGCCTCTGCGGCGGCACACGAGGTCAGCCATGCGTACCAGGACCGGGACGGTAAGTTCACCGTTGCGCTGAGCGGCAGGGAAGTCCCTGGGGGTGGCGACCCAGTCGGGCAGGGCTCCGCCCAGCTCAACCTGCAACAGCAGACGGCCTGCTTCACGATCAATTGGAAAGGGCTCCAGGGTGAGGTGACCGCCCTGCACCTCCACGCAGCCGCCAGCGGCAGCGAGGGTCCGCATTGGATTGATTTCTTCAACGGCCAGCATTTCCCCGGGGCACAAAGCGAGTCTTCAGGTTGTGTCCCCACCACCCAAGACAAGATCCACGCGGTCATCGACAATCCGACTGCTTACTACCTCAACGCCCACTCCACAGCCTTCCCCAAGGGAGCTATCCGCGGACAGCTGAATTAGTAGCGATGAGCACGTCCTTGACGGGTCAAGGGCGTGCTTCGTGGCTGGCCGTTGTCGAAGTCACCCGGGGATGAGGCTCGGGCGGAGCTCCTGCCGAGTTGGGTGGCTGGGCTCCCAGGGCATTCCGGGGCGTGGGCGGTGCCCGGGAAGCTGGCAACAGGTCTGTCACCTACAGTAGCCAGCTACTCAGAGTAATCGCTTATCCACATAGTTGCCCTTATGGTGTTGGCAACCTTCTGGACCCGTTCTGGATTGGACCCAATCTCGTATACGCGTGGCGAGTAGAAGTCCGCCGTCAGCAGCCCCGATCGGGGCGTAACGCCGTCCTGCCGGATGACGACAGACATGCTGTCAAACTTGCCATTCGTGCTGGAGCGGGCGGAGCTGAGTTGAACTTGTTCTCACACCGCCGACCTTCGCAGGGCAACCGGGAATGGCTTCAGGCGGGAATGGCCAACGAGGACAAGAAAGGTCCCACAGATGCAGCACAGCACAGGAATCCGAAAAATGGGCCGGGCTGGAGCATGCCTGGCGTTCGCGTCCTCGATCCTGGTGTTCGCCGGACCTGCAGCGTCAGCCCAGGAGGTCAGCACCGCGTATCACCACGACCAGAGGCAGTTCTTGGTTGAGCTAAGCGGGGACGAGCTCAGGGGTGGTGGAGACCGTCACGGTCGGGGCGTCGCAGGCCTCGATTTCGACGCTGAACATGAGAGGGTCTGCTACTACATCCAATGGGACCGGCTCGACGGTGCGGTGACTGCCTTCCATCTGCACCACGCCCCTCGCCACGAGGATGGCGGCCATTGGATTGACTTCTTCAACGACAGGCATTTCGACGGCGATCGCAACACGGTTGCCGACTGCGTTTATAGCAGCCGGGAAAAGATCGATGAGGTCCTCGACGATCCGTCTGACTTCTATCTGAACCTGCACACCACCGCGCACCGGGATGGCGCAATCCGCGGCCAGCTCGACTGAAACATACCGCGGGGACACGCCGCGGACGCGCGGACGTGGGGACGGAGCACGATCCGCCCCCACGTCACCCCGGGGGACCGCACCGGGCCGCGCCGTCCTGCGTTATGAGAGTGACGCGCCCCAACGGTCACTCTCAGTATCGCTCCCGGAGCGCCGTGTGTGGGCGATAAGCTGCCACGCCCGTTCAGCTTCGATCAAGCTCCGATCCCGGGGCTTGCGGGTGCGGGGACGAGGAGGGCACGCGGAGGATGGGCTACTGGCTCGGGATCGACGCAGGTAGCACGTTCACGGCCGCGGCGGTGTGCCGGTGGGACGGCAAGTCGTGGGGGCGGCCCGAGATTGTGGCGTTGGGAGCTCGCTCGGCCGCGGTGAGTTCAGTGGTGTACCTGGACGAGAGCGGCCAGGTGGTGGTGGGAGAGGCCGCCGAGCGCCGAGTAGTGACCGATCCTGATCGGGTGGTGCGCGGGTTCAAGCGCCGCATCGGCGATGAGGTTCCGATCATGGTCAGTGGAGTGGCCCATGCCGCTCCGGAGATCGCCGCGATGGTGATCCGGTGGGTGGTGGAGCAGGTCGCGGCCCGTGAGGGCGGCCCGGCGACAGGGATCATGGTTACCCACCCGGCTGCCTGGGGTGTCTACAAGGTTGAGGTCCTGGCGGGGGCGCTGAGCGCAGCTGGTCTGCCGCAGATCAGGTTCTGCACCGAGCCGGAGGCGGCTGCGGCCGGCTACGCGATGCAGGAGAGGATCGAGCCCGGGTGCACGGTGGCCGTCTACGACCTCGGCGGGGGAACCTTCGATGCGGCGGTGGTCCGTAAGACCAGTGCCGGCGGGTTCTGCGTGCTGGGCCAGCCCCAAGGCCTCGAGCAACTAGGCGGAGTGGACTTCGATGACGCGGTGTTCAGCCACGTGCTGGCCGCGGTGCCGGGTCTGGCCGAGCTGGATGGTGAGGATCCCGCAGTACTGGCCGCCACCGTGGCGTTGCGGCGGGAGTGCGTCGATGCCAAGGAGGCGCTTTCCGCCGATACGGAGGTGACGATTCCGGTCCTCGCCCCCGGGATCCAGTCCCAGGTGCGACTGGTCCGCGCCGAGTTTGAGGACATGATCCGCGCCCAGGTTGGCGAAACTGTGCAGGCGCTGCACCGCACCCTGCAATCCGCTCAGCTCGAACCCGCGGATCTGGATGTGGTGCTGCTGGTCGGCGGTTCATCTCGGGTGCCGCTGGTCGCCCAGCTCGTCTCTGCCGAGCTGGGCCGGCCCGTCGCCGTTGACGCCGATCCGAAGGCCGCCATCGCACTCGGCGCCGCGTTGCTCGCCGCCCCCGCCGCCGATGCGCCTACCGTCGGCGAGCCATCGCACCAGGAGCTCCTTACCGTCATCCCCCCTACCGAGTCCCCGGTGCAGCTCACCGAGACCAACCTGCCGATTCCTAGCCCGGCGCACCCCCCCGACCGGCCACTGCGGGTCGCGTCTCCCCGAGCGACCGAACCTGCTGGGAGTGCCTGGCGCGGACCCCATTCCCGGCGAGCGAAACAAGCCGCCTTCGCTGCGGTACTGGCAGTGGGCACCGTCGCAGGAGTGGTATCACTGCCATTCCTGATCGCCCACAGCGATCCGAATCCCCCGGCGAACGCCGGTACTGCGCCGGTCAGCGCGCCTCCAGAGCCCGGGGCGCCGGAGGGCGCCGCCCCCGGTCCCGATGCGGCCAACCCCGGGAATCCGGCAGCGAAGGCAGCGCCAACCGGCGGCGGGAACTCACCCAGAGTCGGTACCAGCGGACCCGCCCGCACGACAATCCCTGCTGCACCAGGGCAGCCCGCTGGTGGGGTCGCGAAACAGGATCCCGTGAGCCCTTCCTCTCACGCGCCAGTGCCCAGCTGGGTCACCACCTACACCTGGACAACCAGCTGGTCGAGTCCCCCTCCGACCACGTCCGGGACCACGGCCGCCGCCACGACACCACATCCGACCAGCCCGCACCCGACGCCTGCGGCGACAACCATGGAAGTCCCGCCCTCCGCGACCACGACGAGCGCGCCGCCTCCCAAGCCCGGGAAATGATCGCCGGACTAGCTGGGCCGCACCCGTTCGTAAAGGGTGGTGCGCTGGGCCAGGGTCCGACCCAGTGGCTCGACGATGGCCCGGAAACCGGCCTCGTCCAGGCACTGCCCGTGGCTGGCACCTGCCGCCCGGCTGATGTTCTCATCCATCAGTGTGCCACCGAGGTCGTCGACGCCGGCCTGCAGCAGCTGACGGGCAGCGGAGCCGCCGAGTTTGACCCAGGACGCCTGCACGTGGTCGATCAGCCCGTGCAAGGCGATCCGGGCCACCGCGTGCACCAGCAAAACCTCCCGCCAGGTTGGTCCCCGCCGGGCGGCCCGCTTGAGGTACATCGGGGTCGCCATGTGCACGAAGGGCAGCCCGACGAACTCGGTGAACCCGCCGGTCTGTTCCTGCAGGTCACGAGCGCGCAACAAGTGCCGGGCCCAGTGCACTGGTTGCTCGATCGCGCCGAACATCATCGTCACGTTGGAGCGCAGCCCCACCGAGTGCGCCACCCGGTGCGCCTCCAGCCATTCCGCCGTCGTGATCTTGTCAGGGCACAACACCGCCCGGATCTCATCGTCGAGGATCTCGGCGGCGGTGCCGGGCAGGGAGCGCAGGCCCGCCTCGCGTAGCCGGGTCAAATAGTCGGCAAGCGGCTCATCCAGCCGCCGGGCGCCCTCGGTCACCTCCAGTGCGGTGAAGCCGTGGATGTGGATTCCGGGCGCGGCCTCGTGAATGGCCCGGCACACTCGCAGGTAGTACTCACCGTCGAAGCTGGGGTGGATCCCGCCCTGCAGGCAGACCTCGGTGGCGCCGCGACGCTGCGCCTCCAATACTCGCCGCACCATCTCAGGAAGCTCCAACAGGTACGGTGCGCCGCGCAGGTTCAGCGACAGCTTGCCCTTGGAGAACCCGCAGAACCGGCACCGGAAGGTGCACACATTGGTGTAGTTGATGTTGCGATTGATCACGTAGGTGACGGTGCTGCCGTTGGTCGCTGCCCGAAGCTCATCGGCCAGCTCCGCCACGGCAGCAACCTCAGGGCCACGGGATCGCAGCAACGTCACCAGCTCGTCGAGCCCGGTTCGCTGGGCGTCCCGGACCCCGTCGAGGATCTCGCGCACCGCGCCGGTGGCCCGGGCCGGCGCGGGAAGCAACGCCGGCGGCGAGGCGCCGGAGCCGGAATACCAGGCGGTGGAGCGGCGCCCGGCCAGGATCACCTCCGCACCATCGCCAACGTTGACGGCCTGCGGCGCGTGCTCGGGCAACACCGCGCCCGGATCGTCGCGGCCGAGCGCCTCGGCATCGGAGCGATCCAGCACGCCGAAGCGCACCGCATCGTCCAGCCATCGCTGCGGTTGCAGGGCGTATTCCGGGTAGATGGTCAGCCGTGGTGCCAGGGTGTGGCCCGCCTTCTCCGTGGCGTTGCGCAGCACGTCCAGCGCGGGCCAGGGCCGCTCGGGATTGACGTAATCCGCGGTGAGCGGCGACACCCCGCCCCAGTCGTCGATCCCGGCCGCGAGTAGCTCGCCCGGATTGTCGGTGAGGTTGGGTGGCGCCTGTACATGTACCTCAGGTGGCAGCACCAGCCGGGCCAGCGCGATAGCCCGCAGGTGCTCCCGCGGTGGGCACGGGGGGACATCCCGCATGGCGGTGCCTGGTTTGGGCAGGAAGTTCTGCACGATCACTTCCTGCACGTGCCCGTACCGGCGGTGTGCCTGGGCGATCGCCTCCAGTGCCACCACGCGGTCTGCCTCGGTCTCACCGATACCGACCAGAATCCCGGTGGTAAAGGGGATTTCCAGCGCTCCCGCGGCGTGCAGGGTGGCAAGCCGCCGGTCCGGATGCTTGTCGGGGGCGCCCCGATGCGCGGCCAGATCCGGCCGTACTGATTCGATCATCATTCCCTGGCTGGCGGTCACCTGGCGCAACGCGGCCAGTTCGTCGCGGTGCAGCGCACCGGCGTTGGCGTGCGGAAGCAGCCCAGTCTGTTCGAGCACCGCGCGGCACGCCGCCACCAGGTAGTCCACTGTGGAGCCGTGGCCGTGTTCGATGAGCCAGCTCCGGGCCACCGGGTAGCGCAGTTCGGGACGCTCGCCCAGGGTGAACAGCGCCTCGTGGCACCCGAGGTGCGCCCCCTGGTGGGCGGTCGCCAGCACTTCGTCGAGTTCCAGGTAAGCCGCCGGCAGCTCACGGGGGGCGTGGGCGAATGTGCAGTAGCCGCAGCGATCCCGGCACAGCATGGTCAACGGCAGGAACACCTTGGGGGAGTAGGTCACCCGGGTGCCATGGGTGACGTCCCGCACGAAGCGAGCCCGGGCCAACAACTCATCCGTACCCAGCCGTGTGAACTCGCCCCCGTCAGTCACCACGCCTCCCAGCGCTCCCGACATGGAGACATATCGGAGCGACTCCCCACTCTATCGGCCCGACATGTCGCCATATCGGGCCAGCGGGGAGGGAGTTGGGTGAGTCAGGATCGGGTTGCTCGGCAGACGCGGTCGCGGCCGGCTGCCTTGGCGGCTAGCAGGGCGCCGTCGGCGGCCTGCACGAGCTGGTCGATGTCGTCGCCGTCGTCGGGTCTGACCGCCGCGCCGATCGACACCGAGATGCCGTCCACCGTGACCGGCGGATCGTGCGCCGTGTCCACCAGGACGCGCAAGCGGCTGATTCGGGCCCGGATCCGGTCCGCGATGTGCTCGACCTGGGTGTTTCCCACCCCGGGCAGCAGGATCACGAACTCTTCGCCGCCGAAGCGCCCGACCAGGTCGTAAGGCCGGGTTTCGGAGCGGAGCTCGTCAGCTACGGCTTTGAGCAGCTGATCACCGACGAGGTGCCCCATCCGGTCGTTGAACGCCTTGAAGTGATCCAGGTCCAGCATCAGCACGCCGAGTGGCTCGGCGAGCCGGCGGGCGCGTTCGAGTTCCCGGCCGGCTTCCTCACGCCAGAATCCGGCGGTGAGCAGGCCCGTCTTACTGTCGGTTCGAGCGGCCTGCTGAAAGTGGGGCAGCAGCAGCGCCCGATGCAGCGGGATCACCACAATCATGAGGACAGCGATCAGCCACGGTTCCCAGGCCAGCATCGCGGCAAGCGCGATGGCCAGCCCCAGTGACGCTGCCACAACCACCTGCTCGCTCGGATCGCCCACGGCCTGGCGGACCGTCTGTAGTGGATCGGACAGCAGTACAGCGCCGACCACCACGGCGAGATTGACCAGCCAGTACACGGTCGCGGCTGCGAGCAGGACGACCAATCCTGGCGGTCCGTGCGGGATGATCGGATAATCCGTGGGCGCAACCAGCTGTAGAACAGTCACGGCGGCAGTGGGTGCGAGCACCATCGCCGCGGCGGAGAACACCTGGCGGTACACCCTGCCGGAGTTGTCCCGGTACCAGGCGTGCAAGAAGACCAGCACGGTCATCGCGAACACCAGCGGTAGTGGCACCGACAGCGCCGCTACGAAGATCCACAAGGAGGTAAGGTCCGTCAGCAGGATCTTGCTGGTAACCCGCTCCCGTAGCTTCTCGATGGGACGAACTGTCGCGCGATGGATGACCGCGCCGGCTGCCAATAATCCGAATCGGAACAAATCGCCCGAGTCGACAGGTACTGTAGTGATCATCCCGGCGGCCAATCCTGCCGCCGCGAGATCCACGGACAGGACGTAGGCGATGACGCCCTTCCGCTCGCCCCACAGCACCCATCGCAGCGGGTGCAGAGCCATCAGGCCGCGGCTCGGTTCGGCATGCTCAAGCCGTTGGCTCACACTGCTCACACTGCTCACACTCACTGGCTCTGGATCAGGCTCACACTGCTCACACTCACTGGCTCGCTGGCTCACACTTACTGGGTGCCCCCGAATAGTGACGTTGAGCTATCTCCCTCAGCGTAATCGGCAGGCGACTCTTTGTCATCCTCCGAGCGGAGTGTCACCTGGAGGTATTATTGGTCACCTACTGTAATGTGATGACCCTGGATTGTGAACACTGAGGTGGGAGTACTTGACGGAAAGTAGCCGGCTAGGCCGCTGCGGTGACCGATTCGGCCAAGCGTGATTTCACACACGGCGATCACCGCTGGTATGAAGTGTCACTCAACGTTGCAGGATGTTCGGGGCGAGGTGGGTGGGGATGAACCGAAGCGGGCAGGCGCTGCGCCTGCTGGCCCTGACCCTGCTAGTTTTCGCGCTGCCCTTCACCATGCTCTCCCGGTCCACCAGCGCTCCTGTGCACCCAGCTCCAGTAGCTCTGCCCGTTGCGCCGGGTGGGCCTGACTCATCGCAGCCACCCGGCTCGCCGTCGTCCCGCGAGATTCCGCACGGCTCGTCGCTGAGCCTGTTGCCCAGCAACGTACCTGTCCCGGCGCCCAGCCCGCCACCGGTCTCGCCGTTCACCGGCCTGCCCACCGACCTCGGCGCTCCGGTACTCGGTGTCAAGATTGACAATGCCGCTGTCGCCCGTCCGCAACGCGGGCTCGAGCAGGCGGATCTGGTCTATGTCGAGCCGGTCGAGGGCGGTCTGAGCCGACTGCTTGCTATCTTCCAATCTCAGGTTCCACCACTGGTGGGCCCGGTGCGCAGCACCCGAGCGTCCGACGTGGAGCTGCTGGCGAATTTCGGCCGGCCTGCGCTGGCGTTCTCGGGCGCGGCGGCGTCGGTCGGTGCGCTGGTTGCCAGCGCACCGGTGCTCGATGTCTCGGCCCTGGTGCGGCCCGGCGACTATCACCGGGACCGGCGACGGCAGATACCGCACAACCTCTATGGCGATGCCAATCTGCTACGCCAAGGCGGTGCAGCGCCGCGGGACATCGGGTTCCGCTTCGGGCCCGCGCCATCCGGCGGTCGCCCGGTACAGACGACTGGCGTCAGCTACCCGGCAACGGCGATCGGGGTGGAGTGGCTGCCTGCGGAGGCCAGGTGGGTGATTTCCATGGATGACGCACCGCTGACCTCGGCCTCCGGTCCCCGGCCCGGCGCGGCAACCGTGGTGTTGCAGCGGGTGGCGATCCGCGATGCCGGAGTCCGGGATGCGGCGGGATCACCCTCACCGTTTGCGGCGACGGTGGGCTCTGGCGATGCGGTCGTGCTTCGGGACGGGCTGGCCTTCAGCGGCACGTGGTCGCGCCCAACCCCCGAGGCACTCACTACTTTCACGCTGCAGGATGGATCACCGCTGGTTTTCGCTCCCGGCCCGGTGTGGGTGGTACTGGTCCCGAACTAGCGATGGGCACGGTGGCCACCGTCGCCAAGCGTGCGGGTGACGGTACCAACTAGGGATATATTGATACCTTGGAGGGGTATCAATCAAGAAGCGAGAGTTGGGGCCAGGAGAGGACGATGGGGTGGCGAGCTACACCAAAGACCGGGACGCATATCTCAACCGGCTACGTCGGATCGAAGGCCAGGTACGCGGGCTGCAGCGGATGGTGGAGCAAGACCAGTACTGCATTGATGTGCTGACCCAGGTTTCGGCCGCCACCAAAGCACTGCAATCCTTTGCGCTGGCGCTGCTCGAAGAACACATGGCGACCTGTGTGGTCGACGCCGCAGCGGGTGGCGCCGATGCCGAGGTCAAGGTCAAGGAAGCAGCCGATGCGATCGCCCGCCTGGTGCGTTCATGACGTAGCACGCGGCCACCACAACGAGCCCGAGGAGGCACGGCATGGGGGACACCACCACGGTCAGTGAGTACACCGTCACAGGGATGGTCTGCCAGCACTGTGTTTCGGCGGTGACCGAAGAGGTCAGCGCAATCGAGGGGGTCACCGAGGTGCAGGTCGACCTGGACGCCGGCCGGGTGTCCGTCACGAGCACTGGGCCGCTGGACAGCGCCGCGGTCCGCGCCGCGATCGACGAGGCCGGCTATGAGATGTCCAGCTGAGATCCCGCACTCGAGGGATTCCGAACTCGCCGATCCCAGACCGGAGATGTCTACCTAGACATGGTCCACGGAAAATTTGTCCACACCGGAAAATTTCGAGCGCAACGGATGCGAGCCCCGGTGCCAGTGCTGGCGCTGCTCGCCGGTTTGGTCGCGCTTTTCGGGTTCGGGATTAATTTCGGGGAGTCGTTTGTCGGCCGGGCCGTGCCGGTACCCCACGATCGGGGTGGGCGCGGGATCGGCGACGAGGATCATTCCGCGGGCCCCGGCGGCCTGGCCGTCGCCAGTCAGGGATACGTGTTGCGTCCCAGGGCGACCCGCTTCACCGCCGGGGAATATGAGAACTTCCGATTCAACATCTTCTCGAATAAAGGATCTCCGGTGACCGACTTCGCGCGGCATGGTGACCGGCAGATGGATTTGTTCATCGTGCGCCGGGATCTGACCGGATACCAGCATCTTTACCCGAGAATGGATCTCGACGGCACCTGGACTGCGCCACTGCAGCTCGAGGAACCTGGCAACTATCACGCTTTCGCCGAGTTCTTCCCGGGCACCGCCAAGACGCCGGTGACGCTGGGTTTCGATCTCGATGCGCCGGGACTGGTCGAGCCTGGGCCCATATCGAAGGTATCCACGGTCGCGGATGTCGATGGCTACTCAGTGACCAGGACCGGGGATCTGACTGCGGGGTCGATATCCCGGGTGTGGATGCACGTGATGCGCGACGACGGGCCCGTCACGGATCTCGATCCCATTTCCGGGGCCGACGGACGGTTGGTCATCCTGCGCGAGGGCGACCTGGCCTACCTGCAGGTGCATCCCGTCGGAGGGCCCCGCCAGGACACCGCCATTGACTTCGACGTCGATGTACCGACCGTCGGCTACTACCGGATGTTCCTGGAATTCCAGCACCACGGCCGGTTGCGGACCGTCGAGTTCACTGCCCAGGCGAGGTGATGAGGTGTCCACTGTCCATGAGACCGGCCACATCGTCGGCTCCGGATTCGATGACCTGAATCACCAGGTTGAACTGGCCATCGGCGGTATGACCTGCGCGTCCTGCGCGGCGCGCATCGAGAAGAAGCTCAACCGGCTCGAGGGTGTGCACGCAAGTGTCAATTTCGCCACCGAGAAGGCGCGGGTCCACTACGCCGAGGGGGTCAGTCCTGAGGATCTCATAGCCACCGTGTCCCGTACGGGCTATACCGCTGAGTTACCTTCCGATCAATCCGTTGTGCCCGACTCAGATAATGACGGCGCCGAGTTCCGGGCGTTGCGCGAACGGCTCGTAGGTAGCGCAGTGCTCGCCGTTCAGGTGATCGCGATGTCGACGGCGATGATGATTCCTGGCCTGCGGGTGCCGCACAACTTCGAACCGCTGTCGATGGTCCTCACAGCTCCCGTGGTGGCCTGGGGCGCATGGCCGTTTCACCGGGCGGCCTGGCGGAACATTCGGCACGGCGCCGCCACCATGGACACCCTGATCTCGATGGGCGTGTTGACGGCGTTCCTGTGGAGCTGCTACGAGTGGTTCGCCGCAGGTGGCTTCATCACCAATCACGACGTCGCTGAGACCGTCTACAAGCCGCATGTTCCGGTCTACTTTGAGGTTGCCGCTGGGGTCACGGTCTTCCTGCTGGCCGGCCGCTACTTCGAGGCGCGCTCCAAACGGCGCGCTGGTGCGGCGTTACGGGCGTTGCTGCAGCTCGGCGCTTCGGAGGTGGCAGTACTGCGGGGTGGGCAGGAGATCCGCATCCCCATCGACGGGTTGGCAGTCGGCGATGAGTTCGTGGTCCGGCCGGGAGAGAAGATCGCCACCGACGGGCAGGTGGTGGACGGTTCCTCCGCTGTAGACGAGAGCATGCTGACCGGCGAGTCGGTGCCCATCGAGGTCAGCTCGGGCTCGCAGGTCACCGGAGGGGCAGTGAACACCGCCGGTCGCCTTCGGGTCCGCGCCGGCCGGGTGGGTGCGGACACTCGCCTGGCGCAGATGGCCGCCTTGGTGGAGGAGGCGCAGAGCGGTAAGGCCAAAGTGCAGCGCCTGGCCGACCGGGTCTCCGCCGTGTTCGTACCGATCGTGATCGCGCTCGCAGTGGCCACGCTGGGCGCCTGGCTGGCCCTGGGCGCCGCCGCCGGCACGGCGGTCGCCGCCGCGGTCGCCGTGCTGATCATCGCCTGCCCCTGCGCCCTCGGTCTGGCCACGCCCACCGCATTGCTGGTCGGCACCGGTAGGGGTGCGCAACTGGGCATCCTGATCAAAGGCCCGGAGGTGCTGGAGTCCACCCGCCGGGTGGATACCGTGCTACTGGACAAGACCGGCACGGTCACGACCGGCACGATGGCCTTGGTCGATGTGCTGCCCGTAGCGGGCGAGGACGCTGAGGAGGTGCTGCGCCGGGCCGCCGCCGTGGAGGATGCCTCCGAGCATCCCGTCGCCGTCGCAGTCACCGCCGGGGCCCGGCAGCGGCTCGGTGAGTTGCCCGCAGTGACCGGGTTCTGCTCATCGCGGGGACTCGGGGTGCACGGTGTGGTGAACGGCTCCCTCGTGCTGGTGGGCCGGCCAAGCTGGTTGGCCGAGCAGTGGTCGGTGTCCCTGCCGGAGACGGTGCGCTCGGCTGCGGAGGAGCAAGAGGCACAGGGCCGCACGGTCATCGCGGTGGCCTGGGATGACCAGGTACGGGGCCTGCTCTCGGTGGCCGACACGGTGAAACCGAGCAGTGCCGAGGCGGTGCGTCTGTTGCGCGCCCTGGGGCTGAATCCGATCCTGCTCAGCGGTGACAACGAGACCGTCGCGCGCGCCGTGGCCGCCGAGGTCGGAATCGACGCCGTGATCGCTGGGGTGCTGCCCGAGGAGAAGGTCGAGGAGGTGCGGCGGCTACAGCGCGCGGGCCGGGTCGTCGCGATGGTCGGCGATGGAGTCAACGACGCTGCCGCGCTGGCGCAGGCCGATCTGGGGCTGGCGATGGGCACCGGCACCGACGCCGCCATTGAGGCCAGCGACATCACCCTGGTGCGTGGCGATCTGCGAGTGGTCGCCGACGCTATCCGGCTTTCCCGGCGCACTCTGCGCACCATTCAGGGCAACCTGTTCTGGGCGTTCGGCTACAACGTTGCCGCGTTGCCGCTGGCCGCGGCGGGACTACTCAACCCCCTGATCGCCGGCGCCGCGATGGCCTTCTCCTCGGTGTTCGTGGTCTCCAACAGCTTGCGGCTACGCGGTTTCCGCCCGCTCACTCCCTCGGCGTGGTGAGCCCCCTCGGGGTTGTGAGCCCCCTCGGGTTTGTAGCCGCAGCCTGCTCGTCAGTTCGATACCCGATCGCCGTGTCCGGCCTTGCGTAGGGCTTGGCGCAGGGTATCCGCGGCGGCGTCCAGCGCGTCCGGGGCCGGATCATGGTCGGCTCGGCCGAAGTCGAAGTCGTCGATGTCCCACACCGGGAACACATGCACATGCAGGTGCGGAACCTCGAACCCGGCGATCACCACTCCGGCACGTGGCGCGGCGAAGCCGGTCTTCTGCGCGGTGCCGATGTGCTTGGCGACCATCATCAGGTGAGCCAGCAGATCCTCCGGCGCCTCGGTCCACTCGTTGACCTCATGACGGGGGACCACCAGGGCGTGCCCGGGCCGCAACGGAGCGATGGTGAGAAACGCAACGCAGCGTTCGTCGCGCCAGACGAACCGCCCGGGAATCTCCCCTTCGATAATGCGGCTGAACAACGTCGGCACAGCTGACCTCCGGTTCCTCGGGGCTCGTCCCCGACGCGGTTACCTCTCTGCGGCCCGTTCCCAGCCCGCGATCCACGCGCGGAGCGCTGCACCGCCATCGGCGGCCGGATCGGTGGGGGTGATGCGCGGGCCGGTGAGCGTGCGTGAGCGGCTTGAGGTGCCGCTGACCAGGAGAACCGAACCCGGGTGGCGTCGCGCAAGTTGGGCGAAGTCGCCGTCGCCGGTGGCCAACAGCAGCGGGCGGTCGTCGGCATGGTAGGCGCGAGCCAGCAGCAGGTCCGCGCCTTGCCAGCCGCTGGCCGGCACTACCTGAGCCCGTGGCGGCCAGTCGATGGCATCCAGTGCCGCGGGCGCCCCGGCCACCATGACGTCCGCAGTGGGGGCTGCGTCCAGCGCCGCGACCAGCAGACGCAGCCGGGGCACATCAAGGTTGTCCGCGTCGACGAGTACCTGCACGGGCACGATCATGCACTAGCCGACCTCGCGCAGCTTCGCGCGCCACCTACGATCAATTGTGCGAAGCTGCACCGGTGCGGCTTACCGGATTGGACACGGCGTTCCTGAGTCTGGATCGCGATGTGTCACCGATGCACCTCGGCGCGCTGGCGACTTTCCGGCCGGTGCATCCCGGTGATCCCGGGCGGGTGGTCGCCCTGCTGGGGGAGCGGGCAGAGCAGTTGCCGCAGCTGCGGCTGCGAGTGCAGCCATCGCGGTTCCCCCTGGCGGCAGCGAGTTGGGAAGACGATCCTGGTTTCTGCGCCAAGGACCACATCCACCTGCACTACCTCGACTGCGACGGCAGCCTGGACGCGGCAGCGTCGTTGGCCGCCGGCTTGATGATCCGCCCGCTGTCGCGAAGCCGCCCGCTGTGGGAATTCCATGTCATCACGGGAAACGGATGGGACCGAGTAGCGGTTCTGTTCAAGATGCACCACGCATTCGGCGACGGGCTCAACGCGCTGGAGATAGGGGTCCAGGTACTGGATGAGTTCGCGCGCCGCGCTGGTGGCGCGCGAATCAGCGCCGAGGTGGCCGATAACGGGCCGCCCGCTTGGGGGCCGACGGTGTTGTCCCAGCTGTGGCGGGTGCCCGGCGGCCCACGCGAGGCGGTCGAGAAAGTGCTGGGGCGGGTGAGCGACGCGACCAGCATCGCCGCTTCGGTGCTGCGCAGCGCCCACCTGCCGGCCCCGGCCTCCCCGCTGCTGATCCCGTCCTCGGGCCGGCGGGCGTTGGCGGTGGCCGTACTCGATCTCCAGCAGGTACGCCGGATCCGGGCGAGCTACGGCGGCACCGTGAACGATGTGCTGCTGGCGGTGGTGACCGGGGCATTGCGGCGGTGGCTGATGGCCCGCGGCGGTCAGGTTGGCGGGTTGATCCTCCGGGCGTTCATCCCGGTCAGCCAGCGCGCCCGATCAGCGGCACGTACCGGCGGCAACCGGCTGTCCGGCTACCTGTGCGACCTACCTGTGGGCGAGCGAGATCCCAGTGAACAGCTGCTCCTGATCCGGCGGGCGATGGCGCAGAACCGGGCCACTGGGGGTGCCCGCGGCCCGGGCGCGATACCGGTCCTGGCCGATCGGTTGCCACCCGCCGTTCTCCGGCTCACCGCTCCGGTGGCCGGTCAGGGTGCCTCGTTGCTGTTCGATCTCATGGTGACCAGCATCCCGGTGCCGAGCATTCCGTTCACTCTGGATGGCGCGGAGCTGGCGGAGGTGTTCCCGATTGCGCCGCTAGCCGCCGGCCAGGCGCTGGTTATCGGGCTTTCCTGGTATCAGGGCCGCGCCTACGTGGCCTTGAACGCCGATCGGGACGGCCTGCCGGACGTGGACCAGCTCGCCGAGGCCATTGCGCCTGCGGCACGTGCGCTGGCCGGTCTCAATGGATGAACGTCGGCGGCCAAGGTGGCGGCACTTCGGGTGAATGACGGTGACTCTTTGTGTCGTCTGCGGATACGCTGACCGAGTGCCAACTTTCGATGCTGAAGCGGTGGACTGCCGGGTATCGGTCTTTGTTGAGGGGATGGCGAGTGGTTTCGGCCACGACGCAACCCTGCGGGTGACCAGCCTGTCCCTGGATGTGGGCGACGATGACGGGATCACGGCCGACTTCGACCCGAGTTCGTTGAAGGTGACCAACGACATCTCGGATTCCAACCGCAGGGACATCGAGCGCAACGCCCAGAAGACGCTCGACCCCCGCAAGTATCCGAAGATTCAGTTCCGTTCGGTGTCAGTGAAGCGCGACGGCGATCGGGCGATCATCGAGGGCGACCTGACGCTGCATGGCGTGACCAATGAGATCTCGCTAGAAGCGCACCTCGACGGCGGGCGCTGGAACACCAAGATCGTCCTGGATCAGCGCAAGTTCGGCATCAAGCCCTTCTCCGCGATGCTCGGTGCCCTCAAGATCAAGCCCAACGTCGAGGTGACCATCAGCATCCCGCAACCCTGACGTTATTCGGCGCTCGCCGGTTTAGGCGCTAGGTTGGCCGACCACTTGTCCTCGATCCGGCCGAACCGCCAGATGGCCAACGCGACGAGCCAGGCGACGATGAACAGGGCGACGATGGCGTAGCCGGCATAGTCCAGCGGGATGGACCCGATGGCTGCGAGGGGCCCGGAGTCGATGCCCGCTTGGTCGTCGAGCACCCCGATCAGCTCGATCGTGCCGATGATCAGTGCGACGGCGACCGACAGCGCGGTGATGGTGATGTTGTAGAAGACCTTGCGGACCGGTTTGGCGAAGGCCCAGCCGTAGGCGGCGTTCATGAACACGCCGTCGGTGGTGTCCATCAGGCACATCCCGGCGGCGAACAGGATCGGTAGGATCAGGATCGCGTAGAAGGGCAGGCTGAACGCCGCTGCGCCGCCGGCCAGCACCAGCAGGCCGACCTCGGTGGCGGTGTCGAAGCCGAGCCCGAACAGGACACCGATCGGGTAGATGTGCCAGGGTTTGCGGACCGACTTGGTCAGCCCGCCGAGGAATCGGTTCATGAAGCCGCGCTTGTTGAGCTGGTCCTCCAGTTCCTGCTCGTTGTAGACGCCGCCGCGCATCTTGCGGAAGACCTTGATGATGCCGATCAGGACGATGAGGTTGAGGATCCCCAGGATCCACAGGAACACCCCGGACACCGACGCGCCGATGACACCGGTGATCGAGTGCAGTTCGGAGGAGTCGTTCTCGACCTGCCCGGCGAGGGCCTTCACACCGACCGAGAGCAAGAAGGCCAGCATGAACACGATCGTGGAGTGCCCCAGGGAGAACCAGAAGCCCACCGAGAGCGGCTTGCGCGGGTTGCCGGTCTCCACGTTGTCGGCCATCAGCTTGCGGGTGGTGTTGTCGACCGCGGCGATGTGGTCGGCGTCGAAGGCGTGCCGTAGCCCGAAGGTGTAGGCCAGAACGCCGATCCCCACACCGTAGATGCCGGTGTCGCCGAGGTTGTAACCCCTCGGGACCACGAAGGCCAGCAGCACCCCGAAGCCGATCACGTGGAGAAGTACGATGAATCCGTACATCCCGCCGATGGACGCCCGGTCTTCCCGGGTGAGGGTAGCGCGGAACCGGGCGAATCCGGATTCGGAGGTGGCCGGGGCTGGAGCGTTCATGAGCTCCCTCACTTCGCTGGGTGACGCTAAGGAACGAGTGCTTCAGTCTTTCGGATGACGATAGCTGCCCATAATGGGTACATGCAAGACAGCGGCGGTACCTTACTGCCATAATTTGGCGGAAACAGCGGCATGGTCGCTGGCGCCCGCGCGTCGCGCTCACAGTGGCGATCTGCGCCGCCCGGGTTCGCTCTATAACTCGCCGGGTTCGCATGGCATGGGCTCTGTGCAGCTTGTCGCAAGCTACATGCACCAGTATTCGTACCGGAAGCTTGCACGATCGGGCTACACCCAGATAGAGCAACTGACCGCCGCGCCGCAGTCAGCCGGTGTTTACCTCGTCGCTCAGGGGCGAACCTCTGCGCGGATCGAGGGCGCCGACGACCAGTCGTCGGCGCAACCACCACGGAGAGGCGGCGAACAGCGCGCCCATCGCCGCGGTGCTGCCCTGGACGTCCTCGCGGCCGGTGAGGTAGGCCCAGCGGTGTCGCTGTGGCAGCGCGAAGAACACGTCGAAGAACGCCGGCACGAGGTCTGGTGGGAAGCGCAACAGCGACTCCAGGCTGCGCCGCCGCAGGGCGTGCACAGCCAGCGCGGCCGGGCTCCACACCGTGCGCCAGGCCGCGGTGCCGGCGGCCGCCGAGCCGCCCCGTGCCAGCGCGTCGTGGATGGCCGTAGCGACCCGAGGGGCCAGCTGCAACGCTGTGGCCACACTGTAGCCGGTAGCGGGATGTACCAGGGGGCTCGCTGCGCCGAAGGGCACCACCGGTTTGCGCCAGTCTCCGGGCGCTGGTAGCGGCCGGTCCACGGGGATGCGCACCCGCTCCTCGTCGCCTGGCGGCACAGTGATCCCGTGGTGCGCCAGCCGGGCGTGCAGCCGGCGACGCAGCACCGCCAGGCCGAGTCCGGGCCGGCAGGCTAGTGACGTCTCCTCTAGCAGGACGTGATCCGTGGTCACGGGGATTGCGTAGAGGAAAGTGGGCCATCCCGTCTCGCCGTGGTGCGGTCGCCAATCCATGAACAATGCACTGCCCGGGCTCACCAGATCCTGCGCCGCGTCGGCGTCAACCAGCACTCCTACCGCGGTCTGCTCGGCGCCTGACCGCCGGGTGGCGGAACCGAGCACCGAGCGCGCCGCGCCCGTTGCGTCGAGCAGCACAGCGGCCCGCCGGGGGAGGCCGTTCACATCAGCGGTGACTCCGTCCGGGTCCGCGCGCGCATCCCGCACCCGGCCCTTCACCACTGTGACTGGCGCGGTGGCGAATCGATCCCGCAGCGCGGTGTTGTCCAGCACCACGTACTCCCAGCCCAAGCGATGCTCGGTAGTGCCGATCGCCGCACCGTGCCCACTTGCTGCCACCGCGGGGTCGACATCGGCGGGTAGCTCCCCCCGCCAGGACCCGTAGGTGGCCCGCCACGGCCGATCGGGCGCAAGGTCCACCAACTCGGTGACCAGTCCCAACCGCGCACACGCCGCCGCCACCGCCCACCCCGCGGGCCCGCCGCCCGCTACCAGCACATCGATCACGAGTGCACGCTAACGTGCCGCGCTCCAGTGGCGTCACCGACCGCAGCCCATGCTCGACGACCAGCGCCGCGGTGGTCTCCATGGTCGCCTCGATCACCGCGCGGCGGTGCGCATCGGTCGTGTCGTTCCACAGCCTCGGAACTACCGAAGGATACGTGGTGTCGCGTAGATACAGTACGCATTGACATAGACAGATTGTATCGATAAAACTGGGGTTGTCACCCGTCCCGGGCATCGCACCCGAGGAAGGACGCTCGCATGGCTGAAGCACCGCTCTACCCGTACCCCAGTTCCCGAATTCCGCGAGGGCCCGATGACCTCTACACGAGCCGGCCTCCCTGGGACATCGGCCGGCCCCAACCGGCGTTCCTTGCCCTCGCCGACGCGGAGGCAATCCGGGGCCGGGTGCTCGACGTCGGCTGTGGGACCGGCGAGCACGTGCTCATGATCGCCGGTCGCGGGCTGGATGCCACCGGCGTCGACCTCGCGTCCGCGGCGCTGCACACCGCGCGGGACAAGGCACGCGAGCGAGGCTTCGCGGCGCGGTTCCTGCTCCAGGATGCTCGGCACCTGGCTGATCTCGGCGAGTCCTTCGACACCGTGCTCGACTGCGGGCTGTTCCACATCTTCACCGACGATGACCGCGCTGCCTTCCTCGACAGTCTGCGGTCCGTGCTGCAGCCGGGAGGCCGCTACTTCATGCTGTGTTTCAGCGACCAACAGCCGGGGGAATGGGGCCGGGTGCGGAAGCTGACCCGGGACGAGATCACCGCCTCGTTCGCCAACGGGTGGCGAGTCGACTCGATCGAACCGGCCACGATCGACATCACCACCGACACGGACGGCATCCGAGCCTGGCTTGTCGCCCTCACCAGGCTCTGAGCTCGAGTCGAGCGAGCACGGTGCCAACCACACCCGAGTCCGTCGCAATTCCGATGCGGACCAGGTCGTGCGCCCGGCCGAGGAAAGCCCGGAAAGGAATGCGATGTTGACCGCCGAAGCCCACGTCGAGACCGAACGGGCCAGCCGGTACCTCGTCCAACTCTGCCGGCATGTCAGCCGCATCCCCACCCACAGCGGTGACGCACCGGCGCGCCGTGAGGTGCAGCCGCACGTCGAATGGTCCGACACGCACGGGATCATCACCCTCGCCCCGTGGGGCCAGTGCACGATGCAGGCCAGCGCGGACATGCTGACGTTGCGCGTCCAAGCCACCGACGAAGACCACCTACGGCGGATCCAAGGTCTTATCGCTGAGCGCCGTATCAGTGCAGCGCCGCAGAAGTTCGTCGGGGGTTGGTCCAGGCGTGACAGCGCGGGGCCGCTGCGATGGTGGCCCGCGCCCCGGGCGACTACGAGGACACCCTCGGGCCCAGTCAGCGGGTGCTCAGCGCTCGCAGCTCCGGACCACCTGACGACGCGACACAACGCACCCTCGTTGATCACACCGCCGCGGCTTCGTGGCCGTCCCACCGGCGGCACCAGCCGGGTCATGATCGCCGTATCTGTGCGCTGACCGTGCAGAATTGCACTGTCAGCGCACAGATACGGCGATCAAGAAATGGCCGGACCAGATCCAGGCCGGCTCCACCACCCGACCACCCTGATCAGTGGGGACCCACCCGGTGGGGCAGCGTCGACGACTACCCACACAACCACCCGCCCAGCGCAAGCCCGACCGCCAACAAGCCCACGAGCGCTACCGCAATAACCCGACCACATCGCGAAACGAACCCCGAAGAATTTCTGCGGCGCTGCACTGATACGGCAGACGCGACCAGCTGACGGTGACCTGGCAACAACCACCACCGCGCGTGGTTCACCACTACGAAGCTGACTCGGCCGACGCCCCGCGCCCACCGGCAGACGAAGGACCCTGAGGCCCGTCGAGGCCACCGCCCGCCGGGCACTGGTACCCGGCCCGAGCAGCGTTACCGGTGGCTCATCCCTGGTTGAGCATGGTGTGCATTTCGGTGATCTCGCGTTGTTGTGCGGTGATGATGTTCTGCGCGAGAGCGCGGGCGTCGGGGTTTCGTCCGTTGGCTAGTTTCGGTCTGGGCCATGGTGATCGCACCTTCGTGGTGGCTGATCATCATCTGCAGGAACATCTTGTCGAACGCCGCGCCGTCGGCTTGGCCGAGCTGCTGCATCTGGGCCGGGGACATCATGTCGCCCATGCCGGCTCCGTTGGTGTCGGGCACAGGGGCGTTCCAGGTCCGCAGGAAGCCGCTCATCTGATCAATCTCGGGCTGCTGAGCGGCAGCGATCCGGGTGGCGAGGTCCTTGACCTGCGGTGAGCTGGCGTGATTGGGGGCAAGTTTGGACATCGACGCTGCTTGGGCGTGGTGCGGAATCATTTCCGTCGCGAAGGCGATGTCGGTCTGGTTATGCATCCGGGCCGGGGCGCCAGAGGCAGAGTTCTGCGCGGCGAGCCGTGGCAGTGGGTGGCGCCCGCGCCGGAGTCGTTACCGGACCGGATGTCCTGAGCAGGTCGGGTTGTGTTGGTGCGATGAACAGCGACACCATCAGCCCGGCAAGCAACGACGTTGCCGCGGCGAGCACCGCCATGCACTAATGCCCCAACATTCCGCTGCAGCACGCCGGTGTGGTGCTCGGCATCGAAGGGCTGTCAGTTGCCGGTGCGTCCACGGTGCTGGTGCTCGACACCGTGACCGGCATCGGGTCGGTGCCCGACGAGCAGGCGCTCAAGCCTAGTTCCCATGCCACAGATCGCCGGACCACAGTGCTCGATCAGTTCAGGTCGCCGAGCTTGGTGGATGCAGACCGGCAAGGGTGACGGTGACGAGTCCGCGAACCGCCGCCGGGCACCGCAGGGTGCTGGCCGCTGACAGGGCATGGAGGCAGTAACTAGCGAGGTCCTCGGGCGGTAGGTCCTCCCGAAGGCCGCCGGTCTGGCGACGTCGATCAGCAGGTCTCGGAACAGATCGATGACTCGATACGGACATTGTGTCTCACATAAGCTCGTGACGCTGTGGACATACAGGCCGGGCGATGTCGGGGTTGCCCCCTGATGCGGACGGCCCAGCGCCGTGCTTGGCTGTGGGAATGGGCACCGTGGGCGAACGCATTCTCGAGATGGGATTCGGCCGGCCCAGCGGCATGCTGGGGCGGGTCGGTGGCTGGTTGATGGCACGGGGGAACGCCGGCACTGAACTGCATCTGGTCGACCTCGCCGTGCTGGACCCCGCCGAGACGGTGTTGGTCCTGGGCCCAGGACCGGGGATCGGGTTACGCGCAGCCGGGACACGGGCCGGGCAGGTGATCGGGGTCGACCCGTCCACGGTGATGCGGGACACGGCCAGGCGCCGGTGCGCCGATCTAATCCGCCAGGGCAAGGTTCGCCTCACCGGCGGGGACGCTGAACACACCGGACTCTCCGACAGCTCGGTCGATGTGGTGCTGGCGGTCAACAACGTCCAGGTCTGGCAGAACGTGCCCGCAGGCCTCGCCGAGGTGTATCGGGTGCTGCGCCCCGGCGGGCGGATGCTCCTCTCAGCGCACCAAAAATGGCTGGCCGGTGGCCTGCCAGGGCTCGCCGCCGCCGTCGACACCGCCGGATTCGACCGCATCGATACCTGGACCTGGGAGCCACCCGGGCGAGGCGCCACCACCGCGGCGCAGTTACGCGCCCGCCGGCCACCGGGTGGCTCCGGATCGTCGCCTGGGGCATGACTTCGACGACCACGTTGCGTCGAGCAGCACAGCGGCCCGCCGGGGGAGGCCGTTCGCATCAGCGGTGACTCCGTCCGGGCCCGCGCGCGCATCCCGGTCGTCACCGGCCCTCGGTGGACCTCAGGAATGCCTCGACGACGGAGCCGAAGCGCTCGGGCTCCTCGAAGTGGGGATTGTGGCTGGAGTCCTCGAAGAGCACCCACTGCGAGCGGGCCAACCGCGCCTGCACCTTCTCGGCCGCCCACGGGCGTACCCTGTCGTGGGCGCCCGTGACCAGCAGCACCGGCACCTCGATCTCCGCCAGGCGGTCGCTCAGGTCGAAGTCGGCGAGCGTCCCGGCGGCTGTGAGCTGCTTCATGCCGGTCATCGCTTGCACGACGGTGAGGTCCTCAAACCAGAGCGCTACGGTGCGGGTGAGGCATTCCGGCCACGGGTCGAGGCGGCACAGGTGCGCGGCGTAGAAGGCCATCGTGGCCGCCTGGAACTCGGGCGTATCGATCGCGCCGGTGCGTTCGCCCTCACGAATGGCAGCGGCGACGTCTGTGGCTATCGGCTCGGGAGCGATCGCGGTAGCCCGAACGATGGGAGCACACTGTTCTCGAAGCGGGTCATGGCGCAGATCCGGCCGCCGGTGAGGGTGAGGACGTAGAGGCCCATTCCGTGGCTGATGCCGTTGTGGGCGCGCAGGTACGCTCCGAACGCTGGCTGTCCGTTGGCTCGGGTAGGTACGAGGTCGAACCTCCGGCCCGAGCCGAAGATGCTGGCGCAGAACCGGGCAACGACGTCCCGGCCTTGGTATTCGAATGGCATCGGTGGCATCGAGACGAAGACGTCGTCGGTCAGCAGGTCCACCAGCGCGTCGAGATCGGCCGACTCCCACGCCCGTACGAATCTCGTGACGATCGCATCCTCGACGGCTGAGTCCGAGACGGAGGGCAGTTCGCGGTCGGGGGCCAGCGACTGTCGGCGCTGCAGGCTAGCGCGCGCCCGTTTGAGGGCGCTGTTGACCGATTCGACGGTCGCGTCCAGCATGTCGGCCACCTCGCTCGCGTGGAATCCGAGGATGTCGCGCAGGACGAGGACGGCGAGTTGGCGGGGTGGAAGCACCTGAAGGGCGGTCACGAAGGCCAGGGAGATGGATTCGGTCTGCTCGTACCGGGCCTCCGGGCCGAGCGGCACGTCGATCGCACCGTCGAGGAGGGCGTCGGGGAGTGGCTCGAGCCAGACGACTTCGCCGAGTCGGGTCGGCTCGGGCGGTTCAACATTGGGCACGTCCCACTCCTTGGCCTGGCGCCGGTTGGCCGAACGACGCGCGTTGAGGCCCCGGTTGGTGGCGATCCGGTAGAGCCAGGTGCGGAGTGAGGCGCGTCCCTCATACCCTGCGAGGCCTTGCCAGGCGGCCAGCAGCGTGTCTTGGAGGGCGTCCTCGGCGTCCTGGAGGGAGCCGAGCATCCGGTAGCAGTGCACGAGTAGCTCTCGGCGGTGCGGCTCGGTCAGTTCTCGGAACGCGTCGCTGTCCCCGGCCTGCGCCCTGGAGATCAGGTCGCCGTTTACCACCCTCGCGTCACCGTCTTCCCGTGGATCGCCGCACAACTACCTCGTACAGACACCAACCGAGTGGCGAACTGGGCGGTTGGTCAGCGCCCATTTTCCCGACGTCGCGGTGTCTCCCTCAGTGGTAGCAAAGGAGAACCGAAATGGGAAAGATCGTCATCAGCGAGAACGTCTCGCTCGACGGAGTCATCCAGGACCCGACCGGAGAGGAGGGTTTCAGGCTCGGCGGCTGGTTCGGCCAGATTGGGGACAAGAACCGCGAAGCATGGGCCAAGGTCGAGCTCGACGAGGCGCTGGGCACCGAGGCACTGCTGCTGGGTCGACGGAGCTACGAGTTCTTCGCCGCGCGGTGGCCAGCCCGGAGGGGCGAGTGGGCGGACAGATTGAACAGCCTGCCCAAATACGTCGTGTCCTCGACCCTCGAAGATCCCGACTGGAACAACACGACGGTCCTGAGCGGCGAGGTGGTCAACGAGGTCTCGAAGCTGAAGCAACGGGTAGACGGGGACATCGTCGTCTACGCCAGCGGCCAGCTCGTGCACACGCTGATGGAACACGACCTCGTCGACGAGCTGCGGCTGATGATCTACCCGGTCGTGCTCGGGGCCGGCGAGCGCCTCTTCGGCGAGACCAGCGACACGAAACCCATGCGCTTGGTCGACACCCGGACCGTCGGTGACGGCCTCGCCTTCCTCACCTACCAGCCGTCCGAGACGCCTAACTCGGGTGGGCTGGTAGGTGCCTCGTGTCCCGTATCGTTACCAGTGGCTCATTGATCGCCATTCGCTCAAGCCTAGCTCCCATCTCGATACCATGACGAACAGCGGCGTGTCACCGCCTGGGTCGCCGGGTGATCGAGCCCGTTGACCTTGACCTGGCGGTCCGCATCTGGGGTCAATCCGACCTCGTGCTGTTCCGTCTGGTGTTGAGCCGGCGGCTGATCGACACCGCCTGCGAGCAAGCGGACCACGGAGAGCCTGAACCTGCCGGTTCGGGCCACTCTGGGCATGGTCACCAGCATTGACGCTGACCACGATCCGGGCGAGGCTGGTTGTTCACGACGGAGGTACGACCATGCCGGGTGGGGTTGGGCGGGTGGCGCCGAGGGTGGCGCGGCTGCTCAGCGCCTGTGTGGTGATGATCGGTCTGTTCGCGATGCACGGGTTGCCGGCTAGCGCCGACGGTTGCCATGCCGGCCTCGCGATGACCCCTCCCACCGGCGGTGACACCGCTATGGCTTCGCCGATGACCTCAGCCGTGGGCCACTCGGTGGCCGCCGCCGATGTGGTGGCCGGGGCAACTGCTCATCCCGTCCCGCCCAGCAACGGCGCCGGGGCGGGGGCGCGCCCGAGCGGCGACGGACTGGGCGAGTTGTGCGTCTCCCTCGCCCCGCGCCAAGACGCGACCGGCGGGCCGGGATGGATCGCGGCACTCGCGATGTTACTGGCCACGATCATGTATCTCACCAGCCCAGTGAGCGTCACGCGGCTGCGTGGCTCGCCGCGGCGCGGCTCGCCGCTGGCCGGGAGTGTGCTGCTCACCCGAGTGGGTGTGTCGCTGACCTGAGATGCCCGACCGGCCGTGCCCGCAAACCTCGAGCACCGGCCGATCGTCCCGGCATCCCTATCCCGCGGCACAACCTCGGACTGAGGCGTGCCTTCTCAGAACGGTCAGTTCACCATGCGCAGCTACCCCAATATTCCGCGAGCCCGTGCCTCCCGCCCACATCCCAGTCCTCGCGTTCGACTGGCCATCCTGACCGCAGCCACGGTGGCCCTCACAGCCATCGGCTGTGGTTCCTCACCGACGCCGCCACCAGCCGCCGCGACCTCGGCGTCGTCACCGATGGTCATGCCCGGCATGACCATGGTCACCGGCCCGGACGCCACCGGGTTGACCGCGACCTCGACAAGCGGCTACCGGTTCGTCCCTGACACCACCACTCTGACGGCCGGGAAACCGTCCCAGTTCCGGTTCCAGATCCTGGGCCCGGGCACCAAACCGGTCACCGACTACGACGTCGAGCAGACCGAACCGCTGCACTTCTACGTGATCCGGGATGACCTGACCGGGTTCCAGCACGTGCATCCCACCCTCGGCCCGGACGGCACTTGGACCGCGCCGTTAGCCGCGTCGGCCCCTGGGGTGTATCGGGCCTACCCGCAGTTCACCGCCCACCCCGCCGGTGGCCAATCCGCGCCATTGGTGTTGGGCACCCAGATCACCGTGACAGGCCCGGCCGCCCCGGCCCACCCGTTACCGGCGCCGACACCCACCACCCAGGTCGATGGCTATACCCTGACCCTGGGCGGGCACGCCGGCGCGGGCACCGACGGTGAGCTGAGCGTGACTGTGTCCCAGGACGGCCGTCCGGTCACCGATCTGCAGCCCTACCTCGACACCTACGCCCACCTCACCGCCTTCCACCAAGGCGGTCTGGCGTTCGCGCACCTGCACCCGACCGGCGCGGTCAACGGCGATCACGGCGGCCCACAGCTGAGCTTCCATGCCACCCTGCCCGAACCCGGTAACTATCGGATGTTCCTGCAGTTCCAAACCGCCGGGGTCCTGCACACCGCCGCCATCACCCTGACCACCCAATAACCCACCACCCTGACTCGCGGGGCAGCACCCGCCCGATGCGCTGAACAGCGCCGATCGCCACGTACGCGGCGGCCTTGGCAAGATGCCCAGCGGGGTGCTTACCCGCACGGAGTCGGGACACGGCGGGGTCTGCCCGCGGTCATTCGGGCTCGTTGCCCGTGTCTTGCCCGACCTGGTAAGGCGTGGTCACACCGAGATATCCCAGGTGCATGATCATCCCGGCCGCGGCGTGGTAGAGGTTGTGGCAGTGATCCATCCAGATGCCGGGGTTGTCCGCGCTGAAGCCGATCTGATAGGTCTCGCCGGGCACGATATCCAGCGTGTCGGTCCACCATGGACTCCCCGTCACCGGCGTGCCGTTGTGGCTCAGCACCAGTGCGTGGTGCCCGTGCAGGTGCATCGGGTGATTGCTGTCGCCCCGGTCGATGAAGGTGACCTTCACCAGATCACCCTCGCGCACCATCAGCATCGGCGTGTCCGGGAAGGTTGCGCCGTTGATGGTCGGCCGGAAAGTCAAATCGCCGTCATAGAAGCCCGGCCCGTCGTCGAGGGTCAGGGTGAACTCGCGGTCGAAATGATTGCTGGCGCTAAACGGCGTCGTTGCCGCTACCCCGTAGTGCGCCGGGTCGAACCTCGGACCGTTGTCATCCGGTGCGGTGACCGTGCCCGTGCCATCGGGGCTGAGGACCATGCCCGCTGAGGGGTTGTCCAGGTCGGTCAACCGGACCGGGTGATCGGGCATGGTGAAGCTCACGTCGTAGCGGCCGCCGGCGCCCAGCGGCAGCAGCGTGCCCGGGGCGAGAGCGCCGGGCTGGTGGAGATCGGTACCGTCAATGGCAGTGACCGCGAACGAGGTTCCGGTGACTGCCAGCTCGGTCGGCCTGGTCTCGGTCCTCTTGCTGCTGGTGTTGATCAGCCGCAGGCGCACCTTGGTCCCGACGGGCACCGCGGTGTGCCGCAAGTCGTCGGCATCATTCAGTGTGGCGAGACCACCAAGCGCAGACCACTGGTGCGCGAACACCGTGATGTCCTTGACCGGGGGCTGCGGCTGCTTGGGCAGGATGATCAGCGCCCCGAAGAGGCCCTTGTCCAGCTGAATGTTCGCGTTCTGGTGCGAGTGGTACCAGAACGTGCCGGCCTGGTTGACCCGGAAGGTGTAGGTGAAGCGCTGCCCGGTGGGCACGGCGTTCTGGGTGACGCCGGGCACCCCGTCTTCGGCGTTGGGCACGTTGACGCCGTGCCAGTGCAGGGTGACGCCGATGCCCGGGATGTTGTTGATCAGGGTCACCTGGACCAGATCGCCCTGGTGCACCCGCAGCTCCGGACCGGGGACCTGGCCGTTGTAGGTCCACGCGTCGACGACCTTGCCCGAGCTCAATCTGATCTCAGACTGCTCCGCGGTGAGGCTGAACCTCTCATCCGGGGTGCCGCTGGTGTCATCCCCGGTGAGCTGCGGGACGCTGACCGCTGTGCCTGGTCCGCCACCGGTAGCCATACCGGGCATCCCGCCGCTGAGACCGCCACCGAAGTCCATGTTGGCGGAGCTGCCCATGCTGTAACGCCCCGGCAGAGCGCTGCTGGACTGTGCGTAAGCCAGCCCGCCGGTCACCAGCCCACCGATCACGACCAGCGCGCCAGCGGTGCGCAGCAGCCGCACGCCGAGGCCGGGACCCTGCGGTGCGCTTTGGCCACCGACCCGCCGCTGCGTGCGCTGCTGGCGTACCCACAGCACGGCGGCGACGAGGACCAGTAGGCCATCGAGCACCGTGGCGATCGTTGCGTACGGCGGCACCGGGCGCGCCACGAACACTACGAAGAACGACAGCACTCCACCGACCGCGGTGGCTTGAACGGGAACCACCAGCTTCGGGTCGGCCGCCTCCACCCGCAGCGCGGCCGGTGCGGCGGCGGGATCGTCGTCGCCGCGAGCCAACCGGCGCATCCGTGGCAAGGCGAGTATCAGCGCCACCACCAGCGGCACCAGGATCAGCGGCAGCGCCACCAGCACCCGGTTGGCGGCGAAGACCCACCCGTAGCTCCACATGCCGGCGACCAGCGCCACATCGGCCAGCGCTAGCGCGACCACGACCCACCACAGCAGGCGGCTGCGACGAACCGATCTTCGCAGTGACCCGATCGTCGGGCGATACACCGCCTGACCGAGCCGGTAACCCACAATCGCGCAGAACACCGTGAGCGGTCCGGGCACCAGATAACTGAAGTCGTTGAAGTTCGCGTACACCTACAACCCCCAACCAGACAACCAGAGATGGATCAAACGGGTGGCACGCAGGAGCGCTGGTAGTCCGGCCAGTCCGGCGAGTTACTGCCGCACTGTGAGGGAGGCCGTGGGTAGCTGCATCTACGACACCGGCACCGTGCGCTGCTCGCGCTGCTTGGGCTGGTGGTGCTGCTTACGCCGCCCGTACCTGGTCATTCCCCGCGGCTTGTAGACCGCCAGCACCGTGGCCACGAGCAACACCAGCAGGCCGCCACCGGAGTGGACCAGGTGACTGGAATTCCTCAGCTCGGCGAGATCGGTACCGGACAACGTCGCCTTCGCTGCCAGGGCGGCGAAGGGGGTGATTTCCTGGGTGTATCCGAGGAGAACGAGAGTGGCGACGATGTTCAACAGGAGTTTGACCAGGACCCAATAGTGCCGGAACAAGCCCCACACGGTGCCCAGTGCGCAGACAAGCCCGGTGAGCAGCGAGGCTAGCGCCAGCGGGACGATGACGTACCAGACGGTGAACTCCATCGCGAGAAAGGCGGCTCGCACCATCTGAGCATCCTGGCTGGCCAGAAGGGCGACGGCGAGAGCCACGTAGCTCACGACCGCGCCGAGCCAGCCGACCGAGGACGTCACATGTGCGGTGAGCGCGACCTTGCGAAGTCGGGGTGTCATGGTCATCCGGGCCACCCTCGCGCGGTCTGGTCAGCCATGTGTCTCCTCTGCTCGCGCCGGTATGCGCTATGACGCCACCAGCTTATCGAGACATATTGTCCATGTCGAGTCATCACGTAACCTCACGACGAGGGTACGTCTCGTATACTGATCAGGTGCCAAGACTGTGGAACGAGACGATCGAGGCACACCGCCGAGAGGTGCACGACGCGATCCTGACCACCACGTGGGCGCTGGTGAGCGAGCGCGGCCTACGAGCCGTCACCATGTCGCAGATCGCCGACCAGACCGGCATCGCACGTGCCACGCTGTACCGCTACTTCCCCGACGTCGAAGCGATCCTCGGTGCCTGGCACCACCGTCAGGTAGGTGATCACCTCGAACATCTCGCTCAGCTCCGCGCCCAGCCCGGCGAGGCCGGCCAGCGGCTGGAAGCGGTGCTGGAGGCCTACGCCCTCATCGCACACCGCCGGGAGCGCCACGGTGACGAAATTGGGTTACTCCTGCATCGAGGTGACGATGTAGCCCACGCCCAACGGCGGCTCATCGACTTGATCCGCGATCTGTTGACCGAGGTCGCTGAGACCGGCAACCTCCGTGACGATGTCCCGCCTGACGAGCTGGCCAGCTACTGCCTACACGCCCTCAGTGCCGCCACCAGCCTGCCATCCGAGGCTGCGGTCCGTCGCCTCGTCACGGTCACCCTGGCTGGCCTGCGGCCGCCGGGCTGACCTGCAACTCGACTGGACGATGGTCGCCACTTGATCAGCCAAGGCACCCGACATCGGACAGCCGCGCCGCGCTGCGACCGAATGCGACCACCACATGCATCCATATCGTCGCCCCAGACGGTGTTCCGACGACGATAAGTCTCCATATGAAGCCACAGGGACGAGTACCCCGCAGCCTGGATACCGTCTGACCGGTCAGACCAGGTGGTTGAACTCGTTGTTCTTCACGCCGCTGATCCAAGCGGCCAGCTCGCTGCGGGTGAGCAACAGCACGACCCCGTGGGGCTGCTTGCTGTCTCGCACCGCAATCCGGCCACCGTCCAGCGCCGCCACCTCGACGCACTGGGTGGTGCCGCCGTTGCCACCTCCGCTGCGGCTGCTCTTGCGCCACACTGCGCGGGACAGGTCCACTCGGGTCATCCCGCGCCTCCTCTCGTGGGTTACTGGTACTTCGCCAGCGTAGTGGAGATGAGGTCGGCGGACTCCGTCGCGGACAGCGCCAGGGAGCTCAGCACAGCGAAGTACATGGTGCAGCGCCGCACATGGTCCTGCTCCTCCAGATAGATGGGGCCCGGTGGACACCTTCCACGTAGACCACGTCGTGCGCCAGGTCGGGGAGCGTCAAGAGGGTGGTCATCAGCGCGCGGGCGTAGTCGGAGGTCTGCAGCAGGCCGGGCATCAGAGCCAGCTCGAACTGGCGCACCGTGGTGGCCGCCTGCTCCAGCCCAACCATGATCTGGAACTGCTTGGGCAACGCGCTGGACTGCCACCAGCCCTTCTGCCGGGTCTCCCGGGCCATCCGGACCAGGGCGGCTGTTTCGTCGGCGGGTACCTCGTAGACCGCCGCCAGGTGCTCCACCTCGGTGGGCTGCGGTGCGCAGGACCGGGTCTCGACACGCTGCAGCTTCGAGCGGGACCAGCGCGGCGAGTGCGGCTTGAGCCCCGTGGCGGCCTCCCGCGCGCGACACGTCGTGTCCGCCCCGGACATCGCGCGAGATCCATGAGGTCGGGAGACGAGCATGACGATTCAAGGCCACGACAACGCAGGCCCGGTGGACCTCGAGCCGCTGTGTAGTGAAGAGGAGTTCGCCGAGGAAGTGCGCGGACTCGTCGCCGACGAGGCGCCGCAGGTGTTCGCGCTGGTCGAGGAGTGCGGCGAACGGGTCGATGGCCGGATCGTCGCCTGGGGCATGACCTTCGACGGCCACGTTGAGGTCGTCAGCGTGAACGGCGGTGTGCACGTGAGTCTGGATTCAGCCGAACGCGCCCAGTGGGCGTTCTCCCGGCGCCGGACGGTTCGCCTGGTGTGGATCAGGCCCACACCTGTGAGTGGCGATGCGAGCTATAGCGGTACCCCATTTTGTTACCTACACTTCTGGTATGGGCGCACGTGGTGATGGTAGGGGTGAGGGGTCGGGGCGTCGGTTGGTGCTGGACTCCTATGCGCGGTTGTCGCGCAACGTGTCGGGTGAGTTGGAGAAGGTGGAGGAGCAGCACGCGGATAACCGGCGGGTGATTGACCGTCTGGGTGGGGTGTTGGGGGTGGAGCTGACTGATGATGATCTGTCGGCGTGGAAACCGAACGTGCGGCGTCCGGATTGGGAGCGGTTGTTGGGGCGGTTGGCGTCGGGGGAGTCCGATGGTGCGGTGGTGTGGCATGTGGATCGGTTGTTGCGGTTGCCGCGGGATCTGGAGCGGTTGTTGGAGTTCTCGAATCGGGGTCTGACGCTGGGGTGCGCGCATGGCCAGTGGGATTTGGCGGATCCGAATGATCGGTTCATTTTGCGGGTGGAGGTGGCTCATGCGTGCCGCTCGTCGGATGATGCGTCGCGGCGGATCCGGCGGCGGTTTGAGACGTTGCGGCGTAACGGGGTGGCGCATGTGTGCGGCCGGGCGTTCGGGTTCCCGGGCCGGGAGCGTGTGCGTGGTGCGGACGGCGCCCGCACGGAGGTCCCGGCGGAGGTGGTGGCGGTAGAGCGGGCCGCGATTCGGGACGGGACGGCGGCGGTGTTGGCCGGGGCGTCGTATGCCAGTGTGGCGGCGCAGTGGAACGCGGAGGGGTTGCGCACGGCGGGGGGCAAGGTGTGGATCCCGGTGCTGGTGCGTGCGGTGCTGTCCCGGGCCCGTAACGCGGGGTTGGTGGAGCATGACGGGGTGGTGGTGGGGCAGATGCCCGGGGATCCGATCGTGGACCGCGGTGATTTTGAGCGGTTGCGGGCGATCTTGTCGGGGCGGCGGCGGGGTCGCCCACCGGGTGGGCGGTACACCGCCTCGGGGGTGTTGCGCTGCGGGCTGTGCGGGCGCGGCTTGACGGGACGCCCGCACGCGGGGACCTACCCGGATGGTTCGCCCCGGCGGCAGTACCACTGCAATAAGGACTCCGGGGGTTGTGGTGGGGTGGCGGCTGATGTCCGCCGGGTGGATCGTGAGCTGCGCTCGTTCGTGATGCGCCGGCTGTCGGACCCGAGGCATGCGGCGGCGGTCGCGGCGGCCCGCGCCCGGGTGGCCGACCGGCTCACGGCGGTCCGTACGGAGATCGCGGAGTGTGAGGCGATCGGGGAGGCGTTGGCGGATCGGCTGGGTCGCCGGGAGATCACCCTGGCGGCGTTCGACAAGGCCAACCAGCCGATCGCTACCGATCTGGCCCGGTTGCGTGCCGAGCGGGACGGCTTGGCGGTGGGGGAACCGGCCGGGCCGGTGGCGGTGCTGGACGCGGCCACGGTGGGCGCGCAGTGGGACGCCGCGGAACCCGCTGAGCGCCGGGGTTTGCTGGTGGCCGCGCTGGGGTCGCTGCGGCTGGTGCTCGATCCCGCCCCCAAGGGTGGGCGGCGGGTGTTCGACCCCGCCCGGGTCCGCGTCGCCGACCCGAACACCACCCCGGCCGCCCCCAAGGGCTGATGTGCCTGCCGGCGGGTGCTCAGGCGGCGCGGTGCTGGCCGGGGGGTGTCCGGGGTCGGGTGTCGGGGCGCGGGGTGGATGCGGCGCAGCACGGTGCCCAGGGTGGCGATCTGGGTGCCGCTCAGCGGGGGCAACCCGGCGCAGATCACCTCCCAGTAGCCGGCGTTGTCGCCCGGGTCGCTGGTCGTGTGCAGCGCGGGGGGTGAGCAGTCCAGCGCCTCGGCCAGCGCGGTCACCAGCCGGGGGCACGGGCTGGCTCGGCCGGTCTCGATCGCGGCGATGGCCTCAACGGTGGCGGCGACGGCCCTGGCAAGCCTGGCGCGGTCCCAGCCGCGCAGGTGGCGATGCGCGCGCCGCCGGGCCGGGCAGAACACTGCCACCGGGAAGGACGGGGTCACGGTCGACCACCAGCCCCGCTGGGTCGCTGTCGTCGCCTTCCTCGTGACAAGTTCCCGCTGGGTGCCGAGTCGGGGTAAGCCCAGGACGGGCCGGCAAACCGGTGAGCAGCATCGTTGTCGGCAACAGCCCCTTCCCACCTAGACGGAAGCCGGGCAGGTAACTCGGCAGGTCGGTGCGCGGGCCTGCCACCGTGGAGCCCACAGCGGGGCGCTGGCCGGGGACAGGGACGAGGCGGGCGTGAGGTCACGGGCTCCGGGCCTTTCAGGGGTGGGCGTGCGGCTCACCCCTGAAGTCCAAATATAACGCCGTTATTCGGCCCCGCGGCTAGCATTTCTTTCCCGCCGGCCCGGCCCAATGTCTCACCCTGTTGCTTTGTGGACACGGGAGTCTGGTATCACAGCGGATCCTCTTACGTCCGGTCCACGCTGGCGTTTCGCCGGGTGCTTGGGGGTGGTGCTCTAATCGGTACCCCAAGTTGATCCCCCACTTGATCCCCAAGGTGAACCACCAACGGAAGTCACCGCGCGGGCACCTGATCTCCCAAGTTGTCACCCAAGGTAGCAATGACGTCGTCGGCGTGTGCGGGGGAAGGCAGACGTTCCGCCGTGTACCGACGGGAAGGTCCCGCGCGCCCCGCCACCGGTGGGCAGCGTGGCGGGGCGCGGTCCCTGTGGGCCGATAGCCAGCGTGACGTCCGACTACTACCGGTGATTGATTTTTCCGGCCAGTTCTGGGCCCCACCTGGGCAGAGATTTCCGGCGAGAGTTGGCCCCACCCCCGACCGGAAGCCGGGAGCCCAAACCGGTCACGAGCTGCGGTTGTGGGTGCTGTCGAGCGCGGCGCTGCCCCGTCCTCGTCCTGGACGATGTTTGTCGTGGAGGGGTGTTTTCGCTACTACGAAGGGGCACCGATCTACTACGGCGATTCTACGGCTGGTGCATCATTGCAGCTCAGGGGCTACTACGGGCTCGTGTGTGGTGAGGCGTTGTCCCCGGTTGGATGATCTTGGTGGTGGGTGGGGAGGCGAGGAGAGTCGCGGTCGTTGGCGTGCCCGGGGCCGGTGGCGCGGCGTAGTGCGGTGGCTGCGGTGGTGATCTCGGTGTGGGTCAGTGGTGGTAGGGCGGCGCAGATGACGTCCCAGTAGCCGCTGTTGTCGTGGGGGTCGCCGGTGGTGTGCAGTTCGGTGGGCGGGCAGTCGAGCGCTTGGGCGAGCGTGGTGATCAGCCGGGTGCTGGGGGTGGTATGTCCGTTCTCGATCGCGGCGAGTGTCTGGGGGGTGGTGTGGGCGGCGGTGGCGAGGGTGGTGTGGTCGAGTCCGCGGAGGTGTCGGTAGCCGCGGAGCCGGGCTGGGGCGAACACCGGCACCGGTCCGGGAGCGGACTGGTGCGGTGGGGTGTGCGGGTCGTGCTCGTCGTGGGTCAGGTGCGGCTCTCCCGTAGCGGTGGGGGGTGCTAGGGGTGGGCGGTTGTGATGGCTGTGGGCCCGTTGTGGGGATTTCGGCCGGATTGGGGATGGGGGGTCGGGTGGGGGTGCTAGGGCGCTAGAGCCCAGGTCGGTGGGCGTGTCGGGGCCGCTAGAGGGGGTGCTAGAGGGGGTGCTAGACGCCGCTAGGCGGGCGGGGTGGCCTAGCGGGGGTCTAGCGGGGTGCGTGGGGCGGGGCGCGGGGTTCAGGAGCCGGTCTCGGTGGTGTCGTGGTAGCCCACGGCGCGGGCGATGTCGGCGCGGAGGTAGCCGCGCCGGTTGCGGCCGTGTCGCCAGATCTGGGTCGGGGTGATGGCGAAGCGGCGGAGCACCGTGGAGAGGTGCTCGGCGTCCCAGGTGCCGTAGGCCTGCAGGTCGTGGGTGGCCAGGCGGGACAGGAGTTCCTCGGTCCATAACCGGTCGTCCGCGGCGAAGATCGAGAGCATGGTGACGGCGTGGAGTAGGGACTGCCCGCCGTCGCGGTCGATCAGCGCTGGGTCCACGGTGTTGGCCTGCTCCGTTGTGCTGGCCGGGCTGGTCGTAGGGCTGGTGTGGTGGCGGTGGGCGCGGGCGGCGGCCCAGGATTGCGGGTCGATGCGGGGCAGCCCGGCAGCGGCCCGACGCTGGCCGCGTTCGTTGGCGTCGGCCTCGTCCAGGGGGTGGATGGCGCTGATGAGGGGTTCCCGGTTGCCGGCGGTGGCCACGTAGGCGCGTCCGGCGTCGCCGGGGTCGTCGGCGGTGGCGGGGTGGAGCCGGTCGGGTCGCCACCCGTCGGCGAGCATGTGGGGGCCGAGCACCAGCCGGACGTCGGTGTGGCGGCAGGCGTGCAGGATGGCCAATGCGGTGGTGTCGGCGATCGCCGCGCCCAGCGCGTCGGAGGTGGCCTCGGTCGCGGCGAGGATCAGCGTGACGCGGGCCTTGCGCCCGACTCGCAGCAGCGCCACCGCCAGGGCCTTGGCCTTGTCGGTCAGCCGGGGGTATTCGTCGACGACAACGACGAGTGCTGGCCGAGTTGGAGTGGGGATCCAGGCGGCGCCCATCCCCAGTTCGGCGAGCATCCGGGGCCGGGTCTCGGCTACCGCGAGGGCGTCGGCGAGAGCGTCGGTGATCCCGGCGGGGTCACGTTCCCGACGTCCCACGCCCGATCCGAGCGCGTCGAGGCCGCATCCGGCGGGGTCGAGGTCCCAGACCAGCGCATCGGTGCATGCGGCGGCGGCGTCGGCCACGGTGCGCAGGGTGGTGGATTTCCCGGCTCCGCTGGTGCCGATCACCACGGCGTGCACGCCGAGCAGCGGCACCGCCAGGGCGGTCCCGTCGATCCGGGCCCCGATCACCGCCCGCTGGGTGATACTCACCCGCCCCCGCAGGGGGGGTGGCCCGATTCCGGTGAACGGGTCCCGCTCCGCTAGGCGCAACACGACGCGGGCGCGGCGGGTGCGGTCGGGGGTGACCAGCAGCCCCCCGGCCGGCAGATCCAGGTGGGTTTCCAGGTCGGCGGTCTTGGTGACGATCCCGGCCGGAGTCCCGGACCGCAGGACCACCGCGACCTCCCATCCCCACGGGGTGCGCCGGGCCTCCCCGGCGAGGCGGAGCGCGATGGCCTCAGCGCCCAGCGCGCGGCGGACACAGTCGGCGGCCTCGGTGCGGGTGTGCGCGTCGGCGATCGGGTACGGGTCATCGGGCCCTGGCTCACTGGGCGCCTGGCCGGGTTCGGGTTCGGGCAGCGGGCGCACCGCCCGACCCACCCCGGCTAGCGCTCCCACCACGACCATCAGCCCGGCGACCACGGCGAGCCTGCCGTAGCTGTGGTCGCACCACCACAACCCCAGCGAGGCTGCGACGAACAGCACGACGGTGGCGATGCTGCGACGGGTGGCGGCCCGGCGCCACGCCACAATCGTGGCGCGGGCCCGGCGCGGCTGTCGGTCTCGCGGGCCTCGCGCACCACTGCGGCGTATTCGGGGTAGGCCAGGCAATAGCGCACCAACCGGACCAGCAACCACCCAAATCCCACCGCCGCATGGCGCAGCACCCGGGCCACCGCGATCGGCAGCCACCCGGCGAAGCGCAGCAGCAACCGGCCCACGACACCGGGGGCGGTGTGCACCAGCCACCCCGCCGCGTCCCGCAGGCGCGGTTCGACCCGCTGCCAGCACCACACCCCTACCCGGCGGGGCGCCCGCCCTGCGAGGCGCGCGGCCGGGCACAGCACACGCACCCCCCACCAGCGCAACGCCACCCGCGCGGCCACCGCGGCACGGCCAGCACGGGAGACGACGTGACGCCACACGCGTCGGAGGGCCCGCAGCGCGCGGCAGGTCGCCGCCCGCGCGTGGCGGGCACCGATCGGCAGGTAGGCCAGCTCAGGCCAGTACGTCACCCAGTGGCCACCGCCCACACCGCGGGCGCCACGCTCGCTGCCCTGTGTGCTCCCCGATGGCGCGACGCGGTGGGTGTCAGTGTCGCGCTGCCGGGGAATCTCGCTGTCCCGGGACAGCACCTGCCCGGTGACAGCGACCCGCTCCCGCGCAGCGTCGTCGCGCTCGTTGCCGCGACGGGGCCTCAGAGGGCACCACCACCATTGCGGGCACTGCCGGGGCGTTCGCACTCGGCGATGTAGTCGCCCGCGAGGCGGGCCACCTCACCCGCCTCCGCGGCGATCACCCGGTACAACCACGCCGACACCCCCGGCCCAGACACCACCCGGGGCAGCTCCTCACCCAGATACCCCAGGTGAAACAGCCGCGCCTGCAACCTCTCCCAGGTCTCCACCAGCTTCTATGTCCCTTCCCTAGATCCTCGGTTGATCGCCGGGACCACCACGGCCACGACACCTATCACATACCTATCGGATAGGATGGCGGAATGTTACACCTACTGGCAGACTTCACCGCCAGCCGACACACGAGAGCTGGACAAGCTGTGCGATAGGTGTTAGACAACAGGTGAACAGGAGAGACCGCAGCGCACAGAGGTGAACCGGAGTGACCCGGACTGCACCGCTGCGGTGTGGCGTAGGCCACACAGAGTGGAAGGCATCAGAGGAGATGGCTAAGACAGGAACCGGGCAGTACGCGCCGGTGGCGGACGCGCTCCGCCGCGACATCACCAGCGGCGCGCTCGCCCCCGGGGCATGGCTACCCAGCGAGGCCCAGGTGATGCAGATCTACCAGGTATCCCGCTACGCCGCCCGAGAGGCGATCAAACGCCTCGCCGGGGAAGGCCTGATCATTGTGATGGACGGCAAGGGCTCCTACGTCCGCAACCGCCGCGACCGCGCCGCCCACGCCGACACCCGAGGCCTCCGGTGTGACATCGACCCCCACGGGCACGTGCGCTACATGGACGCCGAAGCCGACCACTGGCACACCACCGAGGAACAAGACCGCTACCGCACCACGGCCACCATGGACCTCGCGCTCAGCCTGGGCGTTGCCGAGCACACCCCCGTGTTCGTCTATGACCGGCTGCTCACCCACAACAGCGCCCCCACCCCTGCTCTCGCCGACGGTGAAGGCACACCCCGGCGGATGATCCACCGGTTCTACCTCCCAGTCGCCACCTGCACCGACATCCCCGCCCTGACCGACAACCCCTTCCGAGCGCCCGCTGAGGTCTACACCCTCCTCGCGCAGGCCGGGCGGGAGCTGCGGTGGGTCGAGCACGTCCGGGCCACCATCCCCACCCCCGATGACACCACCACGCTGACCATCCCCACCGGCCTGCCCGTCCTGATCACCCGCCGGGTCACCACCGACACCGATGGGCGCCCGATCGCGATGGAAGAAACCCGCCGCAGCGCCGAAGACACCCAACTGAGCTACCCCCAAACCCCCACCACCGAATGACTCAGACACGGCTGAGGGGAGCCGCTGTCGTGCACCTCGGTCACATTCCTGTCCGTTGGGTGGGCCGCAACACGAAGGAGTCAATGTCCATGGGAAAGCACGATCGGGAGAAGGAACAGGACGGGCAGGTACCCCCGGACAAGCCATTACCCAAGGGAGACTGGGTCAAAAAGGACGACGGCGGCAGACACAGTCCCGGTAAGCAAGACGATCCCGATAAGCGGGACGACGACAAGAAATGACCGACACGGAGATACTGACTCAGCGGCTGCTCGACCACTTGACCTGCGGTGGTGAACTGACGGCGGCCTGGTCCGATGCGTTCATGGCGGTACCACGCCACCGTTTTATTCCCGAGACGATCTGGCGCATCGACGGCGCCGAGCTGGTGCCCCTGCACCGCTGCGACGATCCGCAGGAGTGGATGCACCGCGCCTACGCCCCCGCCGCGGTGATCACCCAGGTCGATGACGGGCACCCGGCCGGACCGGGGCAACGCGGGCGTTACATCACCAGCTCGGCCAGCCAACCCAACGTGGTCGCCCTCATGCTCAATGCCCTGGACGCCGCACCGGGCATGCGGGTGTTGGAGATCGGCACCGCGACCGGCTACAACGCCGCCCTGCTCGCCCACCGCCTGGGCCCCCAGAACGTGACCAGCGTGGAGATCGACCCCGATCTCGCCGACCACGCCCGCCGTGCTCTGACCACCACCGGCTACCCGGTCGCCGTGATCACCGCAGACGGGACGCAGGGCTACCCACTACACGCACCGTATGACCGGATCATGTCGACAGCCGCCGTGCAACAGGTCCCCTACCCATGGGTAGCGCAGACTCGCCCCGGCGGGGAAATCCTGACCCCGTGGGCAACGCCCTACCACAACGGGGCGCTGGCCTCGTTCACCGTCAGCGCCGACGGCACCGCCGAGGGCCGCATCGTGGGCAACGTGACGTTCATGTTCCTGCGCGATCAGCGTATCTACGCCAGTATTGATGACGAGGAATGCGACGAGACCACCGCACGCCACAGCCACACCAGCGTGGCACCCTACAGCGTGGCCGGTGACTACGACGCCTCGCTGGCCATCGGCATGAAAGTCCCCGACTGTTCGGTCATCACCGTTCCCGACCCCACTGCTGAACTGACCGGCACGCTGTGGTTCGTCGACCCCGCCACCGATTCGTGGGCCAATCTGCACTACCAGCCCGACACCACTACCTACCCAGTGCACCAGTCCGGGCCCCGTCACCTCTGGGACGAAATCGAGACCGCCTATCACTGGTGGCGCGATGCTGGGCGCCCCGACCCGGGGCGGTGGCGGATCACCATCACCCCCCAAGGTCAGCACGTCACCCTCACCGAGACCACCACCCCAGCCGGTACCGCGCCCTAAACTCCTTACGCCACCGCGGCTGCGGCTGGCGCGGCGCGTCGGCACCGCGCTCCTGGGCCCAGGTCGGGAGTTCCAGGCGTAGGAGCGCGAGAGACCCCCTATCCAGTTCAGTTAGGCGGCGTGTTGTCCACCGCCTCGATCATCGGGGGGTGGCCGGAGAGTGCCGGGCAGGATTTGTGCCAGATGCCGCCGGGCGGGGTCGGTGAGGGTGCTCAGGTACACCACCGGCTCACCTTCCTCGGTCAGGCTGGGCACTACCAGCACCGAGCCGGTGTCCAGCCCGGCCAAGGCCAGCAGCGCCCGGACCTGCTGTGCCAGGGCGACCGCTCTGTCGTGCGCGGCGACGATCCCGGCCGCCTCACCGGGCGCCACCAGCCGAAAGATCACACTCCCAGCCATTCGCTTACTCCTGTCAGGTCCTGACCGGAGCCGCTGGCGGTCCGCGCCCGTGCGGCGCAGCGCAACGACCCCGATACCATCCGGCATCGGGGCCTCCTCGCGGGGTTCCCAGCCGGGCCACCCATTCCGTCTCAAGGTGGGGGTGGCCCGGCCCTGCTCTTTAGGTGGGTGGATCGCGCAGCGCGGTTCGCAGCGCGGCGAACACGTCGATCTCGCGACACAGCCGCAAGGCGTCCGCCTCGGGTGGCTGCACCCAGGTCACCGGCCCGTTGGCGGTCTTGGTGGGTGGCAGCGGAAAGGTGCCGGTGCTGCGGTGCATGCCTGCCGGCCAGGCCAGCGCCACGCCATATCGCTCCCCGGCCAGCATCACGTGGTGCTCAGGGGCGTCGGGATGAGCTAGCACCAGCGGAGGGCAGCGCCGCTGGCGCAGGATCGTGCCCACCCGAGCAGACAGACCCACGGGCATGACCAGCGCCACCAGATCGGGGTCCAGAGTCAGCCACACCTGGTGGCCACGCCGGGTCACCGGCCACCCCCACTCCCGGTAGGTCACCGCAGCCGCCCGCGACCCCCGGTCCGCGACGGTGCCATCCACCGTCCCGGAGCGCAGGTCGGGCACCGGGGGCAGAGTCGCGCTGGCCTGGCTGAACACGCACAGCAAGCAGGGCATGCCCTGACCGGGCGTGACGGTCTCCACCAACTCCGGGCGCAGCAGCGCCCCACATAACGCCACCCCGGCCACATCCGTCTGCGCTCCCGGGTGTGCTGACACAAGATGCACGCTGCGCGCGGTTTCCCCGACCACACCCGGGCGATACCGCACCAACACCACCGCCCGGGAACCGGTCACCGCCATAGCACCAGCGGTCCGGTGACCGTTGCCCGCGCTCATCACGGCCGCTCGCGATGCGCCGCGCCACCTGGCGCCTCGGCGAGCAGGCGCAGCAGACGGGGGGACAGGCTGACCACCTCGTTGCCCGCGAAACGCACGTAGACCGAATCGACGCCCGTGCCGACGACCTGACCTTGCTGGTGCAGTCGCGAGGGCAGCAGCCCCCGTGGCGCGCTGTCGGCGACCTGCTCGACCAGGCTGAAGAGGGAAATGTGGCTGCCCTCGACATCGCCCCACCGGTCAGCGACCGGTCGCGGTGTGGCAGCGGGCATGGGGTACCTCCACTTCACGCGGGTGTGGTTGGTGGTGGCCGGCTGGCTGCCGGGACCCCAGCGGCGGGGGGCGCTGACTCAACCGGCAGCCAGCCGGCGATCTACGGGGCCGGTGTCACCTAGCTAGGGGATGCCTACGGTGATCACCGGCGACCTGCTAGGGATGCATCGTGGAGCGGGGTCCGGCCGTCCCGCCCTCGGGAACCTGCGGGGAGCAAGCGGGGGCGAGACGGCCGGGGTCTGAAATCGCTCACTCCGGGGGTCGCTGGGGTCGACCACGTCGGTGTCGTCCCCCACGTCGCCGGCTGCCGTAGGGTTCGCACTGCCCTGCGCGGGTAGCAGATCGGTCAGCCCCAACTCGCTGATCAACCGGGAACGCAGGAACCACTCGGGATGCTGGAGCCAGACCCTCGCCTCGCCGCGCACCCGGCAGTGCCGACGACGGAATCCGAGCACCGCCCTCGGCCGCCGACACGACCAGCACCGGCCCCGCCGATCCACCGGGTGAGCGCCCAGCAGGGCATACAGCGTCGCGAACACCCGACACTGGAGCGAGCCCACCCCACCCACAGCACCCGGCCCCGACTCCACCGCAGCACAAAGAACACCACGCAACACCTCACGCAGTGGGTCGTTCGGGCTCATCGGCTATCTCCTCGTGCGGCGCGAGCCCGCAGCGGACCCGGCAGCGTCTAGACTATTTATTTCGTCTGTACGTATTAGACTAGGCGTGGCGGGCTGCCGGCGTCAAGGACTGATGCGTAAGATTCGTCTAGACGCTGCGGAACAGGGAGAGTGACCAGGTGGCGCAGGCACCCAGGTACCGTGAGGTCGCAGACGACATCCGGGAGGCCATCCTGCGCGAGCAGACTCTCCTGAACGTCCAGCTAGCTGACGGTGCGCAGCTTCCGACCGAACCAGAGCTGGGCAGCCACTTCCAGGTGAGCCGGGGCACCATCCGCCAGGCGCTGCGCGAGTTGGCCGCGGAAGGCTTGATCGAGACCCGCGGACGCAGCGGCACCTACGTCCGGCGGCTGCCGATGTTGGAGTACAACGCCGACGCCGAGGACCCGCACCGCCGCGACGATGAACCCGGCCTCACCGACACCTGGTTCTCCGTCGTCAAGCGATCAGGCCGTCAGCCAAGCCAAGACTTCCGCTTCCGGATCGAGCCGGCGACCACCGGTGTCGCGTCGCGACTGCGAGTCGAGGTCAACGATCTGGTCGTAGTCCGCGAATGCACACGCCATGTCGATGAGATTCCCTGGTCCGAACAAGTGTCCTATTATCCGTACCCCATCGCAGAGAAGTGTGGTCTCAATACCCCGCACGACGTGCCCGAAGGAACTGTGCGCCGCATGGCCGCCCGCGGCGTCACCGAGGAGCGGTTAGATCACGAAATATCCAGCAGACCAGCAAACGATGAGGAACGGCGCAGGTTCGAGCTTGCGTCCGGAGTATCCGTTCTCATCTACCGTCGCCTCGGCTGGTCAAGAGGCCAGCCAATACGGTACACGGTGGAAATCCTGCCCGCCGACCGAAACGTCATCACACACGTGACGGGAAGCCGCGACCCCGCGCCTGAAACATGAGAATAAGGCGGGCCCGGCAGAGTGACCTGCCAACTATCATGCGGTGGAGGCAAGAAGCCGCCACCTGGCTCGCCGCCATCGGAAGTGATCAATGGAGCGATGCAGGATTGACGCGTGACTCCTTCGAGCAGCGAGTTAGTGACTCAATAACAGCCGGCGAAACATGGATCGCGGAAGACGACGACGGCACGCCCCTCGGGACAATCGCGGTCGACTCCACCGCCGACGCTGGCTTATGGAAACCAGAGGAACTACACGGCGCCTACGTGATCCACCGGATGATTATCGACCGGACGGCAGCCGGTCGTGACGTCGGTAGCAAACTCATCGACCACGCTGTACACCTAGCCCAGCGGAACAGCCGCGTTCGGCTCATACTAGACGCGTGGACCACGAACGAGGGACTCCACCGATACTACCGCTCCCAAGGATTCCGGCACGTCCGCACAGTCCCCGGCCACTGGACACCCAGCGCCGCACTCTTCGAACGAGAAGTCAGAGCCACAACAAAGGCAGGACACCAATCAACGCGACAGTGCACCAGTCCACCGCCGTAAGGGACTCTTACACCAACCCGTTTCGGACCTCAGCTCACGTCGTCGATAATGTCGTTGGTCGTCTTCAGAGGTGGCGGGAATCTTCCGCGGTAGACGACCGTCGCATGATGCCGACGACGCCAACGGGAACGGGAACGGGAACGGGAACGGGAACGGGAACGGGAACGGGAACGGGAACGGGAACGGGAACGGGAACGGGAACGGGAACGGGAACGGGAACGGGAACGGGTTTGGGACGTCGTGTTGGTACAGATCATGGTGTTCGGACTTGTCCCCATTGCATGAGTCCGCCGGTGACCAGCCCTTCTTTTCGAGCGGTGGCCAGTTCGGTCGTGCGCTGGGACTTGGCGTCGGCCAGGTCGGGTGGGACACGCAGGCCGAGGCGCGGGCCGTGCAGCACCAGCACCCAGTGGTAGTGCTGGGCTGCGGCGATCCATGTCGGGTCGAGGTCGCACAGCGCGTACACGAACAGGTTGCTGTCGGGTTGTTGGAGTTGGAGTCCGCCGCCGTCGCGCGGCCATTCCGCGATCAGCCACCCGTCCAGGTTGGGCAACTGATGCACTCCGTGGCCGATGCGCCGCATCCCTTGCGACAGCGCGTGTTCGGTCCAGACTTCCTGCTGCGGCGAGTCGTTGTCTGGGTGGGTCTGCAACGCTTGGTGACGTTCGACCAAGGCGACGGGAACCTGCGGCAGTTCTGGACTGAACTGGGGTATGCCCAGGTCGTCTTGTCCGGTGGCGGCGTGGCCGAAGCCCAGGATCGGATCGTCCAGGTAGGTGGCCCGGCCGAGAGCGGAGAAGTCGGCCAAGATCTCGTCGAGCTGCTGGTGGTGGTTGATTTCCATGGGACTCCCGTCCATTGAGGTCAGCGCACTGACTGCGTGGTTCGGCCGAGGTAGCAGTGCAGCGAGGTTTTGGGGATACCCGGTCTTGGCCGCGATCTGGCCAAGGCTGTTGCCCTGGAGGTGCAGGAGCCGGGCTTACTCAACTTTGTCGGCGGGGTGGCCACAGGCTGTCCGATGTGCCGGCCTGAAACCTCGGCCACGGCGCGGGCGGCCCGCTCGGTGGGTGAACGTGCGGGGCTGCTGGCCACCGACCTTGTTCACCCTCGATACCGTCATGCTGCGCCGACTCTACGTTCTCTTTTGGCATGGAGGTTCGCACCCGCCGGGTGCATGCTGGGATGTCATCTGCGCCGACCCTACCGCCCCTACCGCCACCGAAATCACCACCACCACCACAGCACCACTAAAGATCGACAACCATGCCATCCAAGACACCCACCGACACCCGCCCGAACCCGCACGTGCAAACGTGGCAGCACGACACCCCAGGTAACGTATAGGTAACAAAATGACGGTTAGCTATAGCACGTAACGCCACTCACAGGCACGCGCTAGCGTGCCGTGGGTGAGCCGGACCCGGGAGCTTGCTGGCGGTGGGCACGCCGTGGAAGTGGAGCCCGAGCGGTTGGCGGGGTTCTTGGAGCGATTCGCCGCCGGGCATGGCGGTGCGCTGATTACGAAGGTCACACCGCAGCGGGTGGATGTGACGGCTGGTGACGGCGCAACGGTGTCGATCCCCGTACCCTTTGGCAGACTGGTGGCACCAGCCGGGCAACGAGCTGGCCTCGCCGTGGACGACCTGATCGACCATCTGCTGGTGCCACGCACGATCGGGCTGGTCCTGGTCCGTTTGGGCGGATACAGCGTCGGAGTGGCCCGTGCCGGGGTGGTGCTGACCTCCAGTACCGGCAGTCGCCTGGTGCACGGTCGTTCCGCGGCGGGCGGGCAGTCGCAGCAGCGTTTCGCGCGGCGGCGAGAGGGCCAAGCACGCGTGGCGCTGCGCGCGGCGGCGGACACCGCGGCGCGGGTGCTGCTGCCCCGTGCTGCGGAGCTGGACGCTGTGATCCTCGGTGGGGACGTCGCGGCGCTGCGCACCCTCGCCGCCGATCCGCGGTTGGCCGCGCTATTGCAGCGCGCTGAGCCGCGGGTGCTGGACATCCCCGAACCACGCCGGGCAGTGCTCGACGAGGCCGCCCACCGAGTCCGTTGCGTAGAGGTCGAGTTGAGGTTGCATACGACGTCACCAGAGCCGACCTGTTGATCACCATCGGCCCGCGATGATCGTCCCCGGCGCATGCCGGGCCACCGCGAGCGTCCCGTGCTCCTAATCGAGGTGCGGGCGCCAGTAGTATGGGTTTCGTGGTCGCGACAAGCTGATGTGCTGCTGGCCCCCGCGCGCTGCGGCGCCTGGGGAACTTATCCCTGCCGGCGACCACCTTGGGAGTCTCTTCACCGTGATCACAGCCACTGACCTTGAACTGCGCGCTGGGTCCCGGATCCTGCTGTCCGGCGCCGCCCTGCGGGTGCAGCCAGGTGACCGGATCGGCCTGGTCGGGCGCAACGGCGCCGGGAAGACGAGCACGCTGCGAGTGCTGGCCGGCCAGTCGCTGCCCTACGGGGGCCAGCTCCGCCGTAGCGGGGAACTGGGCTACCTGCCCCAGGATCCCCGCGAGGGCGACCTGTCGATCTCGGCCCGGGACCGGGTGCTGTCGGCTCGTGGCCTCGATCAGCTGCTGCATGAGATGGAGAAATCTCAGTCAGAGATGGCGGAGCTGGTTGACCGCGACGAGCAGAACCGGGCCGTGCGCCGCTACAGCCACCTGGAAGACCGGTTCGCCGCGTTGGGAGGCTACGCCGCCGAGAGCGACGCGGCGCGGATCTGCGCCAGCCTGGGGCTACCTGACCGGGTGCTGGCGCAGCCGCTGAGCACGCTCTCCGGCGGTCAGCGCCGCCGGGTCGAGCTGGCTCGGATCCTGTTCGGCGCCTCGGACGGCTCGGGTGGCCGCTCGAACACCACGCTGCTGCTCGACGAGCCGACCAATCACCTCGACGCCGATTCGGTCACTTGGTTGCGGGACTTCCTCACCGCCCACGATGGCGGTCTGGTCGTGATCAGCCACGACACCGAGCTGCTTGCCGCGGTGGTGAACAAGGTCTGGTTCCTCGACGCGATCCGCGGCGAGGTCGACGTCTACAACCTGGGTTGGCAGCGCTATCTGGACGCCCGGGCGGCTGACGAGAAGCGGCGGCGCCGGGAACGGGCCAACGCGGAGAAGAAGGCCACCGCCCTGATGGCGCAGGCCGACCGGATGCGGGCCAAGGCCACCAAGGCCGTCGCCGCGCAGAACATGCAGCGACGGGCCGCCAGGTTGCTGGCCGGCGCGGAGACCGAGCAACGCGCCGAGCGGGTGGCCAAGATCCGCTTCCCGCAGCCCGCTGCCTGCGGGCGGACCCCGCTGACCGCCAGCGGGCTGGGCAAGTCCTACGGCTCCGTGGAGGTGTTCAGCGGGGTGGACCTCGCGGTCGACCGGGGCGCCAGGGTGGTGATCCTCGGGCTCAATGGCGCCGGAAAAACCACTCTGCTCCGCCTGCTGGGTGGCATGGAGACTCCTGATACCGGGCAGGTCGAGCCCGGGCACGGCCTGCGAGTGGGGTACTTCGCCCAGGAGCACGACACGCTGGATCTCGATGCCACCGTGTGGGAGAACCTCCGGCATGCCTCGCCGGATGCCCCCGAACAGCAGCTACGCACCCTGCTTGGCGCCTTCCTGTTCCGCGGCGAGCAACTGGACCAGTCGGCAAGCACTCTGTCGGGGGGAGAAAAGACCCGGCTGGCGTTGGCCGCATTGGTGTCGTCCGCGGCCAACGTGCTGCTGCTGGATGAGCCGACCAACAACCTCGACCCGGTGTCGCGGGAACGGGTCCTCGATGCGCTGCGCCACTACGCGGGCGCCGTGGTGCTCGTGACGCACGACCCTGGAGCAGTGCTGGCGCTCGGTCCGGAACGAGTAATCGTGTTGCCGGAGGGCACCGAGGACCACTGGAGCGCGGACTACCTCGATCTGGTCCAGCTCGCCTGATCGGCTACCGTCCGCTCACACACAGTGCTCGAGGGACCGCACGCATTCGAACCGTTTTGTCGCTTTTGCCGCTATATTGCGCATCTGGGCCCGCTGCGGGTACCGCTCACAGATCAACCCGGAGATCGTCTAGCGGAGATCGCTAACGTGGTCGATCATTGCCGCAAGGGCCGTGACCGGCTCTTCTGGCGTCGGAAGAAAGGCGTTTCGAGGTGTCCGACCTGAAAAAAGGCAGCCGGATCACCGGTGTGGCACGGGACAAGCTTGCATCGGAGCTGAAGAAGAAGTACGAGAAGGGCGCCAGCATCCGGGCGCTCGCTGAGTCGACCGGACGGTCGTACGGCTTCGTCCATCGGGTGCTCTCGGAGTCCGGTGTGACGCTGCGTGGCCGGGGCGGCGCCACCCGTACCAAGAAGAAGTAGCGCTCCTCCAGCGTCAACTCGGCGGTTCACCCCGGCGACGGCTGTCGAACTCGGCGACACCAGGTCTGCGTGAAACTCCTACTCACGAGGTGATGCGCCGGGAAGGCTGGTCGGCAATAGCTGCTGTCAGCCTTCTGGAGGTGCCGACCGCCAACTACCGGCGAAGATTCAGCGCCGTAGACCTCTGAAGGTCACACTTTCGGAGAACCGGGCCCAGCCGGTCGGGCTGCTGCCGGGTGTCGATGTCCCGTTGGGGGTTGGCTTGCGGGCGGACTCTCGCGCGTCATCGATAGGGCCTTCGAAGCGAAGCTCGCCGTAGGTTCGCTTCCGCATCGGTGAGGGGTCTGTCAGTGCGCTCGCGCGTGGCTTTCTTCCAGTGAGAGGCCGCGCAGTCGCCCTTCGATGATCGACCAGAATCGGGAGCATTTCATGGGCTCGCTGGCTGGGCATTGCCGACCGTGCTCGAGTGCGGTGCGGGCCACCTCGATACGGTGCTGCTGCTCGGCCAGCTCGGCCAACTTGTGATCGATCATCTCCCGTCGGCATTGCCGCTCGCCTGCAATGAAACGCCCGATCTCAGCCAGCGAGAATCCGATCTCGCGGAACAAGAGGATCAGACCGACGTCCTTGACTGCCGACGCGGCATAACGCCGTCGTCCCGCCGCCCGAGCCGCCGGCCGCACCAATCCAAGTTCGTCGTAGTACCGCAGCGTGGTTGTCGGCACGCCGGTACGTTCGGACAGCTCGCCGATCGACAGCAACGTTGGCGTGACCGACGAAGCCAGGGTGCGCTCGGTAGCAGGCATTGACTTCAAGCCTACTCGAAGTGCTTTGCTCACCTGCATGGACATCAAGCGGAGGGTGCTGGGCCGCATCATGCAATGGTGGGCTCATCACGGGGGGCTGGCACAGTTCCACCAGCCGACCGGAGCCGTAGGGCACGTCGCCGGCTGGATCATGGGCCGGCGCTCGTCGAACGTGGCGCGCAACCGCTGGGCGGTGCAGCTTCTCGACGTCCAGCCGACCGACCGCGTCATCGAACTGGGCTGCGGTCCGGGCGTGGCCATCGCCGCCCTCGCCACCCGAGCGATCCGGGGACCGGTGGTCGGCGTCGACCATTCGCAGGTAATGATCCGCCAGGCTCGCCGCCGCAATAGGGCCGCCATACGGGCCGGACGGGTACGCCTGATTCACACGCCGGTCCAGAGCCGGTCCAGAGCCTGTCCATCAGCGACGGGCCATTCGACGCCGCGCTTGCCGTTAACACAGTCGGCATGTGGCCCGACCCAACCACCCGGCTACGCGAACTCGCCCGGCTGTTGCGGCCCGGCGGGCGCATCGCTCTGGTATCCCAACCCCGCTGTCCCGGTGCCACCGCGGCCACTTCGGCGGCGGCCGCCAACGAGCTGGCAGCCCGGCTTACCGAAGCTGGGTTCGAGCACCTCCGAACCGAAATGCTCGACCTCGACCCGCCGGCGGCGTGCGTCCTCGGGCACGTCGCACCTGCCGATGATGCCGAGCTCGTCGCCCGTTCAACAGCGCGGTCATGACCCGCGGGTGCGCAGGTCGTCGACCCGCTCAGGGGATCCGCACCAGCTACAGCGAGAACGGACGCCAGATTGCTTGAGACGGGGACACCGAGCGCCGTTGATCCATTGAGATTCGCCAACCCTGAAGAGACCAGCATCGCCCCAAACGGATGAAACAGCGGCTATGACCGCCACACCGCGTGGCCAGCTCGTCTCGGCCGATCTCCGGGAAGCCCCGCAGGCGCTCCAGCTACTCGTCCGCGAACACCTGCGTCGCCAAGAACGACCTCCAACCAGCCCCACAGATCCCCAGCTCAGAAGCCTACCCAGCCTATTGCTTTCATCTCATTCTTCTTTCCGTTTGATATCCTGTTCTTCGGTCTTTTCGGGGATAATAAGTCGTCGCAGCAGGGGGGCGACCGCTGATGCGGTGAGCGCCGGATTGAACGCCCGGTGCAGGATCACGCCGTCGATTGCCGCCGTCAGGATCGAAGCGGTCTCGTCGGGTGCGTCAACGCCGTATTCGGCGAGCCACCGGGCCAGCTGCTGCCGGAATTCCGCAACGATCGCGACAAGCTCATTCCGGAGCGTCTCGTCGCGGGTGGCTGCGAGATAAGTCTCGGTGAACAGCAACGACGCAGGGTCGTTTCCGGCGTAGGCGTCGAGCGAGCTGAGCACCAGGTCCACACCGCTGTCGAGGGTTCGGGCGTCCTCGAAAAGGGCCTCGGTGGAGGACAGCAGATCACTCATCATGCCCAGCGCGGCGTCGCGCAGCAATGCTTGCAACGACGGGAAATGGTAATGAACCAGCCCCGGCGTCACGCCTGCCCGCTCGGCCAGGATTCGGGTGCTGACCGCCGGCCAGCCCAGTTCGGCGATGAGCGTGGCCGCGGTGCTCAGGAGTTGCAGTCGTACGTCGCGGCCCCGATCCATCGCTGTCCGGCCAGGCATGGCATCATCTCCTCTTGTTGGGCGTTCGCCTTGTACGATCGAACTGGTCATTTGCCCAATAATATCAGCACTGGCTGCGACGCGGCCGGTGGGCAACGCTCGCGAAGAGGCTTCGGAGCACCCCTTGACGTGAAGTGAGGTTGAGGTCACATGCTCAAGGCATGACAGCGAAGAACGGAGCTCAGGCACCCAAGGTGGCGTTGGTGACCGGCGGTTCCCGGGGGCTGGGCCGGGCGCTCACGGATCGCCTGGTGTGCGACGGCTGGCAGGTGGTAATCGATGCCCGCGATCACGTCCGGCTCACCGACATGGTCGCCGACTTGGCGCTGTCACACGCGGTGACGGCGATACCCGGGGATGTAGCCGACGCGGGCCACCGCATGCTGCTGGCGGAGGCGGTGGCCGGTGCGGGTGGCCTGGACCTGTTGGTGAACAACGCCAGCGTGCTGGGTCCGAGCCCGCAACCCCAGCTTGCCGACTACCCACTTGAGGTCCTCGAGCACGTCTACGCAGTCAATGCCGTGGCGCCACTCGCGCTGTTCCAGGTGCTGTTGCCCCAGCTCGTGCGGTGCGGTGGACGGGTGGTCAATGTCAGCTCCGACGCGGCCGTGGAGGCCTATCCGGGGTGGGGTGGCTATGGCTCGGCGAAGGCCGCGCTGGACCAGCTCACCGCGGTGCTGGCCGTCGAGCATCCACAGCTGCGGATCTATTCGTTCGATCCGGGCGACATGGCCACCGACCTGCACCAGCAGGCGTTCCCGGGCGAGGACATCAGCGACCGGCCGGCCCGGACAGCGTCGTCCCCGCACTGTTGACCCTCGCCGAAGGCGATCTGCCGAGCGGACGTTATCGGGCGGCTGACCTCTCAGCGGGGGTGACGCGGTGACGATCGCCGCCCAGTGCGCCACGGCTGTCCCGCCCGCCACGCAGTTCACGTTGCCGCCGGGAAGCGAGGCCGTGGGGCCGCCGGAACGGCGCGGGGTGCCGCGCGACGGCGTGCGACTGCTGGTGGCCCGAACCGGTCAGATCGAGCACCGGCACTTCTTCGATCTGCCCTCGCTGCTCGTCCCCGGCGACCTCCTGGTGGTCAACACGTCCGCCACCCTGCCTGCCGCCGTAGCCGGGCGCCGGGAAGACGGGCAGCCAGCTCCGGTGCATGTGTCCACGTCGGTGGGGCGTGCGGAGTGGGTCGTCGAAGTTCGCCGGATCGACGGCCGAGGACCAGATCTGCGGACTTATCCGGGACAGCGGCTGCACCTTCCCGGTGGTATTCATCTCCAGCTCACCAGGCCCTACCCCGATTCAAGACCCAGTGCGGGCACCAGCCGGTTATGGCGCGCGGCGGTGACGCCGCCGGCTCCGCTGGTGGAATACCTCTCCCAACATGGCCGCCCGATCAGCTACGGCTACCTCACGGGGCAATACCCACTGTCGGATTTCCAGACGGTGTACGCGCGCCAGCCGGCCAGCGCCGAGATGGCCAGCGCCGAGATGGCCAGCGCCGGGCGCCCGTTCACCGCTTCGCTGCTGGTGCGGCTGATGGCGCTGGGAATCGCGATCGCCCCGATCGTGCTGCACGCCGGGGTCTCCAGCCCCGAACTGCATGAGCCACCGGCTCCGGAGCGCTTCGAGGTACCCGAGCCCACCGCCCGGCTGGTGCAAAGCACCCGCGACGCCGGGAAACGAGTCATCGCGGTGGGCACCACCGTGGTGCGCGCGCTGGAGACCGCAGTGGCGCGGGATGGCTGGATCCGGCCGGCGAGTGGGTGGACCGACCTGGTGCTCGGCCCCGACCACCCAGCCCGGATCGTGACCGGGCTCGTCACCGGACTGCACGCGCCACAGGCCAGCCACCTGCTGCTCTTGGAAGCCGTGGCCGGCGCTGAACTCGTCGGGGATGCCTATGCCGCGGCGCTCGAATACCGCTACCTGTGGCACGAGTTCGGGGACTCCACCCTTTTCCTGCCTTGAGCAACCGGGCAATGAGCTAGGAAACGATGACATCCGTCGGAACAAGATTCCGATTTGGCCGGTTACAAGATTACAGTGTTACAAAACTCGGGTGGGTCCAGACAACAGCGGAGGCGTTTGATGGATAACTCGTGGAGCCTGCTGAACAGCATGACTCGCCAGCGCGGCACACCGCACTCGCTCGCACCCGGCACCCTGCGGCGGATCCTCGGCTTCGCCAAGCCACACCGGCGGTCGTTGCTGATCTTCCTTGCGTTGAGCACGGTGTCTGCCATGCTCACCGTCGCCACGCCGGTACTGGCCGGGCGGATTGTCGACGGCATCGTCGGGCACGCGGGGGTCACGCTGGTGGTCGGGCTGGCCGTGCTCATCGTATTGCTGGCGGTGCTCGACGCGGGGATGGGGCTGGCCGCCCGCTGGCAGTCCTCCCGGATCGGTGAGGGGCTGATCCTTGACCTGCGCCGCACGGTCTACGAGCACGTGCAGCGGATGCCGGTGGCGTTTTTCACCCGCACCCGCACCGGGGCGCTGGTCAGCAGGCTCAACAACGACGTCATCGGGGCCCAGACCGCGCTGACCTCCACGCTGTCCGGCGTGGTCACCAACGCGATCCAGCTGGTGCTGACGCTGGCAGTCATGCTGACGCTGTCCTGGCAGGTCACCATCCTGGCCCTGGTGTTGCTTCCGATCTTCATCTGGCCGGCGCGGGGGATGGGCGCCCGGATGGCGCAGTTACGACGGGAGGCGTCCACCCACAACGCCGCGATGACCACCCAGATGACCGAGCGGTTCTCCGCGCCGGGCGCCACGCTGGTGAAACTCTTCGGGCGGCCAGAGGCCGAGGCCGCCGAGTTCGGCTACCGGGCCAGCCAGGTCCGCGACATCGGCGTCCGCAGCGCGATGTCGGCGCGGGTGCTTCTCACCGCCCTCACGCTGGTCTCCTCGCTGGCTCAGGCACTGGTGTACGGGCTAGGCGGCTGGCTGGCACTGCGCGGCGACATCGCTGCAGGAACCGTGGTCAGCCTGGCGCTGCTGCTCACCCGGCTCTACTCGCCGCTCACCGCGCTGGCCAACGCCCGGGTCGACGTGATGACCGCCCTGGTCGCCTTCGAGCGGGTCTTCGAGGTGCTCGACATCCAGCCGATGATCACTGAGCGACCAGCCCCCCAAGAGGTTCCCCCCGGCGAGGTGTCAGTGGAGTTCCACAACGTGCGCTTCGCCTACCCGTCAGCTGAACAGGTATCCCTGGCCTCGCTGGAGGAGGTTGCCACGTTGGACGCGCGGGGTGGCGCCGAGGTGCTGCACGGAGTGGATTTCCGCGCCGAACCGGGCCAGATGGTGGCGCTGGTCGGCTCCTCGGGCGCCGGCAAATCCACGATCGCCTCGCTGGTGCCGCGGCTCTACGACGTCGACGCCGGGGCGGTCCGGCTGGGTGGGGTGGACGTCCGCGACCTGTCCTTCGCCGCGCTGCGGGACACCGTTGGTGTGGTGACCCAGGACGGGCACCTGTTTCACGACAGTATCGCGGCCAACTTGCGCTTCGCGGCGCCGCAGGCCCCCGACCAGGACCTATGGGATGCGCTGCGGCGAGCCCGGCTGGAGCCGCTGGTGCGGTCACTGCCCGACGGACTGGACACCGTGGTGGGTGACCGTGGCTACCGGCTCTCCGGTGGTGAGCGGCAGCGGCTGGCCATCGCCCGGCTCCTGCTGGCCCGGCCCCGGGTGGTGATCCTCGACGAGGCCACCGCGCATCTGGACTCGGAATCCGAGGCGGCAGTGCAGGCCGCGCTTGCCGAGGCCCTGCACGGGCGCACCGCGCTGGTGATCGCGCACCGGCTGTCCACCATCCGCGCGGCGGACCAGATTCTGGTGATCGAGGATGGCCTGATCGTCGAGCGCGGCACCCATGATGAGCTGCTCGCCGCCCATGGCCGCTATGCGCAGCTCCATCACACCCAATTCGCTCTCGCCTAACTCCGGCGTGTCGCCCTCGCCTCCACCCCGGCGTGTCGCGCGCGCTCTCATGCGCGGTGTGTCGGTCTCCTGGGCGCAGGGTGTCGCTTGCTCGTGCGCAGTGTGTCGGTCCCCTGGGTCCGGGAGGCTGGGCACGAGAGACCGACACGCCGGGGTGGGAAACCGGATACGAAGGCGAGACGAACGGTTTGGCGTAACGCTGCGATTGTCAGAGTAACTGGGTAGCGTGGCGGAGGCTCGTCGGAATCCCAGGAGGTGGGTCGTGACGGCAGAGGCAACGGAGCCTTGGGTCTCAGCGCCTGCAGCACCGCCAACGGTGCTGCGCTGCCGCGAAGAGGCCGAGGTGTACGTCGCGTCGGTCTGTTTCAAGCACGGACCCCCGAGGCTGCTCGGCGCCGAGCTCGAGTGGGTGGTGCAGCACTCCGGGAATCCTCATCGTCCGTTGCAGGCTGAACACCTCGCCGACGCGCTCGGCGTGCACGTCCCGCATTCCCTGATCCCTGACAGCCCCCAGACCCCGCTTCCCTACGGATCCACCGTCACGGTCGAACCCGGTGGCCAGCTCGAGATCTCCAGCCCGCCTTGCGCCTCGCTGACCGAGCTCATCGCCACCGTGGAAGGCGATACCGCCGCATTGACCGATCTCCTCGATCCCGCTGGTTTGGTCCTCACCGGCCTGGGCTCCGACCCGCATCGTCCGTCCCGGCGATTGATCGACATTCCCCGTTACGCCGCGATGGAGACTGCTTTCGACCGGATCGGTCCAATGGGCCGGGCCATGATGTGCTCTACCGCCTCAGTGCAGGTTTGCCTGGACGCCGGCACGCCCGCTGACGTGGCGTTGCGCTGGGCAGCTCTGCACGATCTCGGACCGGTGCTGATGGCCGCGTTCGCCAATTCCCCCTGCCTGGGAGGCCAGCGCACGGGATGGGTGTCGTCCCGGATGCAGGCTTGGTTCGCGCTGGATCCGGCGCGAACCAGGCCGAGTCCGGTGCACTGGGACACGACTGCGCACTGGGACCCTGCTGCTGATTGGGCCCGCCGGGCTGTGGACACCCCGTTGCTGTGCCAGCGCCGCCCCTGGGGTAAGTGGGACGTGCCGAGCGGGGTCACCTTCGCCGACTGGCTGTCCGGGGCACTGCCCGGCCGCCCCAGCACCGCTGATCTGGACTATCACCTGACCACGTTGTTCCCGCCGGTGCGGCCGCAGGGCTACCTCGAGGTCCGCTACCTGGACACCCAGCCGGTGGGGCAGTGGCTGGTGCCGGTGGCTGTACTGGCTGCCCTGCTGGCCGATCCCGAGGTCACCGCGGCCGCCCGGGACGCCTGCGTGCCCGCGGCCGGGCGCTGGTTGCAGGCCGCCGAGCTGGGTCTGCACGACGATGCCCTCGCGGGGGCGGCGACGGCGGTGTTCGAGCTCGCCTGCGATGCCCTGCCCGCGCTCAACGGCCCAGCTGAGGTGCAGGTGCTCGTGGAGGAAATCACGGAACAGCGGGTGCGGCGGGGTCTGTGTCCAGCAGATGTGCTCGCCGCTGACCTGGCCGGGGGAGCCGTCGCAGAGGCCGGTTCGCGGCGCAACGGGACCCGACCGGCCGGACTTGATGGAGGACCGCTGCTGTGAGCACGTCGATCATCGAGCTGGGCACCGCCGCGCTGCGGGATCACGTGGCCGCCGAGCTGGACCGCACTCGCGCCCGCAGCGCCGCGCTGACCAGTGCGGTCAATGATGCCGAGCTGGTCCGCCAGCACTCCCCGATCATGTCCCCGCTGGTCTGGGACTTCGCCCACATCGGCAACCAGGAAGAACTCTGGCTGGTCCGCGACGTAGGCGGGCGCGTGGCCGTCCGGGCCGACATCGACCACCTCTACGACGCGTTCAAGCACCCCCGGCCGAACCGGCCCACGCTGCCGCTGCTGGATCCGGCGCAGACCCGGCGGTATCTGGGCGAGGTCCGCAACAAGGTTCTCGACGTGCTGGAGCACACCCCACTGGAGGGTCGCAGGCTGGTGGAGCACGCTTTCGCGTTCGGGATGATCGTGCAACACGAGCAGCAGCACGATGAGACGATGCTGGCCACCCACCAGCTTCGGGCTGGTCCGGCGGCGCTGCATGCACCCGCTCCCGGACCGCAGCGTTCCACGGATCTACCCACCGAGGTGCTGATGCCCGCTGGCGGATTCACCATGGGCACCTCTACTGAACCATGGGCGCTGGATAACGAGCGCCCCGCGCATCATGCCCACACCAGTGCGTACTGGTTGGACACCACACCGGTGACCAACGGCGACTACCAGCGATTCCTGGCCGAAGGTGGCTACGAGATCCCGCGGTGGTGGAGCGAACGCGGCTGGGCACACCGGTGCGAGGCCAACCTGGTCGCCCCGCAGTTCTGGTACGCCGACGGCGGGTCGTGGTGGCGTACCCGATTCGGAATCACTGAGGCGGTCCCGCCCGAGGAACCCGTCACGCACGTCAGCTTCTTCGAGGCGCAGGCCTACGCGTCGTGGGCCGGCAAGCGCCTGCCCACCGAGGTGGAGTGGGAGAAAGCCGCCCGGTTCGACCCGGCTACCGGACGCTCACGCCGCTTCCCGTGGGGCGATGAGGATCCCACCCCGGCACACGCCAACCTGGGTCAGCGGCACCTGCAGCCCGCTCCCGCGGGCAGCTACCCGGCCGGCGCGTCGCCGCTGGGTGTGCACCAGCTCATCGGCGACGTATGGGAGTGGACGTCCTCGGGTTTGTCCGGTTACCCCAGCTTCGCGCCGTTCCCCTACCGGGAGTACTCCGAGGTGTTCTTCGGCGGGGACTACCGGATGTTGCGTGGTGGCTCCTTCGCCACCGACGCCGCGGTTTGCCGGGGGACCTTCCGCAACTGGGACCACCCGGTGCGCCGGCAGATCTTCACCGGATTCCGCTGCGCCCGGGACGCCGGTTCAGGGGACCTGGCCTGATTGTGTGCCGACATCTGACCTATCTCGGGCCGCCGCGCGAGCTCGCGACGCTGCTGCTGGATCCGCCGCACTCGTTGCTGCGGCAAAGCTACGCACCGGCCGACATGCGCGGTGGTGGCACGGTCAACGCGGACGGTTTCGGCGCAGGCTGGTACCCCGGCAGCGCAACCACACCGATCCGGTACCGGCGGGCGGTCCCGATCTGGACCGACACCTCGTTCGCCGCGCTGGCGGTTCAGGTGCGCAGCGGCGCGGTGCTCGCCGCAGTGCGCTCGGCCACGGTGGGGATGCCGGTGGTGGAGACCGCGTGCGCTCCGTTCACCTCCGGCCGTTGGTTGTTCAGCTACAACGGGATCGTCACCGGCTGGCCGGAGAGCATGGCAACGCTGGCCAGCAGCCTGCCGGTGACCGACCTGCTCACCCTCGATGCACCCACCGATTCGGCGTTGCTGTGGGCACTGGTCCGCCACCGGCTCGCGGCCGGCGAACCACTGGGTTACGCACTGGGCGCCGTCACGGCGAACGTGCTGGCCGCAGCACCGGGGTCCCGGCTGAACCTGATGGTCACTGATGGCACCACGGTCGCCGCGACGGCGGTCCACCACGCATTGACGGTGCGGGTCGCAGCCGGGGGAGTGGTCGTTTGCTCCGAGCCCCTGGACTCCTGCGCCGGATGGGAAGCCGTCCCCGACTGTCATCTGCTCACCGCGACGCCATCCAGAGTGGATGTCGCACCGATTCCCACAACCACGGCGGAGGAGCCATGACCGCACCCGTGCTCGAGATCTACCTATCCGACTCCGATGCCGCCGACGCGCTGCGTCACGACGCTCGGACCGGTCTGTCGGCTGATCCCAAGTGGTTGCCGCCCCGGTGGTTCTACGATGCGCGCGGCAGTGAGCTGTTCGAGCAGATCACCATGCTACCAGAGTACTACCCCACGCGTACCGAACGCGAACTGCTCCGGCGCACGGTGGCTGAGATCGCGGCGCGGGTGGCGGTGGACACCCTCGTCGAGCTCGGTTCGGGCTCGTCGGAGAAAACTCGGCTGTTGCTCGACGCGTTGACCGCGAAGGGAACCCTGCGGCGATTCGTACCGCTGGACGTGTCGGAGTCCGCGTTGCGGGGCGCGATGGCGGCGGTCGCACGGGAGTACCCGCGGCTCGCGGTGCATGGCGTGGTCGGTGACTTCACCCAGCACCTGGAGTTACTGCCGGGGGCTGAGCACGGGCGGCGACTGGTCGCGTTCCTGGGTGGCACGATCGGCAACCTCGTGCCCGATGAGCGGGCCGACTTCTTCGCGGCCCTACACGCCGCATTGGATCCCGGTGAGCTGCTCCTGCTGGGAGCCGGGTTGGTCACCGACCCGGCGGTGATGGTGCCGGCCTACGACGACGCCGCCGGAGTGACCGCCGAGTTCAACCTCAACGTATTGCACGTTCTGAACCGCGAGCTCGGCGCCGACTTCGACGTCGCAGCCTTCAATCACGTCGCGCTGTGGGACGCCAGGCACGAGTGGATCGAGATGCGGCTGCGGGCCCGCCGCGCGATGACGGTGTGCCTACCGGCGGTCGGCATGACCGTGCACTACGCCGAGGGGGAGGAGATGCGCACCGAAGTGTCCGGCAAGTTCAGTCGCGAGGGGCTCGGGGCCGAACTGCTTGCCGCCGGGTTCGCCGATCAGGTGTGGTGGACCGATCCCCAGGATCGCTTCGCTCTGATACTCACCGAAGTCGTCTGACGCGCCAGGTGGAGCACGGCGGGACCGGGAATTCATGGTGCTCCCCGGTCCCGCCGCGCAGCTGGGCACTGTTCAGCCGGCGACGTCGTCGAACTCGCCAGTCTTAGCGCCGGTCAAGAAGGCCGCAATCTCATGGCGAGTAAAGATCAACGCGGGGCCACTCGGAAAACGAGAGTTGCGGATCGCAACTTCGCCGCTGTCCAGCGCTGCGGTCTCCACGCAGTTGCCGAGCTGACCGCTGTATCTGCTCTTGCGCCACGTCACTCCGACAAGATCCGCGGCCGACATGCCGTTGCGAACTTGATTCGACACAGGATCACCCTCCCTCGAGAAGCACTTGCATGTGCAGATGCACTTGAAACCTAGCGGGAGCTGCCTGCTCGCGTCAATGCACGTGCATTCGCCCCACCGCTCAGATCTCGGCGCGCACCCTCGTGAGCAATTGCCGCGTGCGGTCGGGAGTGTGGGCATCCACGGTGAGCCGGTCGAAGACCCTGCTGTACAGCTCGGTGTCGGATCGTCTATCCAGGTAGAGCGCGCCACAGAGGTGCTCGATATACACCACATCCGGCAACTCCGGCTCGGCGAAGCGCAGCATGGTGAACGAACCTTCCGCCGCGTACCCGCTAAGCGGCAGGGGCACGACCTGCAGGATGATGTTGGGTCGCTTGGTGAGTTCCAGGAGATGCTCGATCTGGGCCATCATCACCCGCTTGCCACCGATCGGCCGGTGCAGGACGGATTCGTCGACGATCGCCCACAGCTTGGGTGCATCCGGGCGGGCGAGCAACGCCTGGCGCCGAATCCGCACTGCTACCTGGCGGTCCGCATGCTGGCTCGCCAACTGAGACCAGCCGCGGCTCGCGATCGCTTTCGCGTAGTCCTCGGTCTGCATCAAACCCGGAAAGAACTGCACTTCGCAGGTATGGATCCGGGAGGTCGACTCCTCCAGGCCGAGGTAGTCCTGGAACCAGTCGGCCACCTGGTCGGTGTAGCGATGCCACCAGCCGGGCTGGTTGGACGCCCTGACCATGTCGAGGAACAGTTCGCGCTGGTCAGCGTCCGTAACCCCGTACAGGTCAAGCAGGTCCACGACGTCGCGTGGCTTGAAACTGACCTTGCCGAGCTCGAGTCTGCTGATCTTCGACTCGGAACCACGGATGGCGTAGCCGGCCTCCGCGCGCGAGATCTCGGCGGCCTCACGCAGCCGGCGCAGGCGGGCACCCAAGATGATGCGGCGGGCCGTGGGACTGCCACCCTGAGCGGTTACTTGATCGTGGGGTGGTTTACTGGGCACGCCGCCACTCCTACCCTGGTCCTGTCCAAACTCGCCCTGTGCGCATGTGAGGTTCCTCGATGCCCGATACCGACGCCCCGCTGTCGGATGATGTCACACCATTTCATATCGATACGACCAAAGCGAGCATCGCCCGGGTTTACGACGCGGCACTCGGCGGTAAGGACAACTACGAGGTCGACCGTGAGGTCGTCCGGCAACTCGCCCGGCTCGTACCAGATATCCACCAATATGCGTGGGACGAGCGGAACTTCCTGATCCGGGTGACCCGTTTTCTTGCCGGCGAGGCGGGCATCACCCAATTCCTCGATTGTGGATCGGGTCTGCCCACGGCGGAGAACACCCATCAGGTCGCGCAGCGAATCCAGCCCGAAGCGCGCGTGGTGTACATCGACAACGACCCGGTCGTGATCGCGCACGGTCGTGCGCTGCTCGTGGAGAATGACCGGACTCACTTCAGCGCTGCCGACCTCCTCGAGCCACACCAGGTCATCAACGACGAGATCGTCCGCAAGCACCTCAACTTCTCCGAGCCGATCGCGCTCTACCAGCTCGGGACGTTGTGCCACTACGGTGACGAGCACAGCCCGCAGAGCATCATGGCCGAATACATCGATGCCCTGCCGTCCGGCTCCTACGTGGCAATCTGCCACTTCTTCGATCCCGAAACCCCCCCTGAGCTGACCGAGCTCGCGCACAAGATGGAACAGATCTTCGCGCAGAGCCCGTTGGGCGGGGTGTTCCGTACTCACGCCGAGATCGAAGCCATGTTGCCCGGTTTGGAACTCGTCGAGCCCGGCTTGGTCCTGTGCGCTGACTGGTGGCCCGATGGCCCGCGGATCAAGCCGCTGGCCCCCGCGCAGCACACCCTCGTCGGAGCGGTCGCCCGCAAGCCCTGAGCGGGACGCGATTCATAGCGCGCGCAGCGACCCTCGGGTGGGTACCGCGACGACCAACCCGCAACCCCGCCGATACGCCAGATGATCCGAGAAGTTCTGCCTGCTCACTCCGAGAGCAGTTCGGTCAGCTGCGCGGGACCACCGGGAGCCTCCCACAACGCTCGCAAGACCGCTCTTTCCGAGGCTGATGCCGAACCGCCACTTGGAATGATTATCGATTTCGTTTAAGCTCGGGAGTGTTCACGATCAGTCTTGTGGGTTACACATCGTCCAGATGTGAGGAGACGCAACGTGAGCGGAGGTTCGAATGATGCGTCGACGGTTATTTCTCATTGGTGCGGCGACGGTGGTTGTGACCGCTAGTGCGCTCACGGGCTGTTCGACCGCGGCGCCGGTCGGTAGCGGGCCGACCGGGTCGACCGGTAACACGAAGATCGCGGTGGTGGCGGCGGAGAACTTCTGGGGCAGCATCGCTGCGCAGGTAGGCGGCGAGCACGTCACCGTGCACAACATTATTTCCAATCCGGACACCGACCCGCACGACTACGAGCCGACCGCAGCCGACGGGCGAGCCCTGGCAACCGCGCAGTACGTGATCGCAAACGGCATCGGCTACGACCCCTGGACTGCCAAGCTGATCGCCGCGAACCCGGCGCCCGGACGGTCGGTCTTGACGGTGGGGGAGTTGGTGGGGGTCACAAAGGGCGGCAACCCGCATCGCTGGTACTCCCCAGACGATGTGCACCGGGTGATCGAGCAGATCGCTGCCGACTACCAGCGGATCGACCCGGCCGACGCCGGCTATTTCACTCAGCAGAAGCAGACCTACGAGACCCAGGGATTGGCGCGTTACAACCAGCTCATCGCCAGCATCAAGAACAAGTACGGCGGTACCCCGATCGGGGCGTCGGAATCGATCGTGACCCCGCTGGCCGAAGGCCTCGGGCTCAGGATGGTGACCCCGGAGTCGTTCCTGGACGCGGTCAGCGAAGGTACCGATCCGACCGCGGCCGACAAGATCGCGGTGGATCAGCAGATCAAGACCAAGCAGATCAAGGTCTTCGTGTTCAACAGCCAGAACTCGACCCCGGACGTGGCCACCTTGGTGACCGAGGCGAAGGCAGCGGGCATCCCGGTGGCCACCATCACCGAAACACCCCCTGCTGCCGCCAGCTTCCAGGACTGGCAAGCCGACCAGATCCAGGGCATCGAGCAAGCACTGTCCCAGGCCAGCGCCCGATGAATGCCCGCTCGACCGGTCCTGAGGTGGCCCAGCAACCTCGCGTCGACGGTCGTCGCCCGCCGCAGCCGCAGGATCCACCCGTGGTCGCGCTACGCAACGCCGCGGTGCAGCGCGGCGGCCGGCGATTGTGGGGTGGGCTGGACCTGACGATCGCCACCGGGGAGTTCGTTGCGGTGTTGGGCCCCAACGGGGTCGGCAAATCCACGCTGGTCCAGGTCATCCTCGGGGCGCTACCGCTGACCGAGGGCGAGATACGGGTGCTCGGCCAGCCCCCCGGACGGGCCAACCAGCGGATCGGCTACCTGCCCCAACGCCGAAGTTTTGACCCGTCCCTGCGGGTGCGGGGCCGCGATGTCGTGCGGCTGGGCCTGGACGGGCATCGGTGGGGCCTGCCGCTTCCGGCATGGTTGCCCGGCGGCGCGGCGCGGCGAGCGTCGGCGGCGCGCGTCGAGGAGGTCATCGATCTGGTCGGCGCCGGTGGCTACGCCGACCGCCCGGTCGGAGAACTGTCCGGGGGAGAGCAGCAACGCCTGTTGATCGCCCAGGCGCTGGCCCCGGCTCCCGAGCTACTGCTGCTCGACGAGCCACTGGACAGCCTGGATCTGCCGAATCAGGCAGCCGTCGCGGCCCTGATCGCCCGGATCAGTCGGGCGCAAGGGGTGGCCGTGATGATGGTCGCGCACGACGTCAACCCAATCCTGTCGCACCTCGACACCGTGGTCTACCTCGCGCCCGGCGGTTCGCGGATCGGCCCACCCCGCGAAGTGATCACCGGCCCGGCGCTGACCCAACTGTTCGGCACCCCGATCGAGGTCCTCACCGCCTCTGACGGCGGTTTGGTCGTGGTCGGGCACCCACAGGGCTGCGCGGATCACGCTGACCGGCATGGCGGGCAGTAGCCATGCTGCCGGCCGAGGGTCCGAGCTGGAACCCGATCATCGATCTACAACAGATGTGGTCGTTCCCATTCATGGTCAACGCTTTCCGGGCGGGCACGATCATCGCGGTGCTGGCCGGGGTGATGGGTTGGTTCATGGTGCTTCGCCGGCAGAGTTTCGCCGGCCACACCCTGTCGGTGATCGGTTTCCCCGGCGCGGCCGGCGCCGTGCTGGTCGGTGTCGCGGCCAGCTATGGCTATTTCGTTTTCTGCCTGGCCGGCGCCCTGATCATCGCGGCGTTACCGCGGACGGGGAGCGGCGGTTACTCGGAGGAGTCGGCGGTCACCGGCACTGTGCAGTCCTTCGCGCTGGCCTGCGGGTTCCTGTTCGTCGCCCTGTACAAGGGGTTCCTCAGCGGCATCAACGCCCTGCTGTTCGGCAGCTTTCTGGGGATCACCACCGAGCAGGTCGGTCTCCTCGGTGTCGTGGCCGCCGTATCTCTGAGCATTCTGGTGGTGATCGGCCGTCCGCTGGCCTTCGGCTCGATCGATCCGGATGTGGCGCGCGCCCGCAATGTCCCGGTGCGTGCCCTGTCCGTCGCCTTCCTGGTGTTGCTCGGTGCGGCGACCGCCGAAGCCAGCCAGATCACTGGCACCCTGCTGGTGTTCGCCCTGCTGGTGATGCCCGCGGCGACCGCGCAGGCGTTGACCGCGGGGCCCGTCCGCGCCCTGGCGCTGACCATCATGATCGGGGTGATCGTCACGTGGCTCGGTCTGAGCGTGGCCTACTACACCCCGTTTCCGGTCGGGTTTTTCGTCACCAGCTTTGCCTTCGCCGGCTATGTGAGCGCTCAGGCCATCCGCCACCAGCGGTCGCGCCGGGCGCCTCGCCGCCCTGCGGCGCTGAGCACGGTCGGGCTCCCACCATGAGCTGGCCACCATTCCTGCTCCACGCCCTGCTGGCCGGTACCGCGATCGCCGCCGCCGGGGGGTTGGTCGGCTACTTCGTCGTCTTGCGGGCCCAGGTGTTCACCGGCGATGCGTTGAGCCATGTGGCGTTCACCGGCGCCCTGGCAGCGCTGGCGCTGGGCATCGACCTGCGGTTGGGGCTGTTCGCCGCGACCATCGGGGTAGGCGTGGCCCTCGGCGCTCTGGGCGGCCGGGGCCGCGCCGATGATGTGGTGATCGGCAGCGTGTTTGCCTGGATCCTGGGCCTCGGGGTGTTCTTCCTGACCCTGTTCACCACCCACAACAGCACGGGAAACGGCAACGCCGGGGTCAACGTCCTGTTCGGTTCGATCTTCGGTCTGAATAACTCAGAAGCGATCACCGCCGCGATCGTCGCCGCCGTCATCGCGGGCGCCATGGTCGCCATTGCCCGACCGCTGCTGTTCGCCAGCATCGATGGAGCCGTTGCCGCTGCCCGCGGGATTCCGGTCCGGCTGCTGGGCTACGGCTTCCTCGCGCTGGTCGGCGCGGCCGCCGCCGAGGCGAGCCAGGCAGTCGGCGCGCTGCTGCTGCTCGGGCTGATTGCCGCACCTGCAGGGACAGCTCAACGCTTGACCACCCGGCCCTATTTGGCGCTGCTCCTTTCGGCCGGTCTCGCGGTGGCTGCGATGTGGACAGGCCTCGCGCTCAGCTACGTCCTGCCTGCGATGCCGCCGAGTTTTGCGATCCTCGCCGTCGCCACCGGGGGCTATGCCCTGGCGCTGCTGAGCACCCGCAATGGGCGCAGCGTCACACCTTCGAGATCGGGCGCGCGCGGTGCGTGACGATAGTGATCGCGCGGGCCGGCGACAACTCAGATCAAGGGGATACCAGGATGGCGGCATGGACCACTGCGAACAGTGCGACTTCAGCTATGACGAAGTCAGAATCAGTGACCTACCTGACGCGATTCGCTCGCTGGGAACCGCTTACCAGTCACGGCTTGCGGCCGGTGCGCATGACGCCAAGGAGGAGCGCCTACTCCGAAGGCGGCCGGCGCCGCAGGTCTGGTCGGCGCTGGAGTACAGCTGCCACTTCCGTGACGTTCTGCTCGCCCAGCGGGAGCGCCTCTATCTGGCCTTGGTCGAGGACACTCCCCGCATCTGGTCCATCTACCGCGATCAGCGGGTCATCCTCGCTCGATACGGCGACGACCGCCTCGAGGAGGTGGGCTGCGAAGTCGACCTGGCCGCGAGCCTCATCGCCAGAGCCTTTGCCAGGCTTGACCACACCCAATGGCAACGCTGTTGCATCTATCCCTACCCGGCTCCGACACAGCGCACGGTGGCGTGGCTTGGCCGGCACACCGTTCATGAGGGTCAGCATCATCTTCGCGATGTCGACGATGTCATCAGCGCGGCCAGGTCGTCTGCGCTCGGGCCTGATTAAACCCAGGACGGTTCAAATGCACCGCCACGTGAGGTCGTGCGAGGACACAGGGGTGCGGCGAGCGAGCGCGCGGCATCGCCGGCGGTCAGCGGCGCTGGTGCCGCGGCAGCAGCACGCTGACCACCGCGATGGCCAGGCCGGGCCCGGCCGCCATGCTCGGCTACACCCACCAACCGACCGCCCGCGTCGCCGCGGAAGCCGGCAGCCCCTGGAGCAGCTATGCACCCAGCGACGACCACACCCGGTGACCCGGAATGTGCCGCTACCAGTATTGATGGCGTTTTCCGTCGGTGTCGGCGATGAAGATGACTGCGTCGGCGCCGTCCAACTCTGCTGGGTGCAGCGGGAGGTGGCCGGGCACGATCGGTTCGCCCGGGCCGATCGACGGGGGAAGCGCGGCGCGCAGGGCCTGTGCCGGGAACAGGGCGCGGCGGGTGGTCGCCTCGGCCAACACGCCCTGGAGGGTGCCTGGGTCGCTGTCGGGGCTGGCGTCGGTTGCCAGGAACACGTAACGCTCGCCGAGGGTGAGCCCGACGAGCGCGCCAGCGCTCCCCCAGCTCATCTCGTCCTCGCCGACCGGCGTGTGGGACTGCACACGCTGGAGGTGCACGTTGTGCGCGAACACCAGGCTCGGTCCGCGTCGCTGCTCCTGCGCGACGATCGCGAGCAGGTTGTCGGCCATCATCTCGGCGCGCAGGCTGAGCAAGGTCGCGATGCGATCGGGCGCGGGGCTGGCCATGGCCGCGTGATAGCGCAGCAGGCCCTGGGCGGTGCGCGCGTGCGCGACGGCGTGGGCGTAGCCGGCCGGGTCGGCGGGGTGCAGGCCGGGTGCCGCGCGGCGCAACGTGCTGGCGAGGTCGTCGGCGACGATGCGCAGGGCGCGAGCGTGGTCGGAGTCGCCGATGGACGCTGCCGGGTCGAACGCGGCCGCCTCGTTCGCCCAGTCCGCGTCCCGGCCGAGCAGCGCGTCGAGGTCGCGCACTGATTCGGGTCGCAGCGCCCCGGGCAGATAGTCGGTGACCGCGGACAGTGCGCGTCGCGGGCTCGGCGCGCTGTAGGTCTCCGTGGGCGCGTCGAAGCCGTGGAAGCGAATCCGGTCCTGCGGCGCGCGGCCGGCATTGTGCGCGCGGAGCCATTCGACGAGTTCGCGGTTGCCCGGCACGGCGCCGAACCCGTGGCTGAACCCGGTCGCGAGCACCGTGTCGACATCCGCCGTTGCTCCGCCCGCGTAGTCGTCGACAACGGACGCGGCAAAGACATCGGTCTCCAGCACGATCGACCGGTACCCGCGTTCGACGAGGTGACCGAGGAGTTCGTTGCGCAGTAACGGGAACGCCTCGATCCCGTGTGTCGGCTCGCCGAGGGCGAGCAGGGCCGGCGGCTCGGTCCGCGCGGCGAGCAGCTCGTCGAGGGCACGGCCCAGGCTTGCCGGGTCGTCGAGTTGGCGGCCGATCCCACGCAGTGCTGCGGCAGTGGACATGAACACCCCTTCCGGAAGGAACTGCCCTCGATATTATCGTTGAAGCATCAGGTGAAACTTATGTGACTTCTACCTGATTCTTATAGATCGAAGCTTCAATCGGAGGTGCGCACTGCGACCCGTCGACCTTGCCCGAGAACACGGGTTGTCCGCACAGGCGATCCGCAACTACGAGGACGCGGGCATCCTCCCGCCGACCGAGCGCAGCGAAACCGGCTACCGGCGTTACACGCCCCTGCACGCGCAGGCCCTGCGCGCCTTCCTCGCGCTGCGCGGCGGCCACGGGCACCAGCAGGCCATGGAGATCATGCGCGCGACCAACCGGGGGGACACCGAGTCCGCCTACCGGCTCATCGACGCCGCGCACGTCGCGCTGCTCGCCGAACGCGGCGCCCGCACCGAGGTCGCGACGGCCCTTGGCAGCCTGTCCACCACGACACCCACCCCTGCCAACGGTCGACCGCTGACCGTGGGCGAACTCGCGCGTCGGCTCGGCGTGCACCCGGCGACGCTGCGCACCTGGGAAACCGAGCGCATCCTGCGCCCCGAACGCGACCGGGCAACGGGTTACCGCGAATACGGACCGGACTGCGTGCGCGACGCCGAGATCGCACGGCAGCTGCGGCGAGGCGGGTACTTGCTGCGCCAGGTCGCGCAGTTCATCGAGTCGCTGCGCGAGGCGGGCGGGGCGGACGCGTTGAGCGCCTTCCTCGACTCCTGGCAGGACCGGCTGACCACGCGCAGCCGCAACCTTCTCGTCGGCGCGGCCCAGCTCGACGCCTACCTCACCCTGCTCGATCAGCCGTAGCGGGACAGCCGACGAGAGGTAGCCGACGAGAGGTAGCCGAGGCGATGCGCTACGGAAACCGGAGTGTTCCGCTGCTTCGGCAGCGCAAGACCGACCGGCCAGATCCCGGTCTTCGTGCTCGAACCGGTCAGCGGGGGCACACCGGCCGGTGACGGCACCGAGGGCTAGTGACTAGCCAGAGGTCTACGACGCGCTAGCCGGCGAAGTCTGATGCCAGGTTGTCGATCATCCTTGTGACGAGTTGATGGCACTGTGATATCTGGTCATCAGTGAATCCCTTGGTTGCCAGTGCATTCACCTGTTGGGCGCAGCCGGTGAGGTCATCTTCGAGCTCGCGGGCCCGCTCGGTCAGCCAGATGATCGCGCGGCGGCCGTCGAGCTGGTCTGGTATCCGCCTGATCAGCCCATCGCGTTCCATGCGTTTGAGGGTGTGGGCCATGGTCGACTGGTCGATGGACACCCGCTCGCAGAGCTGGCTTTGGGTTAGGCCGTCGTGCTCGTAGAGGGCGAGTAGTTGGGCGAATTGGCCCGGCACAACGCCCCGATGGGCGATCCGGGCGCGCAAGGCGTTGGCCAGTAGCCGTGCGAGATGGTTGACCAGATAGCCCATCGACTCGGTGCGTTGCATCGTCGCTGCCCTCACGTCCTAGACATTTTCCATGGCTTGCCATATTCTATCTGCATGGCAAGCCATGGAAATCATGTCACGTGGCCCAACGGCGCGAATAGCGGGTGTGCAACATGAGCATCCTCTGCATCGGCGCGTGGCTGATGCTGGTATCAGGTGGCCTGTGGGCCGGGGGGTTGCTGATCTTCGCTGTGGAACGCACGAACCTGTGGCGCCGGATGCCGATCGAGCAATACGCGCTCGACTTCCGGCGGTCGCTGTATCGAGTGGACCCGCTACTGCCCATCCTCGCCGTGCTCAGCTGCGCCGGCGCGACTGCGTTCGCCATCGGCAGCAATGGTCGCGCCCAGTTCCTCGGCTGGACAGGCGTCGCGCTGATCGCCCTGGTAATCCTGAGCTCCATCGTCATCGCCGAGCCGATCAACTCGAAGTTCCGGGGACTCCGCGAGGGACAGGTTCCGGCAGGCGCCGAGCGCTATCGCACCCGCTGGCGCTGCTTCCATGCCATCCGCAACATCATCGCCATTGTCGGCTTCGCCTGCCTCGCGGCCGCCGCGGTCTGATCTGAGCGCCTCCGGAAATTGACCAGCGGTGGGGCCACCCCCGCACTATCGTCTGGCGGACAGGCCGGGTCCATGGCATCTTGTCGCGATGGATGAGGCTTACCGGCGTCGGCGTGTCGGCCGTCGCCGTCGCGACCGCAGCCTCGGAAGTTGGTTACCAGGCGCGTTTCAGCGTGACAAGCCGATCGTCCCAGGTTTCCGGCTCGGCCGGATGCTGTCCAGCTGGGAACAGTCGACTCGGGTCTACCGAGCACGCCGGACCGAGGGCCCGGATGCGGGGCAGCTGGTCGCATTGAAGGTCGCACCCAATGCGTCGCAGGCGCAGCGAGAAAGGCTGCGACGCGAACACCAGATCGCTCAGAATGTGGTGAGCCCGCACATCGTCCGGACCTACGCCGTCGGGGCGGGAGCCACCCCGCCGTGGTTAGCCGCTGAACTGATCCCCGGGCGGGACTTGCGAAGGGTCGCACCCGTGCGCCGCGTCGATCGCTTCCTCGCGGCAGCCCAGGCGATCGCCGACGGGCTGGCCGATCTCCACCGTCAGGGTTATGCCCACTGCGACATCAAGCCCGAGAACCTCGTCGCTCACCGCTCGGGTGGACTAGCTTTCGTCGACCTCGGTTGGAGTCGTCACGCAGGCGACCCGGAGATCGTGGTGGTCACCGGAACAACCGGGTGGATGGCGCCGGAGCGCCACGTCGGTGGGCTCACCGTCGCTCAAGAGCAGCGGGCCGACGTCTTCTCCGCCGCGCTTACCCTCCTGTTCCTCCGGACCGGGCGGCACCCCTTGGATGAGCAGCCCGACACCGCGCAACAAATGATCAACACCCATTTCGCGTGGGACCCGGCGAAACTCGACGCGCTCCCAGCAACGATGCGCCTGGTCATCGCCCGCGCGCTGGACTACGACCCTGAACAGCGACCCACCGCGGAGGAACTCCGGGCCGAGATCCGGGAGGCTGGTGCCCGGCAGGCAGGGCTGCGGCCGCTGTGGTGGCGAACCCGGTCGGCGAAGGCTGCCGGGGCCATCGTCGTGGCTCTGGCCGTCGGTGCGGGCATCGTCGTGGTCCTTCAACCAAAGGATCTTCGTTGCCCGTTGGGTACCTATAGCCCTGATCATGGCGATACCGTCCTGCGCCTCGGCGGGCTCATCGCCTACACCGGGCCCACCGAAGGCCGAGGAGCAGCACAGTCCGCAGCCCTGCGTCTCGCGGTCGGGGATGTCCGGGCGGTGGGGACGGGCCCGAACTATCAGGTCGAGGAGTATCAACTGGGCCGCAACGAGAAAGATGCGGGCGACCCGGCGACAGACACCATCTGCGGGTCGGCCGATGCGCTGCTCCGCAATCAGACCGACGTGATCATCGGGCCGGCGGCGTCGGCGAACACGCTGAAGGTGCTGGACACCGTTTCGGCGGCCGGCGCGTTGCTCGTGTCGCCGTCGAACACTGCCCCTGAACTGAGCACCTACCCCGACGGGGGCCGATACCTGCGCACCGCGGCGTCCGATGAGCTGCAAGGGCGGGCGCTGAGCCGGCAGATCGTCGATGACGGTGGGGGATCTGTGGCGGTGCTGACCCGCGATGATGCCTACGGTGACGGCTTCCGCGATGTGATTACACGGAGTCTCACTGACAGTGGTGTGCCGGTGGTTATCACCGAGTCCTACGATCCAGCTGCAACTGATCATGACGATCTTGCGCGCCGTGTTGCCGGGGCGAAGCCGCGGGCAGTCGTGGTCGTCGGGTTCGAGGAAAGCGCTTGGGTCCTGCGGTCACTCATCGCGAGAGGTGTGAATCCGCAGACCACGCGCCTCTACGGCGCGGAGGGAAACATGAGCGCGTCGCTGCCTGGGCAGGTCGACCCGACGAACCCGGGTGTGCTGGCCGGCATGCGCGGCACCACAATGCTGCCGCTGAACCCTGACTTTCGCCGCCGCCTCGAGGAAATCTTGAGGGGACCGGTCAACGAGTTGACCTACGCTGCCGAGACCTATGACGCGGTCATCGTGGTGGCGCTCGCGGCCGCCGTCGCCGGCACACCCAACCCTGACGCCATCGCCCGCCACGCCGTCGAGGTGACCCGCACCGGCGAGAAGTGCAGCGATTATGCGGCGTGCTTGAAGCTGATCAATGAGCACCGCGACATCGACTACGACGGGATCTCCGGGCCGCTGGACTTCACCGACGCGGGTGAACCCTGCCGCGTCTCCTACCCGATCATCCAGTTCGACGCGCAAGGCACCGTGCAGAGACTACGCACCGCGGAGACCACCAACCTGTGTGTGTCCATGCACTAACACCTCCCGGGGCTGCCCCTGACGCGCATCCTTTTCAGGATTATCCGAGTGTGCCTAGGTTGAGGTGCATGGGCGGCCACGCATCACCATCACCTGGCGACCTCATCATGACCCTATCGAGCACCCGGCCGGCCACTCTCTACGGCCGCCCGTTCAACCCCGGTGACCCGATACGGCTACACGCCCACCCCGGCGGTGTGCCATTCCGCATCGGTCGCCACGTAGACAACCCGCTGGTGCTCGGATTACCCCGAACCCGCTACGGAGAAGCGGATGAGTCCGTGTCCAAAACGGTGTGCGAGATCGCTTTCGGTGACGGGCTATGGGGCATACGGTGCCTATCGGCCTGCCACCCCATCAAACTCTCCGAGCGTGACCGCGAGGAGACTCTTCCGGTCTGCGCTGACCCCGACCTCGCCGCCTGCCGGGCGCTGGTTCCGCCTGGTGCGCTGGTGAGCATACCCAGCCCGCACGAGCAGTATCACCTTCGAATCACCATCGACGACCCCCGCACGGAGTCACGTCTCCTACTTCCGTTGCCAAAGGGAGGCAACCCGACCAAGAGTCGAATGCCCAAACCCAACGATCGTGACCGGCTTCTGCTCACCGCAAAATTCCTTTACAACAATATCCCAGTCCAGGCGGTGGGCGACGCGGAGGCCGCGAAGGTCGCCAGCGCCGTGCTCGCCCGCCGCGATCCCACGGCCAAGCCTGTCACGTCTGCTGAGGTCGAGAGACGTGTCTTCTATTGGCGGGGCCTGTTGAAAGAGCGGGGTGTGGAAGACATCAGCGGTCAGCAGCGCACCAACGATGTCGGTACACAATTACTTGCCTGGGGTGTGCTAGCGCCCAGCGATCTCCGCGAGCTACTGGCCTGAAGATTCCTGCGGTGGCCGAAACTAAGACAATGTTCTCCCATCACGAGATGCGTCGCGCCATGGAGCGCAAGACATATTGCAGGATGCCACCGTTGCGGTAGTACTCGGCTTCGCCGGGGGTGTCGATGCGCAGCACAGCGTCGAACTCCACTGGATTCGCGCCTTCGCGGATGGCGGTGACGGACACTGTCGCCGGGATGGCTGTATTGAGTGCAGCGACGCCGGAGATGTCGAATGTCTCGGTGCCGTCCAGACCCAGCGACGACGCCGACTCGCCAGCGGGAAACTGCAGCGGAAGCACTCCCATCCCGATGAGGTTGGAGCGATGGATCCGCTCGAACGATTCGGCGAGCACCGCGCGTACCCCGAGCAGGCTGGTTCCCTTGGCCGCCCAGTCCCGCGACGAACCCGAGCCGTATTCCTTGCCGCCCAGCACCAGCAGCGGGATGCCAGCCGCGGCGTAGCGCTGTGCGGCGTCGTAAATGGACACCCGCTGGTCACCGCTGGACTCCGCGGTGAAGTCGCGAGTGTAGCCACCGCTGACGTCTTTCACCAGGAGATTCCGCAGCCGGATGTTCGCGAAGGTGCCGCGGATCATCACCTCGTGATTGCCCCGGCGCGAACCATAGGAGTTGAAGTCCTTGCGCTCGACGCCACGCTCAGCGAGATAGCGACCAGCGGGGGAGTCCGCCTTGATCGCCCCGGCGGGGGAGATGTGGTCGGTGGTCACCGAGTCCCCGAGCAGCGCCAGAACTCGGGCACCGGAGATGTCGGTCACGGGGAGCGGTTGCGCCGTCATCCCGTCGAAATACGGGGGTTTGCGCACATAGGTCGACTCCGGATCCCAGGTAAAGGTCTCGCCTTCGGGGGTCGGCAAAGACTGCCAGCGAGCGTCGCCGGCGAAGACATCGGCATAGTCCTTGACGAACATCTCCTGGCTGATCGCGAACTCGATCACCTTCTGCACCTCTTCCGGCGAGGGCCAGATATCAGCGAGAAAGACCGGGCTTCCCTCGCTGTCAAGCCCCAGCGGATCGTGCTCGAAGTCGACGTCCATCGTTCCGGCCAGCGCATAGGCGATCACCAATGGCGGTGAGGCGAGGTAGTTCATCGCAACGTCGGGGTTGATCCGGCCTTCAAAGTTGCGGTTACCGGACAGCACGCTGACCACGGCGAGATCGCCATCGCGGACCGCCTGCGAGACCTCCTCGAACAGCGGCCCGGAATTGCCGATGCAGGTGGTGCAGCCGTAGCCGACAAGGTGGTAGCCGAGCTTTTCCAGATACGGCCACAGCCCGGCTTTCTCGTAATAGTCCGTGACGACCTGGGATCCTGGCGCCATTGATGTTTTCACCCATGGCTTGACGGCCAGGCCAGCCTCCACCGCGTTGCGGGCCAGCAGCGCCGCACCGATCATCACAGACGGATTGGACGTGTTGGTGCATGAGGTGATCGAGGCGATCACCACCGCGCCGTTGTCGATCTCGTAGCCGGCCCTCCCGGCGGGTCGCACGAGTATCGGCGAGCTGGGACGCTGGGTGTAGCCGGTCAGCGCCTGGCGAAACGCCGACTTGGCAGTAGACAGCGCGATCCGGTCCTGCGGGCGTTTGGGTCCAGCGATGGAGGGCACCACGGTGGACAGGTCCAGCTCGAGGTACTCGGAGTAGGTGGCCTGCCGGCTCGGATCGTGCCACAGTTCCTGCTCTTTGGCGTAAGCCTCGATCAGTGCGATCTGCTCAGCGGGCCGACCGGTGAGCGCCAGATAGCGGACGGTTTCCTCGTCAATCGGGAAGATCGCGCAGGTGGAGCCGAACTCTGGGCTCATGTTGCCGATGGTGGCGCGGTTGGCCAGCGGCACCGCCGCGACACCCTCGCCGTAGAACTCGACGAATTTCCCGACCACGCCGTGCCCGCGGAGCATCTCGGTCAAGGTGAGCACCACATCGGTGGCGGTCGCGCCCGGTGGGATGGATCCGGTGAGCTTGCAACCGACCACCTGGGGGATGAGCATCGACACCGGCTGGCCGAGCATGGCGGCCTCAGCTTCAATGCCGCCCACACCCCACCCCAGCACCCCAAGTCCGTTGACCATGGTGGTGTGGCTGTCGGTACCCACCACGGTGTCCGGATAGGCCTGACCATGACGCGTCATGACGACCCGGGCCAGGTACTCAAGGTTGACCTGGTGCACGATCCCGGTGCCGGGCGGGACCACGCTGAACTCGGCGAAGGCGCCCTGCCCCCAGCGCAGGAACTGGTAACGCTCCCGGTTTCGCTGATACTCCAGCGCAACATTGCGCTCGAAGGCATCCGGGCGGCCGGACACATCGGCGATCACGGAGTGGTCGATGACCAGCTCAGCTGGGGCAAGCGGATTCACCCCGCGCGGGTCACCACCGAGGGCGGTGACCGCCTCGCGCATCGTGGCCAGATCGACCAGGCAGGGCACCCCGGTGAAGTCCTGCATGATGACCCGGGCGGGGGTGAACTGGATCTCGGTGGACAACTGCGCCTGGGAGTCCCAGCAGGCGAGTGCCTCGATGTGCTCAGCCGTGACAAGTCCACCAGCGGCCGCCGACTCGCAGCGCAGCAGGTTCTCCAGCAGCACCTTCAGGCTGTAGGGCAGGCTGTGCCACTGGGTGCCCACCCGCCGGTCCAGTTCGGCCAATCGGAATACCTGGTAGCGCGCGGTTCCGACGGAGAGCATGCCGCGGGTGCCGAAGCTGTCTGCGCTGGTTGCTGCGTGGGTCACGGGCTCCTCCGCTGGCGGGGCTAGGCGGGTGCACTCAATCTGACTCTACGTCCGGCCCCCGATCAGTGGGACCATCGGGCGAAGCCTTTACCCGGCGTTACAGCTAGTTAAGGCCCCGAGCACAACTGCGCTGGAGGTGGGAACTGTGCGGGTGCCCTTGACGGTCGCCGATTTCCTTGCCCGCGGCGAGACTGCGTTCGCGCAGTCCGTCGCGCTCGTGGACGAGGCCGTCCAGCCGGCGCTATCGGTTGGGACGTCGACCTACCAGCAACTGGGCCGCAGGGTCCGCGCCTGGCAGGCTGGTCTGGACGCGCTTGGGGTGGGTGTGGGCGAGCGGGTGGCGGTGGTCAGCGCCAACTGCTCCCGCCTGCTAGAGCTGCTGCATGCGGTGCCGGCCAGCGGCCGGATCTGCGTGCCGGTGAATTTCCGGCTTCGCGCCGACGAGGTGGACTACATCGTCTCGCACAGCGGCTCCTCGGTGCTGCTGATCGACCCCGAACTCGACGAAGCCCTCAAGACGGTGCAGGCGAGACACCGTTTCGTGCTCGGTGGCGAAACCGAGGAGCAGGTGATGCGCTTCGACGTCGAGCCGCGTTCGTGGACGGAGCCCGACGAGGACGCCACGGCGACGATCAACTACACCTCCGGCACCACCGCTCGACCCAAGGGCGTGCAGCTGACCCATCGCAACATCTGGATCAACGCGGTCACCTTCGCCCTGCACACCCGTGCCTGGGAGCGCGATGTCTACCTGCACACCCTGCCGATGTTCCACTGCAACGGCTGGGGCATGCCCTACGGCCTCGCCGGGCTGGGAGCCCAGCAGATCATGCTGCGCAAGGTGGACGGTGCCGAGATTCTGCGGCGGGTCGACCAGCACGGCGTGACCTTGATGTGCGGCGCCCCCGCGGTGTGGCACGCGGTGCTTGACGCCGCCACGAACTGGGACGGTGAGATCCCGGGCCGGGGGCGGGTGCGGCTGGTCTGCGCCGGTGCGCCACCGCCGACCAGGGTGATCCAGCGGGTCAGCGAGGAACTCGGGTGGGAGTTCATGCAGATCTATGGGCTCACCGAGACCTCCCCGCTGCTGACCTTCAACCGCGGCGCGGCGGCGGACGACGACCTACCTGGCGAAGACCGCGCCCGCCGGCTTTCCCGGGCCGGCGCGCCAGCCTTGGGGGTGCAGTTGCGCACGTCCGAACTCGGTGAGGTGCTGGCCCGCTCGAACGTCGTGATGGATGGCTATTGGGACAGCCCGCAGGCAAGCAGCGACGTGCTGGTGGCCGGCTGGTTCCACACCGGTGACGGCGGGTCGATGGACGACCAGGGCTACCTCTGCATCACTGACCGGAAGAAGGATGTGATCATCAGCGGCGGTGAGAATGTGTCGTCCATTGAGGTGGAGGATTGCCTGTTCAGCCACCCGGCGGTGGCCGAGGTGGCGGTGATCGGAGTGCCCTCCGATCGCTGGGGGGAGACGGTCAAGGCACTGGTCGTGATCGCCGCGGGGGAGCAGGTCACCGAGGACGAGATCATCACTTACTGCAAGGAGCGGCTGGCCGGCTACAAGGCGCCGAAGTCAGTGGAGTTCCGTGACGCAATTCCCCGTACGGCCACGGGCAAGATCCAGAAGTTCAAGCTGCGCCAAGCGTACTGGGAGGACCGGGAGCGGCAGGTGAACTGAGGCATCCGGACGGGGCGCGAGGTCGTCGGCCGTCCGAGAGAGGGTGGGCGCCGCTACGCCGCGGCGTCGGCTTCCGGCGGGTTCTCGTAGGTAACGGCGAGCTCGCCGTCCCGCAACGAGACTCGAATCACACCGCCGTCGTGCACGTCACCGCCCAGCAGAGCCCTTCCGATGCGGGTCTCGACCTCACGGGCGATGAATCGGCGCAGGGGGCGCGCCCCGTAGACGGGATCGAATCCCTGCTCGGCGATGTACCGACGGGCCTCCTCGGTGATGTCCAAGGTGATCTGTCGTTCGCCCAGCCGGGCTCGCAGATCGTCGAACATCAGGTCGACGATGCGCTCGATGTCCGGCTCGGTGAGAGGCGTGAACAACACGATGTCATCGATCCGGTTGAGGAACTCGGGCCGGAAGTACCGCCGAAGATCGGCCATGACCATGTCGCGGGCCTCGGGCTTGATCTCTCCACCAGAGCTCGCGCCTTCCACCAGGTACTGGGAGCCGGTGTTGGAAGTCATGATGATCACGGTGTTCCGGAAGTTGACGGTGCGACCTCGTGCGTCGGTCAGCCGGCCATCGTCGAGTACCTGGAGCAACGCGTTGAAGACGTCGGGATGCGCTTTCTCGATCTCGTCGAAGAGCACGACCGAGTACGGCTTGCGCCGTACCGCCTCGGTCAGCTGGCCGCCTTCGTCGTAGCCAACATAACCGGGCGGGGCACCGATGAGGCGGGAGACGGTGTGCCGCTCCTGGTACTCGCTCATATCGATGCGGACCATGTTTTCTTCGGTGTCGAACAGCGCCGCGGCCAGCGTCTTGGCGAGTTCGGTCTTGCCCACCCCGGTGGGACCCAGGAAGAGGAACGATCCGATCGGCCGGCGTGGGTCCCGGATCCCCGAGCGAGCGCGGATGATGGCGTCGGCCACCAGTTGCACCGCCTCGTCCTGGCCGATGACGCGCTCGTGCAGGATCTCGTCCAGGCGCAACAGCTTCTCCCGCTCACCCTCCTGCAGCCGGTTCAGCGGGATGCCGGTCCACCGGGACACGATGGCCGCGATCTCCTCCTCGGTGACGACCTCGCGCAACAGCCGCTTGGCACCCTGCTTGGCGGTCAGTCGTTCTTCCTCGGCCTGCAGTCGCCGCTGCAGCTCCGGGAGCTTGCCGTGGCGCAGTTCCGCAGCCCGGTTGAGGTCGTAGTCGCGTTCGGCCTGCTCCGCTTCGTTACGGACCCGCTCGATCTCCCCCCGCAGTGCCTGCAGCTTGTGGACGCCCTGGCGCTCGGACTCCCACTGGGCCCGCATCGCGTCGGACTCGCCGCGCAGGTCCGCCAGTTCCCGGCGCAGCTCCTGCAGGCGCGCCGCGCTGGCGGTGTCGGTCTCCTTCGCCAGCGCGGCGTCCTCGATCTCCAAGCGCGTCAGGCGGCGGGTGAGCTCGTCCAGGTCGGCGGGCATCGAGTCGATCTCGGTACGGAGCATCGCGCAGGCTTCGTCGACCAGGTCGATCGCCTTGTCGGGAAGGAAGCGGTCTGTGATGTACCGGTGGCTGAGCACGACTGCGGCCACCAGGGCGCTGTCCTGGATCTTCACGCCGTGGAACACCTCAAGGCGCTCCCGCAAGCCCCGGAGGATCGAGATGGCGTCCTCGACGGAGGGCTCGTCGACCAGGACGGGCTGGAAACGGCGCTCGAGCGCCGCATCTTTCTCGATGTGCTTGCGGTACTCGTCGACCGTGGTGGCGCCGATCATGTGCAGCTCGCCGCGCGCGAGCATCGGCTTGAGCATGTTGCCGGCGTCCATCGCGCCCTCGGTGGCACCGGCACCGACCACCGTGTGCAACTCGTCCACGAAGAGCAGGATCTGCCCCTGCGCTGCCTGCACCTCGTTGAGGACGGCCTTCAGTCGCTCCTCGAACTCACCCCGGTACTTCGCTCCGGCCACCAGGGAACCCATGTCGAGTGCGAAGACCGTCTTGTCCTTCAGCCCCTCGGGCACATCGCCGTGCGCAATGCGCAGGGCCAACCCTTCGACGATGGCGGTCTTGCCCACCCCGGGGTCTCCGATGAGGACCGGATTGTTCTTGGTCTTGCGCGACAGGATCTGGATGACCCGCCGGATTTCGCCATCCCGTCCGATGACCGGGTCGAGCTTGCCGGCCCGGGCGTCCGCGACCAGGTCGCGGCCGTACTTCTCCAGCGCCTCGTAAGCCACCTCGGGCATTGCGGAGGTCACCCGCTGGTTGCCCCGGATCGAACTGAGCGACTGGAGGAACTTGTCGCGGGTCAGTCCGGGCGCGTGCAGCAGTCGCCCCGCGGCGCTCTGCGCGCCCTCCTCCAGCAGCGCCATCACCAGGTGCTCGACGGAGACGTAGTCGTCCTTGAGCCGCTTGGCTTCCCGGTCCGCCGTATCGAGCAGGCGGGACAGCCGCTGGGTTACGAAAACCTGACCGGGTGTGGCGCCTGGGCCGCTGACCTTGGGTCGGCGACCGAGCTCGGTCTCGAGGTCGGACCGGAGGCGGTCGGCGTCTACGCCGGCCTGGGAGAGCAGGCGGGGCACCAGACCGTCGGCCTGGTCCAGCAGGGCCAGCAGGAGGTGTTCCCCGTCGACCTCGTTGTGCCCGAAGCGCAGAGCTTTGGTCTGGGCGTCGTGCAGGGCTTCCTGGGACTTCTGGGTCAGCCGGTTCGGGTCCATCGTCAGCCTCCGGTGTGTCGAGGGCGCTTCTGGAGAGCCGCCTCGAGCTCCGCGATGCGGTCGAGCAGATCGACCACGACCCCCAGGGCGGCGTAGTTGAGGGAGAAACCGGCCCGCAGCCGCTGGAGGCGGGCCACGGCGGCTACCTGGGCGGGGTGGAACCAGAGGTTGCCGGCGGCGTCCGGCACGACCTCGATCAACCCGAGGGCGACAAGGCGGCGTACCAGGTCGGGGTGCAGCGCCGAGGCACGGGCGAAGGAGTCCAGGTCCAGCCGCTGGGCGTCGGCGTACAGCCGGACGAGGGCGTAGCTCACCGCTGCCTCCTCGGATCGAACGTGGCGGCGGCGGCGAGCTGTTCGAACAGGTGCCGCTCCTGGTCGGTGAGCTCGGCGGGCATCACGATCTTGACCTCCGCGTACAGGTCACCCGGCGTGCCGCCGGAGTTCGGCAGGCCCCGGCCGCGCAGCCGCAGTCGCCGCCCGCTCGAGGTCCCGGCCGGTATCTTGACCTTCGCCTCACCACCGGGTATGTCGAGGGCGACGGACGCGCCGAGGGCCGCCTCCCACGGGGCCAGTGGCAGGTCCACGAAGACGTTGCGGCCTTCGACCCGGTAGCGGGAGTGGGGGGCCAGGCGCACCACGAGGTAAAGGTCGCCCGCTGGGGCACCGTCGCTACCCTGGCCACCCTGACCGGCGAGCCGGATGCGCTGGCCGCCGGTCACTCCCGCCGGAACGTTGACGTCGATGGTCCGAGGACCGCCCGGGCCCGAGAGCGTGACGGTGCGGTGGCCACCTCGGTAGGCCTCGTCGACGGTGAGCACGAGCTCGGCCTCCTGGTCGGCGCCGGGGACCGGGCCCCAGCCCCGTCCCGCGCGGCCGGTGAACAGTCCACCGAGGAGGTCCTCCAGGTCGATGTCCTCGCCGTCGGCGCCATAGGCGAAGTGGACTCGATCGGCGCCCGGTCCTCGCGCCGCCCCGGCGCCGGCTCTGGCGCGGGCCCAGGTTTGCGGGTCGACGTCGTCGGGCACCTGGCGGAAGTCGGGCCCGAAGGCGTCGTAGCGCCGACGTTTCTCCGGGTCGGACAGCACGTCGTAGGCTGCGGAGACCTCCTTGAACCGGTCCTCGGCCCCCGGGTCCTTGTTCATGTCGGGGTGATAGGTGCGGGCGAGCTTGCGGTAGGCCCGCTGGATCTCGTCCTGGCCGGCGGTCCTCGACACCCCCAGCGCGGCGTAGAGGTCGCCTGTGCTCGCCATCAGGCCGACCCTTTCGCCACCACGACCGCGGCCGGGCGCAACTGTTGCTCGCCATCGCCGTAGCCGGGCCGCACGACGTGGACGATCGTCCCCGGTGGGACGTCGGCGGCCGCGACGGTACCCACCGCCTCGTGGCGGGTCGGGTCAAACGGTGTGCCCGCCTCGTCGTCGCGGCGCGGGAAGCCGAGGCGGGCCATGACGGCCTCGGCCTGATCCCGCACCGCCCGGACCCCGTCGACGATCGCGCCGGGATCGGCCTTGGCGTGCTCCAGCGCGAAGCCCAGGTTGTCGAGCACGGACAGCCACTCGCTCGCCACGTGCGCCCGCTCGCGGGCCCGGAGCTGTTCCGCGTCCCGGGCGGTGCGTTTGCGGAGGTTGTCGAGGTCGGCCAGCGCGCGTCGCCAACGGTCTTCCAGCTCGACGATCCGCTTCTGGAGCTCGGCGCTCTCCTGGGTCGCGGCATCGGCGCCGCCGTCGTGACACATGACCGGTCAGGAGGTCGTGAACTCGGCATCGATGACGTCGTCGCCATCGCCGGAGGATCCGGAACCGGGCCCACCGGGCGTTGAACCGCCGGGAGCCGACGAGGCGCCGATGCCGTGGTAGATCTGCTGCAGCTCGGAGGTCAGAGACCGCAGCCGCGCCAGGGGTGCCTGATCAGCCTTGAGAACCTCGCGGGCGTCGGCCACGAGCATGTCGGCCCTAGCCTTCTCGTGCACCGCGACCGCCGACCCCAGCTCGGCCAGGCGACGTTCCACCTGGTAGGCCGCCGTGTCGAGGGTGTTGCGGGCGTCGATCACCTCCCGCAGCCCGGCATCCTCGGCCCGGTGCTGCTCCGCATCCTTGACCATCCGGTCTATGTCGGACTTGTCCAGGTTGGAGCTTTCACTGATCGTGATGCGCTGCTCGGCCCCGGTGTCCTTGTCCCGGGCGGAGACGTTGAGGATGCCGTTGGCGTCGATGTCGTAGGTGACCTCGATCTGCGGCAACCCTCGCGGCACGGGCCGGATGTTCTCCAACCGGAACCGGCCGAGCACCCGGTTGTCGGCGGCCCGCTCACGCTCGCCCTGCAACACCACCACATCGACCGCCGACTGGTTGTCCTCGGCCGTGCTGAAGGTCTCGGTGCGCCGGGCGGGGATAGTCGTGTTGCGTTCGATGACCTTGGTCATCAGGCCGCCGAGCGTCTCGATGCCCAGCGACAGCGGGGTGACATCGAGCAGCAGCACGTCCTTGGCCTCGCCCTTGATGATCGCGGCCTGGACCGCGGCCCCCAGGGCGACCACCTCGTCGGGGTTGACCGTCATGTTCGGGTCCTTGCCCGCGGTCAACCGGCGGACCAGGTCCTGCACCGCCGGGATGCGAGTGGAGCCGCCGACCAGGATGACCTCGTCGATGTCGTTCGCGTTGAGCTTGGCATCGGCCAGGGCCTGCTCGATCGGCCCCCGGCATCGCTCCACCAGATCGCCGGTGACCTGGTCGAAGGTCGACCGCATGAGCGTGGTGTTCAGGTGCTTGGGACCGGAGGCATCCGCGGTGATGAACGGCAGATTGATTGTGGTCTGGGTGACCGAGGACAGCTCCACCTTGGCCTTCTCCGCCGCCTCGAACAGACGCTGCAGGGCTTGCGGGTCCTGGCGCAGGTCGATGCCGTTCTCGCGCTGGAAGTGGTCGGCCAGGTAGTCGACGATGCGTCGGTCGAAATCGTCGCCGCCCAGGTGCGTGTCGCCCGCGGTCGAGCGGACCTCGACGAGGCCCTCGCCGATGTCGAGAATGCTGACGTCGAAGGTTCCACCGCCCAGGTCGAACACGAGCACGGTCTCGTTCTGCTTCTTGTCCAGGCCGTAGGCCAACGCCGCCGCGGTCGGCTCGTTGATGATCCGCAAGACCTCCAGACCGGCGATCCGTCCTGCGTCCTTGGTGGCCTGGCGCTGAGCGTCGTTGAAGTAGGCCGGGACGGTGATGACCGCCTCGGTCACCTTTTCCCCGAGGAACTTGGCGGCATCCTCGACGAGCTTGCGCAGCACCAGCGCGGATACCTCCTCCGGGGCGTACAACCTGTCCCGGACCCTGAACCGGACCGCGTCGTCCGGCCCGGCCACCACGTCATAGGACACGCCGCTCAGCTCGCTGGTGACCTCCTCGTAACGACGCCCGATGAACCGCTTGGCCGAGTAGATCGTGCCCTTGGGGTTCAAGATTGCCTGACGCCGGGCCAGCTGGCCGACCAGGCGTTCGCCCTGGTCGGTGAAAGCCACGACCGATGGCGTGGTACGGGATCCCTCGGCGTTCGGGATCACCGTCGGCTGGCCGCCCTCCATCGCCGCGATCACCGAATTGGTAGTGCCCAGATCGATTCCAACTGCCTTCGCCATGGCGCGCTCCTTCATGCGGTCGTCTTCGGACCTCGTGCTGGCATGTCGCTGTTTCGGCAGCGGACCCGGCAGATGATTTATGCGGTCTGATTTATGCGGTCGTCTTCGGACGTCGTGCTGGCATTTTCGCTGTTTCGGCAGCCACCGGGACCCAACCGACAAGTCTGTCAGCACTGCCAGACCACAGCAACACCTGATCGTCTGCCAGCACCACTCCACCGGGGGGCGGCTCGTCGACTCGCCAAAAGCGCGATAACCCCTGCTGGCGGCGGGTTGGAAGTGCCATGATCGGGGGATGCTCAACGGTGTGGGGCTAAGTGTTCGCGTGTGGGTCCCGTGATGTCCGGTCGCGATCCGGTCGGGCCGCCGGCCGCGCTGCCGCAGCCGGTGTTGACTCCGCTCACGGGCTCAGCGATCTTCCTGGTGCTGGTGATCGAGCCGGGCGGCGAGGAGGCCGTGCGTGGAGTGCTGGCCGACCTTGCGGGGTTACAGCGTGCGGTCGGCTTCCGCTACCCGGAGGGCGGGCTGGCCTGTGTGGCCGGCGTCGGGTCGGCGGCGTGGGATCGCCTGTACCGCGGCCCGCGCCCGGCCGGGCTGCACCGGTTGCCGGAGTTCGCGGGGCCGCGCCACCGGTCGGTGTCAACGGACGGCGACGTGCTGCTGCACATCCGCGCCCGGCAGCTCTTCCTGTGCTTCGAACTGGCTACCCAGATCCTGAAGCGGCTGTCCGGTGTGGTCACGGTCGTCGACGAGGTGCACGGCTTCAAATACTGGGACGAGCGCGACCTGCTCGGCTTCGTCGACGGCACCGAGAACCCCACCGGCCCGACGGCCCAGGCGGCGGTGACGGTCACCGCCGAGCAGGACCCTGCATTCCCCGGCGCCAGTTATGTCGTCGTGCAGAAGTACCTGCACGACCTGGCCTCCTGGGACGCGCTGTCGGTCGAGGAACAGGGAACGGGTGATCGGACGCACCAAACTGGCCGACATCGAGATGGACGACGACGTCAAGCCGCCCAATTCGCACGTCGCCGTGAACACGATCGTGGACCCGGACGGCACGCAGCGACAGATCGTGCGCGACAACATGCCCTTTGGGCGAGCCGGGTGCGGTGAGTTCGGGACCTACTTCATCGGCTACACGGGCGACCCAACCGTGATCGAAGAGATGCTGCGCAGGATGTTCGTCGGCTCCCAGCCGGGCAACTACGACCGGATCCTGGACTTCTCCATCCCCGTCACCGGGTCACTGTTCATCGTGCCAACCGCCGACTTCCTTAACGATCAACCACCTCTCCCTGGTCCCCCGAGCACGGTGCTCGGTTAGGCCACCGACCCTGCCGCACATACGTCCCAGTCTTGACGACGCCCTTTGCGGGTCGGATCAACCCTTTGCGGATTCGATCACACTGCGTGATAGAGCCTTCCTGCTGGTAACACATGTGGTGGATGTTGCGAAAGTTATGCGGGTGGTTGTTGGTGTCTGTGAGGGTTACATGACAGAGTGCACCCGCATGCCAGCTTGACAAGGTTTGCCGGATGTCGGGGATGACCGACGCCTGCGAGAGGAGCCGGGAAGGAGTGGGTGTGAGCGTCCGGACTCGGCATCGCCTGCCGTGCCGTGCGTTGATCGCAGGCCTGCTCGCGATGGTGGCGCTGGTAGGGCAGCCGGGCATCGGGCAAGCAGTGCCGCCGCCCCCGCCCAACCCTAGTGACGACGACCTCAAGTCCAGCCAATCTCAGGTTGCGACCACGGCAACCCGGGTCGGGCAGCTGGCCAACCAGGTGGCCCAGGCCGACGCCGCCCTATTGGCCCTGCAGTCGCAAGCCGAACTCAAGCATGAACTGGCCAACAAGGCGCTGATCGACCAGCAGGCCGCGGACGCGACCGCCGCCGCTGCCACCCGCGCAGCCGAGAGCACCCGCGCGGAAGCCGACGCGGCCGTTGCGCAGATCGCGGTGGCGCATCGGGACCTCGACGAATTTGCCGCTGCCAGTTTCCGGCAGGGAAACACTGTCGGATCACTCTCGGCATTCCTCGGCTCGAAAAGCCCGAAGGACCTGCTAGCTCGCGCGGAGTTGCTCGATGCGGTGGGAGGCGCGCAGCTCCACGCAGTGGAGTCCATGCGGCGGGCCCGGGTTGATGCAGCCAACAAGGACTCTCAGACCCGGGCAGCCCTTGCCGCGGCTCAAGTCGCCCAGCGGGCGGCTGCCGATGCCAAGACTGCGCTCGACACCGCGTATCGAGCTGCGATCGACACCGAGGCAGCGCAGTCGGCGCAGGCGAAATCGCTCCTGGACCGGAAGGCGGACCTGGAGCGGCAGCTCTACGAGGCGCAGAACGCCGCAGCGGGGCTGCGTGGGCAACGGCAGCGTTACGAGGAGTGGCGCGCCGAACGCGATCGCGAGCAGGCGGCTGCGGCGGCAGCCGCTGCAGCGGCCGCAGCTTCGGCCGAACGCGGTGCAGCCACCGCTGGTGGGGCTCAGGCCGTTGCACTCGGCGTTGGTTCGGTGATCAATCGGGCGATGGCGCAGCTCGGTGTCCGTTACTCGTGGGGTGGGGGTAACGGCACAGGGCCCACGATCGGGGTACGCGACGGTGGGGTGGCAGACACCTACGGCGACTTCCGCAAGGTCGGCTTCGACTGCTCGGGGTTGATGATCTACGCATTCTCTCGGGCCCTCGGTTATTCGCTACCGCACTACAGCGGTTTCCAGTACAACGCCGGTCGCAAGATTCCGCTGGCCCAGAAGCGTCCCGGTGACATGCTGTTTTGGGGCTCGGCCGCCGACATCCATCATGTGGCGCTATATATCGGCGGTGAGCAGATGATCGAGGCGCCGTACTCGGGGGCGGCGGTGCGGGTGACATCGGTGCGTTACACCGAGATCATGCCCTACGCCGTGCGCGTGATGTAGACCTTCACAGCCGCCACACCGGCACAACGGTTGGGTCTGCCTGGATCCCGCAACTGTGGTGTCCTGATTGCCTTGCGAGGAGGACCCGTGAGCGATGCCGTCGGCGGGGCGCATCCACCAGCGTCTCATCCACCCTCCAGGTCAACCACCCCAGCGCGGGACGCCCAGCTGATCGAGCAGACGGTGTTCGAGATCCAGCGGGTGATCGTGGGGCAAAATCGGCTGGTCGAGCGGATGCTCGTCGGCCTGCTGGCGCGTGGTCACCTGCTGCTCGAAGGGGTACCGGGGGTGGCCAAGACTCTCGCGGTGGAGACCATCGCGACAGTGGTGGGTGGCACGTTCTCGCGCATCCAGTTCACCCCGGATCTCGTTCCCGCCGACATCCTCGGCACCCGCATCTACCGGCAGGGCCGTGAGCAGTTCGACGTCGAGCTGGGGCCGGTGATGGCGAATTTCGTGCTCGCCGACGAGATCAACCGCGCGCCGGCCAAGGTGCAGTCGGCGCTACTGGAGGTGATGGCAGAGCGGCACGTATCCATCGGTGGCACCACCTATCCGATGCCCGCGCCGTTCCTCGTGCTGGCCACCCAGAACCCGATCGAGAATGAGGGCGTCTACCCGCTGCCTGAAGCTCAACGTGATCGCTTCCTGTTCAAGATCCTGGTGCAGTACCCCACGGTGGAGGAAGAGCGGGAGATCATTTACCGGATGGGCGTGCATCCTCCTCAGCCGCACCAGGTGCTCGACCCCACCGAGCTGATCCGGCTCCAAGAGGTGGCGGGACGGGTGTTCGTGCACCACGCCCTGGTCGACTACGTGGTGCGGCTGGTGCTCGCCACCCGCACGCCCGCCGAGCACGGCCTGTCAGACGTCGCCGGGTGGGTCGCTTACGGCGCCTCGCCGCGAGCGAGCCTGGGCATCGTTGCGGCGGCTCGCGCGATGGCGTTGGTCCGCGGGCGTGATTACGTGCTGCCGCAGGACGTCATCGACGTTTCCGCCGACGTGCTACGGCACCGGCTGGTGCTGTCCTACGACGCACTGGCCGACGGCGTGCCGGTGGAGCACATCGTCACCCGGGTGCTGCAGACCGTGCCACTGCCACAAGTCTCAGCCCGCCCCCACGACACCGGCCCGGTTGCGAGCGATTCGGGAACTCCAGCTGAAGTGGTCGGGCAGAGCTGAGTGAAGCAGGGCTGGTTGAACCTACAGCCTGACGGAGGGAAGGCCTGAGCCGATGACGGCGCGCGGCGGGCGGGACGAGCGGCACCGGTGGGCGCCGCCGACGCTGCGCGAGGGGCGGATGGAGGCCGGGCTCCGCGCGTTGGAGCTCACTGTGCGCCGCCGGCTGGACGGGCTGCTGCAAGGTAATCACCTCGGTCTGGTGCCGGGGCCGGGCACCGAGCCGGGTGAAGCCCGGCGTTACCAGCCCGGCGACGACGTCCGGCGGATGGATTGGGCGGTCACCGCTCGCACCACCGAACCACACATCCGGGACACGGTCGCGGATCGGGAGTTGGAGACCTGGCTCGCCGTGGACCTGTCGGCCAGCCTCGACTTCGGTACCGCGGAATGCGACAAGCGGGAGCTGGCGGTGGCCGCGTGCGCGGCCGTGACGCATCTGACCAGAGGCGGCGGCAACCGGGTGGGCGCTGTGGCAAGCACCGGAGCGGATGTGTTGCGGATCCCGGCTCGCGGCGGTCTGCCGCATGCCCGCGGGCTGATCCGCCGGCTCGCCGAGCTGCCGCGAGCCGCCGACGGTGTCCGCGGAGACTTGGCGGGCACGCTGGAACTGCTGCGCCGGCCGCCGCGCCGCCGCGGACTGGTCGCGGTGATCTCGGATTTCCTCGGCCCGCGGTCGGGGGAGGTCTTCGACTGGGAACGCCCGCTGCGCGGGTTGTCCGCCCGGCACGACCTGATCGCCATTGAAGTGATCGACCCCCGCGATCTCGAGCTACCCGACATGGGCACGGTGGTGCTGGCGGATCCAGAGACCGGGCGGCAGAAGGAGGTAGTGACAACCCCGTTGCTGCGCCGGGAGTTCGCCGCCGCGGCCGCGGCGCATCGGGACGAGGTCGCGGCCACGCTACGGCGATGCGGTGCCGCGCAGCTGACCCTGCGCACGGACTCGGACTGGGTGTCCGACATGGTGCGATTCGCAGTCACCCGTAAGCGCCTGTGGTCGGGAGGCGCCGCATGAGCCTCGGTGGGTTCACCACTCCGCTGTGGTTCCTGCTGCTGGTGGTGGTCGCCGCGCTGGCGATCGGCTACGTGTGGATGCAGCGGCGGCGGCGACGGCAGGTGTTGCGCTTTGCCAACCTCGCCATGCTGGAGCGGGTCGCGCCCAAGCGGCAGGGCTGGCCGCGGCACGTCCCGGTGGCGCTGCTGCTCGCGGCCCTGGTGCTGTTCACCGTGGCGCTGGCCGGTCCGACCGCGGAGCAGAAGGTGCCCCGCAACCGGGCCACCGTCATGCTGGTGATCGACGTGTCGCTGTCCATGCGCGCCACCGATATCGAGCCGACCCGGATCGCGGCGGCCCAACGGGAGGCCAAGCGCTTCGCCCACGATCTCACCCCGGGGGTGAACCTGGGTCTGGTGTCCTTCGCCGGCTCAGCCACCGTCCTGCAGCCGCCGACCACCGACCGGCTCTCGGTGATCCGGTCCATCGACAATCTCAAGCTGGCCGAAGCCACCGGCACGGGTGAGGCGATCTTCGCCGCGCTGTCCTCCATCGAAGCGTTCGGCGCCGTCGTCTCCGACGCGCAGGGACCGCCGCCGGCCCGCATCGTGCTGCTCACCGACGGCAAACAGACCGTACCGACGCCCGACGGCGACGACCCCCGCGGTGCGTTCACCGCAGCCCGCGCCGCCGCCGCCGCCAAGATCCCGATCTCAGCGATCTCCTTCGGCACCGCCTACGGCCAAGTGGAGATCAACGGTGAGCGCCAGCCGGTGCCCGCGGACGACGAGTCGATCCGTCGCATCGCGGACCTCTCCGGCGGTCAGTTCTACGATGCCAGCAGCGCCGGCCAGCTCAGCGAGGTCGTGAACACTCTGGGTGAGCAGATCGGCTATGAGACCAAGCGAGCCGATGCCAGCAAGGCGTGGCTGATCGCGGGTACCCTCGCCGCGATACTCGCCGCCGCCGGCGCGTTGGCCATCGGGCAGCGGCTACCGTGAGTGGCTCGCAATCGAAGGGGGCGCCCATGGCCCGTTCTGTCCTTGTCACCGGCGGCAACCGCGGTATCGGGCTGGCCATTGCCCGCGCCTTCGCCAAGCAGGGCGATCGGGTTGCGGTCACCCACCGGGGCTCCGGCGTACCGGAGGACGTGCTGGGAGTCCGGTGTGACGTCACCGATAGTGCAGCCGTAGATGCGGCATTCGCGATGGCCGAGCAGGAGCACGGGCCGATCGAGATTCTCGTGTCCAACGCCGGGATCACGGATGACACGTTGCTGTTGCGGATGACCGAGGACCAGTTCTCCCGGGTGCTGGATACCAACCTCACCGGCGCATACCGGGTGGCCAAACGCGCCGCTAAGAGCATGCTGCGGGCCCACTGGGGCCGGATGGTGTTCATCTCCTCGGTCGTGGCGCTGTCCGGTGCGCCCGGCCAGGTGAACTACGCGGCCAGCAAGGCGGGGCTGATCGGCCTCGCCCGATCCGTCGCCCGTGAGCTGGGATCCCGGTCGATCACGGCGAACGTAGTGGCGCCAGGCTATGTCGATACCGAGATGACCGCGGACATCAGCCAGGCACGACGGGACGAGATCCTGAGCTCGATCCCGCTGCGCCGCCAGGCCAGCCCCGAGGAGGTCGCCGCTGTCGTGACCTTCCTTGCTTCAGACGCGGCCGGGTACATCACCGGGGCGGTGCTGCCGGTGGACGGTGGCTTGGGAATGGGTCACTGATCGGGGGGAGGACAGGTGGCGGGTCTGCTTGAGGGCAAGCGGTTGCTGGTCACTGGGGTGATCACCGACGCGTCGATCGCCTTTCACGTGGCGCGCGTGGCGCAGGAGCAGGGCGCTCAGGTGGTGCTGACCGGGTATGGCCGGTTGCGCCTGGTGGAGCGGATCGCGCAGCGACTTCCCCAGCCGGCGCCGGTTCTGGAGCTCGACGTCGCCGACCAGGGCCAGCTGGATTCGCTGGCGCACCGACTCGGGGACCACGTCGATGGGCTGGACGGGGTGCTGCACTCCATCGCCTTCGCTCCGGCGTCGTGTATGGGAGGGGAGTTCCTCAGCGCGCCATGGGAGGACGTGGCGAAGGCGCTGCAGGTCTCCGCCTACTCGTTCAAGTCACTGGCGATGGCCTGCCTGCCCTTGCTCGGCCGGGGTGCTTCGATCGTCGGAATGGATTTCGACAATCGTCAGGCATGGCCTGCCTACGACTGGATGGGAGTGGCGAAATCGGCGTTGGAGTCGGTCTGCCGCTACCTGGCTCGCGATCTCGGCTCCGACGGCATCCGGGTCAACCTGGTGGCCTCGGGCCCGGTCCGCACCCTGGCAGCCAAATCCATCCCCGGCTTCGCCGCGTTCGAGAACGCCTGGAACGGTCGTGCTCCGCTGGGCTGGAACATCGAGGATCCGACCCCGGTGGCGCGCACCGTCTGCGCGCTACTGTCCGATTGGCTTCCCGCCACGACCGGCTCGATGGTGTGGGCTGACGGCGGCTTCCACGCCGTAGGCGTCTAGTTGATTGACGCAGTGCTGCTGCTGTCTTTCGGGGGACCCGAGGGGCCGGGGGATGTGCGACCGTTTCTGGAGAACGTGACGCGCGGGCGCGGTGTGCCGCCGAAGCGGTTGGAGGAAGTGGCGCAGCACTATCTGCACTTCGGGGGAGTGTCACCGATCAACGAGTGCAACCGCACCCTGATCGCCGCGATCGGGCAAGCGCTCGCCGGCGCCGGGTTTGACCTGCCGGTCTACTTTGGTAACCGTAACTGGCACCCCATGGTGGAGGACACCGTCGCCACGATGGCCGCTGACGGTATTCGCCGTGCCGTGGTCTTCGCCACGTCGGCGTGGGGCGGGTACTCGGGATGCAGGCAGTACCACGAGGACATCGCCCGGGCCCGGCGGGCCGTCGGTCCCCAAGCACCGGAGCTGATCAAGCTCCGGCAGTTCTTCGATCACCCGCTGTTCATCGCGGTGTGTGCCGACGCGCTGCACGCGGCCCGCGAGCAGGCTGATCCGGCCGCCCGGGTGGTGTTCACGGCGCATTCAGTGCCGCTGGCCGCCGACGCGGCAGCCGGGCTCGCTGCGCAGGGCGGTCATCGCTATTCCCGGCAAGTCACCGAGGCCGCCCGGCTTGTCGCCGCCGCAGCCGGGGTGCCCAGCTATGACGTCGTGTGGCAATCACGTTCCGGGTCCCCGCGGGTGCCGTGGCTGGTGCCGGACCTGATCGACCACCTCAACGCGCTGCACGCCCAAGGAGTGCCTGGGATCGTGGTGGAACCCATCGGCTTTGTCTCCGACCACCTCGAGGTGGCGTGGGACCTCGATCACGAGGCCCGGCAACGGGCGGCCACCCTGGGTATGGGTTTCGTCCGGGCCGCCACCCCGGGCACCGACCCACGCTTCGCCGAGATGGTGGCGGAACTCATCGTCGAACACGTGCATGGTGCTCCCGCACGCCGGTGCTCGCAGATCCCAGCAGCCGGCCAGGGCGTCAACGGCGCTCCCTGCACGCCAGACTGTTGCGAACCCACACAATGTGCCTGGGAATCCCGAAGCTACGACACCAAGCGAGTGAGCTAGGCAGTCTGTCGCTACGTTAGGTGCAACCGCGTATCAGTCGATGGTTCCCAAACCTCCAATAACCACCAGGACGGCATCCACAAGGGCCTGTCGACTTGGTCAAGTCAGCGGAGGTCGAGGATGGTAAGCCCCACCCCGCAGTACACCGACTTCAGCAAGGACGTGCTGGGCCGTTACGTCTGCAACGGCCTCGATGAGGCTCTGGCCAGCACCCACGGCCCCGGCACGACGCTCTTCGACATCATCATCATCGGCGGAGGCTCATTCGGCGGCACCCTGGCCCAGCACCTCCTGTACCGCGACAGCTTCCGAAACCACCGCATCCTGGTGCTCGACGCCGGGCCCCAGGTGCTGACCGAGCACGTCCAGAACGTCCCGGCCCTGGGCCTGTTCCCCCCCGGCCCCGTGACTTCCGATCCTGGCGTCCCCCGGGCGGAAATCTGGGGCATTCCCTGGCGGTCGAACGTCCCCATCGGTTTCCCCGGGCTGGCCTATTGCCTGGGTGGGCGCTCCATCTTCTGGGGCGGGTGGTCACCCGAGCTGCTGGAGGCCGAAACGCCGGCCGCGGTCTGGCCCACGGATGTGCTCAACGAGCTGCGGGGCCAGAGCCCATTGCCCTACGCATCCCCGGGGTACTTCCGCCAGGCGGCCGAGCAGATCGGCGTCACCGAGACCAATGACTTCGTCTTTGGCAAGATGCATGAGGCCCTGCGCCAGCAGATCTTCGACGGCATCGGCGCCGGGAAGGTTCCCGACGCCATCCCCTTGGCTGAGCTCCCACAGCACCTCGACTTGGACCCGGGGCGATCCCCCGCCGAAGCGGAGCAGCGCAAGCTGGAGGCGCCCCTGGCCGTGCAGGGCCGGCCTCCGCGCTCGGGATTCTTCCCTCTCAACAAGTTCAGCGCCATGCCCCTGCTCATGAAAGCCGCGCGGCAGGCCCAGGCCGAGTCCGATGGCGACGATAGGCGCAAGCGCGTGATGGTGGTGCCCAACTGCCACGTCACTGGGCTGCAGACCATCGTCGACCAGGGAATCGGGCGGGTGGTGGCAGTCCACGTCGGCGGCGGACCCTCCATCCCGGTCCCTGACCGTGGCGTAGTGGTGCTGGCGGCGGGGGTCATCGAGAGCGCCCGCCTGGCCCTGCTGTCGTTCGGGAGCACTCTGGGCTACGAGCTCATCGGAACCAACCTATTGGCCCACTCGCGCTCGAACTACACCTTCCGCATCCCCCGGGAGGCGCTTCAAGACCTTCTTCCCAACCCGAAGAACCTGGAGGCGTCGGCCCTGTTCGTGAAAGGCCGCAAGACCCACCCCGACGGCAGCGTCGGGCACTTCCACCTCCAGATCACGGCGGCCGGCTGCAGGGGCCTAGGCACCAACTCCGAGGCCGAGCTGCAGCAGAAGATCCCCGACATCGACACCATCGACAACTTCCGCGACACCGACGACGACCACGTGGTCCTCACCCTGCGCGGTGTGGGCGAATTACAAGCGCGCAACCCGGCCAACCGCGTGACTCTCTCCGCGGAGACCGACGAGTTCGGCACCCAACGTGCCTTCGTACAGATGGGCAACCCACGGGATGGCGCCCAGCCCGGCGAGACCGCCCAGACGGCAAACGACCGTGACCTGTGGGACGCCATGGACACGACAGCCGACGACGTGCGCAACGTTATCGTCGGGGCTTCGACGGGCGACGACCTGGCCCGCAACCGCGACGGACTGGGCACCAGCCACCACGAGGCCGGCACGTTGTGGATGGGCACCGACCCCACCGCATCGGTCACCACCCCGAACGCGCGCTTTCACCACGTCGTCAACGCTTACGCCATCGGCCCGGCCCTCTTGCCAACCATCGGCTCGGCCAGCCCCATGCTGTCGGGCGTCGCCCTGACCCGACGCCTGGCCGACCACCTGGTGGCGCCCCTGCCTCCGCCGGCGCCGGAACCAGGCTTCCAGGCCCTCTTCGACGGGACCGCCGCGACCTTCGAGCTTTGGCAGCAGGCGGGGCCGGGGACCATGTCGCTCGACCCGGTCGAGGACGTCATGGTTGCGCATCCGGCCAGCGAATTCGGTCTGCTCTGGTACGCGGTCGAGGCCTTCGCCGACTTCGTCCTGCGCTTGCAGTTCCGCATCGACCGGCGGGGCGATAACTCTGGGGTGTTCGTGCGTTTCCGGGACCCTCGCCTACCTCTGCCACCCCCGAGCGGTCCCCCCGCCGCCACCAACCCGGCGTGGGGACCGGTTCACACCGGCTTCGAGATTCAGATCGAAGACGCCGCAACACCCGACGGCGCTGACAAGCACCGCACGGGGGCCGTCTATGACGTCGACGTCGGGACTGGCCCGGGCCAGCAGGCATATCGGCGGGGCTCGGCGCTACAGCCCGGAGAGTGGAACAACTGCGAGGTCACCGTGGTGGGCGACACTTACACCGTCCGGCTCAATGACCTCCAGACCACCACGTTCACCAACCCCGACGCCGGTCGTGGCATAGGGGTGGACCGGGACCCCAACTCGGGTTTCGTCGGTCTCCAGCAACACACCGGGGCAGTCGCCTTCCGGGCGGTCCGCATCAAAAAGGGCGCCGTCGTCCCTGCTCCGCCCCCGGTGAAGCAGGCGGTTGCGGCCACCGCTGGACCAAGAAGGGCCGCCGTTCCGGAGCCCCAATGGGCTGGTCCTGAAGAGGGTGACCGATCCCATGCGGGTCCTACATCTGACCACTGAGTTCCCACCGGTCATCTACGGCGGGCTGGGGACCGCGGTCGGCGGATGGGTTACCGCCTCGGCTCGGGAGGGCATGACAATGGGGGTCCTGTTGGTGGAGGGCGAGCTGGTGATCGACGATCCCACGGGCCCGCTCCGCTACGGCGCCGGCCGTCCCGCCGACCCAACACATCGCTCGGCGCGCGAGGTCGAAGGTGGCGAACCGGCCGTTGTCGATCGCCTGGGCATCCGCTTTTTCCAGACATCATGGCCCGACGCAGTGGCAGCCGGAGTCCGATTGGCCAACCGCTGGCGGCCGGACATCGTCCACCTCCACACCGCCATGGTGTGGCCCGTGGCCGAGGCCATCCAGCGCCACACCTCGATACCCCTCGTCTACCACGTCCACTCCGTGGACAAGGCCGAGTACGAGATCGGCGAGGAGCCCCACCCCTGGCTAGCCCACAGCCAAGCCCAAGAGGCAGCCATCGCTTCGGCCGACCGGCTCATCGCGCTCAGCCGCGATGAGCGTGACCTGCTCGCTGGCTACTACCCCGAGGTAAGCCATCGAATCCGAGTGGTGGGCAACGGGATTGATGAGTCAGCCGCAGACGGCCATGAGGTGGCATCCGAGCACTCACCGGAGGCACCGCTGGTGCTGTACAGCGGGCGGCTAGTGGAGCGCAAGGGCATACGGGAGCTGCTCGCAGCCATCCCCCGAGTGCTCAAGGCAGCATCCGCTACCCGCTTTGTGCTGGCCGGGGGACCGCCGCCGCTCAGCGGACCAGAAGTGGCAGCGCAATGGCTTACCCCCGAGCTGGCGCCGCACCACACCCAGATTCACTTCACCGGCTGGCTCAGCCCCTCGGAGCTCACCACCTGGTACCGATCGGCCGACGTTCTTGTCGTTCCCAGCCGCTACGAGCCGTTCGGCATGGTCATCCTCGAAGGGATGCTCCACGGCCTGCCCATCGTCGCCTCCAACGTCGGGGGTCCCGCCGAGATCCTCGAGCAGGGCCGAACCGGGCTTCTCTTCGCCCCCAGGAACGTCGAGGAGCTGGCCGACTCCGTCATCACGCTGGTCTGCGATGCCAGTCTGCGCCGACGCATTGGACGGGCCGGTGCCGAGCAGGTGCGACAGAGCTGGATGTGGCCCACGCGGGTGGCGACCATGCGGGAGGTATATGAGGAACTGATTCCGGCTGACACGCCCCCGAGCTATGACGATCCCGTGCTTCGCAAGCTCTCGAACGAGGTCGAACTGATCAACGGTGACACCGCTTCGCCAGCTCTGGCCCTGGCCGGAAGTGCCAGATGACAGGCAGCCGGTCGGGCGCTTGCCGCTTGGCAGTCCTAGCCTAGGCGCCTCGGGCGGGGTGCTGCGCCGGGAGCGTCGAGGCGGTGAGGAGGCGCGAGATTGGCCTGCTGCCTCTCCAGTTCCACACCGGCCACCACGTTCAGGGCGTGGGACCAGCACAGGGGCGAGTTGTAGAACTCGTAGTGGGCAGGGTCGTGACACCAGCTCTCGGGTAGCTCGTCTGATGCTGTGGCGACGGATTGGAGCTTGTGCTGGTACCACACGGCCCGCTCCCGCTCGCCCAAGGCGTTCCACGCCAGGGCCAGGAAGCCCAGGCCCATCGTCCACTCCGGCGCCTCGCCCGCGCAGGTGTGGTAGCCGTCGCCCCGGTAGCGGACCACACCCCGAGTCCCGAGCAACTCATCCTCGACTCGCTCCACGATCTCGCGCTGGCTGGCACGGGGCATCGGCAGGTCGTCGCCCAGCGGCCACACCAGGGTTAACAGGGCCAAGTCGGTGTCATGGTGCTGTGACTCCCGCCCCCTCATGGCCAGCAGGGTTCGGACTGTGTCTTGTTGCAGTCGGTCGGGGATGTCCTTGACCCCGATGCGGGCGGCCTGGACCAATCCGGCGGCCACCGCGGCGACCGAGGACAAGTGGACGGCCTTGGTCGGGCCCTCCTCCTCCCAGATGCCGGCGTCGGGCAGGTTGGGATGGTCGATGCGGTCGAGGTACCAGACCAGCTTCTGGAGCAGGTGGAAGTCCTCGTAGTCATTGCGGAAGACCACAAAGCGCTCCTGCCAGCGGCCGAGGGCCCACAACGCGAGCCCGACCGCGTCGTCTTGGCGCAGCCCCCACAGCTCGGTGTAGATCTCCGAGCCGTCGGGGAGGAAGCGGGGGTGAAGGTACTCGATGTCATGCTCAGGCACGCCCTCGACGATGCGCCAGTCGAGACGGTAGGCCCAGCGCAGCAGGACCCGGTCAAACAGGGCGTGAACGCCCTCGCGCAGCCGGTCTATGTCGCCCACCGCCTCGTAGGCCAGCAGGGTGTAGACGGTGTCTCGGATCCACATGTTTCGATACAGCGGGACGAGGACCCCGCTGTCGGCCGGGACGGCGCTGTACAGGCCGCTCGCGTACCGGCACCGCTCGATCTGGTGAAGGCTACCTTCGATGTCCACGCTGTTATTTTCCCTCTTGAGCGATGCTTTGAAACCTGGTTGCGGCGCCCGCCTCCTCTGGGGCGTCGTCGGCGTACTGTCGCGGTCTTCCTTCTCTCATGGATGGTTAGCTGGCGGGTTTGAGGTTGGTGGCGTCCAGCGCGGGGCGCAGCGCCCTGGCCAGGGTCGCGGCGTCGTCGACGGCCCAGAAGTGCAGGTAGAACAGCCGGGGTTGTTCGTTGAGGCTGTGGTTGTGCACTTCGACGATCTGGATGCCGCCTTTGCGCAGGGCGACGATGACTTTCTGGATCTCGTCGCTAGTCATCACGATGTCGCCGTTGATGGCGGCCTTGCCACCGCCTAGAGGTTGGAAGTTCACCGCGGTGGTTTCCCCGAGGCCGGGCGGCAGGACGCGCCCGCCCTCGGTGATCGTCTGGTTGCGGGCGATGCTGAATTTGTAGATGCCGCCCTCAGCGGTGCCCACCTGGCCCAACGCGGCGGCGACGCTCGGGGCGGCGAACTCCGATGATGCCGGCAGCTGCCCGGTAGCGGGTGACGACGTGGGTGCTGGGATGGCGGTGGCATCCAGTGCGGCGCGTAACCCCTGGGCGATCTGCACCGGGTCACCCAGGGCTTGCACGTGGGTCCACCACACCGGCGGGGACTGCTCCAGAAGGTGTTTGTGCAGCGCGGTCTGCGCGATCCCGTGGGCCTGTAATGCGTCGGTGACCTTGGGTACCTCGGCTTCGGTGATCACCAGGTCGCCCATCATCATGCTCAAGTCGCCGTAGCGGGTGAACGCGGCGTACCCACCCAGCGATAGCCCCGGCTTAATCGCCACGCCCTGGGAGACCACGGCCAGGTCACCACGAACAAGCGGTACCCGGTAGACGGTGTCGGTGAGCTTGCCCGGCCGGCCCAACGCTTGGGCAACTCCGGCCCAGTCCGCATCACTGGTCGCCACCGACTGCTGCTGGCCCTGTGCCACGTCGTGGCTGCTGCGGGGGGTGGGGTGGCTCGTGGCCTGCTCGGGGGTGCCGGTGCACCCCGCCAGCACGGCCAGTAACACCACCGCCATCGGCAGTCCCGCGCGGCGCAGAACACCGGTACGAATCGGCTGGGCGGTCAGGATCAGCGCCCCAGCGGTCACCCCAATGCCGATCTTGGTCTTGCTGATCATAGTGTTCCTCCCCTCATGTCGTGGGTGTGCAGCCGTGGTTGCACCCGGTATGGGTAACGCGCGCAGATGAAGAAATCATGAATACGACCCGGCGTGCACGCGGTGAGGCTGGCAGCATTCGAAGCAGCCCAGCAGGGAGGTGAGCGGTGCGGGTGCTGGTGATCGAGGACGAACCGAAGATGGCCGGGTTGCTGCGCCGCGGGCTGGTTGAGGAGGGCTACGCGGTGGATGTGGCCGCCGACGGGCCCGACGGTTACGCCGCCGCGGTCAGCCGGGACTACGACGCGGTGGTCCTCGACGTGATGCTGCCCCGCATGTCCGGCTTCGAGGTGTGCCGACGACTGCGCCAGGACAAGGTGTGGGTGCCGGTGCTGATGCTCACCGCCCGCGCCGCAGTACCGGATCGGATCAGCGGGCTCGACGGTGGAGCGGATGACTACCTGACCAAGCCGTTTCATCTCCCGGAGCTCTTCGCGCGGCTGCGCGCCCTGACCCGACGGGGTCCGGTAATCAGCCCCACCGTGCTAGCCGCCGGGGACCTGCAGCTGGATCCGGCCAGCCGACGCTGCTGGCGCGGTGAGGTCGAGATCGAGTTGACCGGCAAGGAGTACGCCATGCTGGACACCTTCCTGCGCCACCCCGGTGCGGTGCTGTCCCGCGACATGCTCGTCGAGCACTGCTGGGACTTCGCTTACGAGTCCCGCTCCAACGTCATCGACGTGCACATTCACTCGCTACGCGACAAGATCGACCGCCGGTTCGGGATCACGTCGCTGGAAACGGTGCGGGGCATCGGCTACCGGATCCGGGCCGACGGCGGCCACCGGGGATGATCAGCCGCTGGCCGATCCGGGTCCGCCTCACCGCCGCGTTCACCGTGATGATGGCCCTGGTCCTGGCCGGGGTGGCGATTGGCACCGTGCTCAGCTTCGGCGCGGCGTTTGACGAGTCGCTCGACCAGACCCTGGCCGCCCACCTTCGCGAGCTGCAGTCCACCACCTCGGCGGGCCAGGATGGCGGGCCGGTGGCCGCGCGGGGCAGCTCTGACACCGCGGTCCAGGTGCTGGATGCCCGCACTGGCGCGGTCATGTCCGGTTCCGCAACGTTGGGTGGCCGACCACTGCTCACCCCGGCCGAACTCGCCACCAGTGCAGCAGGCGAGCTCCGCGTAGACCGCGACACCGTCGCGGGGATGCCCGGCTCGGTCCGCATTCTTGCCGCACCGATCCGCGGCAACACCGCACTGGCCGTAGTGGCCACCAGACTCGCCGGCCGCGATGCCGCGGTGGCCGATCTGCGCGGCGAACTCGCCCTCTCCTTGCCCGTGGTCCTGCTAGCAGCCGCGGCCGGCGCCTACCTGCTCACCGGGGGCGCGCTGCGGCCGGTCGAGCGGATGCGCGCCCGCGCCGCCGCCATCACCCCAACCGACCCCGCCCCTGCGCTGCCGGTCCCCCTGGCCGACGACGAGATCGCCCGGCTCGGCGCCACCCTCAACGCCCTGCTCGCCCGCCTGCACGCCGCGCTGGCCCGCGAGCGGCAATTCACCGCCGACGCCAGCCATGAACTCCGCACCCCGCTGGGCATGCTCACCACTGAACTCGAACTCGCCCTCCACCGGCCTCGCGAACCCGCCGAGCTCACCGCCGCACTGCGCTCAGCGCTGGAGGAGACCGACCGGCTCTCCCGCTTGGCCCAAGACCTGCTGCTGCTTGCCGCCACCGACCAACCCCAGCCCTCCGACCAAGGCGCCCCGCCCGGCCCCGCCATACCGCTACGTCCGGTGTTGCAGTCCACGCTGGCCCGCTACCGCACTACAACCGACCAGGAGGACACCGACCTGGTGCTGGAATGCCCCGAGGACCTCACCGCACACGTCGACACCAATGACCTCACCCGCGCGGTCGCGAACCTCGTCGACAACGCGCTGCGCCATGGCGGCGACCCGGTCACGCTCACGGCCGGCCCCGACCGCGTGGCCGACGACCACCGGGTGCGCATCGAGGTCCGCGACCACGGACCCGGCATCGACCCCGACTTCCTGCCCCGCGCCCTAGACCGCTTCACCCGCGCCGACCCCGCCCGCACCGGCGGCGGCGCCGGCCTCGGCCTGGCCATCACCGCCGCGTTCGCCCACCGCAACCACGGAACACTCACCGTCGCCAACCACCCCAACGGCGGCGCCGTACTCACCCTCATCCTGCCCGCGCCGCCACCAACCTCACCGACCCCGTCCACAGACCGTGCACCCACCAAGCATTCTCCGAAGGACCGATAACAATGCTGAGCTGGGGTATCATCGCCTACGGGGCCGCGTTGTCCGCGGTACTCGCTGTCCTGCTCGTCGGACTCATCGCCCGAGAGCGCGCACCAGGGGTGCTGCTCACCGTCGCCATCGGAACCTTCGCCGGGCCGGTGGCATGGAACACGATCCTGCGAGCGACCGCGGCCGACCAGTTCTTCGTCGACGCACCCATCCCTGTTTTCCCCATCAGCTGGCAGGACACCGGATCCGGGGTCTTCGCCCTCGCGGCTCTCGCCCTGGTCCTCGGCGTCGGCCCGCTACGCACCGGCTCCGGCGGTCGGGTTGCACTGCTAAGTCTGCTCGGCGCCCTCGCCGCGCTCATCGTCGACACCTACCTCTACTAACGGACCAAGACCAGAGGGGTGAGCTCGGCGCCGACGCCGGGTCTCACTGATGCTCATTCGCGGGCGTCTGCCTGCTCTGTCCCCGGGGGGTGGTCCCGGTCGCGCGTGTGTCGGTGCCGCGGCCCCGTGAACTCGACGAGACCGACCTGGAAGGGACGGCGCAGGTCACTGCCGAGTTCACGGACAGCGCGCCGGGGCACGCCTGGCCGGGATGGACGAAGCCCGGCCAGGCGTTGGAGCGTCCGGGGAGACCGTCATTGAAACGGAGACGCAGATGACGATCGAGGCGGAGCGCCTGGAGAGCTGGATCGGGGCAGCGGTGTGCGATGCCGCAGGCGACAGGCTGGGCAAGCTCAGCGAAGTCTTCTACCGCGGCGACGAGCCGGTGGCGGTGCAGATCCGCAGCGGCCTGGCTGGCCGCCACCAGTCGCTGGCGGTACTGCGCGGGGCGCGCGTCACGCGCGACAGCCTGCGCCTGGGGGTAGCGTCCGGCGCGGTGCTCGACGGCAGCGGGCCACTCGACGGCGGCCAGCTCGCGGCGCTCGCCGAGCATGACGACCGGCTGCGGGGCGTCGCGCCCGCCGACATCGAGGGCTATCAGGCGCGCGAGGAGCGCATGAAGGCGGCGGCCAAGGCCCGCGCCTCGCGCGAGGAGCCCGCTGAGCGGCCCCCGAGCGAGGCCTTCCGGGCGGGGCTGCGGGCCGGCCTGCCCTATGGACTGGCCAACGCCGTCCTCGCACTTTCCTTCGGCGTGCTGGCCCGCGAGGCGGGCTTCTCCGCTGTCGGAGCGATCGTCATGTCGGCGGTCGTCTTCGCCGGCTCGGCGCAGTTCGCGGCCCTCTCCGTGATCGCGCAAGGCGGGGGCCTGCCTGCCGCCGTCGGTGCGGCCACGCTCATGCACTCGCGCTTCGTGCCGATGGGCATCGCGCTTGCGCCATCGCTGCCCGGTGGGCCGCTGCGCCGAGCGGCCGAAGGCCAGACCGTCGTCGACGCGTCGTGGGCGATGGCCAATCGCGGCGACGGGCGCTTCGACCGCCCGTTCCTCTTCGGCGCCAGCGCGATCCAGTACGTCTTCTGGGTCTCCGGCACGGCGTTCGGCGCGCTGGCCGGTGACACGCTCGGCAATCCGGACGCGCTCGGGCTGGACGCTATCTTCCCCGCGTTCTTCCTGGCGCTGCTGCTCGGCGAGCTGCGCGACCGGCGCTCCCGCGGCGTGGCCGCGGCCGGCGGCCTCGTCGCGCTCGCGCTCGTCCCGCTCGCACCGCCGGGCATTTCCGTCCTCGCGGCCAGCATGACGGCACTGATCGGGCTGCGGCGGCGCGCGGCGTGAGCGCCACGCTGTGGGTGCTCGTCGGCGTCACCGCGGTGATGACGGCGTTGGTCAAGGCGGCCGGCCCCGTCGCGCTCGGCGGCCGCGACCTGCCCGCCTGGTTCGAGCGCGTGATCGGGTTGCTCGCGCCGGCGCTGCTGTCCGCGCTCGTGGTGACTCAGACCTTGGCCGACGGCGACCATCTCACGCTCGGGGCCAACGCCGCGGGAGTGGCCGCAGCCGGCGTCGTGTTTCTGCGCGGCGGTTCGGTGCTCGTCGGCGTGCTCGTCGCGGTGGTCGTCACCGCAGGTCTGCGCGCCATCGGTCACTGCATCTAGCGCCGTTGCGTCTGGCGTCAACGCCGCCCGGCACGCGGAGTCAGGGCGCGGACCGCCTCAGCGACCGCCGAGCGCCTAGCCTCTCGCACCGCGGTGAACAGCGGTCGCAGCACCGCTGATCGGGCGGCCGCGACCGATGCCGACACCGCACCCCCGAGATTGTCTGGGTCCGCCGCCCGCAAGATGGCCTCCACCTCGTCGGCTTGCTCGAGCACCCGCAGCGCGCGCGCCGGGGTGCCCTCGGGCCAGGGCGGCCGGACCCGGTGCTCGAGGGCTTCGGCGATCTCGGCGCGGACACCCGGGCGGTGCCGGGCGACGCCGAGCTCTACCAGCGTGGTGGCTGCCTGGCGAACCGCTCCGCGCAGACCATGCTCAGCATCGGGCAGAGCAGGTTCGGGGGCTGGGGGTAACGGGCCGTCAGCGAACACGGTCCAGCGAAGCACACCGTCGGCGACGGCAGTCGGTACCGCGGCCAGTTCCGCGCCGGTGAACACGGCGACCTCACCGCTGTCCAGTGCGGCCGCGGCAAGCAGTCCGTCGGGCGGAAGTCCCCGCACGTCACCGGGCACCGGCAGCAGCAGCTGGCCACCGCCCGCTCCGGCTCGTCGGACCGCGGCCAGCAAGCCGACCACAGAAGCGGGGATCTCTCCGGGTGCCGGCAGGTCAAGCTGCCGCGCGGTGGTCTCATCGACCGCCGCGACCTCATGCAGACCTGCCCAGGTATGCAGGCCGTCGATCACCGCGTCAGGGGCGGCGCAACCGTGCAGCCAAGCTGAGGCCCATACGGTCAATGTCGCGCTGGGGCATGGCACGGAGTAGGAGCGTAGAACACCTCGGCCGAGCCCGCGATCGGGCCACCGCCGGGACGCCAGTTGGATCCGCGGCGTGGCTACACCGCCCGACCCGGGTGATCCGGTTAGCGTCGGTGTCATGACCCCAAGGAACCTCCACGGCAGCTTATCGAGTCGCCGAGCGGGGCCCGGTGGGCCGGACGCACTGCCGGCCCACCGGGGCCGGGAGGTGCCGCAATTGCCGGCCGAGACAGGCCTGGTGGTGGAGGACGCCGCGAGCGGATTCTGCGGCGCGATCCTGCGTTGTGAACGCGACACGGTGCTACTGGAGGACGGCAAGGGCCGGGTCCGGATCTTCCCGATGAGATGGGCGGCCTTCCTGATCGACGGTGATCCGGTGACGCTGGTCCGCCCAGCGGGATCGGCCACCGCCGGACTGACCCGATCGGCGTCCGGCTCAGTCCGGGTGGTGGGCAGGCGGGCCCGGATCGCGCAGGCCAGCCGGATCTGGGTGGAAGGCAAGCACGACGCGGAGCTCGTGGAACGGGTCTGGGGTCATGATCTGCGGGTGGATGGCGTGGTGGTGGAACCACTCGACGGGGTGGATCAGCTCGCCGAGCGGGTCGCAGAGTTCGGCCCGGCGCCACACCGGCGACTCGGTGTGCTGGTCGATCACCTGGTCGCCGGCAGCAAAGAAAGCCGCCTCGTACAAGCGCTGCATTCAGCGGACGTGCTGGTGACCGGTCATCCCTATGTTGACATCTGGCAGGCCGTGCGGCCCACCGCAGTGGGCATCCCGGCGTGGCCGGAGGTGCCGCGAGGGGTGCCCTGGAAGGAAGGCGTGTGCCGGGCGCTCGGTTGGGTGGATCGACGCGGGATAGTGGATCCGAGGGCAGGCTGGTGCCGGGTGCTGGACTCGGTGGGAAGCTTCCGCGATCTTGAACCGACCCTGCTGGGCGCGGTGGAGGCACTCATCGACTTCGTCACCGTGGCGGAGCGGTAATCTCGTGACGATCACCGCAGAATCCCGGTCGAAGATCTGCCAATATGGACACATGGCCGCTGTTGTGTGGCTCGTTGCCGGGTTTGCGTTGATCGCTGCTGAGGTGCTGTCGGGCGGCTTTGTGCTGGTTATGCTCGGGGTGGGGGCGTTGGTGGCCGCGGGGTTCGCGGCGCTGGACGCGCCGATCTGGCTGGATGTCGCGGTGTTTGCGGCCACCTCGGTGGCTCTGATCACCCTGGGCCGGCCGGTGCTCCGGCGTCGGCTGCACACCGCTGCGGTGCCGACTAACGTCGACGCCCTGGTCGGTGATAGGGCGATCGTCGTCAGTACTGTCGACGCGCAAGGTGGGAAGATCAAACTTCGCGGGGAGCTGTGGTCGGCCCGTGCGTACGACGAAACCGAGGTACTGGAGCCCGGCCAGCGCGTTACGGTCATGACCATCTCCGGTGCCACTGCCGTTGTGATGGGGGAGTTTTCATGAGCGTTGCCCTGGTCGTGGTCTTGGCGGTCATCCTGCTGGCGATCGTCGTCACCGTCGTCAAGGCAGTGGTGGTGATTCCACAGGCGTCCGCCGCCGTCGTCGAGCGATTGGGTCGCTATCGCTACACCTTCACCCCGGGGCTGAACTTTCTGGTGCCCTTCGTCGACACGATCCGGGACCGGATCGACCTGCGTGAGCAGGTGGTCTCCTTCCCGCCGCAGTCAGTGATCACCAAGGACAACCTGACCGTCGACATCGACACCGTCGTGTACTTTCGGGTGACCAATCCGAAGGACGCGGTCTACGAGATCTCCAACTATGTCGCCGCGGTCGAGCAGTTGGCCACTACCACGCTACGTAACGTCGTGGGTGGGATGAGCTTGGAAGACACCCTGACCTCGCGGGATTTCATCAACGGTCAACTCTCCGGAGTGCTCGACGAGGCCACTGGGCGGTGGGGGATCCGGGTCGGCCGGGTGGAGCTCAAGGCGATCGATCCGCCACCATCCATCCAGGACTCGATGGAGAAGCAGATGCGCGCTGACCGGGAGAAACGCGCCACCATCCTCACCGCCGAGGGCCAGCGCGAATCGGCGATCAAGACCGCCGAGGGTCAGAAGCAGGCCGCGATCCTGTCCGCAGAGGGTGCCAAGACAGCCGCGATTCTCACCGCCGAGGCCGACCGTCAGTCGCGCATCCTGCGTGCCCAGGGGGAGCGGGCGGCACGGTACCTCCAGGCGCAGGGTCAGGCGAAGGCGATCGAAAAGGTGTTCGCCGCGATCAAGTCAGGGCGCCCGACCCCCGAGTTGCTCGCCTACCAGTACCTGCAGACGTTGCCGCAGATGGCCCAGGGGGATGCGAACAAGGTGTGGATCGTGCCCAGCGACTTCAGCAAAGCCCTCGAGGGTTTCACCAGAATGCTCGGCACCCCCGGTGACGATGGGGTGTTCCGATTCGAACCGAGCCGGGACTACGCGTCCGCCGCCCGCCCCGAGGATGACGACGAGGCTATCGCCGGGTGGTTCGACAACCCCACCGATCCGCACGTGGCGGCCGAGCTCCGGGCCGTTGAGGAGGTCGCCCGCAGGGAGGTACCCCCTCCAGAGGTGGGATCAACCCCGTCGCTGGCACCGCCTCCGAAGGCACCTCCGGCCGAACCACCAGGATCGGCCAACTCGGTAGATCGCCCGGCGCCCACTCGCCCGGCTGAGGACGGCAACGCGTCGGCGGATCGGCCGCCCGGCGAGGGGCCGACCGACACCGGCCGATCCTGACCCCGTCAGGCCAGTAGCAACGGGGGCCTCCGGTGCGCCCAGGGCTGAACCTGTTCGTAGGCCGCGCACGCGGCGAGCACCCGGTCGTCGGCGTGTCGCGGTCCCACCACCTGTAGCCCGATGGGCAGGCCCGCGCTGGTCCAGCCGCAGGGAACAGTGGCAGCGGGCTGCTGGGTCATGTTGAACGGGTAGGTGAACGGGCTCCAACTCGTCCAGCGCTGCGAGTGCCATCCGATCGGCACTTCCTCGCCCGCGACGAAAGGCGTGATCGGAACGGTCGGAGTGAGCAGCAGGTCGTAACGCTCATGGAAGGCGCCCATCATGGTGCCCATCGCGGCTTTCGCCGCGGTGGCAGCGAGGTAGTCCAGGGCGGAGCAGCGCTCGCCCTGCTCCACGACGTTCTGCAGGGCGGGTTCCATGAGCGCTCGCTCCCGGGAGGTCAAGCGTTCGACCGTCTTGGCCATCGCGGTGAACCAGAGCACATGGAAATCCCGCACACAATCGTCGAGGCCCGGATCAGCGAGCTCGACCTGCGCACCGAGGTCACCGAACACCCCGGCGGCGGTCTGCACGGCATCGGCCACATCGGGATCGACCTCGACGTAGCCAAGGGTCGGGCTCAGCGCGATCCGCAACCCCAGCACGCCATTACCCAGCGCATCTGAGTACCGGCGAGTGGTCGGTGGTAGGGCGGACCAGTCCCTGGCGTCATACCCGGAGACCACGTCTAGCAGTAGGGCGGTATCGGCCACAGTCCGGGCCATGGGCCCGCCGCTGACCAGCGTTCCTAACGGGCTGGCCGGCCAATTCGGTACCCGGCCATAGGTTGGCTTGATCGCCATTGTCCCGGTGAAGGAAGCGGGAATGCGCACCGCACCGCCTCCGTCGGTGCCCATCGACAGTGGCCCCATGCCCAGCGCGACCGCCACCGCGCTGCCGCCGCTTGACCCCCCCGGCGTCCGGCTGGTGTCCCACGGATTCACCGTCACACCGGTGAGTGGGTTGTCGGTGACGCATTTCCAGGCCAGCTCTGAGGTGGTTGTCTTACCCAGCAGTACCGCGCCGTGCTCACGCAGCCGGGCGACCGCAGGTCCGTCGAATGGCCATTCCTGGTCCGGAGAGACCAGCCGTGAACCGCGCAGAGTTGGCCACCCCTGGGTCAGATACACGTCTTTGATCGACGTCGGCACACCATCAACCAGCCCCTGTGGCAACCCCTGCTGCCAGCGCCACTCCGAGGCCTTGGCCGACTCCATGGCGTGATCGGCATCCACCAGACAGAACGCCCGCACCTGGCGGTCCAGCCGATCGATCCGGTCCAGCACATCCTGGGTGGCCTCCACCGGCGACAATTCACCCGCGCGGTAGGCGGCCACGAGTTCGGTGGCGGTGAGGTCGGCGGGCGTGCTCACGGCGTGCTCCCTGTCCTGGCGGCGGCGCTGCTGCCGGTATGGGCGACCTACCCGAGCTGGCCCACCACGTTGTGCAGCGAAAGTATCGCAGAGCGAAACAGCCCGGACCCGATCAGCGGTAGGTTGCGACCGCTACATATTTGGTTTCCAGGAACTCCTCGACTCCTACGGTGCCACCTTCGCGGCCCAGCCCCGAGTGCTTGATGCCACCGAAGGGGGCTGCCGGGTTGGACACCAGACCCTGATTCAGCCCCACCATGCCGGCCTCGAGCCGCTCGCAGACCCGCAGGGCACGCCCCAGATCGCTGGTGTACACGTAACTGACCAGACCAAAGGGGCTGTCGTTGGCCGCTGTCAACACCTGTTTCTCGTCGGTGAACGAGGTGATCGGCGCGACTGGGCCGAAGATCTCGGTGTTATTCATTTCCGCGTCCGGCGGCATGTCGGCAAGGACGGTCGGGCGGTAGAAATAGCCGGGACCGTCCACCGGCTCACCGCCCACGAGCACCTGAGCCCCGCACGTGACCGCGTCGTTCACCAGATGTTGCACCTTTTCCCGGGCTTTGGCCTCGATCAGCGGACCGACCTGGACGCCCTCCTCGCTACCGCGGCCGATGCGCAGCGAGCCCATCTGCTCGGCCAACTTGCGGGAGAACACGTCGACGACGTCGGTGTGCACATAAAAGCGGTTAGCCGCGGTGCAGGCTTCGCCGACATTGCGCATCTTCGCGACCATCGCTCCCTCGACGGCGGCATCAAGGTCGGCGTCGGCAAAGACCAGGAACGGCGCATTACCACCGAGCTCCATGGAGGTCCGGAGGATCTGCTCGGCGCATTGCTCGAGCAACAGGCGGCCCACCTCCGTCGAGCCGGTGAACGACAGCTTGCGGGCCCGGCCGTCCCGGATCAGCGGCTCCATCAGCCGGCCTGACCGGGAGGTCGGCACGACATTCAGCACCCCGTCGGGCAGCCCGCATTCGGCCAGGATGCCGGTCAGGGCGAGCATCGTCAGCGGAGTGAGGCTCGCCGGCTTGAGTACCATCGTGCAGCCGGCCGCCACCGCCGGGCCGATCTTGCGGGTGCCCATCGCGGCGGGGAAGTTCCATGGGGTGATCAGCAGCGACGGCCCGACCGGCTGGCGCATCACGAGGACCCGACCGGACCCCTGGGGGGCGGTGGCGAACCCGCCGTCGATCCGTACCGCTTCCTCGCCGAACCAGCGGAAGAACTCGGCGGCATAGGCTATCTCGCCTCGGGATTCGGCGAGTGGTTTGCCCATCTCCAAGGTCATCAGCAGTGCGAGATCTTCTTGGCGTCGCATCATCAGCTCATAGGCGCGACGCAGGATCTCGCCACGTTCCCGGGGTGGGGACTGAGCCCAGCCCGCCTGTGCCCCGACTGCGGCGTCGAGCGCGGCCATGCCGTCCTCGGCGGTGGCATCGGCGACCGCGCCCAGCACCTTTCCGGTGGATGGGTCCTCAACATCGAACGTTTTCCCGCTGCTGCTGGGTCGCCATTGGCCGTTGATGAACAGCTCGGCGGGCGCGGCGCCGGCGACGGCCCGCTCCCGGTCGCTGACGCTCATTGCCGGGTCCCCACTTCCGGGATAGCTGGATCTTCTGGGGTCGCTGGATCTTCTGGGGCGGGGGAGCGGCTCTCGATGATCAGCCCGATCACGCCGATTGCCGCGCCGGCCAGTGACACAGCAAGCAATGCCGGTGAGGTGGTCCCGGTGAGTGCGTCGCCGAGCACCACAACCGCCACCGAGCCGGGCACGATTCCCACGGTACCGGCCAGATAGTGCCGGAACGAGATCGACGAGAGCGCACTGCAGTAGTTGAGCACCGAAAACGGCACCGCAGGGATCAACCTCAAGGACGCCACCGCAAGCCAGCCACGACGGCGTAACCGGGCGTCCACCGCACGCAGCACCTGGTGATCCAGATGGGGCAGCGTGAGATTACCGGCCAGCCGCCGCACCAGCACGAACGCCAGCACCCCTGACAGCATCGTCGCGGCCAAGGAGACAGCCACGCCCAGCACCGGCCCGAACAACAACCCGGCGGCAAGGGTGAACACCGTTCGGGGGAACGGCGCGGTGGTCATCACCGCGTGCCCGAGCAAGAACACCAGCGGTGCAGCCAGGCCGGCCGACTGTGCCCAGGCCCGCATCTGCAGTGGGCTGGGCACCGGCAACAGCACAACGGCGGCGATCGCTCCAAGCAGCGCAAGCACCGCTATCGCCAGCCGAGTGCGCCTCGCGCCCCGTTCGGTCACGACCGCCTCCGCCTCCCGGGAACGTGCAGTAGGTCCCGAGAGCGCACGGTACCCGGCCTAGATTGCGGCGTACTGTCCCCGAACGCATAACGGGGGAGGGGTCAGGTTGGTCTGATGTTGGCGTTGAGGTGGAAGACGTTGGCCGGGTCGTACTTGGCCTTGATCCGGGCGAGCCGCTGGTACTTGGCCGCGCCGTACGATGCACGCACCCGATCTTCATCGTCGTCGGTCATTGAGTTCACGTACCCACCGGAGTCTCTCGCGAAGGGCCGCAGTGCGCTCCACACTGACCGGACCCAGGCCCGCTCCGCCCTCAGGATCTCCGGGGTGGCTCCGATACCGCTGATGTTGAGGCTGTAGCGCGGTGCCCGCCGGCCGCCGAAGGCCGTCTCCTCGTCGCCGACCTCCGAATAAGCTCCGTCCAGGCGGAAGACCACGCAGAAGCTCATCGGGGAACGCTTGGCCGGTATCTGATTCACGATCACCGAAATCGCATCGTCGGTGAGCTCGTCGAGATAGATCGCTTCCTGGTAGCCGAGGAGTCCCCACGGCGCGGTCTCGTCGAGCGTCCGCTGCAGGGCGACATAGGGGATCGGGGTGATGAGCTCGAACAACGGCGGCAGCTCCGCACGGATCGGTGCGATGAGCTGAGCATGCTCCTCCGCGGAGGCGAAGCCGACCACGATGAGCAGGTAACCCGGAGTGAAGTGGTATCGCGACGGTACAAATGGTGCTGGCGGCGCATTGAGTCCGATCACGACCTGTGCGCCGGCCTCGGCCGGTAACTGCGGCACGAAGTCGCGGACCAGCCGAAGCACCTCTTCTCCACTGTCCATTCCCCAGAAGAACAGCCCTAGCTGAACCTCAGGGCCGATGGGGTGCAGCTGGAACTCGAAAGTCGTGACGACGCCGAAATTCCCGCCGCCGCCCCGCACCGCCCAGAACAGGTCCGGGTTCTCATCGGGTGAGGTGTGTAGGTAACTGCCGTCGGCGAGCACCACATCGGCCGACAGTAGGTTGTCAATGGTTAGTCCCGCTTTGTGAGTCAGCCATCCCATGCCACCGCCGAGTGTCAGGCCGCCGACACCGGTGTGGCTGATCACTCCAGCGGGCACAGCCAAGCCATGGACCTGGGTTGCCGCGTCCAGTTCCGCCACGGTGACACCACCGTCCACCTGCGCCACTCGCGCGTCAGCGCTGATCGAGACGCGGCGCATTGCGCTAAGGTCGATCATCAGCCCGCCGTCACAGACAGCGGACCCGGAGAAGGCGTGCCCCCCGCCCCGCACCGAGATCTCCAACCCCTGTTCGCCGGCGAAGCGCAGCGCCGCCGAGACGTCCGCAGGCGACAAGCAACGGGCGATCGCTACCGGGCGGCGATCGATGTCGTTGTTCCATTGGATTCGCGCAGTGTCATAGTCGGCGTCTTCCGATGTGATCACTTTCCCGGCCAGCACCGTGCGGAGTGCTTCCAGATGATGAGACGAAACTTGCATCATGAAACAGCTCCCAGGCGTGGCGGTGAGCACCTGGCGAGCGCCAGTGCATCGTCGGGTGAGTTTGTCGGAGATGAGTACGGAACTGCGCCATCCGCATAACGGCTGCAATTGCCATTTACTGGCGGCCTAGCGGTAGGTAGTTGCGGGCATCCAGCCCGGCCGGCCGGCGAAGACGACGGTCGTTCAGGAGCTGACGCTGTCGTTGCTGCTCGCACCGCCATCGCCATGACCGCCACGAAACAGCGACGGCACGACGGGGGCGGACAGCGGCTCGACAGACTGTCCGTCGATCTCCACAAAGCTCAGTGCCATCAAGTCCTCCTAGGGAAGCGCTCCCAGCGGTACCCAGGGCAGAAACACCTCGCGGTGGATTGCCCATTTAGTTTCCCATACCCTGCCCACGCTTACGGCCATAGGCAATCAGTAGCCGCACGTAACTCTGCCCAGGTCAGCTACGTAGCCAGCGACGCTTTTCGAATACGTAGCCGGCGTCAACGTCGACGTAGATGCCACATAACCGCTACCTACGGGCAGGTGACCGGTCGGCCGCTAGCCGCCGAACAACCGACCCAGCGGGATTGTGTGGCGTTCGGCGGTAAGGCTGACCTCATACTACAACCGGTAGTCGCGACAATACCTATCCGCGATGATTTTCCGTCTCTGGAGGACAACTCGTCGCGCCCTCGAAGGGCCGTTCCCTCGCGAGTGGGGTGTGGGCCGGGTATTCAACTCGGCCCGACCGGCCGTGCCGTCCCCGGCCCGCTGGAGGGGTTGGGTCGCCGCTGTAGACAGTCACGACCGCGTTGGAGCTTGGCGATCATCAGGGTCGCCGCAGTGGGCCATCGCGCCGCTGACCACGCGTACCCCACTTCTTGGATATGCTGAACGCACCTGGTGTTCGCCTAACGAGGAGAGAGCTCATGATCTTGACGGTTCTCGGATGGCTCGTTTTCGGGTTGGTGGCTGGCTTTATCGCCCGCGCCCTGGTTCCCGGGAAAGACGATATCGGCCTGCTGAGAACGATCCTGCTCGGCGTCGTCGGGTCGGTCGTTGGTGGCCTCATCGTAGGAGCGCTGACTGGCGGACTGCGGGGTTTCCACCCGGCTGGCTGGATCGGCTCGATCATTGGCGCGATCATTGTCCTGGTGATCTACAACAAGGCCACTGGGCGCAAAACGCGGGCTCGAATCGAATAGCCATTCTCTGCGATACGCCTGGCCTCGTCAGGAGGTGTAGGGAAGGATGCCCTTACCCAACAGGTCGAAGGCGCAGGCTGCCTCAGCGAATGCCTGTGCTGCCCGGGCACCGGCGGTCTCGCCTGCCGCGATACAGGCTTGATTGGCTTGGGCGAGTACCCGGTGGACCGTGAGAATCTGGCAGGCGGCCAGGCGCGCAGTCAGCCGGGCCAGGGGAAGATCGGGAGGCGTCGCGTCGTACAGCGCAGCGGTGAGGACATCTTCGCCGCGGCTGATGTAGCGGGTGAGGGCCACGGTCAGCGCGGGGGTTCCGACGACGAGCTGGTAGAAAGCGACAACGTCCGGCTGGTCGCACAGACCGCTGATCGGGTCTCGGCGTTCGAGCGCACACCGAAGGTGCCGGTGTAAAGCGTCCAACGGCGCCTCGCCGGGGTGGCGCCCTCGCACCACGCGGGCAGACTCGTCCTCGTGGTCGGAGATGCGGTGCAGGACCAGATCGTCCTTGCTGGGAAAATACGCATACTCAGTCTACTTACGGTGGCCGCATGGCAGAGTCTCGGAGACGAAGTGAAACTGACGTGGTTGTCGTGGGCGGCGGCCCGACCGGGCTGATGCTGGCCGGTGAGCTGGCACTGGCCGGGGTCGCGGTAGTGGTGATCGAGCGGCAGCCCGAAGCGAGCGGCCAGTCCCGCGGCGGCGGGATCAACGCACGCACGTCGGAAATACTGGCAATGCGGGGGGTGCTCGACCCGGTGACCGAGCGCGCCGTCCCGAGAGAGCCGGGCGGCGGCGGTCATTTCGCCGGCCTGCCGGTGCCGCTGAACACTCGGCCTTGGCGCACCCGACACCCGGATGGCGTCGTCATCCCGCAGAATCGGCTGGAGGAGGTTCTCGAACGCCACCTGCGCGGGATGGCTGTTGCGGTCTGCCGTGGTGCCGAGCTGACTGGCCTTATCAGCGATGAAGCCGGTGTCGAGGCCATCGTGTCGGGACCCAATGGTGAACGTGTCGTGTGGGGCCGCTATCTGGTGGCCTGTGACGGTGCGCACAGCACGATTCGGAAGTTGACGGGTGTCGCCTTTCCCGGGCGAGCCGGGACACT
>JBOHFK010000001.1:0-176729 GCA_050699635.1 Pseudonocardiaceae bacterium | reverse complement strand
CAAGAACCACGGGACGGGCGGATCTGTTCATTATTGAGCTGATCGGTCTCATCGCCGCGGCGGTAGCGGCCGCGGCGGCGATACGAGGCATCCGCGGTTCGTCGGAGACCTACGGTCTTCCGGTCGCACTCGCCGTTCTCAAACTGCCAACGGGCGCTATTACTGCGTTTCTCGGTCTTCTGCTCATCAGCGGCGATGTCCTACCCGGTCTCACACTGGACACATCTCCACAGATTCTCGCATGGGCGGTCATCTTCGGGTATGCGCAACAACTGTTCACGCGCCTGGTCGATCAACAGGCTCGCGCCGTACTCGACACTGTGGGAGGAGGTGACAAGGGCAGTAAATCGCGATCAGCAACCCCAAGCGACCAAGCGACCTGACCAACCGCGCTCACGGTGGCGTCGGAGTATGCCGGGCAGACCCGGAAAGCAGTCACCGGGTAGCGGTACCGCGGCTCTGGCGTTGCCTGCGCCACAGCCAGTGGGCCACGACGGCAATGATGACGGCGCCAACAACGATGAGCACAAGGACCTGATAGCGGGGAAATTCCTGGTAGATCTCGGTGAGGTGGCCGCCAGCCAGGTAACCCACGGAGGTCCACACCGCTACCCAGGCAGCCGCGCCCAGCGCGTTGAACGCAAGAAATTGCCGCCAAGGCATCCTGGCGATCCCCGCGACGACGCCGTTGAGCTGGCGTAAGCCGTCGATGAACCGGGCGAAGCCGACGATCTTGGCACCATGGCGGCCGAAAAAGTGCTCGGCCTTTTTGAGCCGTTGCTCGGTCACAAAGATGTAGCGGCCGAAGCGCAGCACCAGCCGCCGGCCACCGAAATGCCCGATCAGGTAACCGACGTTGTCGCCGGCGACCGCCGCGAGGAAACCCAGCAACGCGACGGCGACAACATTGAGTTTCCCGGCGCCGGCGAACACTCCCGCTGCCATGAGCATCGTCTGGCCAGGGACCGGCGCACCGAAACTCTCAACGAACAGGAACCCGAAAACGGCCAGATATCCGTAGGAGGTGAGGATCGGGGACAGCCAAGCGAACACCCCTGGCAGCTCAGGAGCCACCCCACCACCTCCCGGGTCACGGGGCCCCTCGACTACGCAAGCCGCTGTCATTGTCGAGGTTACCTGCTCGCTATCAGATCTACAGCACGATCTGCACCGCTTCAGCGCACCGGGTCCACGCTTCTCACCGGCTCCGGCGCGGGGCGAGCCGGCGCTCCAGGTCTTGCACCCGCCGCTGCGACTCCCGGGCTGCGCGGTCCGCGGCCTCGAAATCCCGCTGAGCCGACTGGGCTCGGCGGCGCGCCTCGTGCTCGATTCCCTCGGCGGCCTCAAGGCGGGCGCGCAACTCCTGCACCGCCGCGGCCGCGTCACGCGAGGCCTGATCGGCGTCGGCCAGCGCATGTTTCGCCGCGTCGCGGGTGGTGTCGGCATCGGTTGCCTCGCTGCGAGCGCGCTCGAGGTCCCGGTGCAGCTCCTCGTCCTGATCGATCCCGGAAGGCGTGCCGCTGTCCAGGTCGGGCGGGTTCCGGGGAACTGCGTCGGCGCCTGCTCCGGAGAACAGTTCGGCGGCCGCGTCGGCGGGGTCGAGAGCCGAGGTGAGCCGCCCACTGGTCAACGCCTGGGCTGCCGCCGCGCTGTTCACCGCAGCAGTGAAGGTATTCCCCAACTCGTGGGTGACTGCGTCGCCGACGGGATGGCCGGCCGTACGAGCCAACGCCTGCGCCTGGTGCACCAGGGTCTGCACCAGTTCATGCCGCTGTCTGGACAGCCGGCGCAACTGCTCCCCCTGTAACGTGCGCTGCGCCTCCCGCAGCCCATCCCCCAGCTCCACCAGGGCGCGGACCTCATCGGGATGCTCCCGGACCAGCTGGTTGACCAGCCACGCCGCCGTGGAGGGCCGGCGCAGCGCGCCGATCCGCTCGGCCAGCTCGCGGTGACCCTGCTCACGGGCCCGCTTGGCGGCGGCGTTGCGAGCGGCGGTGAACTCGTCGCGAGGTAGCGCGTACAGCTCGGTGCTCACCGGCTCGAGGTCCACCTGAACCCACTTTCGCACCACCCGCGACAGATCACTCTACCGGTGGGGCAGGGCGAACCCGGGTGGGTGTGGGCGTGGTGGACAGCTGTCGGAGGCGGTGGTTGCACTCAGCGCAGTGCCGCCGGAGCTCGCGGGCGTCCAGGGTGAGACCGATGACGATCACCGTGTCACCACACCAGGCACGACACGATGAGCCCGCCGTCGGGAAGTCGCGGGAGGCAATGAAATGGGCCAGCGCGTCACGCCCGACGATCGTCCACCCGCAGTAGTAGGGACTGTCCCGGATCATGTTCCGGGTCGGCCCAGCAGCAGGACCCGCCGCAGCCACCCGAGGCGGCGCCGGGCCGGGGCGGTGACCGGGTGGGCGGCGGCCGACACTGCGGTACACCGTCGGCACGGTTGCCCGACGGGTGCGACCATCGGCGAGGCCGACACTCGATGGCCGCAGAGCGCCTGGTATTCGCCCGAGTGATTCCCGACGGCCACGTTCTCGTCGGTCACCTCGTGCGCCTGCCCGTCGAGGCAGCAGGTGATCGGGATCGTGTAGAGCCGATCAGCCACCCACACCACCACCGACCGCCGGGAGCGACAGCAGCGCATTGACCACGGACACGACATCGCCGTGCAGGCGCCACTCCATCGCGTTGTCCGTGACGTGCAACGGGCTGTCCAGGTCGAGCAGGTCGCGGGTGCGGTAGGCCAACGCCCTATGGTCGCTGTAGACGAGCACCACCTCGCGCAGACCCTGGACGTCACGGGTGTAGTGGACGAGGGCTAGGTCGCCGGCGTGGTTGAACAGCCGCTCGCCGCGGAAACCGACCCGGCACAGCCGCCGAAGCTGCTCGATGACCGGGTTCATGTCCCGCCCCTGACTATCAGCGCGCCGAGCCGCGCAGGCGGGAAGACCATCGACATCGCAGGCTCCCTGATCGGTTGGTAGGCAGCGGCCCCGCCCGCACATCGGGGGAAGCGAAACGGGGCCGCCGCCGGCTGTGGACCCTGGCGGACCGCATGGGCGATCCCGGTAGTGCCGCTGCTCCACCAGGGGCTACGGTGTTCGTGACATACCAACACCGTAACGCCGTATCATGTTACAGAGTAACTCGGTACTTCGGAAGCCACGCGGGTGGGTCCGTTCGGGTGATGAGCGCGCCGCCGAGCCAATCGACGCCATCCACCCCAGGAGGAGGACGAAGGAATTACAGATGGCGGTATCGACTCCGACCGTGCTCAAGCGCTACGTGGCCTTGGAGTTACGCCGGCTCCGGGAGGCTGCCGGGTTTAAGCGCGAGCAGGTGGCCGAGCGGCTGCGCTGCGTCATCTCGCATGTCTCGCATCTGGAGACCATGCGCAACCTGCCCAAGGGCCCCGAACTGGAGGTGCTGCTCGACTTCTACGGCGCGGCCGAGCGCATCCCGGCGTTCCTGGATCTGGTCGACAGTGCCCGCAAAGGCCGCGACTGGTGGATCCCGTTCAAGGGCACCGCGCCGGAGTGGTTTGACCTCTATCTGGCCATGGAGTCCTCGGCCGTGCGGATCGACAGATACGACTCGATGATCGTGCCGGGCCTGTTCCAGACCCCGGCCTACGCCAAGGCCGTCATCCGGGCCGCCGAGCCGGAGTTGGCCGACGCCGAATTCGCCCGCCGCGTCGAGCTGCGGATGACCCGCCAGGACGTGCTCACCCGGCAGCCGGACCCACCGACCGTCTGGTGCGTGCTGGACGAGTCGGTGCTCTACCGGCCCGCCGGTGAGCCACAGGTTCTGGTCGAGCAACTGGAGCACCTGGTCAAGCTCCTCGATCTGCCCACCCTCACCATTCAGGTGCTGCCGCTGGAGGCCGGTGTGCACGCCGGGATCGACGGGACCTTCATAGTCCTGACATTCCCGCCCGAGTTGGAAGGCGACCCCGGAATCGCCTACACCGAAGCGCCAACCCGGGGCACCTACTACGAGGACCGGGGCGAGATCATGACCTACCGCAACACGTTGCGGCGCATCCAGGTGCACGCCCGCACACCCCAGGAGACCCGAGCCCTGCTGGTCCGCCGCATCGAGGAGTTGACATGAACCACGACCAGGCGCTCGCCGCGCTGACCACCGCGGCCGGGTGGCGCAAGTCCAGCTACTCGCAGGCAGAGAGCAACTGCGTGGAGGTCACCACCGAGCTGGCCACCGCCACCGGATGGCACATGTCCAGCTACTCGCAGGGACAAAATGGCTGCGTGGAGGTCGCCGCAGAGTGGGGCGGCTGGGTCGGTGTCCGCGACAGCAAGCTCGGCCCCCACAGCCCGGTGCTTGCCGTCGCCACCGCCGACTGGCACGCAGTCCTCGCCGGTGTCCGCGCCGGAGACCTGGCCTAACCGACCACCGATGGCGGCTGATCCTCTACTGTCCGCTGTCGCGGTTGATCTCGCCTGCGTCTGGCCGCAACTAGGCTGGCTACCTCGCCGCCCGCGCCGCAGAGCGCGCAGACCGATACGGGACGAATAGCTCCCGATCAGCGGCGTCAGAGAGCGTCAGTTGCCGTCTCATTTGAGCAGTCCTGATCATCGGAGGGGGAGAACCTCCCGGCATCACCTGCGGCAGGTGAGAAGATGATCGGATGAAGATTGCCCGACAGATAGTCGTCTTCGACGCCACCGACCTGACCGCCGAGAGCACCTTCTGGGCCGGGCTGCTGGGTGGCACGGTCGACGCCGAGGACGACTGGCACAGTGTCTACGTCGACGGCGAACCCCGACTGGGCATTCAGCTCGCACCCAACCATGTTCCGCCCGAATGGCCCGATGGGACGTCTACGCGGATCCCGCTGGGCATCCGTTCTGCCTGTGCTGGGGCTGATGCTCACCGGCTTCGAAACACCCACAGCGGCAGATGAGGGCGTTCGCACTGGATAGCTAAACGGACGGGTTCAGGGTGGCGAGGTCACGGTGAACGCTGAGGCGAGTGGTGTTGGATGTAGGGATCTGTGATCTCGCGGAGAGTAGCCAATATCCGCCTGAGTTGTCGGGTCCGAACCCGGCCCAGGTGAGCTTCCCAGGCCGACTCGACCTCACGGATGACCGGAATGCTGATCTCCACGAGCTCGTGCCCTTTGGAGGTCAGTGTGACGAGTCGGGCGCGCGCGTCGGTGGGGTCGGGGATGCGCCGGACATAGCCCGCCCGCTCAAGCTGGTCGACGATGGAGCCCACGGTCTGTTTGCTGACCTGCGCCGCCTCTGCCAGTTCGGCGAGCCGGGAGCCTCCTGGAGCGATGCGCTGAAACACGCGCGCTTGGCTGATCGGGATGTTGTGGCCGTGGTCCCTCAACGCGGCCATGACGGTCGTCTCTATGAAGCGGTGCGGGATGAACAGCAAGAGCCCGAGATTGAGTTCTACCACGTCGTCGGCCATGGCGCCATGATTGCAGAAGTCCGATACTCGGACTAATATGGTCCGAATATCGGACTTTGGGAGTCGTCGTGGACGAGGAGTACTGGTCAGGTGTCCGCGCGATGCGCCTGCGCGTCGCGGACCTGCTGGACTCCCTGAGCCCGGCCGAATGGAACGCTTCTTCGCTGTGCCGCGGATGGCGCGTGCGTGATGTCGCGGGCCACCTGGCGGTGGTGCCCACCATCAGCACGTGGGACTTGATCACGGTTGCGCCGGGAGCGCGATTCAATCCCCACCGCATCAACACTCTCCTGGCGATCAGTCACGGATCCCGGGACCCCGACGACATCGTCGCCGAGATCCGCCAGCATGCCGGCGACCGACGGACCGCCAAGGTGCTCGACACCCGTAACTCGCTTTTCGACGTGATCGTGCACAGCCAAGACATCACCCTTCCGCTCGGCCGCGACTTTCCTGTACCCACTGAGTACAGCCGCGAAGGGCTGCTGCGGGTATGGGCAATGGGGTGGCCGTTCAACGCCAGACGAAACCTCGCCGGCCTGACCTTGACAGCGACCGACACCGATTGGACGGTCGGTGCCGGCCCTGCGGTGGCCGGCACCGCCCTATCGCTTCTACTTCTTCTCACCGGGCGTACCGCCGCCGTGGTGGACACCCTGCACGGTTCGGGCGTCGCCTCCCTCGCAACCTCACCAACCAACCCACGGCCCCGGTCCGATGGAAGGCAATGACCGCACCGCGTTTGCCGGCGGCCACACCGCGCGGCGGGACCTGCAGGATCGGGTTCGCGCTACAAGTGGGCCCAGTGTTGGGCCTGGCGCGGACCGTCTTGTCCCTCATCGGCCGTCGGTCGCCCTCGCGCCACCGCCCACGACTAGTTACTGCCGACAAGTTGCTCCACTGAGAGCAGGCCGCCTCGCTCACAACCGCTATTCGGCAGCTGAGGACGTTCAAGCTGTGGTAGGAGCCGACGGCGCAGGACGATGTGACGTGCGGGTCCACAGGAACCGGCGCCGCTATCCACGACCGCGATGGCAGCGCCTAGCGCCACCGCTGGCGTGATGGGCGGGCATAGGTAACTCTGGGCGGTAGTCCCGATCCCAACACCGCGCTGGCCGGGAGGGTGGATGAACCACGAGTTCACGGTGTGGGCCCCGGCAGCCACGCAAGTGGAGCTGGTGCTCGGGGACCGGCGACCACCCATGCACCCCGACGAGGGTGGCTGGTGGCAGGTGTCCGTTGAGGGTGCTGGGGCAGGCAGCCGCTATGCGTTCTCCCTCGACGGCAGCCCACCCCTTCCCGATCCCCGCTCGGCCTTCCAACCCGAGGGGGTCCACGGCCCGTCCGAGGTGGTCAATCACCGCGCCTACCGGTGGCACGACGCCGGCTGGCGGGGTATGCCGCTGCCCGGCGCCGTGCTCTACGAGCTCCACGTGGGCACTTTCACCCCGCAGGGCACCTTCGATGCCGTCATCGAGCGGCTGGACCACCTGGTCGACCTGGGCGTCGACGCGATCGAGTTGTTGCCGGTAGCCGAGTTCGCCGGCCGGCGGGGCTGGGGTTACGACGGCGTGGATCTCTACGCCCCCCACCACGCCTATGGTGGTCCCGAGGGGCTCAAGCGCCTCATCGACGCCTGCCACCGGGTAGGCGTCGGCGTGATCATGGACGTGGTCTACAACCATCTCGGCCCCGCCGGGAACTACCTGCCGCAATTCGGCGGCTACTTCTCCGAGCGGCACCAGACGAACTGGGGCGCGGGGGTGAACCTCGACGGGCCCGGCAGCGACGAGGTGCGCCGGTTCGTCATCGACAACGCCCTGATGTGGCTGCGCGATTACCACTGCGACGGGCTGCGCCTCGACGCCGTCCACGCCCTGGTCGACGACTCCGCGGTGCACATCCTCGAACAACTCGCCGTGGAGGTCGCCGCCCTCGGCGCCCACCTGCACCGGCCGCTGTTCCTCATTGCCGAAAGCGATCTGAACGACCCGAGATTCGTCCGCAGCCGGGACGCCGGCGGCTACGGTCTCGACGCCGCCTGGGCCGACGAATGGCACCACGCCCTGCACACCACCCTGACCGGCGAGCGTGACGGCTACTACGAGGATTTCGGGCCGCTGGACCTGCTGGCCAAGGCGCTGCGCCAGGCGTGGGTCTACGACGGGATGTGGTCGCCACACCGCCGCCGCATGCACGGCCGCGCACCCACCGGGCTGTCCGGCCACCAATTTGTGGTGTGCACCCAGAACCACGACCAGATCGGCAACCGCGCCGTCGGGGACCGGCTCGGCGCGCTGACAAGCCCAGGTCGGCTGCGGATCGCCGCCGCGCTGCTGTTCACCTCGCCGTTCGTGCCCCTGCTGTTCCAGGGTGAGGAATGGGGTGCAACGAGCCCGTTCCAGTACTTCACCGACCACGAGGATCCCGAGCTGGGCAGGGCGGTCAGCAACGGCCGCCGCCGGGAATTCGCCGCTTTCGGCTGGGACCCCACCCAGGTGCCCGACCCGCAGGATCCGGCCACGTTTGAGCGGTCCCGGCTCGACTGGGCCGAACCCGACAAGGAACCGCACTCCTCGCTGCTGGCCTGGTACCGCAGTCTCATTGCGCTGCGCAAACAGATCCCGGCCCTTACCGACGGCCAGCTGAACCGGGTGCATGTCGACCACGACCACGACGGGCTGGTCCTGCGGCGCGGGCCGGTACGGGTGGTCTGCAACCTCGGCGCTACCGGCTGGACCGTCCCCGTTGCGGCCACGGCGAGAATGCTCGCGGCCTCCGACCCAGGTATCACTCACAACGAGGAGGAGCTGCTGTTGCCGCCCGACACCGTGGCTATCGTCGAGGACCCGTCACATCGCGGGTAGCGCCTTATTCGGCTCCCTGAGGGCGGGCCTGCGACGTGACCGTCTCTGAGCGCGCCGGTGAACCGTTGCGACGCCGTCTGCGCGTCGTGAGCACGCTGGCCACGGTCGTCACCAGCAGCACGCTGATGATGACACCGAGCGAGAGCGCGGTGCCTACTGTCGGCACCGCATCCAGTGGTTGCCCGGCATTGAGGAAAGGCAGCGAGTTGTCGTTGAGCGCATCGAGCAGCAGCTTCACACCGATGAACCCCAGGATCACGCCCAGCCCGATGGACAGGTAGATGAGCCTGACGAGCAGCCCGCCGATGAGGAAGTACAGCTGCCGCAAACCCATCAGAGCAAAGGCGTTGGCGGTGAAGACGAGGAAGGCTTCCTGGGTGAGCCCGAAGATCGCTGGGATGGAGTCCAGGGCAAAGACCAGGTCAACGGAACCGATAGCGAGCATCACGACGAGCATCGGGGTGAACCACCGCTGGCCCTCCCGCCTGACGGTGAGCCGCGATCCATCGTAGTGCTCGGTCACCGGTATCAGTTTCCGCAGCGCCCGCAGCACGACGTTCTCCTGGAATTCCGCGTCGAGCTTGCGTTCCCGGATCTGCCGCCAGCCTAGGTAGAGCAGCAGGGCGCCGAAGAGGTAGAAGATCCAGCTGAAGCTGGCGATCAGGGCCGCACCCGCCGCGATGAACACCCCGCGCAAGGCCAGTGCCAGCACAATGCCGATCAGCAGCACCCGGTGTTGCTGGATGGGCGGAACTTTGAACGCTGCCATGATGATCACGAATATGAACAGGTTGTCCACCGATAACGAGTACTCGGTGAGGTAGCCCGCGAAGTACCCGACAGCGAATTCGCTCCCCGCGAACAGCCAAACACCTAACCCGAAGGCCGCCGCACAGGCGAGGTAGAACACCACCCACCGGGCCGCCTCAGCCATGCCCACCACGTGTGGCTTGCGATCGACGATGACCAGATCGAGGCCGAACAGGATGCCGAGACCGCCCACCGTGGCCAGCCATACCCATGTGGGCACATCCATGAGAGAACCTCCGGGCAGACGGCATGCGTCGGACACCGGAGGTCTCTTCCACCGGCGGACCGGTCGACGGCACCGGGCGCCCGCAGTGCGGGCAAACCGTGTTGACGATGCCGCCGCGAAGGAATACTCCCCTCCACGTATGGGCCAGTCTCCCCTATCCCCTCCGTCGGCACCACCCCGGGTAGCAGGGATCACGTTCAGTGGCGCGCTGAGAATCCGCTGAGACGGCTGCGGCCCCGGTCCGTGGTGACCTACCGTCGGTGGCGTGCCCCGAACGGCCCGACTGGCCAGACCCACTCGGCTGATCCGGCCGCGCTGGCGGCTGGTCGTCTTGCTGAGCGTCGCTGCGCTGGCCGTCCCAGTGCTGGCGATCACAGTGGCGCTGGGGGTCACCATGGCCCCCGATCCGCCGCCGGTAGCGATCGAGAACGTCACGATCGACGTGCCGGGAGGGCCGGGTGTCACCGCTCCGGTGCACCTGGACGCCACGGTCTACCGACCGGCTATCACCCCGGCCCCGGCCGTGCTGGTGGCACACGGTTTCGGTGGCAGCAAGGACTCGGTCAGTTCCGACGCAGCCGCACTGGCCCGCCGGGGGTTCGTCGTGCTCGCCTGGACCGCCCGCGGATTCGGTGCCAGCACCGGGCAGATCGGCCTCGACTCCCCCGACTACGAGGTGGCCGACGCCCGGGCGCTGGTGGACTGGCTGGCCAGGCGCCCCGATGTGCTGCGCGATGGACCCGGCGATCCCCGGGTCGGTGTCACCGGCGGGTCCTACGGCGGCGCGCTGGCCCTGTTGCTGGCCGGGACCGACCGGCGGGTCGATGCGCTGGCACCGGAAATCACCTGGAACGACCTGGCCCAGGCGCTGTTCCCGAACGCCGCCAGCCGGGCACCCATCCCCGGTGGAACCCCGGCTGCGGGAGCCTTCGCCCCGGGCGGAGTGTTCAAGCGGGACTGGGCGGGCTACTTCTTCGGCGCAGCACCCCGCTCGGGTGCCGAAACCCCTGGTTTGTGCGGGCGGTTCCGTCCCGAGGTGTGTACGGCCTACGCCCAGGCCGCCGCCACCGGCAGCCCCACCCCGCAGATCGAGGCGCTGCTGCGCCGCTCCTCCCCCGCGACCGTGGCAGGCGCCATCACCGCGCCAACCCTGCTCATCCAGGGCGAACATGACACCCTGTTCGGGCTGGACCAGGCCGACGCCACCGCCAGGCAACTCGCCTCGGCCAGAGCCCCGCTGAAGGTGATCTGGTACTCGGGCGGGCACGACGGCGGCGCGCCCAGCGCTGCGCTGCAGCAGCAGGTCGGCGACTGGTTCGACTACTACTTGCGGCGCCTCGGTGCCGATCCCGGCACCGGATTCGACTACCAGGTGTCGGCACTGTTCGGCACCCGGCGTGGCATCGCTCCGCGGACCGTGCACGCTCCGGCCTATCCCGGGCTGGGCAACGACCCGGTGCAGCACCGGCAGCTGACCCTGCACGGTGCGCCGCAGCTGGTGATCCGCCCACCCGGCGGCAGCCCAGCCGCACTGAGCAGCCTCCCAGGCCTGGGTGTGGCGCTGCCCGACGGCGCCGCCAGTCTCGACGGGGTTGCGGTGGACGTGCCCGGGCAAACCGCGACATTCGTGACCGATCCGCTGGCCGACCCGCTGGAGATCGCCGGAGCGTCGCAGATCCGGTTGCGGGTCGCTACCGCAGCCACCGGCACGCCCCCGGCCATCAACACCCCCCCACCGTCGGACGCGGTGCTGTTCGTCAAGCTCTACGATCTCGGGCCGGACGGCCGCCGCATCCTGCCCGGGGGGGTGGTGGCCCCGGTGCGGATCGGCCCGCTGGCCGCCGACGGTGCCCCGGTGGAGTTCACCGTGACACTCGCCGGGGCGGTACGACCGGTGCAGGCCGGTCACCGGCTGGAACTTGCCGTGGCCACCACCGACCGCGGTTATGCGGTGCCTCCGCAACCCGCCGGGTACACGGTGTCGCTGGCCGATGATGCATCGCTGGCGGTGCCGATCGTGCCTGGCGAGCAGGTGTCCGGGCCGCTTCCGGTCGGCCAGCTCGTTGGGCTGGGTGGGCTGGCCACGCTGGTGACTGGGCTCTGGGTGATCGCCGTGCTACGCCGCCGGCGTGCCGATGACGACGACCCCGACTTGGCCGGGGTGCCCTTGGTGGTGTCGAACCTGACCAAGCGGTATCCGGGTGGCCTCACCGCCGTCGACGGCCTGTCTTTCCGCGTTGAGCGCGGCCAGGTGCTGGGCCTGCTGGGACCCAATGGGGCGGGCAAGACGACCGTGCTGCGGATGCTGATGGGGCTCATCCAGCCCACCAGCGGGGAGCTGCGGGCCTTCGGGCACCGGGTCGCGGCGGGGTCGGCGGTGCTGTCCCGGATCGGGTCGTTCGTGGAGGGCCCAGGTTTCCTCCCGCACCTGACTGGGGCGCAGAACCTCCGGCTGTATTGGGCGGCTACCGGTCGTCCCACGGCGGATGCCGGTGTCGAGGAGGTGCTGGAGATCGCCGGATTGGGCCGTGCGGTGCAGCGGCGGGTGTCGACCTACAGCCAAGGGATGCGGCAACGCCTGGCGATCGCCCAGGCCATGCTCGGCAAGCCGGATCTGCTGGTGCTGGACGAGCCGACCAACGGCCTGGACCCGCCGCAGATCCACGCGATGCGCGAGGTGCTGCGCGACTACGCCCTGCGCGGTGCGACGGTGCTCGTCTCCAGCCACCTGCTCGCCGAGGTAGAGCAGACCTGCAGCCACGTGGTGGTCATGCACCGGGGGCGGTTGGTGGCCGCCGGTACCGTCGCGGAGATCGTTGCCGGTGCCGGCGCGGTGAGCTTCACCGTGGACGACCCGGCGCTGGCCGCCGCCGTGTTGCGCGATCTGTCCGGGGTCGACGTGATGGGGGTCGAGCGGCGGGTGGTGCACGCCCATCTCGATGGCACGCCGCGCGCCGCGGCGGTTTCCGCGCTGGTCGGGGCGGGGATCGGGGTCGAGGGCGTGGCCGCGCGCCACCAGTTGGAGGACGCGTTCCTGCAACTGGTGGGAGAGGAGGCACTCGAGTGAGCGCATCCGGGGCGGCACCCGGCTACCGGGCGGCGGTGAGCTTGCCGCTGCGGGTGGAGCTGCTGCGCCAGCTGCGGCGCAGGCGGACCGTGCTCACCTTGGCATTACTGGCATTACTGCCTCCGCTGCTGTGGCTCGCCTTCAGGATCGGCCGAAACGACCGGGCCGGTGGCGGCGGCACCACCCTGGTTGACCTCGCTACCGCTGGCGGGCCCAACTTCGTGGTGTTCGCCATGTTCTCAACGGCGAGCTTCCTGCTGGTCGTGGTGGTTGCGCTGTTCTTCGGGGACACGGTGGCCAGCGAGGCATCCTGGTCAAGTCTGCGTTACCTGCTGGCCGCTCCGGTGCCCCGGGGACGCCTGCTGCGGCAGAAAGCGGTGGTGGCCGCGCTGCTGTCGGTGTTCGCGCTGGTCCTGCTCCCCGCGGTGGCGATGGCCGTCGGCGTGGTCGCCTACGGTGCTGGCGATCTGGTCTCCCCCACCGGTCAGTCACTCGGCTTCGCCCAGGCCGCGGGCCGGCTGGCCCTGGCTCCCGGCTACCTGGCGGTGCACCTGGCGTGGGTCGCTGGGCTGGCGCTACTGCTCTCGGTCAGCACCGACGCGCCGCTGGGGGCCGTCGGTGGCGCCGTGATGGCATCGATCCTGTCCCAGATCCTGGAGACGATCGACGCACTCGGTGGCCTGCGGAACTACCTGCCCACCCGGTTCAACTCGGCATGGGCTGATCTGCTGGCATCCCCCATCGACTGGACTCATCTGGCCAGCGGGGCGTTCTCCGGTCTGGCCTACGCCACCGTCTTCGGCCTGGCGGCCTGGTACCGCTTCGCCACCAAAGACATCACCTCGTGAGCGGACCGGCCGCCGATGGAGCGGCCTCGACCCGATGATGCCCATTAACTACGATTGCCGAAGATTAGGTCCCATCCAGGGACCACGGCCCGGGGTGGAGGAGCGATGAGTGACTTGCTTGGGCGCCCGGAATGGCAGGGAATCGGTGTCCTCGTCACCCTGGTGATTGCTGCGGCGACCTGGTTGGCAAGCACGTCGGTCCCAACAACCACGACGTCCGTACAGCGCCCTCGCCGACCCTGCCGATCGCGGCGGCGCGCCGCGGGAGTTAGAGCCGCCACCGAGCGTGATCGGGCGGTTGGGTGGAGCCCTATTAGTCCTCATTGCAAGCTATACGCTGTATGCAGGTATCTGGGCAGTGCTCTACCTTGTTATGTTTGGTCAGATGGGACCGGCGGTCCAACTTGGTTTTGTGATGTTCGCCGCACCGCCCGGCTTTCTCGCGCTGATGATGCGGTGGCCTTTCGTCGGCGGGTTCCTCGGTGGAGCTATGCCACTGTCACTATTCGCCCTCTATCACTCACCGGAATTTATTCGTAACACCCCCGGTTCGCCCCCGCCACTTGCATGGTTCGTTGTGTTTTTTCTCATCGGCGGAATGATTGGAGCATTGACCGCTGGACCGATGGTCACCGCAGCTCGCTCAATAAAGGTGCCCCTGCCTAGAAACTATCAGCGGGTGGAGCACATCAACATCTGAACTGGTCTCTTCCGCTGCTGCTTCGGCCTGGCTGGGGCTGAGTACCGCTTCGCCACCGAAGACATCACCTCATGGATGTTCGCCGGCTCCTGAGTGGACCGGCCCGTTAGCCTATCGGACGTCCCGCGTAAGGGCTCGAGTGCCCCTGATGTTCACCTCGGGCGACTGCGATGAAGCACACCGCATCCGCTCTGGAGAGGACACCATGGTCACCAGACGCACCGCTCTTGCCGGCCTGACGGTCACCGCACTCGCCGGAACACTCAGTGGCAGCCTGGGTAGCGTGAGCGCCCTCGCCGATCCGGCCCCACCGGAGGCCGATCGGAACCAGCCGAACTCGATCGTGATCGGTCACCGTGGTGCCGCCGGTTACCGGCCCGAACACACGCTCGCCTCCTACGAGCTCGCCGCGCGGCTGGGCGCCGACTTCCTGGAGCCCGACCTGGTGGTGACCAGCGACGGGGTGCTGGTCTGCCGGCACGAGCCGGAGATCGGCGGCACCACCGACGTCGCCAACCACCCCGAGTTCGCCTCCCGCAAGACCACCAAGATGCTCGATGGCGAGGCCGTCACCGGGTGGTTCACCGAGGATTTCACCCTCGCCGAACTCAAGACACTGCGAGCGGTCGAGCGGTTGCCGCAGATCCGCCAGCACAACACCCTGTTCAATGGGCGCTACGAGATCCCCACATTCCAGCAGATGCTGGATCTGCGGGCCCGGCTGTCCGCTGAGCTGCACCGGCCGTTGGGGGTTTACCCGGAGACCAAACATCCCACCTTCTTCCAGCGGGCCGGCCTGCCACTGGAACCGCGCTTGCTGGAGATCCTGCGGCACAATGGGCTCAACCGAGCAGACGCGCCGGTGTTCGTGCAGTCCTTCGAGGTGACCAATCTCAAGCAGCTTCGCGCGGCCGGTCTGCAAACCAAGTCGGTCCAGCTGTTGTCGGCCTCGGGCGCACCGTTCGACACCGTGGCCGCCGGCTCCGGTCCGACCTATGCCGATCTGGTCACTCCCGGCGGGCTGATCAGCATCGCGCGCTACGCCCAGGGGATCGGTCCGGACAAGCTGCAGGTCATCCCGCGCAAAGCGGACGGCACTTTGGGATCACCCACCACGCTGGTGGCCGATGCGCATCACGCCGGCCTCGTCGTGCATCCCTACACCTTCCGGGCCGAGAACAACTTCCTGCCAGTCGACTACCAGAGCAGCGCCGTACCGACCGACTATGGGCGGGCGATCGACGAGCAGGTCGTCTACCTCCGAGCCGGGCTCGACGGACTGTTCACCGATCAGGCCGACATCGGTGTCGTCGCTCGCGCCGAGTTCCACGCCAGCCGTTAGCTGGGGAATCACTCACGAGCCACCGGCACCGAATACCAGAATGGACGCGGTGAAGCCGTGCAACTGGTTTCGGCCCCCGACCGGCCCGATCTCGCCCGCCGCGAAGAATCCGGCTACCCCGGTGGTGTCCAGCCCTGCCCGCACCGCGAGCACGTCGTGATCGGCACTCGGGAACATGGCCTTCCCGCGACCGTTGCAGGAGAACAACAAGGCACCACCCACAGCCCCGGCCTCCGCGCGGAACCGGGCGAACAGCTCCGTGAGGTCCTCGTCGGCCGCTGACGCGTCGCGCACCTGGAAACGGACCGTCCGGCCCACCTCCACAACATCTGCGATGGCGATCGCGCCTTGCTGTCGATCGGCACCGACCACGCCCCGGATGAGGAAGTCACCACGTTCGTGCTCCTCGACGTACTCGTCCATCGCGATGCCGATCTGCAGCCCGCGCGCCACGGCCTGCCGATCATCGGGAGGGAGCGCGGCGACGATCTGCTCAAGCTTGGCCAGTGCGGGCATCCCGGCCAGCTCCAGCAGCACGTTGCCCTCAGCTCTGGTGACGATCATCGGCGGCCCGAAGGGGCGGCAACCCTGGCTGACCACCGTGCGGATCGCGACGGGACCGCTGAGCACCACTCCCACCGCCCCGGCCGCCACGGTGCGCCCATCGAGGAACAGCCGGCTGCCGCGAGGACCGCTGGCCATACCACCGATCAGCGGCAGAATCGCGGGCTCGGCATTGGAACGTTGCAGGAACTCGGGCGCGGGAAAAGTGAAGGGATCGGCGAGCACCACCGCGATGGCGTCGTTGTCGCGGTGGTCAGGCATTCCCATGATGGCAACCCCATCGGGGGTGCGCACCGGCTCCAGGTGCAGCGGCGTGCATCTCACCCCGGGCAGGCAGGCGGCGAACGCGCTAACCGCGGGGACGTTCTCCACACCCCGGCCTGCACCGATCACCCCACCGGCGCTGCAGCCCAGAGTCGTCCGGGCCCCGGCCACTGCCATGGCCCGCTCGCCCGCCGCCTCGACCATCGCCGGGTCGCCGCCACCGACGAACATGCACAGCAGGTCTGGTTGCTGCCCGTGTAGTGGGCCGAGGGCCTGGGTGACGGCAGATTCCGCTGCCGCCCGCAGGTCGGTGCCGGTCGCCAGGCCGTCACCAAAGCGACATGTGAGCAGATCTGGTGGTGACGACACGGGTACCTCCGACCTCGCGGATGCTGACCCTCCCATTGTGCTGGGCCATTGTCCTGGGCGCACGCTCCGGACGTCACCCATTCGGCAGGATGCGGGACGGGCCGTCGACGGTGCGCTGGGGATGGACCATGCGTTTCGGAGTCCCGGTAGGTTGGTGCGACGGGCGGTGTGGCGACTCGACGGTGGTGAACGCTGATGGAGGGGCACCAGGACCTGGGGCACGGACGGCCACCACCAGGGACAGTGCGCCCAAAGGGGGTGCGACCACGGTTCCATTACGAGCTCATCGGCTGCGGAATCCGCGGTCATGAGCTGCTCGGCACCGACGTCGCGACGATCCGGCCGGTCGATGACCTGCTTGTTCGGGAGCCTGGAGATGGGTTTCGCTGGCATCGCTGCGTGCGCTGCGATGCCTGGGTTCCGCTGACACCCCCGACCGCACCGACTCGGGAGCATCTCCCCGAGCGGTCCGAGATCGTTTTGCCGCTCCGGGGACGGCCGCTGCGGGACCGCTACGTGCTCCGCCTGATCGCCTTGGATCGGCTCGTTCACTTCGTGCTGCTCGGCGTGCTCGCGGTGGGGGTATTCGTGTTCATCGCCGATCGGGCGGCGCTGAGCCCCACGTTCTACCGGGTCCTCGACGCGGTCCAGGGCGGCGTCGGCGGGCCGAACGGCCAGGGTGGCGGGGGGCTGCTCCGGGAGCTGCAGCGGGCCTTCGCCGCTAAGGAATCCACCCTGTGGCTTGTGGGGTTGGTGCTGGCCGGCTACGCGTTACTGGAGGGGGTCGAGGCCATTGGGCTGTGGTTCGCTCACCGGTGGGCCGAATATCTCACCTTTGTCGCCACGACGCTGCTGTTGATCCCCGAGGTGTACGAGCTGACCGGCCGGATCACCGTTACCAAGGTCATCACTTTGGTCATCAACCTCGCGGTAGTCATCTACCTGCTATACGCCAAACGCTTGTTCGGGGTGCGCGGTGGCGGTCGCGCCGAAGCAGCCGAACACGACCGGGACACCGGCTGGCAGGCACTGGAGCGAACGCTGCCTGCCGCATCCCCAATCTGATCCCGACTAAGAACAGCCCGATCCTGACTACCAACAGCCCGATTCTGACTCGTCTCTATCTGGAGAGGGCGGACTTAGCTGTCCAGATATCCCAAGGAATGGTCCAGTCGTAATAGTCGCCGTCTCTGGATGCCAGTTGCCGGGAAGTACCAACAATTTCGACCGGATCTCCCGGTAAGACGGTGTCGAAGACCGCCGCCGCATTGGCCGGAGAGAGGTTGATGCACCCGTGCGAGACGTTGGTCCTGCCCTGCTGGGCCACCGACCACGGCGCCGAATGAATGAACTCACCATTGTTCGAGATCCGCACCGCCGACCGCGCTTCGACATCCTTGTAGTGATATTTCGGATTGCTCATGTAAAAGACCGGATACTTGCTCATCACCACATGCGTCCCACTGTGGGTTGTCCGGCCAGGATCGGAGTCCAACCCGTAACTCGCCGGATAATCTGCGGCCCGAACCCCGTTGGCATAGGTCACCAACCGATGAGTGCGGGTATCACCCTGCAGCACGTAAGACCGGCCAATGGTGAAGGCAGAGGAGATGTCTTCGCGACCAAAAGCACCGTCGCCCATGGCCAGCCCGTAGAGCTTGGCGGTGACGGTGACCCGGGTGTTGGGGGCGAAATAGCTCCTTGGACGCCAGTGGACGCTCGTGTCATCCAACCATGCCCACGACCCCTCGGTGGGCACGGAAAGACTCACCGACAGAGCACGTTCCACGGCAACCTTGTCGATCACCCTGGAGTTGAAGGCCAGTGCGATCGGCATGGCGATGCCGTAGGTGGCGTTATCGGCAACGTTGAGCTGGGCGCTGATCAGCCGTTCCGGTTTGACTGTGTGGAACGAGCCGGTGATAGTCCGGGGCAGGCGATCAATTCCCGTGGCCGTACCCGACCAGGTATAGGTTTTGGCATAGCCCAAAGGTTCAGTGACCGTCCAACTCGACTTATCCGGTGCGAGTTGCCCGGCCACAACCTTGCCCTCCGAACTCGTCAGCGACACCTTGTCGAGCACACCAGCGCTGACCGACACCCGCACCGGCGCGATCGGGCTCACCGCGGTCGCGCCGTCGGGTGGTTCGGTGACGACCCTTGGCGATACCCCCGGCACCCCCGGCAGATCGGACCCGGCCGACCGCACCGACCCGGCTGACCAACCCAGCACCTGACCGTGAGCCGTGGGGCTGAATACCACCATGACACCTGCTGCGAGCACCACGATCGTCCCCGTCACCCATCCCAGCAAACGCCGAGGTGAGCGGCGCCGCCAACCATCCAATCTACCTACACCTGCCACACCGCATCCTCCCGCTCTGTCTCCCGACTGAAGAACGACACAACGAGCGATGTGATGTGGGCATCGCCATCCCAGATTTATAACCCGCGACTACCGCTTACCGTCCGCGTGTTGCTCCCACCCGATCAGCACGATCGATGTTATCGTGACCTGAGGCCTAGGCATGGCTCATCCATAGAGCGATATGCGCACAGCAAATAGTAAGCATAATCGCATTCCGCTCATTCGTGTGATTGCTGAGCCCATTTCGTGGACCTGACCCGTTCGCAGCGATGCTGAGCATCCCCGCTGCGTTCGCGCTCGGCTGGCGCAGCCAGCGGCGCATGCCTGCTCGCCCGACACGACCACACGCCCGAGGGGACAACAGGCTCAGAGCCAGACGCAGCCGTAACCCACCATCGCGGGAGCGCTATACTAACCGTCGATCGCTCCAGAATCCCGGCGGCCACAATCACGCTGCGCTACCGGGATGTGACCGATATGACGAGCACCCTCGAGGATTCCCCTTCGGCTCCACGGCCCGCCGCACCGGGTGCTACCGGGCAGCCGATCATGGCCGGCGAGCACTCCTTGATCGAGCGAATCTTGTTCATGTTCTTCACGATCGTGCCGTTCCTGGCCCTGGCTGCGGCAGTGCCACTGGCCTGGGGGTGGGGGCTGGCCTGGCTCGACGTCGGACTGGGCATCTTGTTCTACGCCCTCACCGGCCTCGGTGTGACGGTCGGCTTTCACCGGTATTTCACCCACCGCGCGTTCACAGCTCGCCGCGGCCTGCGGATCACGCTGGCGATCGCCGGCAGTATGGCCCTGCAGGGTCCGATCATCGGATGGGTCGCTGACCATCGCCGGCACCATGCCTACGCCGACCGGGACGGCGATCCGCACTCACCGTGGAGGTTCGGAACCTCGTCGGCAGCGCTGCTGAAAGGATTCTGGCACGCGCACATGGGGTGGCTGTACGAACGCGAGCAGACCAACCCCGCACGATTCGCCCCCGACCTGCGCGCCGACCCGGACATCTACAAGATCGACCGGCTGTCCCCCGTGCTGAGCGCGGTGACGCTACTGGCACCGGCAGTACTCGGTGGACTGATCAGCTGGACCTGGTGGGGGGCGCTGACCGGATTCTTCTGGGGCAGTCTGGTGCGCACCGCCGCACTACATCAGGTCACCTGGTCGGTGAACTCAATCTGTCACATGATCGGCGATCGCCCGTTCACCGCGCGGGACAAGTCCGCGAACTTCTGGCCGCTGGCCATCTTCTCCTTCGGCGAATCCTGGCATAACTCCCATCACGCCGACCCCACTTGTGCGCGCCACGGAGTGCGGCGCGGGCAGCTGGATATCTCCGCCCGCATCATCTGGATATTCCAGCAGCTAGGATGGGTATCGAACGTCCGCTGGCCCAAACCGGACAGACTGACCCGCAAACTCAGCGGCGAACGCGCCGCGTAGACACGGTCCTCGTCACACGCAGATGCATCCTCGGCTGAGCCCGCCTGCGACCGTCGCGGCGCAGTACCTGATTCCGAGCGGATCGTGGGCGTCCCAGGTGTGCGGGCACACGGTTTCGTTACTTCGAACATCCCCATCAGGGGTTCACAATTTATGGATAACAAATGGGACACAGTTGTGCCGCGCTCAGCACGGCCTCATTAACGTCGCTGCTGCCGGTGCGCTGGCTCACTACGCCACACAGCGGTCATGCCCTCGCTGCGCAGCCACAACCTTTCCAATCGACGCCGGCGATACTGTTGTAGGCAGCCCCGGGACAGCTCGGGCGAGTAGACCTCGAACGCGTTGCCCCGCTGGGCGTAGACGAGGACCGCGTGACAGTCGACCTCGTCCCAGTCGCTGGCGACAGAGATCCATACCAGGCGTCCGCGGTCCAATGCGCTGCGGATGTCGGCGAGCGTGGGCTCACGGTTCTCAGCCCGCATCCGGGTAGCGACGGTACTCAACTCGAGCGCTGCGAGACACTCGCAGCGGTGCCGTTCCAGCCGATGCGGCGTCCAGTATTCATCCCACGACGAGTCCCACGTGCGGCGGTAGTAGCGCCGCAGGTAATCGAAGCCCTCCAGCAGGAACCGCTCAGGCTTATAGGCACACACCAGGTGCAGACAGAGACCTTGCTGGAGCAGGAAACGCCTAGCCTCGGTGCGCTGCGCGGCGGTACCTGGCTCCCGGCCAACCTGTCGATCAACCCACCGGGGGTCCGGGGTATCGGTGACCCCCATCACGTACAGCAGGTTCGCGGTGACACAGGTCAGGCAGGAACTGTCATCCACCTGGTGCAAGTCCAGCGGTTCTCGCTGGCGCACGTCGACGGTCACCGCACGCTCCCCACCCGACCATCTGAGTGTGCCGGGAGCGGGACTCGAACCCGCATGTCCGTAAGGACAGACGCTTTTGAGGCGTCCGCGTATGCCTATTCCGCCACCCCGGCCAGCACCTCGCCCAACTTGATCGCTGAGCCCAACTTGATCGGTGGGCTCAGTGTAGATCGATCCGAATGTTACCAGCGCGCGGGAGCCGAGCGTTCGCAGCGTCATGGCCGCAGTGTTGGCGGGATCACTGTACTGGCTGGGCAAACCTGGCCCCGTCCGGCTCCGGACATCGCTATCGTGCGAGATCCGGGAGTCAAGCCGGAGGGACGGAGGTCTGACGATGAATCCACAGGCCGAGGCGAGCATGGTGCCCATCGAGGTGGATCTGCCGGTGACCACGCACCGAGTCCTGGTCGCCGAAGACGAGGCACTGATCCGGCTGGACCTTGTCGAGATGCTCTCCGAAGGGGGCTATGTCGTCGTCGGTGAGGTTGCTGACGGGGAGCAGGCGGTCGAGCAGGCCGAGGCACTGCGCCCCGACCTGGTGATCATGGACGTGAAGATGCCGAAGATGGACGGCATCGACGCGGCGTCGATCATCGCGGAACGGCGCATCGCGCCGGTGGTGATCCTCACCGCGTTCAGCCAGCGTGATCTGGTGGAACGCGCCCGCGATGCCGGCGCGATGGCGTACCTGGTGAAACCGTTCGGCCGCAGGGACCTGATGCCTGCGGTGGAACTTGCCGTCTCGCGGTTCCGCGAGCTGGTTGCCCTGGAGAACGAGGTCGCGGGGCTGACCGACCGGCTGGAGACCCGCAAGACCGTGGAGCGCGCCAAAGGCCTGCTGATGTCGCGCCATGGACTCACCGAGCCCGAGGCCTTCCGCTGGATCCAGCGCAGCGCGATGGACCGCCGGACCACCATGAAGGTGGTGGCCCAGGCCGTCCTGGAAAGCCTGGCCTGAAGCATCACATCTTCGTCACGACAAGCGCTCGCTGCTGCCCAACTCGTACCGGCGGCACTACGGTCTGACGATCGCCCGCGGACACCGGTCACGGCTGCCCGCGGTAGGCATCTGTTCTGAGGAGTGATGCATGGCGCAACGCACCGTTCTCCGTGCGGCAGCCCTGCTCGGTGCCCTGTCGGTCGTGGTGGCCGGCTGCGGCGGGGGCACTACCACCTCAGCTCGACAGCCGGCTGCTGGTAGCAGTAGTAGCCCACCAGCGAAGAAGTGCGAAACCGTCCAGGCCACCGCGAGCGGGCAACCGAGCACCGCACCCCTGAAGATCGGCACGTTGCTGCCGGAGACCGGCAGCCTGAACTTCCTGGGCCCTCCAGAGTTCGCGGCTGTCAACGTGGCGATCAAGGAGATCAACGCGGCTGGTGGGGTGCTGGGCAACCCGGTCGTCAACATCCGGGGCGACTCCGGTGACGACAAGACTGACACGGCCAACCAGACCGTGGACCGGGAATTCGGCGCAGGCGTGCAGGTGATCATCGGCGCTGCCGCCTCCGGGGTGACCAAGCTGGTCATCGACAAGATCACCGGCGCTGGTGTGGTCGAGTTCTCCCCCGCTAACACCTCCGACGAGTTCACTTGCTGGGCTGACAAGGGCCTGTACTTCCGGACCGCGCCACCGGATGTGCTCCAGGCGCAGGCGCTGGCGGGACTGATGGCCAGTGATGGTGCACAACGGATCTCCATCCTGGCGCGCAACGATCCCTATGGCAGCGGGCTGGCCAACAACACGGAGGACAACCTGCGCAAAGCCGGGATCCCGCAAAACCAGATCCAAAAGATTATCTATGATCCGAACGCGACGTCCTATAACACTGAGATCGACGATGTCCGGCAATTCAATCCGGATGCGATTGCGGTGATCGGTTTCGATGAGTCGAAGAAAATCATCTCGCGCATGAGCGAGGTGAAGATCGGGCCCGGTCAGAAACTCGTCTACGGGACCGACGGCAACATGGGCAACGCACTGGGCGTGGGCCTGCCGCCCGGCTTGCTCAACGGGATGAAGGGCACCAGGCCGGAGACCAAACTCTCACCCGCCTTCGAGCAGCGCCTGAAGGCTGAGGACCCCAGGCTGGTGGACATCAATTATGCCGGTGAGAGCTACGATGCTGTCATCATCGTCGCGCTGGCTGCCGAGCGGGCGAAATCCACCAAGGGCGTGGATATCGCTTCCGAGATCAACGGGATTACCAAGGACGGTGAGAAGTGCTTCAGCTTCCGCCAATGCCGGGATATCATCGACAGTGGCGGTAATCCTGACTACGACGGCGTCACAGGCACGCTGGATTTCACCGCCGCGGGTGAGCGCGCCGTAGGCTCCTACGCAATCGTGAAGTTCAACGCTCTCAACAAGATTGAAGAGGGCTCCGTCCAGTACCGCATAGTGGGCGCCCGCTAACCGTTGGAGACTTTGCGTGAGCTGGCCAGGCTGCCCAGGTAGAGCTCGATGACTTTGGGGTCGTTCATGAGGGCTGCGCCGGTGTCGGTGTAGGTGTTTCGTCCCTGGTCCAGGACGTAACCGCGGTCGCAGACCTGCAGGCAACGCCGGGCATTCTGCTCAACCATGACTATGGAGACGCCGGTTGCGTTGATCTTCTTGCAACGCACGAACACCTCGTCGGCGAACATCGGCGACAACCCGGCGGATGGCTCATCGAGCAGCAACACCGAAGGCTCCATCATCAACGCCCGACCCATCGCGACCATCTGCCGCTCTCCGCCGGACAGCGCCCCGGCCTTGGTCTTACGCCGCTCCCGCAATAGCGGAAACAATGTACACACCGCGTCGAATCTGGCGGTGAAGGTCCGCGGGCGCAAGTACACACCCATTTGCATGTTCTCTTCGATACTCAGCGAGCCGAATACGTTGTTGCTTTGCGGCACGTAACCCACGCCCTTGGTGACCAGTGTGTGCGCCTGGGCCGAGGTGACATCGGTGTCGCGCAGCGTCACGCTGCCGCAGCGTACCGGGATGAGTCCGAACATCGCTTTGAGCAATGTTGATTTACCCGCGCCGTTGGGCCCGATGATGCCGACGATCTCACGTTCGCGAAGAAAGAAATTGCACTCCTGGAGGATGTTGACGCCGGGGAGATAGCCGGCCACGAGGTCGTCGGCCCGTAACAACGCGCCCCGCGCCAGCTCGCGATGCCGCGGCGGGGTGGCCGCGAGCTCCGCAGCGGACAATCGATGATCCGCGACACCATGACCATTCGGGCCATTGCCGGTCGGGCCATTGCCGGTCGGGCCATTGCAGGTCGGGCCATCTCCGGTCGGGCCATCTCCGGTCGGGCCATCTCCGGTCGGGCCATCTCCGGTCGGGCCATCTCCGGTCGGGCCATCTCCGGTCGGGCCATCTCCGGTCGGGCCATCTCCGGTCGGGACAGTCACGCTGAGAGATCCTCACCGCGTTCGAGGGCGGCTTCCAGCTCGTTCTCGATCTCAGCGACAAGCACCGCTGTCTGCCCCACCGGGTTGCCCTGGGCGTCGAACTGCAACTCCTGATCGTGGTGTGCGCCGAGGTAAGCATCGACGACCGCTTTGTTGGACGACAGCGCATCCGGCCCCCCCTCAGCGATGACGCGGCCCTGCGCCATCACCACCACCCAGTCGCTGATATCCCGGATGACATCCATGTCGTGCTCGACGAAGATCACGGTCATGCCGTCGTCGCGGAGCGACTTGACGTGCGACAGCAGGCTCTCGGTGAGTGCGGGGTTCACCCCGGCCATCGGTTCGTCGAGCATCACGACGATCGGGTCCATCATCAGCGCTCTGGCCATCTCCAGCAGCTTGCGCTGCCCGCCGGACAGCGAGCCGGCCAGATCGCCGGCCTTGGCGTCCAACCGGAACCGGGTAAGCAACTCCATCGCCTTCACGGTGACGTCACGTTCCTGCCGCCCCCATGTGCTGAGCAAGGCACCGAGGAACCGTTCACCCGACTGGTTAGGTGCGCCCAAGCGCATGTTGTCCAGCACCGTGAGCTTGGCTAGTGCCTTGGTGAGCTGGAATGTGCGAACCACTCCACAGCGGGCCACCTGGTGCGGGGCGAGCCGGGACAGCGGCATTCCGTCAAAGGTCCAGCACCCGGTGTCGGGCCGGTCGAATCCGGTGATCAGGTTGAACAGGGTGGTCTTGCCCGCCCCGTTCGGTCCGATCAACCCGGTGATCCAGCCTCGCTGAAACTCCAGGTGGGCCACGTCAACGGCTCTCAGGCCACCGAACGAGCGAGTGATCGAATCGATCACCAGCACCGGGTCTGGCTTGCGGGCACCCGGTTCGGCGAGCGCTGCGGCCCGCGGAGGCTCGGGGGCCCATGGATGCTCAGCGCGCATCGAGCAGCACCTCGCTCCTCTTACCGAAGACGCCTTGCGGTCGGAAGGCCATCAGCAGCGCCAAGCCCACCCCTACCAGGACGAACCGGATCGCACCGACATCTTGATTGTCGATGAACGAGATCAGTGGGTTACTACCCGCAGTAGCCTGACGCAGGAAGTTGTCGGTGACGGAGAGCAAGAACCAGAAAATCATCGAGCCGATCACCGGACCGAACACCCGTCCAGCGCCCCCGATGATAAGCGCCGCGTAGGCGAAGAATGTCTGCGGCGGCGAGTAGAAGTCCGGTGTCAGCGACTGCGTGGTCAGCGCAAAAACGATTCCACCGACAGCGCCGAACACCCCGCCCAGCGCCAGCGCCTGCATCTTGTAGAGGAAGACGTTCTTTCCTAACGCCCTGGCGGCATCCTCGTCTTCGCGGATCGCCTTGAGCACCCGGCCCCAGGGGCTGCGTACCAGGAGGAACACCAAGATCAATGATAGGCCGACCATCGCCCAACCCACGCAGATCGACCACAGATCCTGCCCCAGGAAACGCACTCCGAAGAAGCTGTAGAAGCGGCCATTGTCGAACGGTGAGAGCCGGCGGAAGGACTCGCCGTAGCCGGTCAGGCCCTGAGTTCCCCCGGAGAAGTTGGTCATGGAGGTCGACCGGGTGATCAGCCGCAGGATCTCGGCGGCCGCGATCGTGACGATCGCCAGGTAGTCCGCGCGCAGCCGCAAGGTCGGGACGCCGAGCAACAAAGCCAGCGCAACCCCGGCGAGTATCCCCACCAGGACTCCCGACCACAGCGGCAGGCCGAAATACAGTACCGCGATACCCATGCCGTACCCGCCGACCAACGCGAAGCCGATCTGGCCGAAGTTGAGCAGGCCGGTGTAGCCGAAATGAATGTTCAACCCGATCGCAAGCAGGGCGAAGAAGATCGCCGATGGGCCGACCAGCGCCGTGACGCCGTTGGTGAGCAGGACCGAGATGTCGATCATCTGTTCAGCCGATCCGCGCTCGGCTGCCGAGCAGGCCCTGTGGTCTGATCACCAGGATGGCGATGAGGACCGCGAGCCCGCCCAGGTACTTCAGGTCGGCGGGGATGATCTGGGCCGATATCTGCACCAACACGCCGACGATCAGACAGCCGACCAGGGCACCGTAAGCGGTGCCCAGCCCGCCGAGGATGACACCGGCGAACATCAGCAGCAGGAGGTTGAAACCCATCTCGAACTGTACCGTCCCGCTCAGCTCGGACAGACCGAACAACACCCCGCCCAGCGCCGCCAGCGCTCCGGCCAAGATCCAGACGAAGAGCACGACCCGCTCGACGTTGATACCTGACGAGGCGGCCAGGTCCCGGTTGTCGGCTACGGCGCGCATCGCTTTGCCGATCCGGGTCCGCTGCAGTAGCAGCGCGATACCCACCAGCACGGCCAAGCTGATCACGATCGTGGCGAGGTCCTTGTCGGTGATGCTGATGAACCCGTAGTTGCGCTCCACCTGGTTGGTGTAGTCGGCGAAGGACTCCGAGCGGCCGCCGAGATAGATCAGCACCAGGTAGCGCAGCGCGAGCGCCAAACCAATGGACATCACCAGCTGGGCGATGAGACCCGCGCGGCGTCGCCGCATCGGACGCCAGATGCCCAGGTCATTCGCCGCGCCCAACGCGGCGCCGGCCACGATCGCCAGCAGGGTCGCCCAGATCAGCTGCAGCCCGGCGGTGACGTTGAGCGTCCAAGCCAGCACGGCTCCGATCGTGACCAGCTCACCATGCGCGAAGTTGGTCAACCCGGTGGTCCCGAAGATCAGCGACAGACCGACCCCGGTGATCCCGATGACCAGACCGAACCGGATGCCGTCGACGAGAACCCGAAGTGCCTCGGCGCCCGCCGAGGTCTGTAGCCCTTCGCGCGCAGCGCCGAACCGGAACACGACCAGTGACAACGTTCCCGGAACCACATCGCGGACCACTTCGCCTTGCAGAACCTGGACGCCCCGAGGCAGGGACTGCTGGTCGATCCGGAAGGTGTACCGGCCGGGTCTGGGCACCGCCAGCTCCCAACGGCCGGCGGCGTTCGAGGTGGTCGAGGTGACCAGCGCAGCGCCGGTGTCGAAAGCCTGTACCCGAACCCCGGACAGCAGAGCGCCATCAACATTGCGCAGCGCGCCACTGACCAGCAAATCCTGCTGCTCTGGCGGGGTGGGTGGGGGTTGATCACCGGCCAAGGCCGGAGCAGCCAGCCCGAGCAGCGCGGCGCACGCGATCATGGGGGCGATCAACGCGACGAGCAGCGCCCGCAGTCTCCCCTCGCGCTGGTGGGGGCGTCCGGGATCGCCGGACTGCCCACCGCTCGGCGCTTCGACCGGGCGTGGTGATCGCACAGGCGTGTGTCTCCTCCTCGCAGGATCGATCGCCGCAGCCAGAGTCCTCCGGTGCAGCACCCCCGCTGTTAACGCAAGTGCTCATAGTGAGCCATCACCACCCCACTCCCACCACCAGGGCAGCCCCTGGAGGTGCTGACGCACCACACTGTCGGTGGTCAGGCCTAGACTCGCCTGCCGTGACGGTTTCCCCACCGCGGCTGCTCCTGCTCGATGGTCACTCCTTGGCCTACCGGGCTTTCTTCGCGCTGCCCACCGAGAATTTCCGTACCACGACCGGGCAGACCACCAACGCGGTGTACGGCTTCACCTCGATGCTGATCAACCTGCTCCGGGACGAGCAGCCCAGCCACGTCGCGGCCGCGTTCGACGTCTCCCGCAAGACCTTCCGCGCGGAGGCCTACGCGCCGTACAAGGCCAACCGCAGCACCACGCCCGACGAGTTCCGCGGCCAGGTGTCGTTGATCCAGGATGTGCTCGCCACGCTGGGGATCCCGGTGCTCACCAAGGAGAACTACGAAGCCGACGACCTGATCGCGACCCTGGTCACCCGGGCCGAGCCGCATGGATTCCAGGTACTGGTCTGCACCGGGGATCGGGATGCGTTCCAGCTGGTCACCGACCAGGTGACGGTGCTCTACCCCCGAAAGGGAGTCTCGGAGTTGACCCGGTTCACCCCCGAGGAAGTCGCCGAGCGCTACGGCCTGACGCCCCGGCAGTACCCCGACTACGCGGCACTGCGTGGCGACCCCTCCGACAACCTGCCCAGCGTCCCGGGCGTGGGGGAAAAGACCGCCGCGAAGTGGGTACGCGAATTCGGCTCACTCGATGCACTGGTCGACCGGGTAGATGAGGTCAAGGGCAAGGCAGGTGACGCGCTGCGGGAGCACCTCGCTTCGGTCTTGCTCAACCGCCGCCTCACCGAACTGGTCCGGGACGTGGACATCCCTGAGCAGCCCGCCGACCTGGTGCTCAAACCGTGGGATCGGGACGCGGTGCACCGGCTGTTCGACGAGCTGGAGTTCCGGGTGCTCCGGGACCGGCTGTTCGCGACGTTGAGCACACCGGAGCCCGAAGCCGACGAGGGCTTCGAGGTCCGCGGCGGCGCGATCGAGGCCGGAGCGGTAGCCGCCTGGCTGGACGCGCACGCCCGCGACGGTGGCCGGGTCGGTCTCGCCTTCCACGGCAGCTGGGCCCGCGGTGCGGGGGACCTGGAAAGCCTGGCCCTGGCCGCCGCCGACGGCGAAGGTGGCTACCTCGATCCGCGCGTGCTCACTCCGGACGACGAGCGAGCCCTGGCGCACTGGCTGGCCGACCCAGCCGTGCCTAAGGCCGCACATGACGCCAAGCCGCTGCTGCATGCGTTGCGGGCGCGTGGCATCACCCTGACCGGGCTGACCAGCGACACCGCGCTGGCCGCCTATTTGGTCCGGCCTGGCCAGCGGTCCTTCGACCTCGCCGATCTGGTGCTGCGCTACTTGCACCGGGAGTTGCGGGTGGAACCCGGCGAGGTGACCCAGCCGAGCCTGTTCGAAGACGAGGACACCACTGCCCGAGTAGCCGATGAGATCCTCCGAGCCCGCGCCATCACCGAACTGGCGGACGCGCTGGACGCCGAACTGGACCGGATCGCGGGCCGGCCACTGCTCGTTGACCTGGAGCTGCCACTGCTTACGGTGCTGGCCGAGTTGGAAGCTACCGGTATCGCGGTCGACGGCGATGTGCTGGCCGCGCTGGAAGCCGGCTTTGCGGCTGCCGTCAAGCAAGCTGAACAGGACTGTTTCGGGGTGATCGGCCACGAGGTGAATCTGGGCTCACCCAAGCAACTGCAGGTCGTCCTGTTCGACGAGCTGGGCATGCCCAAGACCAAGCGGACCAAGACCGGTTACACCACCGACGCCGATGCGCTGCAGACCCTCTACGAACAGACCGCGCACCCGTTGCTGGCGCACCTGTTGGCCCACCGCGACGCGACGCGGCTCAAGACCACGGTGGATGGGCTGCTCAAGACCGTCGCCGAGGATGGGCGGATCCACACCACCTACAACCAGACCATCGCCGCAACGGGGCGGTTGTCCTCCACCGAGCCGAATTTGCAGAACATCCCGATCCGGACCGAGTCCGGGCGCCGGATCCGGCAGGCGTTCGTGGTCGGCCCCAGCGCTGGTGACGTGCTGTGGGCCGAGCTGATGACCGCGGACTACAGCCAGATCGAGATGCGGATCATGGCGCACCTGTCCGAGGACACCGCGCTGATCGAGGCGTTCACCTCGGGGCATGATTTCCACGCAGCCACCGCCGCGCGAGTCTTCGCGGTCGCCACTGCCGCGGTGACCGGTGAACAACGCGCCAAGATCAAAGCGATGAACTACGGCCTGGCCTACGGCCTGTCCGCGTTCGGGCTCTCCGCACAGCTGCGGATCTCCACCGAGGAGGCACGCGAGCTGATGGAGGAGTACTTCACCCGATTCGGTGGAGTCCGCCACTACCTGCGCTCCATCGTGGAGAAAGCCCGGATGGAGGGCTACACCGCCACCATCCTGGGGCGCCGCCGCTACCTGCCCGACTTGGTCAGCGACAACAGGCAACGCCGGGAGATGGCCGAGCGGATGGCGCTCAACGCGCCGATCCAGGGCAGCGCCGCGGACATCATCAAAGTCGCGATGCTGGGAGTAGCCCGGGCATTGCGGGTAGAGGGCCTGCGTTCCCGGATGCTCCTGCAGGTGCACGATGAACTGGTCCTGGAAGTCGCCGACGGCGAGCGCGTCACCCTGGAAGCGCTGGTTCGTCGAGAGATGGCGTCGGCTTACGCCTTGGATGTCCCCCTTGAGGTGTCCATCGGGCTGGGTCGCAGCTGGGACGACGCCGCTCACTAGCGATCCCTTGGTCGACCGGGACACGTAAGCAGAGGCTTGGGCACCGTTCATGATCACTTTTTCGGAAGATTGAGCCGCGGTGACCGCGGCTCAATCTTCCAGGATGGCGATCATGGTCTGACGGCGCCCTGACAGACGGCTCGACTACGTCGGATTCACCGCATTACCGATCAAGTCGCCCCCGGCCCGGCGGTCAGGTCGAGGGGCGGGTGCCTACGTCGGTTCCGGATCAGCGGTTCAGCCGGCTGTTTCAGCTCCCGGCGTTTGCCGACCCGCGGTCACGGCCGTCCGGAACGCGGTGATCGACATCGGCAAGCCTGGCGGGCTGCTGGACGCCAGAGACCCGCTGAGCGAGGGTCCGGTACGGCTGATCACCAAACCGGAGCTCAGCCCGCGAAATGTCGACCAGGACATCCACAACATGACCGCGGGCACGACGTTCCTCGGGCAATTCCTCGACCACGACGTCACGTTCGACAGCACGTCGCGGCTCGGCGTCGTCACCGAGCCCACCAAACGCCCAATACCCGCGACCCGAGGCTTGACCTCGATTCGGTGTACGGAGGTGGTCCGTCGGTCAGCCCACAGCTCTACAGCTCCTCAGATCGTGCCAAGTTCCGGATCGAGAGCGGTGCGCTGTTCGACATCCTGCGCAACGGGCGGCGGGTGTATCGGTTCAGCAAGCCGTCCATGCCGGTGGAATTCCAGACCGGCACTTACCGGTTCGGGCACAGCATCGTGCGTCCCTCGTAGCGGGCGAATCTGCACGGAGACCCCGGCGGCAATCCGGCGACGAGCGCACCGGCGTTCTTCGGGTTCATCTTCGACCCGGCCGCCGAGGGCCAAGCCGACCCGATCTACCTGCGCGGCGGGGCCCGAACCGCGGCACGTTCACGATCACCGACCTGCTCCGCTGAGCGCGGGTTGATCCCGTCAGCCGCGGTCAGTAGTGAGGCCTAAGAACTCACGCCGACTGTTCGCGGTTAGCCGAACCGGCAACAGAAGATGGCCGTTCCCGGGTACAGCGCGCCACGTAAGGGGCTCCATTGGCCCCAGTTCCTGGTCAGTTCTGGCGGCCACTCCGGCTCGACCAGGTTTTCCAGGGTCAGGCCCGCGGCGACGATCTCCCTGACCCGGTCACCGAGGGTTCGGTGGTGCTCGACGTAGGTGGGGATGCCCAGGCTGTCCACCTCAACATAAGGCGTGCGGTCGAAATACGACTGCACCACCGTCAGGCCGGCCGCCCCCGGATCGTCGGGGAAGATCCAGCGCAACGGGTGGGTAACCGCGAAGACCCACCGAGCCCCGGGCCGCAGCACCCGTGCGATCTCTCGCATCACCGCCGCCGAATCCGCAACAAAGGGCACCGCGCCGAAGGCCGAGCACGCCAGATCAAAACTGCTGTCGGCAAAGGGCAGGTGAGTCGCGTCGGCCTGCACCAGAGGAACCGAGATCCCAGTTTCGCGCGCGGCGTTCCCCGCATACCGCAGCATTCCAGCCGACAGGTCCAGACCGACAACCTGCGCGCCCTGCTCAACGAGCCAACGCGCGCAGGGCGCCGACCCGCAGCCGACCTCCAGCACGCGGCGGCCCGTCACCTCACCGAGCAAGCCGATGTCCGCCTCGCGAAGCCCCTCCGGGCACCATACGAAATCCGCCAAGCCTAGGAAGTCACCGTGTTCGGCGAGGTAGTCCTCGGCGTCGGCGTCCCACCAGCGGCGGTTGGCCACCACGGTCTCGGCCTCGCTGACCAGCCGGTTCACCACACCGATGGTGCCCAGCGCCGCCTCCGCGCGCTCATGCGGAGTCCCGGGCTCAGAGAACCCCGCTTGCGGCGCGCCTGTCACTGGGGCAGTCTCTCACCAACGAACCACCGGGCGCCGGGGGTTCAGTTTGCTGCCCTGACGCCTGCCTGAGTAGGATCGAAATTGCGCTGTGGTTTTGTGCTGCCCAGGTTGCCCAGCAGCCCAGGTTGCCCAGAACCGTTGGCACAGCAGCGCTGGCACAGTCAGCGCTGGCACAGTCAACGCTGGCACAGTCAACGCTGGCACAGTCAACGCTGTCACAGTCAACACAACACCGACCACTCGACCCTATCCCTTCGGAGCACCCCACCGCATGTCCACCGACACCACCACCGCCCCGGCCGTACAGCAAGTCGCGATCAACGACATCGGGACGGAAGAGGACTTCCTCGCCGCCATCGATAAGACCATCAAGTACTTCAACGATGGCGATATCGTCGAAGGCACCATCGTCAAGGTCGACCGCGACGAAGTGCTGCTCGACATCGGCTACAAGACCGAGGGCGTTATCCCGTCCCGCGAGCTGTCCATCAAGCACGATGTCGACCCAGCAGATGTCGTCTCAGTGGGCGACGAGGTCGAGGCCCTGGTTCTCCAGAAGGAGGACAAGGAAGGCCGCCTGATCCTGTCCAAGAAGCGCGCCCAGTACGAGCGCGCCTGGGGGAATATCGAAACCCTCAAGGACAACGAGGAGCCGGTGCGCGGCACCGTCATCGAAGTGGTGAAGGGTGGCCTGATCCTCGACATCGGGCTGCGCGGCTTCCTGCCCGCCTCGCTGGTCGAGATGCGCCGGGTCCGCGATCTTCAGCCCTACGTGGGCCGCGAACTCGAAGCCAAGATCATCGAGTTGGACAAGAATCGCAACAATGTGGTGCTCTCCCGGCGTGCGTGGCTCGAGCAGACCCAGTCCGAGGTGCGCAGCGAATTCCTCCACCAGTTGGCCAAGGGTCAGGTCCGCAAGGGTCAGGTCTCCTCGATCGTGAACTTCGGTGCATTCGTGGACCTCGGTGGCGTGGACGGTCTGGTGCACGTGTCTGAGCTGTCCTGGAAGCACATCGACCATCCCAGCGAGGTCGTCGAGGTCGGCCAGGAGGTCACCGTTGAGGTGCTCGACGTCGACCTGGATCGCGAGCGGGTTTCGCTGTCGCTGAAGGCAACCCAGGAGGACCCGTGGCGGCAGTTCGCCCGGACCCACCAGATCGGCCAGATCGTGCCCGGCAAGGTCACCAAGCTAGTGCCGTTCGGCTCGTTCGTCCGGGTCGAGGAGGGCATCGAGGGTCTGGTGCACATCTCGGAGCTCTCCCAGCGGCACGTCGAGATCCCCGAGCAGGTCGTGCAGGTCGGCGACGACGTCATGGTCAAGGTCATCGACATCGATCTGGACCGTCGGCGCATCTCGCTGTCGCTCAAGCAGGCCAACGAGGGCCTGTCCCCGGAGATGGAGTTCGACCCGGCGCAGTACGGCATGACCGCGGAATACGACAGCGAGGGCAACTACATCTACCCCGAGGGCTTCGACCCAGAGGCCAACGACTGGCTCGAAGGCTACGACAAGCAGCGCCAGGAGTGGGAGCGCGCCTACGCCGAGGCCCAGGTCCGCTTCGAGCAGCACCGCAAGCAGGTCGTCAAGGCGAGCGAGGCTGATTCCGAGGAACCCGAGGACCAGAATTACTCCTCGGAGACGGCCGAGCCTCCCGCTGCCAGCGACGCAGTGTCTGGTTCTCTGGCCAGCGACGAGCAGCTGGCGGCACTGCGGGAGAAGCTCTCCGGCGGCGTGTAGGTCACGCGCCCGCATGCTGCGGGTGGCCCTGACCGGAGGAATCGGTTCGGGTAAGTCGATGGTCGCCGTCCGGCTCGCACAATGCGGGGCGTCGATCATCGACTCGGACCGGATCGCCCGCGAGGTCGTCCAGCCCGGCACTTCCGGTCTGCGCGCCGTGGTCGGTGAGTTCGGCGTGGCGATTCTCGCCGAGGACGGCACGCTGGATCGGCCGGCGCTTGCGACGCAGGTGTTCGACGACGCCGATGCCCGGAGCCGGCTCAACGCCATCGTCCACCCGCTGGTCGCGGCCCGCGCCGCAGAACTGATCGCGGCCGCACCAGCCGATGCCGTCCTGGTCCAGGACATCCCGCTACTCGTCGAGGTCGGTACAGCGGCGGCCTTCGCCCTGGTCATCGTCGTGCACGCGGACGCCGCGGTGCGGCGGCGCCGGCTGATCGAACGGCGTGGCATGACGGAGTCCGACGCCGCCGCACGGATCACCGCGCAAGCGACCGACGATCAGCGGCGGGCAGTCGCGGACGTATGGCTCGACAACAACGGCGACTGGAACCAGACGGCTGCGGCCGTCGACCAGCTGTGGACGCAACGGCTGGTGCCCTTCGAGGCCAACCTGCGGCACCGGCGCGCGGCCGCGCGCGCGACCCGTCCGGTCGTGGTGACGGCTGAGAAGAGTTGGCCGCAGCAGGCTCGGCGGGTGCTGGCCCGGGTTGCCGCGGTGGCGGGTCGGCAAGCACACCGAATTGATCACATTGGCTCCACGGCGGTCCCCGGTCTGGACGCCAAGGATGTGCTGGACCTACAGGTGGTGGTGAGCGATCTCGCTGTGGCGGAACAACTCGCCGACGACCTGGTCGGAGCAGGTCTGGTCAGGCGGGACGGCCGTTGGTGGGACAACGCCCGCAACGGCGCAACCTGGGATAAGGCAATGGCGACCAACGCCGATCCCACCCGGGCCATCAACTGTCACGTCCGGCCGGTCAACTCCCCGACCTGGCGGGAGGCAGTGCTGCTCCGGGACTGGCTGCGCGCCCACCCAGCCGCTGTCCGGGAATACACCCACTTCAAGCACCGGCTAGCGGCGCAGCCCTCGGACAGTATCGAGGGTTATGCCACTGCCAAGACTCCGTTCATCTCCAGCGCCCTGGATCGGGCCGAGCAGTGGGCGCAGCGAACCGGCTGGGGGGTGGCTTGAGCCCCAGGTCAGCGCCGGTTCCAGGTTGCGCGCACACCCGCCGCCGCGAGCCAAGGCTCCAGGTGGTAGCCGTGCCGGGCCAGACCGTCCACGGTCCGGTACGTCGTAGCCAGCGCCGCCTGCGCGGTAGCCGGATCGAGCAGGCCGGCGAGGACTGCGTCGAGCAACTCATCGGTGTCGACCACGTCCACCCCGCGACCGGGGCGCACGATGAGATCCAGGTAATGGTCCTCGGTGCGCCAGCAGTCCGCATCGACATCGATATCGACGACGTCGATATAGAAGTGATCTTCCCACTCGTGCCCGGGGGAATAGCACCAGTCAGTGATCCGTAATCCCAGCTCAGGCAGGAGCCAGGACTCCAGCGAGTGGATGAAGCGATGATCGATGACGTCGCGGGCGAGGTAGAGGCCAAATGGCTCGACGCGGTATTCACGGACCGCGCGGACGATCCCCTTGGGGTCGGTGTTGGTCTTGGCCTGCAGATCGAAGATCTCGATCTTAGGAGGATGAATGTGGCGGGCGGTCTCGGCGTCCACTCCGCGCGGGGCCGTCATAGCGCTCGACCCTAGCCGAACGCAGATTGTCAGGGGCGCAGCCTAGGCTCGATGCCATGACCGAAGCCGCCGCCATCCCGCGTCATCTGCTCCCCCGGTCCGAGTTCCGGCCACTCGCCGACACGTCTCGGGCGCCGGGCGGGTTCCACATGGTCAGCGACTATGCGCCGGCCGGCGACCAACCGGCCGCGATCGACGAGCTGGAACGCCGGATCACCGCCGGGGAGCGGGACGTCGTGCTGCTGGGCGCCACCGGAACGGGGAAATCGGCCACCACTGCCTGGCTCATCGAGCGGGTCCAGCGGCCCGCGCTGGTGATGGTGCAGAACAAGACCCTCGCCGCGCAGCTCGCCCACGAACTGCGGGACTACTTCCCGGCAAGCGCGGTCGAGTACTTCGTCTCCTACTACGACTACTACCAGCCCGAGGCGTATGTCCCGCAGACCGACACCTACATCGAGAAGGACTCGTCGATCAACGACGACGTGGAGCGATTACGGCACTCCGCCACGATGTCACTGCTCACCCGCCGCGACGTCATCGTCGTCGCCTCGGTGTCGTGCATCTTCGGCCTCGGCACCCCTCAGGAGTACCTGAAGGGGTCCATCCATATACCGGTCGGTGGCGAGGTCGGTCGTGACGCACTGCTGCGGGCCCTGGTCGACATTCACTACACCCGAAACGATCTCGCCTTCGCCCGCGGAACGTTCCGGGTCCGCGGTGACACCGTGGAGGTCATCCCCGCCTATGAGGAGCTCGCTGTTCGCATCGATTTTTTCGGTGACGAGGTCGAGGCGCTTTACTACCTGCATCCGCTCACCGGCGAGGTCATTCGCGAGATGCCCGAAGTGAAGATCTTCCCGGCCACCCACTACGTTGCCGGGCCGGAACGGATGGAGCGCGCGATCGCGGGCATCTTGTCCGAGCTGGAAGAGCAGCTGGCGAAGCTGGAGAACCACGGCAAGTTGCTGGAGGCTCAGCGGCTGCGGATGCGGACCCAGTACGACATCGAGATGATGCGCCAGGTCGGGTTCTGCTCCGGCATCGAGAACTACTCGCGGCATATCGACGGGCGCGCGGCCGGCTCGGCCCCGGCGACCCTGCTGGACTATTTCCCCGAGGACTTCCTGCTGGTCATCGACGAATCGCACGTCACGGTGCCGCAGATTGGCGGGATGTACGAGGGCGACGCCTCCCGCAAGCGCACGCTGGTGGAACACGGGTTCCGGTTGCCGTCGGCGCTGGACAACCGGCCGCTGACCTGGGAGGAGTTCCAGGATCGGATCGGCCAGACGGTGTACCTGTCAGCGACCCCCGGGCCCTACGAGCTGACCCAGGCCGGCGGCGAGTTCGTCGAGCAGGTCATCCGCCCCACCGGCTTGGTGGACCCCGAGGTCATCGTGAAACCGACCAAAGGCCAGATCGACGACCTGGTGCACGAGGTACGCCTGCGCGCCGAACGCGACGAACGGGTCTTGGTCACCACACTGACCAAGAAGATGTCCGAGGACCTCACCGATTACCTGCTCGAGCTCGGCATCCGGGTGCGCTACCTGCATTCGGAGGTGGACACGCTGCGCCGGGTGGAGCTGCTGCGGCAGCTGCGGCTGGGCGAGTTCGACGTGCTGGTCGGCATCAACCTGCTCCGCGAGGGCCTGGACCTGCCCGAGGTGTCGCTGGTGGCGATTTTGGACGCCGACAAGGAAGGTTTCCTGCGCAGCGGGACCTCGCTGATTCAGACCATCGGCCGCGCCGCTCGAAACGTGTCCGGGGAGGTGCACATGTACGCCGACAAGATCACCGACTCGATGCGCCGGGCCATCGACGAGACCAACCGGCGGCGGGCCAAGCAGGTCGCCTACAACACCGAACGGGGGGTGGACCCACAGCCGCTGCGCAAGAAGATCAACGACATTCTTGAGCGCGTTTACGCCGAGGCCGACGACACGTCGGAGACGGTGGCGGTCGGAGGATCCGGTCGCAATGCTTCCCGGGGCAAGCGCGCGACCGGCGAGCCGGGACGGGCCCGGGGTAGCGCGGGCGGGCGCGAGAATCGGGACACCTCGTCCATGCCTCGCGCCGAGCTCGCGGATCTGATCCAGCAGCTCACCGACCAGATGATAGGGGCCGCCCGGGAGCTGCAGTTCGAGTTGGCCGCCCGGCTGCGCGACGAGATCGCCGACCTCAAGAAGGAGCTTCGCGGCATGGACGTAGCCGGCATCCGGTAGTAGGACGCCCGCTTTCCATATTCAGCGGGCTGAACGTGGTTTTACGGCTGCGATAAGCCCGCGCAGCCTGCTGAATGCGATCTACCGGTGGTCCACCTTCAGCGACGGGTGCCGACGACGAGGAGGTACTCCCGCATGTGAGAGGCTGAGCAACAGCCCATAGCCCCAATTTCAAGCCGGGGCCGAGGTTGAAGTCGTGCGTCGCGGCGGGGTCGGCGGTGGGGATCTTCGCCAGGAAGTTCAGATCGCCGATCTGGTTGGTGAACGCGGCGTCCACCGTCTCCGACTCGAGGATCTTGGTGCCCTCGAACGTGCCGTTGCCAAGGAGCATGCGTTGGAACCTGAGGTAGTCGCGCGGGGTGGAGTACAGACCGTGCCCGCCGGCCCACCAGTCCGGCTGCTGGTTGAGGATCTCCCCGACGACGATCCACTTCCTGTCCGCGCCACGCCTGTGCACCGGTACCGAGTTGGCCGCCCGCTCATCGTTCATCAGGAATGCGGTCTCGTTCATGCCGAGCGGACCGGTGAGGTTCTCCCCGATGCAGGTGGCGAAATCGGGGCAGTAGGTGTCGACGGGTGCGGTGAGCTCGAGGCTGCCGCGTTCCACCTACTGCAGCGCGGCCACCGTGCACCATGCACCATCTTGGTCATCGACATGATCCGGAAGAGGAGTCCGGAGTGACCGGGTCGTCGCGGCCAACGGCCCGGGGGCCCGGTCACCCTCGTAGATCACGCCGTTTCGGTCGGCCGCGATGGCGACCACGTTGGGTACGTGGCCGGCCGCCATCACATCCTGCAATACGTTGTCGATCCGTGAGCTCATGAATGGCCCCTCCCCGGGTCTGTGCGGTAATCCCAGGTCACACTGTCACGGACGGGCCTCGAAGACGAGGTTGAACGGCGTCTCGGCGGCCCGCCGGAACCGGGTGAACCCGGCGTCGAGCGTGACCTGCCGGATGGCTGCCTCGCCGGCCTGCGCGCCCAGTGCGTAGCCGCCGGGTTGGGACAGCGCGTTGGGCACGCACAGGAAACTGGAGAACGAGTAGTAAGCGCGTCCCACGGGGCTCAGGTTGTCCGTGACGGCGTCGCCGGCGAACGGCTCGACGATCAGCCAGGTGCCGTCGGCGTCCAGCGCGTCGAGGACGTGGCGTGCGGCGCCGAGCGGATCCCCCATGTCGTGCAGGCAGTCGAAGGTGGCCACCAGGTCGTAGCCGGTCCCGGAGAAGGTCTGCGCCGAGGCGACCTCGAAGGAGGTGCGGTTGGCGACTCCGGCGTCGGCGGCTCGCTTGCGGGCCAGCCCGATGGATCCTTCGTGGTAGTCCGAGCCGGCGAACGTCGACGCCGGGTAGGCCTCGGCGAGCAGCACGGTGGACCCGCCCAGCCCGCAGCCCACGTCGGCGACCCGCGCGCCGGCCCGCAGCTTGTCCTGCGCCCCGTGCAGTGCGGGGATCCAACTCGGCACAAGGTTAGCCAGGTACCCGGGACGGAAGAACAGCTCGCAGCCCACGAACACGTCATCGTGGTGCTCGTGCCAGCCCATGCCGGCCCCGGTCCGGAACGATTCGGTGATCTGCGACTCGGCGCGCAACGCCCCCAGCGCCAGCACGAACGCACCCGGCGCGTACACCGGGCCGGTCGGATCGGCCAGCGCGAACGCCTGCTCCTCGCTGAGCCCGTAGCTGCCGGTCTCGGGCTGGTAGGTGAGGTAGCCGCCGGCGGCCTGGCCGCGCAGCCACTCGGCGACATAGCGCGGGTCGGTCTCGGTACGTGCGGCCAGTTCCTCCGGAGTGGCCGGCCCGGCGGCCAGCGCCCGGTACAGACCGAGGCGGTGCCCGACGACGATATTCCCGGCGGCCATGGTGGCTCCGAGGTCGCCGACGAACCGGCCGAGAAACTCGTTGAGCTTGTTCTGGTCAATGGCCATGGTGATCTCCTATTTTTGATTGCCGCCTACCGACACCGGCAAGAGTCGCCGCGGACCGTTCGGGAACCGTCAACGCAGCGTCAATCGCCGCTATTGTCGGTGTGTGCTTCGGGTGCGGCTGCTGGGTGCCGTGGCCGTCGAGCGGGACGGCGAGCCGGTGCCGGTGCCCGGCTCCGCGCGACGGTTGCTGGCTTTCCTCGCCTTGCGCCCTGGTCCGCACGATCGCGACGCGCTGGCCGCCCGGTTCTGGCCCGACGTGCCGCAGCCAGCTCCGCGGGCACGCCTGCGGACCGCGGTGTGGGCGCTGCGCCGCGTCCTGGGCGAAGGCGCGCTGGTGACGTCGAGGAGCACTATCGGGCTGTGCCCGGAGACGCTGCGGGTCGACGTCGCCGAGGTCGCCGCCCTGATCGCCGCAGGCGAGGACAGGCTTGCGGTCGAGCAGTGCCGGGGTGAACTGCTGGCCGACCTGGATGAGGACTGGGCCCGGGCCGCCTGGGCGGAGCACCAGGCGCGCCACGCCGCGTTGCTCGACCGGTTGGCCGAGCGCGACGAGACTGGCGGTGACGTTGCGGCGGCGGTGCGCTGGTCGCGGGAGCGTTGCGCGCTGGCCCCGCTTGACGAGCCGGCACACTGCGCCCTGTTGCGCCGGCTGGCCGCTGCCGGTGACCGGGCTGGATCGCTGGCCACCGGCCGGGACTTCGCCCAGCGGCTGCGCGCCGAGTTGGGTGTGGCGCCGGGGCCGGCCATCCGGGCCGTGCTGGCCCAGTTGCGCGGGCCGACGACCGGGGCCTTTGCGAGCCCGGACGGCGTGGCGCGGCCGCTGTTCGGCCGGACCCGGGAGCTGGCTGCGTTGACCGGGGCCTGGTCGGCCGCCAGGGACGGCCGCGGCCGGGTGGTCGTGGTGACCGGCGAGGGCGGCATCGGCAAGACCCGGCTGGTCGCCGAGCTGGCCCGGCGCGCGGACAACGCCGGCGGCCGGGTGGCGGTCGGGGCCGGGGTCGACGTCGGCGGCGAGGCGCCGTTCGCGGTGTGGCAGGAGCTGGCTCGCCAGCTGGTCCGCATCGTGCCGGCCCCACCGGAGGACGCCGGCTGGCCACAGGAGCTGGGCCGGTTGGCACCCGATCTGGCTGCGGGGCTCGGCCGGACCGGGGTCCCGGCGCCGGTCGCCGCACCCGAACTGGAGCGGTTGCGGATCTTCGACGGGGTGCTCCGGCTGGTGGAGTGGGCGGCGGCCGGCCGCCCGGTGTTGCTGGTGGCCGAGGACGTGCACCGCGCCGACCGGGCCAGCCTGCAGCTGACGACACACATCGGGCGGCGGCTGGCCGGGCTGCCGGTGATGCTGATCCTGACCCGCCGCGACCGGCCGGTGCGAGCCGAAGCCGACGCGCTGGTCGCGGACCTGGCCAGCCGGGGCGTCGAGGTCAGCGAGGTGCAGCTAGGTTCGCTGGCCGACAGCGAGCTGGCCGCGGTGGTGTGCAGCGTCGCCACGCTGGCTGAGGACGACGTTCGGCGGGCAGTAACCGCCGCAGAGGGAAACCCGCTGCTGGCGGTGGAGAGCGCCCGAGCGCTGGCCGCTGGCAGCACTACCCCGCCGTCGAACCTGCGAGCGGCGGTGCGCGCGGCGCTGGGCGTCCTTCCGCCGGGCGGCCGGGAGCTCGCCGAGGCGGTCGCCGCAGCCGGACGAGGGCTGGTCGTGGCCGAGATCGCTGCCCTTTCGCTGGCCGATCAGGCGGAGGCCGAGCACCAGGTGATGAATTCCGGGCTGGTGCGCCGCGAGTGTGGCAGCCTGCGGTTCCGGCACGCGCTGCTTGCCGAGGCGGCCCGCGCCGACCTGCTCGATGCCGAGCGCTGCCACGAGCGGTTGGCGCTGGCGGTGGAGGCAGCCGCCGGGACGGACGTCGACCAGGTCGCCGCCGAGGTAGCGCGGCACCTGCAGCGGGCCGGGCGCACCGACCTTGCCGGCCCACGCTGGCAACGGGCCGGCCGGCACGCCCGCTCGGTCGGTGCTCTACCGGAGGCTGCCACCTTCTGGGCCGAGGCCGTCGGATGCGCGCCGACCGACCCCGTACCGCGGCTGGAACTGGCCGAGGTGTATGCCTGGCTCGATCGCCGCGACGACTTCGAGCGCGAGTGGCGGGCCGCCGTCGACGCCATGTCGGTCGGCGACAGCGCGGCGGCCTGGTGCCAACGGGGCAGGCTCCTGCGCGGAGTGATCTGCCACCCGGCCGCGTCGCTGGCCGCCTACCAGCGCGCCCAGGAGCTGATGCCTCCCGAGGCCCCCGCAGCCCTGCGGGCCGAGACGCTGCTCGGGCTGGCCTGGACCCAGGCCGTCGCCGGGGACGCGGGAGCGGTCACCGGGCTGCTCAGCCAGGTCGAGGCGCTGGAACCCGAGCCGGACGACGTCAGCTACGGCGACCGTGAGAACGTCCGGCTGTTCGCGCTGATCCGGCTCGGGCGCTTCGACGAATGCGTGCCGGTCGCCGAGCGGGCCGGGGCTGCGGTCGAACGGGCCGACCGGCCCGACCTCGCCTACAGCATCTGGGTCAACGCCGCCTGCGCACTGGCCTGCGCCGATGACCTGCCGACCGCGCTGCGGCTGGCCGACCGTGCCGTTGCGGCCACCCGCGGTATCCCCGTTGTCACCCTGCCCTGCCTGGCCGCCCGCGCCCACCTGCTGTCCCGGCTCGACCGCCACGACCAGGCGCTGGCCACCAGCGCCCGGCAGCGCGAGATGGCCGAGCGTCTCGACTCGCCCGCGCTCGCCGCTCTTACCTGCCACGACGCCGGCCTGGTCGCGCTGGCAGCCGGCCGGCACGCCGAGGCCGCCGACCTGCTGGCCACCGCGCTCAACGAACACGCCCAGATCAGCCGACCGGCCACCCGGCTAGCCCGGGCTGAGGCGCTAGCTCGGGACGGCGACCCCGAGGCGGCCGCCGCGGAGATCCGGCTGGCCGCGCTGGAACCGGTCGGTCCCGGCGACCAGCCGTGGGCGCTCGTGCCACGGATGGCGCGGGTGCAGGGCCTGGTCGCCCTTGCCCGCGGGAATTGCGCCGAGGCCCGCCGGCGGCTGGCCGAGGCCGCCGCGGGGTGGCGACGCCTGCACCAGCCCCGACTCGGGCAGGAATACACCGCCAATCTCGTCGACCTCGGCCGTGCGCCGGTAGTCGGTCTAGTCGAGCCGGACCGGGAGTTGGCGCGGCTGACCGCCGAGCTGGCCGGGATCGACTCGGGAATCGACACGAAGGAGGCGGGATGCCCGAATTCACCCTGAGCGGGCGCGCGGATGCGCCCGTCGAGGAGGTCTGGAAGCTGCTATTCGACCCGACCCGGTTCCCGGAGTGGTGGGCTGGCGTGCAGACCGTGCGCGACGACGGCGCGGACGGTTACACCCTGTGGCTGGAGGGATATCCCGACTTCCCGATGCCACAGCGGCTACGCAACGACCGCGCCCAGGGGCGCGTCACGATCTCCTGCCAAGTGCGCGACATCGACTTTGTCTGGCAGCTCGCCGAAGACATGCCCGGCACCCGGATCGACGTACACGTCGCGCTGCCCGACTCCGAGACCCACCGTCTGGACGCTACCCGCGAGATGATCACGACCTCGCTGGCCCAGCTGGCGACCCTCGCCAAGGCCGCCGCGAACAGCTGAGAACCGGACACGGCTAGCGCCGGACTCGCACCAGGCCCTCCTGCACCACGTTGGCGATCAATCTGCCATCCCGGCTGAAGAAGCGTCCGGTCGCCAACCCCCGGCCTCCTGATGCGGATGGTGAGGTGTAGTCGCAGAGCACCCAGTCGTCGACCTGGAACGGGCGGTGGAACCACATGGCATGGTCAAGGCTGGCAGCCATCACGTCCTGACCCAACGCATGACCATGGGCAGCGGCCACCGACCACAGCACAGTCAGGTCCGAAGCGAAGGCAAGTACACAGACGTGCAGCAGAGCGTCGTCGGGCAACACACCGTCGGCTCGCATCCACAGCTGATCACGCGCTGCCGACCCGGCCAGCGCCCGCACGCCAGTGGCCCAGATTGGCGGGGTGATGAAGCGCAGGTCGAACGGCCGCGGCACCCGCGTGATCGGCGCCGCGGTATCGCCGCTGCGGCGCGCCCAACTGGCCCAGTCATCGAGCTGCTCCGGCGGCGGAACATCAGGCATCTCATCGGCATGCTCCAAGCCCTGCTCCGGGAGCTGGAACGACGCGGACATTGCGAAGATCGCCTTGCCGTGTTGGATAGCGACCACGCGGCGGGTGCTGAACGACTGCCCATCGCGGATCCGGTCCACGTTGTAGACGATCGGCACCCGCGCATCGCCAGGCCGGATGAAGTAGGCGTGCAGCGAGTGCACGCTGCGCTCGACAGGGACGGTGCGGCCAGCCGCGATGAGCGCCTGACCTGCAACCTGCCCACCGAAGACTCGCGCTAGTGAGTCCGTGGGACTCACACCGCGAAAGATGTCGTCTTCGATGCGCTCAAGGTCCAGCAATGCCACCAGCCGGTCCACCACGGGTTGCCCCCGTGGCACACCATCAGCCGCCAGTGGGGCGTCGATCACTGTTGCCACGCAACGTCGGTAGGGTCAGCCAAGATCCTCTTCACCCAGGCGGTGCACCCGGATGAGGTTAGTCGAGCCCACCGTACCGGGAGGGGATCCGGCCACGATCACGACGAGATCGCCGCGCTGGTAGCGCCCGATCGACAGCATCGCCTGATCCACCTGCCGGACCATCGCGTCGGTGGTCTCGACCCGTGGTACCAGGAAGGTCTCGGTTCCCCAGGTCATTGAGAGTTGGTTGCGCACTGGAGCCTCGGGGGTGAAAGCCAGCAGTGGTAGGTGGGTGTGCAGCCGAGCCAGTCTGCGAACGGTGTCGCCGGACTGGGTGAAGGCCACCAGAGCCTTCGCCTCCAGTTGCTCTCCGATGTTGCGCGCTGCGTAGGACAGCACACCCCGCTTGGTCCGCGGCACGTGGTTGAGCGGGGGAACATGTGGCGAGCCGACTTCGACCGCCTCCACGATGCGGCTCATCGTTTTCACCGACTCGATCGGGTAGCGACCGACACTGGTTTCACCGGAGAGCATGACCGCATCGGCACCATCGAGCACCGCGTTGGCCACATCGGAGGCCTCCGCCCGGGTGGGCCGGGCATTGCCGATCATCGAATCCAGCATCTGAGTGGCCACGATAATAGGTTTGGCGTTCTCCCGAGCCACCTGGACCGCCCGCTTCTGCACCAACGGCACATTCTCCAGCGGCAACTCGACCCCGAGATCGCCCCGCGCGACCATCACCCCGTCGAAGGCCAGCACGATCGCCTCGAGATTATCCACCGCCTCCGGTTTCTCCAGCTTCGCGATCACCGGCAACCGGCCACCCGGCACCGAGTCCATCGTGCGATGCACCAGATCAATATCGGCCGGGGAACGCACGAACGACAGCGCCACCAGATCGACCCGCAACGCCAGGGCGAACTCCAGATCCGCGATGTCCTTCGCCGACATCGCCGGCACCGAGACGTTCATCCCGGGCAGCGACAGCCCCTTGTTGTCACTGACGATGCCACCCTCGATGACCTCACAGACCACCTCGGTGTCCTCGACCTTACGCACCAGCAGAGCGATCTTGCCGTCATCGACGAGCAGCGAGTCGCCCTCGCGGGCGTCCCCGGCCAGCCCCGGATACGTGGTCGAGACCCGGTCGTGGGTTCCGGGAACATTCTCGACGGTCACCCGCACCTCATCGCCAGTGCGCCACTCCACGGGACCGGCCACGAACCGGCCCAACCGGATCTTCGGCCCCTGCAGATCAGCCAGCACCCCCACCGCCCGGCCCGCCTGATCGCTGGCCTCCCGCACCATCGCATAGACCCGCGCATGATCAGCATGGCTACCATGGCTGAAATTGAGGCGCGCCACATCCATTCCGGCCCGGACCAGCTCCCGGATCTTCTCCGGGGTAGCGGTCACCGGACCAATCGTGCAGACGATCTTCGCGCGTCGACTCATAGTCGGACAGACTAGCGGTGCATTCGGATCAATCCCACGACTGGCAGGTGTCCGGCTGATGTCTAGATCTCGGCCGCGCCGACGTGCCTGGCCAGCCACTGGACGAGAGGTCGGGTGGTACGCCAGCTCTCCTGGACCCGGACCAGGCAGGCGCGCTCGTGGAGCACCTCATCCGGCCGCCAGGACCGCCAAAGATACAGCGAGCGGTGCCGCAGCAGATCAATACGTGGGTGGTCTGCCGGGCTACCCCGGGGACGGGAGCGCAGCGTCTCCCCGCCGCGCTGCAGGGCGGCCCTGCTGTTCGACACAGTCGTCAGCACCCGGCTCAGATCCTCGCCGCTACGCTCGCCATCTACCGCCAACCGGTAACGGGCGAGCTGGTCAGCCGACCACTGGTAGCCACCACCCGCGACAAGCAGCCCATCGGCTCCCACCTGGATGTAGAAAGCCCCGCCGGGCACGGAGATCACGGCACCGCAGTGGGTCTTGTACGGGCTCTTGTCGCTGCTGAACCGGACGTCGCGGTGCGGACGGAAGATCTTCCCGGTGCCGAACTTCGGCTCCAGTTCGTCGAGCAGCGCCACCATCGGGGCGCGAATCTGTTCGTCGTAGACGGTCCTGTGGTCGCTCCAGTAGGCCTTGGAGTTGTCTGCGGCCAGCCTCATAGAAGTCAACCGCGCGCTCGCCGAACCCATCGAAACCCATCGCCGCATGCTAGCCGGGCAGGAGAGCACGACACACCGGGCAGGAGAGCACGACACGCCGGGCGGGAGAGCACGACACGCCGGGGTTAGGAGGCGAGTGCCGGTTCTTTCCGCGTGGCCAGCGTTGCGGGATCCTCCCGGCCGCGGGGGGCCATCGTCAGGTACAGGACCGCGCCGAGGAAGACCACTGCGGAGGTGATCACATTGACGCGCAGCCCGAAGATCATCGTGGCCGGATCGGAGCGCATCAGCTCGATCCAGAACCGGCCCGCTGTATAGCCGGCGACGTAGAGCGCGAACGCCCGCCCGTGACCGAGTTGGAAACGCCGGTCAGCCCACACGACCAGCGCCGCGACACCCAGGTTCCACAGCATCTCGTAGAGGAAGGTCGGGTGGACAATCTCCACCGGTGGGCCCTGTGCGATCCCGTTGAGAGCATCGGGGAGGCCTGTGGCCGGGTTGAGCCGGTCACGGATCTCCAATCCCCAGGGCAGCGTGGTCGGGCCGCCGTAGAGTTCCTGGTTGAAGTAGTTGCCCAGCCGGCCGATCGCCTGCGCAACGACGATGGCCGGCGCGACGGCATCCATGAACGCGGGCAGCGGGATGCCCTTGCGCCGGCAGCCGATCCACCCCCCGAGGGCCCCGAGCGCAATCGCCCCCCAGATGCCGAGCCCACCCTTCCAGACCTCCAGAGCGGCGACCGGGTCTCCCTCCGGTCCGAAGTATTTCGGCCAATCCGTAGCCACGTGATACAGGCGACCGCCAACCAGACCGAACGGAACCGCAAACACCGCGATGTCGGTCACCGCCCCGGCCTGACCACCTCTGGCTTGCCAACGACGTTCCCCCCACAGGATGGCGACAATGATCGCGGCGATGATGCACAGCGCGTACGCGCGGATCGGCACCGGTCCCAGGTACCACACCCCCCGATCCGGGCTAGGGATCGAAGCAACGAACATCGCAGTAAGCACCGCGACACGGTATCTCCCGCCGTGAGCTTCCCTGACCCTGGGCACCACATGGATGCTTATCGCGGTCCGCAGGCCTCACGCGAGAACCACAAGCATCCATGTGGCCCTGCGGAAGCGAAGTTAGGCGGGTTGGGGAGCGGGGCGGCGGACGCCGCTGGCGAGATCGGCGGCCAGGGCGCGGACGCCGGGTTCGCCGTCGGCGGCGGCGGTGACGAAGGCTGAGCCGACGATCACCGCGTCGGCAAATGCTGCCACCTCGGCGGCTTGGGTGCCATTGCGCACCCCGAGGCCGACACCCACGGGCAGTTCCGGCGCGTGCTCCCGCACCCGGCTGACCAGGGTTCCCGCGGCGCTGCTCACCACGTCGCGGGCGCCGGTCACGCCCATCAGGGACGTCGCGTACAGGAAGCCCCGGCTTGCGGCCGCGGTCGAAGCCAGGCGCTTGTCGGTGGATGACGGTGCCACCAGGAAGATCCGGTCGAGGTCGTGCTTCTGCGCCGCGGCCAGCCAGTCGTGCGCCTCGTCGGGAATCAGATCGGGCGTGATGACACCCAGCCCGCCGGCCGCGGCGAGGTCCCGGGCGAAGGCATCCACGCCGTAGCGGTGCACCGGGTTCCAGTAGGTCATCACCACCGCCCGGCCACCGGCACCAGCGATCGACTCCACGACCGCGAGCACGTCACGTAGCCGCAGACCACCGCGCAGGGCGGCGTCCGCTGCGGCCTGGATGGTCGGACCGTCCAGCACCGGATCGGAGTACGGGATCCCGACTTCGACCAGGTCGCAGCCGCCGTCGAGCATGGCGTGCAGCAGGGCCCGCGAACCTTCCACCGTCGGGTAACCGGCGGGCAGGTAGCCGACCAGCGCGGCCCGATGCTCGACGCCGCAGGCCTCGAACAGCGGCGCCAGCCGGGCGGTCACTGCTGCCCCTCCAGCAGGTTGAACCACTTCACCGCGGTGTCCACGTCCTTGTCTCCCCGGCCGGACAGATTGACCAGCAGCAATGCCCCGTCACCCAGCTCCGGGCCGAGCTGCAATGCCCCGGCAACGGCGTGCGCCGATTCGATCGCGGGGATGATCCCCTCGGTGCGGGACAGCAACTGGAAGGCCTCCATCGCCTGCGCGTCGGTGATCGGCCGGTATTCGGCGCGCCCGGTGTCCTTGAGCCAGGAGTGCTCGGGACCCACCCCGGGATAGTCCAGCCCGGCGGAGATCGAGTGTGTCTCGATGGTCTGCCCGTCGGGATCCTGCAGCAGGTAGGACAGCGCGCCGTGCAGCATCCCGGGCGACCCGGCGCACAGCGTCGCGGCGTGCCGGCCGGTCTCCACCCCGTCGCCGGCGGCCTCGAATCCGACCAGGCGCACGCCCGGGTCGTCGATGAACGGGTGGAAGATGCCGATCGCGTTGGAGCCGCCACCGACGCAGGCGGCCACCGCGTCGGGCAACCGGCCGTAGCGGGAGAGCATCTGCTCGCGCGCTTCCAGCCCGATGACCCGGTGGAAATCGCGCACCATCACCGGGAACGGGTGCGCCCCGGCGACCGTGCCCAGGATGTAGTGCGTGCGGTCCACATTGGTGACCCAGTCCCGCAGCGCCTCGTTGATGGCGTCTTTCAGGGTGCGGGATCCCGTCTTCACCGGCACCACCTCGGCACCGAGCAATCGCATCCGGGCGACGTTGAGCGCTTGGCGCTCGGTGTCCACCTCGCCCATGTAGACCACGCACTCCAGCCCGAGCAGCGCGCACGCGGTGGCGGTCGCGACGCCGTGCTGGCCGGCGCCGGTCTCCGCGATCACCCGGGGTTTGCCCATCCGCTCGGTGAGCAGTGCCTGGCCCAACACATTGTTGATCTTGTGGGATCCGGTGTGGTTGAGGTCCTCGCGCTTGAGCAGGATCTGGGCTCCACCGGCGTGCTCGGAGAGCCTGGGCACCTCAGTGATCGGCGAGGGTCGGCCGGCGTAGTCAGCGAGCAGGCCGTTCAGTCGCGTGGTGAACACCGGGTCCGACCGGGCTTCGGTGTAGGCCACGGCGAGCTCGTCGAGGGCGGCGATGAGGGCCTCGGGCACGAACCGGCCGCCGTAGCTCCCGAAGTATCCGCTGGCGTCAGGCTGGGCGGTGCTGGGCTGGAGGCTGACCATCCCGGTCACCGGGCCGGCTTCGGGCACGCCGGGTGGGATCCGGCGGTGACCAGTTGGGTGACCGCGGCCTTGGGGTCGCCGCTGGTCACCAGCCCCTCCCCGACGAGCACCGCATCGGCGCCCGCACCGGCGTAGGCCATCAGATCGGCGGGTCCGCGCACGCCCGACTCCGCCACCCGCAGCACGTCAGGTGGCAGGCCGGGCGCGATCCTGCCGAAGACATCGGGGTTGACGTCCAGGGTGTGCAGGTCACGGGCGTTGACCCCGATCAGGGTTGCGCCGGCCTCCAGCGCACGGTCGGCCTCTTCGGCGGTGTGCACCTCGACCAGCGCGGCCATCCCCAGCGACTCAACCCGGTCGACGAGGGCGACCAACGCGTTCTGCTCCAGCGCGGCGACGATCAGCAGCACCACGTCCGCACCGTGCGCCCGGGCTTCGTGTACCTGGTAGGGGCTGACGACGAAGTCCTTGCGCAGCACCGGAATGTCCACCATGGCGCGGACGGCATCCAGATCGGCCAGCGAACCACCGAACCGCCGGCCCTCGGTGAGCACACTGATCATTCGCGCGCCGGCCTCAGCGTAGTCCGCGGCCAGCGCGGCCGGGTTCGGGATATCGGCCAGGATTCCCCGGGACGGGCTGCGGCGCTTCACCTCCGCGATGACCGCGATCCCAGGGCCCCGCAATGCGGTCAGCGCATCCCGGGGGGCTGGCACCCGGGTGGCGCGCCGTTTGATCTCCGTGAACTCAACGGCAGCTTCGCGGGCCGCAAGGTCGACTCTGACCCCTTCGAGGATCGTCTCCAGGACACTCAAGCCTCTCCCCTTCCGCCCCCGTGCGCAGCCGGGTCTCGATGCTAGCTCCGGCCTGGTCGGGGACTGCTCACCGGGGGTGTCCCGGCGCGGTGGGATCCTCGCCGGCGTCCATTCGCTCCCAGAACCGACCGTCTGGCAGCGTGGGTATCGGGCGGGCCGCCGGCGTCTGGTAGCGGCGACCCAGGCGCGGCATCCGGTGACCACGCAGCACCAGCACGCCACCGGCTGCGGCGAGTAGCACCGCGCCTGCGGCACCCAGCGCGGGACCGGCCAAGAGCACCGTGGCCGAACCTACCGGGACTGACCGGGCCGGGGCCTGCGCCGCGGACATCGCGGCGCCGGTGAGCCAGCGCCCGTCGAGCGCCCTTAACACCGCGGCGGTGGGCAGCGCTGCGGCACCGAGCAGCGACGCGCCGAGTAGCCAGCGCACCCATCCGCCACTCGCCAGTACCGCCGCCACCGCCGCAAGTGCAAGCAGCGCCAGCGGGCCCAGCACGGGCAGCAGCGCCGAGCCCGCTAACCGGACCGGGACGATCCCGCGCAGCGGTGCCTGGACATCGATCCGCGCCCACCCGAGCGCGGCCGCGGCGCCGAGCGCCGCCGATGCCGCGATCAATGCCACGATGGTGACTACCAGCGCTTTGCGCGCGGGTTCAGCCACGCAGCGACCCGGCGGTGGTTCCAGCGCTCGCCGCCTCGGCGGCCAGTCGCAGGGTCCCCGCGGCGGCGATGGCGGCCAGCACCGCACCGGCTTTGTTCAGGCACTCGGCGTCTTCGGCCACCGGGTCGGAGTCCGCGACGATGCCCCCACCGGCCTGCACGTAGGCCACCCCGTTGCGGACCATCGCGGTACGGATCGCGATCGCGGTGTCGGCGTCCCCGGCAAAGTCCAGATAACCGACCACTCCCCCGTACACGCCCCGCCTGGTGGGCTCGAGCTCCTCGATGAGCTCCATCGCGCGCGGCTTGGGCGCCCCCGACAACGTCCCGGCGGGGAAGCAGGCGGTCACCGCGTCGAACGCGGTGTATCCCGGCGCCAGCTCACCGGTCACCGTGGAGACCAGGTGCATGACGTGGCTGTAGCGCTCGACCCGGAAGAAGTCGGTGACGTGCACCGAGCCGGGGCGGCACACCCGACCGACGTCGTTGCGACCGAGGTCAACCAGCATCAGGTGCTCGGCGCGCTCCTTCTCGTCGACCATCAGGTCCTTCTCCAGCCAGCTGTCCTCGTCCGGGTCGGCGCCTCGGGGGCGGGTTCCGGCGATGGGGTGCGTGGTGACCTTTCCGTCCCGCACCGTCACCAGGGCTTCCGGGCTGCAGCCGACGATGCTGAACTCGTCCAGGGTGAGCAGGTACATGTACTGGCTGGGGTTGGTGGTGCGCAGGATCCGGTAGATGTCCAGCGGATCAGCGTCGGTGGTCATCTCGAACCGCTGGGAGACCACCACCTGGAAGGCCTCGCCCGCGCGGATCGCCTCCTTGGCCGCCTCCACGGCGGCGTGGTGCTGCTCGGGACTGCGACGGCGCAGGAACTCCGGCGCGGGCCGGCTGAACACCGCCGTGCTGGCCGGTGCCGGCGTGCACAGCTTCGCCACCATCGCGTCCAGCCGGGCCACCGCGTCGTCGTAGGCCTCGTCGACGCGCTGCGGGGAATCGTCCCAGTTGATCGCGTTGGCGATCAGCGTGATGGTGCCCTCATGGTGGTCCATCGCGGCGAGGTCGGTGGCCAGCAACATCACCAGTTCGGGCACCCTGAGGTCGTTCACTGCCAATTCGGGCAGCCGCTCCAGCCGCCGGACCGCGTCATAGGCGAGGTAGCCGACCATCCCGCCGGTGAGCGGGGGTAAGCCGGGCAGCGGCTCGGTCTGCAATGCCGCCACGGTATGCTGCAACGCCTCCAGCGGCGTGCCCGCCCACGGCCCCGCCACGCCGGGCAGGCCGACCGGCGGTGTCCCACGCCAGACCGTGTGACCACCGGACTCGGTGAGCGTCGCGGCACTGTTCACCCCGATGAATGACCAGCGCGACCAGGACGAGCCGTTCTCCGCCGACTCGAACAGGAACGTTCCCGCCCGGCCGTGGGCGAGTTTGCGGTACACCCCCAGGGGCGTCTCACCGTCGGCGAGCAGGGTCCGGGTGACCGGGATCACCCGGCGATCGATCGCCAGGGCGCGAAACCGATCCCGATCCAGATGGACTCGCCCGATCCCGGTGGCACGGATACTGACCATGGAGACATTGTGCCCGCCGTTGACTCTCCCGCCGTTGACGCCACAGTGTGTTCGAGGATATATTTTCATCAGTTGTTGAAAAAGGAGATCACCAGTGCCGGATGAGGTCGGCGGGCCAGCCCGTCCCCGCGGGCGCCGTCCGGCCGGGGAGAACACCCGGGCGGCGCTACTCGACGCGGCCAGGGTGGAATTCACCGAGCGCGGCTTTGACGGCGCCACCGTGCGCACGATCGCGCAGCGGGCCGGGATGGATCCCGCGATGGTCAATCATTGGTTCGGCGGCAAGGATGGCCTGTTCGTCGCCGCCCTGCAGCTGCCGGTCAACCCTGAGGAAATTCTCCGCCGGATCCTGCCCGGGGATCCCGGTCACACCGCTGAGCGGGTGCTGCGCACCTTCCTGTCGGTCTGGGACACCAACGGTGGTGGAGCGCTGACCGCGCTGGTGCGCAGCGTTGCCAGTCATGAGGCGGCAGCGCGGATGATGCGCGAGTTCGTCAGCCGGGTGATCTTCGGTCGGATCGTCGCCTCGGTCGCGCCCGACCAGGTGGAGCTGCGCACGGCGCTGTGCGGCACTCAGATCATCGGCCTTGCGATGATGCGCTACGTGATCTGCCTCGAGCCGCTGGCCTCCGCTGACCATGACACTGTGGTCGCGGCGATCGCCCCCAACCTGCAGCGCTACCTGACCGGTGCCCTCGTCTAGCACCGCGGTGTTCTAGCGCTGAATGCCGCTCATGAGGACTGACCTGCTAAAACAAGTCGGTGCGCCGGTGTGGCAGGCCGGGCCGACCTGGTCGACGACGAGTAATACCGCGTCACCGTCGCAGTCCAGGTGCACCTCGTGCACCTGCTGGGTGTGCCCGGATGTCTCACCTTTGACCCAGTACGTCTGCCTGCTCCGCGACCAGTAGGTGGCCCGGCCGGTGGTCAGCGTGCGGTGCAGCGCCTCGTCGTCCATCCAGGCCACCATCAGCACCTCACCGGTGCCACGCTGCTGCACCACGGCGCACACCAGCCCGTCGGCGTTGCGCTTGAGCTTGCCGGCGATCTGCGGGTCCAGCCCACTCACCGGACTGTCACCCCCGCGTGACGCAGGCCATCCTTGACCTCACCGATCCGTAGCTGGCCGAAGTGAAAGACGCTGGCCGCGAGCACAGCGTCGGCACCGGCCGCCACCGCGGGGGGGAAGTGCTCCACCTCGCCCGCGCCGCCACTGGCAATCACCGGGACCGTGACGACAGCGCGCACTGCGGAGATCATCTCGAGGTCGAAGCCGGCTTTGGTGCCATCGGCGTCCATGGAGTTGAGCAGGATCTCCCCCACGCCCAGTTGCTGGCCCTGGGCGGCCCAGGCCACCGCATCGATCCCGGTGCCGCGCCGCCCGCCATGGGTGGTCACCTCGAACCCGGACTGGGTTGGTGGCTCACCGGCGGGGACCCGCCGTGCATCCACCGAAAGCACGATGCACTGGGCCCCGAAGCGGTGGCTGGCTTCGCGCAGCAACTCGGGGCGGGCCACCGCGGCGGTGTTGATGCTGACCTTGTCCGCGCCGGCCCGCAGCAGGCGGTCCACATCGGACACTTCCCGGATCCCCCCTCCGACGGTGAGCGGGATGAACACGCACTCCGCGGTCCGGCGCACCACGTCATAGGTCGTTTCCCGGTCCGCCGCGGAGGCCGTGACGTCCAGGAAGGTCAGCTCATCGGCGCCCTGCGCGTCGTAGGCGGTGGCCAGCTCGACCGGATCGCCGGCATCCCGCAGCGCGGTGAAGTTCACCCCTTTGACCACCCGACCGGCATCGACGTCCAGGCAGGGGATCACGCGCACGGCGACGGCCACCCAGCTACCTTATGCGGCGGCAACGGAGGCCGACATACCGTGCACCCGAGCACGACACACGGGGCAGGAGAGCGCGACACGCCGGGAGGGGTTGGGGGTTAGCGAGCGGCGGCTAGGGCGTCGGGGAGGGTGAGAGCGCCGGTGTAGAGCGCTTTGCCGAGGATCGCGCCCTCCACACCCTGGGGGGCCAGTGCGGCCAGTGCGGCCACGTCGGCGGCTCCGGAGACCCCGCCAGAGGCAACCACCGGTGCGTCTGTTCGGGCGCACACCGCGCTGAGCAGCTCCAGGTTCGGCCCGCGCAGCGTGCCGTCCTTGGTGACATCGGTGACCACGTAGCGCGGGCAGCCGTCGGCGTCCAGGCGGTCGAGCGCCTCCCAGAGGTCACCCCCGGAGGTGGTCCAGCCCCGCGCGGCGAGGATGTGCTGCCCGTCGATGATCCGCACGTCGAGCCCCACCGCGATCCGCTCGCCGTGCTCAGCGATCGCCTTGCGGCACCAGGCCGGGTCCTCCACCGCGGCGGTGCCCAGGTTCACCCGGGTGCATCCGGTGGCCAGCGCCCGCCGCAGCGACACGTCATCGCGGATCCCGCCGGAGAGCTCGACTGCGATGTCCAGCCTTCCGATGACCTCGGCCAGCAGCTCGGCATTGGAGCCACGGCCGAACGCCGCATCCAGGTCGACCAGATGGATCCACTCGGCGCCGTCGGCCTGCCAGGCCAGCGCGGAGTCCACCGGATCGCCATAGACAGTCTCGGTGCCGGCTTCGCCCTGCGTGAGGCGGACAGTCCGACCGCCGGCGACGTCCACCGCGGGCAGCAACACGAAACTCACCCAGCCACCCTAGCCTGAGCTCCTCTTACAAGGTCTCAATCCAGTTGCGCAGGAGCTGCGCGCCGGCGTCGCCGGATTTCTCGGGATGGAACTGGGTTGCCCACAGCGGCCCGTTCTCCACCGCGGCGACGAACGGCTCGCCGTGCTCAGCCCAGCTCACCAGGGGCGGCGCCAGCGGCTCTGAGCTCTCCAACTCCCAGCGGCGGGCGGCGTAGGAATGCACGAAGTAGAACCGGGCGTCGCCGTCGAGGCCGGCGAACAGCCGCGAGCCCGCCGGTGGCGCCACAGTGTTCCATCCCATGTGCGGCAGCACATCGGCCTTCAACCGCTCTACGGTCCCGGGCCACTCACCGCACCCGTCGGTCTGCACACCGTGCTCGACGCCGCGGCTGAACAACACCTGCATCCCGACGCAGATCCCCAGCACGGGGCGCCCGCCGGCCAACCGGCGACCGATGATCCGGTCACCACGCACCGAACGCAGCCCAGCCATGCACGCGGCGAAAGCCCCGACTCCCGGCACCACCAGCCCGGTGGCGTTCAGTGCGGCAGCAACGTCAGCGGTGACCACCACGTCCGCGCCGGCCCGCCGCAACGCCCGCTCGGCCGACCGCAGATTCCCCGACCCGTAATCCAACACCACCACATCGCGCACTCCCCCACCTTGCCCCCATCCGCATTCAGCGGGCTCAGCGGGGCTCAGCGGGGTAATGAGGTGGCAGTAACCCCGCTGAGCCCGCTCAATGCGTCATCCTGTGATGGTGCGCGAAGAGGATCTGATGCGGCACCTGGCGGATCTTGTTGAGCGTCGTTATGAGGGCGCGAGGTCGTGGCCGGAGCGGGTGGGGGTGTTCCGGCGGGCGGTGGAGTTGCTCGATCCGGTGATCCGCGGCGTCTTCGCCGAGGCGAACGCGGCGTTTCTGGAGAACACCGGCGATATGACCTGCCGCAGTGTCGAGCAGGGCGACGGCAGCGTGGGCGAGCACTGGGAGCTGTCGTGGCCCCGGCAACGGGAGGCCGTCTCCCGGCACGGTGGCCCGGTCACACCAGTCCAGGTGATCGCCTGGTTCCAGCGCAGCTTCAACCACGCCCACCTGCGTGGCTCGACTGCCGGGGACTGGCCACTGCAGGTGACCAGCATCGACGACGCCAATCGGCAACTACCGATCGTGCGCGCCATCGTCGAAGCGGAGCTGCATCAACGGATCTACGAGGGGCGGTACCCGGTGATGCCCGTCGCGGTACGCAGGTACGGCCTGCCACCCGGCTGACCCGCTTGGTCACGCCGGCTGCAGGGGGTTGAACCACTCTAGTTCCGGGAGCCGCCCGAAACGGTCATCCTGGACGCGGACTGCCGGCAGTGGTGGACTGGTGAGGTGCCTCCGGTAGGTCATGGGCGCAGGGTTGCCGACCAGCAGTCGTTACGCCCGCACCCGTGAGTCGGGGGCCGTTCAGGAGGGCTACATGGGCGTATGGGTCATCTGGTTGATCCTCGCAGTGGCGCTGGGGACAGCCGAGATCTTCACCTTCACCGCCGCGCTGGGGCTCCTCGGCGGAGCCGCCTTAATCACGTCGCTGGCGGCCGCGCTCGGGCTTCCGCTCGCCCTTCAACTCGTGGTGTTCACCCTCTGCGCCGCGGTCGGCGTCGTACTGGTCCGGCCCATCGCCCAACGGCACCTGCTCCAGCCCCGGCTCGAGCGCTTCGGGGTGGACGCGCTGGTCGGCAAACCGGCTCGCGTCGTCCAGGACGTGACCGGGGTGGCCGGCAGGGTCCGCATCGACGGCGAGGAATGGACGGCCCGCGCCTACGACGAGACGATGGTGATCCCCACCGGAGCGACCGTCGATGTCATGGAGATCAGAGGCGCCACCGCACTCGTCTACCCCAGGGAGTGATCCATGGAAGCCGTGCTGATCGCAGGACTGATCATCGCTCTGTTCGCCGTGCTCACCGTGCTGCGGGCGGTGCGCATCGTGCCGCAGGCCCGTGCCCGCAACGTGGAACGGCTCGGCCGCTACCACCGCACGCTGCGACCGGGCCTGAGCTTCGTCATCCCCTACATCGACCGGGTCTACCCGATGATCGACCTGCGGGAGCAGGTCGTGTCGTTCATGCCCCAGCCGGTCATCACCGAGGACAACCTGGTCGTCGAGATAGACACCGTGCTGTACTTCCAGGTGACCGACCCCCGGTCGGCCGCCTACGAGATCGCCAACTACCTCCAGGCCGTCGAGCAACTCACGGTCACGACATTGCGCAACGTCGTCGGCTCCATGGACCTGGAGCGAACACTCACCTCCCGTGACAATATCAACAGCCAGTTACGCGGCGTGCTCGACGAGGCCACCGGCAAGTGGGGCATCCGGGTCAACCGGGTGGAGATCAAGGCCATCGACCCGCCGAAAAGTATCAAGGACGCGATGGAGAAGCAGATGCGCGCCGAGCGGGACAAGCGCGCCGCCATCCTGTCCGCCGAAGGCCAGCGCCAGTCCCAGATCCTCACCGCCGAAGGTGACAAGCAGGGCGCGATCCTGCGCGCCGAAGGCGACCGGACCGCGGCGATCCTCAAGGCCGAAGGCCAGGCGCAGTCCATCGAGCAGGTCTTCCAGGCCGTCCACCGCAACGACCCCGACCCCAAGCTGCTCGCCTACCAGTACCTCCAGATGCTGCCGCAGCTCGCCCAGGGACCGGGCAACACGTTCTGGGTGATCCCCAGTGAGGTCACCTCCGCGCTCCAGGGGGTCTCCCGCGCATTCACCGAAGCCCTCCCCAGGTCCCCGGCCAGCCGTGAGATCTCCCCGTCGGACGAGCAGCGGGCCACCAAGGCCGCCGCCGACGCCGCCCAGGCCGCGGAGGCAGCCGCCGAGGCCGTCGCCGATGCCACGGAACCCGACGGCGTCGGCCAGCTCAGCTCGCATCACCCGGACCCTGCAGACCCATCGCAGACCCGTGCTGCCGCCTCGCCCACGGCCACCAGCAAGGGATCGACGATCGGGGACAACGGTGGGACGTAGTCCAGCCTCACAGCACGCCCTTGGTGGAGGGCACCCCACCGGCTCGTGGGTCGGGCTCAACCGCGGCGCGCAGCGCCCGAGCCAACGCTTTGTACTGCGCCTCGGTGATGTGGTGCGGGTCCCGGCCATGTACTACCCGGATGTGCACCGCGAGCTGCGCGTGGAAGGCCAGTGTCTCGAAGACGTGCCGGTTGAGCACGGTGGGATAGTCACCGCTGACGACGAAACCGGCCAGCACCTCAGGCTCGCCGGTGTGCACACAGTAGGGGCGCCCGGACACGTCCACCGCCGCGTGCGCCAGGGTCTCATCCATCGGTACCCAGGCATCCCCGAAACGCCGGATGCCCGATTTGTCCCCCAGCGCCTCTCGTAGCGCCTGACCCAGCACGATGGCGACGTCCTCGACGGTGTGGTGGGCGTCGACCTCGACGTCACCGGTGGCACGGATGACCAGGTCGAACGCGGCGTGCTTACCCAACGAGGTGAGCATGTGATCGAAGAACGGGATACCCGTGCTCACCTCGGTGGTTCCGGTACCGTCGAGGTCGAGTTCGACGAGCACCGAGGACTCCTTGGTCACTCGCTCGATCCGGGCCGTGCGGCTCACTGTTGCTCCCGCGCTAGAACTGCCGCGCTCGCGGCCAGGAAAGCGTCATTCTCCGCCGGAGTCCCTACCGTGACCCGCAGGTGACCCGGGATCCCCACATCGCGGATCAGCACACTCTGGTCGAGATAATTCTGCCAGGCGGCTGGTGCGTCGGCGAACCGTCCGAACAGGATGAAGTTGGCGTCGGAGGGCACCACCTGGGCGCCCAACTCGCGCAGCGCCGTGGCGACGCGCTCCCGCTCGGCCACCAGCCCCGCCACGGACTCCAGTGTGGATGATCCGTGCCGCAGCGCGGCCCTGGCCGCCACCTGGGTGAGCGCGGAAAGGTGGTAGGGCAGCCGCACCAGGAGCAGCGCATCGACCACGGCGGGCGCGGCGGCTAGGTAGCCCAGCCGTCCCCCCGCGAAGGCGAACGCCTTGCTCATCGTCCGACAGATCACCAGCCGGTCGGCGAACTGCTCGAGCAGCCCGACGGCGCTCGGTCGCGCGCTGAACTCGCCGTAGGCCTCGTCGACCACCACGATGCCCGACGCGGCGGTGATCACCGCGGCGAGGTCGGTGGGCGGTATCGACTGCCCCGTAGGGTTGTTCGGGCTGGTGACGAAAAGCACGTCGGGCCGGTGCTTCTCGATGGCCGCCACGGCCTCGACCGGGTCCAGGGAGAAGTCCGCCCTGCGTGGCGCTGGCAACCACTGAGTGCGGGTACCGGCCGAGATGATCGGATGCATCGAGTAGGACGGCGTGAAGCCCAGCGCGGTGCGTCCGGGCCCGCCGAAGGCCTGCAGCAGCTGCTGGATGATCTCATTGGACCCGTTGGCCGCCCACAGGTTCGCCGCGGACAGCGGGACGCCGGTCCGCCCGGCGAGGTATCGGGCCAGGTCGGTGCGCAGCGCGAGGGCGTCGCGGTCGGGGTAGCGGTGCAGGTTTCCCGCCGCCCGCTGCACCGCCGCAGCGACGTCGGCAACCAGGCCGGGCGGCGGCGGGTGCGGGTTCTCGTTGGTGTTCAGCCGCACCAGCACGTCCAGCTGTGGCGCCCCATAGGGGCTACACCCCCGCAACTCCTCCCGCAACGGCAGCTCCCCCAGCGTCACCCCACCCCCCACCCCGCCGCCCCGCTCCGCGACCCCATCCCCCCGATATGGAGCCATGTCGGGGTTTTCAGGGGCCTCATCACCCCGATATGTCTCCATGTCGGGGTTTCCGGGGCTGGTGGATGGGGTCAATGGGACGGTTCGGGGAAGCGGGCGGTGATCGCTTGGCCGTGCGCGGGGAGGTCTTCGGCTTCGGCCAGGGCTACGACGTGGTCGGCGACCTTGAACAGTGCGTCCTCGTCGTATTCGATGAGCTGCACGCCGCGCAGGAAGGTCTGCACGGACAGCCCTGCCGAGTGCCGGGCACAGCCTCCAGTGGGCAGTACGTGGTTCGAGCCGGCGCAGTAGTCGCCCAGCGAGACCGGCGCGTACGGGCCGACGAAGATCGCCCCGGCGTTGCGCACCCGGCGGGCCACCGCGGCAGCGTCGCGAGTCTGGACCTCCAGGTGCTCGGCCGCGTAGGTGTCCACCACGCAGAGCCCAGCGTCCACATCGGCCACCAGGATGCAGCCGGACTGTCGACCGGTCAGCGCGGTGCGGATCCGCTCGGTGTGCTTGGTGGCCGCGACCTGCAGGTGCAGCTGCGCGTCGACAGCGTCGGCGAGCGGCACCGAGTCGGTGACCAGCACGCTGGCGGCCAGCGTGTCGTGCTCGGCCTGGGAGATCAGATCAGCGGCGACGTGCACCGGGTCGGCGCTGCTGTCGGCCAGGATGGCGATCTCGGTGGGACCGGCCTCGGCGTCGATGCCGATCATGCCGCGCAGCGCGCGTTTGGCTGCGGTGAGATAGATGTTGCCGGGACCGGTGACCATGTCCACCGGATCCAGCGGCATGCCGTCGGTGTCCGTCCCGCCGAAGGCGAGCAGCGCGACGGCCTGGGCACCGCCGACCGCCCACACTTCATCCACCCCGAGCAGCGCAGCCGCGGCGAGCACCGTCGGGTGTGGCCGGCCACCGTGGGAGGCCTGCGGCGGGGAGCACACCACCAGCGACGCCACCCCGGCCACCTGCGCGGGTACCACATTCATCACCACAGTGGACGGGTACACCGCCAGCCCACCGGGTGCGTAGAGCCCGACTCGCGCCACCGGCATCCATCGCTGCGTGACGCTCCCACCGGGCACCACCTGGGTGATCGTCTCGCTGCGCCGCTGGTCGGCGTGAGCCCGGCGGACCCGGGCGATGGACTCCTCCAGCGCGGCCCGCACCGCGGGGTCCAGCTGCTCCAGCTCCGCGCGCAGCGCGCTGGCCGGCACCCGGACGGTTGTCGGCCGCACCCCATCGAAGCGCTCGCTGAATTCCAGTACCGCCGCGATTCCCCGGTCGCGCACCGCGTCGATCACTGGTGCCACCTGATGGGCCACCGCGTCGACGTCCACCTCAGCCCGCGGCAACATCCCCCGCAACGCCGCGACGCCCGGCAACCCACCCCGCAAATCCGTACGTCCAAGCATGGGCTCCACCCTAATGCGCCTGCCGACTTACACGAGCACAGTGCTATTTCAACAGTGCTGTCTCAACAGTGCTGTCTCAACAGTGCTGTCTCAACAGCCACAGTGCATCGAGCGGGCTCGGCGGGGTTATCCGCCTCGAATTACCACGCTCAGCCCGCTGAATGCGCAGGCGGCGGCGGTGGTTACGCTCCGCTCGATGTCGATGCGCCGGGTTGCCGTGATCGTGGTGTTGGGCCTGCTCGCGTTGGGCGTTCCGCTCTCCGCGACCGCGGCGCCGCCCGATCCCGCGCCGTCGCCACCGGTGACCTACCGGGTGGTGGGGGCAGACAGCTCAGCTGCGCGCAACGCCGTGGTACGCCAGGGAGCCGAGGTGCTCAGCGGCGGCAGCGATTATCTCGAGGTCCTGGCCACGCCGGCGCAGGCCGACCGGTTACGAGCCAGCGGGCTGCGGTTGATCCCGCTGGCAGTGGCGGCACCGGTGCCGGTGGGACCCGGCGAGTTCCCGGTCGGGTACCAGGGTTACCACAACTACCGCGAGCTCACCGGCGAGCTGAACGCGCTGGCCGCCGCGCACCCCAACCAGGTCGTGGTCTCCAGCTACGGCCGCTCGGCACAGGACCGCCCATTGCTGCTGGTGAAGCTCAGCGACGAGGTACGCACCGACAAGCACGAGCCCGAGGTGCTGTTCAGCTGCGCCCAGCACGCCCGTGAGCATCTCACCGTCGAGATGTGCCTGCACATCGTGCGTCGGCTGGCCCAAGGCTATGGCACCGATCCGGCCATCACCCGGATGATGCGCTCCCGGGAGATCTGGGTGGCGCCAATGGTCAACCCGGATGGCGCGGAGTACGACATCTCCACCGGTCTGTTCGGGCTGTGGCGCAAGAACCGCCAGCCGATCCCGGGAACCACCGACGTCGGCACCGACACCAACCGGAACTGGGGCGACGAGTGGGCCTGCTGCGGCGGGTCGAGCGCCAACCCCGGAAGTGACAGCTACCACGGCAGCGCCCCGTTCTCCGCGCCCGAGACCGCGCAGCTGCGGGATTGGGTGAACAGCCGGGTGATCGGTGGCGTGCAGCAGATCACGGCCCATATCGACTTCCACAGCTTCTCCGAGCTGGTGCTGTGGCCCTACGGCTTCACCACCAACGACACCGGCCCGGGCCTGACGGGATCTGATGCGGCGGCCTTCCGCAAGCTGGGCGTGGAGCTGGCGGCCACCAATGGCTACACCCCGGAGCAGTCCAGTCACCTGTACATCACCGACGGGTCAATCGGCGACTGGATGTGGGCGCAGCACCACATCTGGTCCTTCACGCTGGAGATGTACCCGACCAGCCTGACCCAGGGCGGCTTCTACCCACCGGCGAGCGTGATCGATCGGGAGACCGCCCGCAACGACAAAGCGGTAGACCTGCTACTGGAGTATGCCGACTGCGTCCCCCGGATCACCGGCTCCCACTGCGCCCCGCGCTAACGGTCAGAGTGGGTGCAACGCCAGCTAGGCGCCAAGGCTGGAGGCCAGGTGGGCGAGGTCTTCAGGGTCACTGGTGACCACTGGCGCACCGAGCTGGGTGGCGGTGACCACCACGAGCGCATCCACGGCCGACCTGCCAAGAGAGGATGGATCATCATGCCCCCAGACATGGCTCGCGAGCTGATCGATCGGATGCCCGGCTATGAGTTCCGGTCAGCCGGGAAGCTCTGCACAGCGTGCGGCACGATAATCGGCAACGTGCGCGGTGACGACCAGATCCACGAGCAGTGGCACGCGGCGCTGGCGGCCATGCTGGGCGGCGCCCGCCCCAGCTAGCCAACACTGGCGAGGATACCTGGATATAATCAGTTGCAACCTCTGATAATACCCACGCCCACCAGGTCAGGGCCGCGATCAGACGTCCAGATCCAGACCGAGATCAAGGGCTTGAGCTGAATGGGTGAGAGCGCCAACCGCGAGGTATCGCACCCCGGTATCGGCGTAGGCCCGCGCGACGTCCAGCGTCAGCCCGCCGGAGGCCTCCAACTCCGTGGCCGAGCCCGCAGCGCGACGGACCGCCTCTGCGCACTGCGGCACTGTCATGTTGTCCAGCAGCACCAGTGGCGCTCCGGCGGCCAGCGCCTCGTCCAACTCGTCGAGCGTGCCGACCTCCACCTCACACGGCAGTCGCGGGGCATGCGCCCGGACGGCGGCGATGGCTGCGGCCACTGAGCCGGCGGCGGCCACGTGATTGTCCTTGATCAGTACCGCGTCCCCCAGAGCCATCCGGTGGTTGACCCCGCCACCACAGCGCACCGCGTACTTCTGCAGCGTGCGCAACCCAGGGAGGGTCTTGCGCGAATCCCGGATCGACGCGCCGGTGCCGGCCACCGCATCGACCCAGGTCGCAGTGGCGGTGGCCACGCCGGACAGGTGACACAGCAGGTTGAGCGCGGTGCGCTCAGCGGTTAACAGCCCGGCTAACGGGGCACGCACGGCTACAACGATGTCCCCGGCGGCCAGGCGGTCGGCGTCCTGGCGCGGAGCGATGATCTCGTACTCCCCGATGCCGAGCACCGCGTCGAGGACCCCCAGGAATACCGGGAGCCCGGCTAGGATTCCGGATCCGCGTGGCGAGACGGTCGCGCTCGCCACGGCGCCGGGCGGCACACACGCCGCGGTGGTGGCATCCGGGCCGTACCGTAAATCCTCCTCCAGCGCGGTAGCGATGACCCGATTGACCTCGGCGGCATCCAGGCCCATGGCCGCCAGATCTGTGCTCATGCAACACCCCCCACCCGCGCCGCCTCGGCCGGCACCGGAACTCCGGAGTGATCAAGCACGACGGCAATGCTGCGGCGCCAGCGGGACACGGCGCGGGGATGATCGGTGCGGAGGTGGCAGCCACGGCTCTCGGTGCGTGCCGTCGCGGCAGCCAGCACCGCCGCCGCTGCCAGGGTGAGCCCAGCATCCTCGGTCTCCCGCGGGGTCTGTAACCAGCGCCGGGTGGTGGCTGCCACCACCGACGAGGCGGCGGCCAGCCCGGTGGCGTCCCGCCCGATGCCGGCATGCGCGCTCATGGACTGTTGCACCGCGTCACGATCAGCAACCAGACGCGCCGGGCACGGTGGTAACGGCGGACCAGGGCGCGGGAACGCCACCAGGTCGGCGGCTACTGCCTCCGCGGCTCGGGTGCCCAGCACCAGTCCCTCCAGAAGGCTGTTGGAGGCCAGCCGGTTCGCGCCGTGCAGGCCGGTCCGGGCCACCTCCCCGGCGGCATAAAGCCCGGGCAGGGTCGTCCGGCCGCTGGTGTCGGTGACCACGCCACCGCATTGGTAGTGCGCGGCCGGGGCCACCGGAATCGGTGCGCGTTCCGGATCCATGCCGAGGGACACGCAGGCCGCATGCACTGTCGGGAACCGCCTGCGCAGCAGCGGGCCGCCGAGGTGGGTGGCGTCCAGCAGCACGTGGTCGGAGCCCGTCGCGGCCATCCGGCTGGTGATCGCGGCGGCCACCACATCTCGCGGCGCGAGCGCACCGAGCGGGTGCACACCGCTCATCACCTGGGAACCAGTGGTGTCCAGCAGGACCGCGCCCTCACCCCGGAGCGCCTCGGTGACCAGGGGCTGCCGGCCTCGCGAACCAGCTCCAGCGTGCAACGCCGTCGGGTGGAACTGCACGAACTCCAGATCGGCGGTCATCGCGCCGGCCCGCAATGCCAGCGCCAGCCCGTCGCCGGTGGCGACGTCGGCATTGGTGCTGATGGCGTAGAGCTGGCCCAGCCCTCCGGTGGCGAGCAGCACCGCACGGGCCCGCAAGACACCACCGCCGAGCAGCGACACCCCGGCCACCCGGCCGGTGCCGTCGCACAGCACGTCGGTCACCGGCCGCTGTTCCAGCAACGGCAACCCGGCGCCGCGAGCCGTGCCGGCCAGGGCTCGCTCGACCTCGGCTCCCGTGGCGTCACCACCGGCGTGGATCACCCGGAAGGCCCGGTGCCCGCCCTCCCGGGTGCGATCGAGGTTCCCGGCGCTGATGTCGAAGACCGCGCCGCGGGCCCGCAGCGCGCTGATCGCGGCCGGTCCGGCGGTCAGGATTGCCCGGACTGCGGCGTCATCGCACAGCCCGGCGCCGGCCGACAGCGTGTCAGCCACATGCGTGTCCACACTGTCGCCGGTCCCCGGCAGCACCACCGCGACCCCGCCCTGCGCCAACCGGGTGTTGCCGTCGTCGACCGTCGTCTTGGTCACGGCCACCACCCGCAGGCCCAGCTCCGCGGCGCGCAGGGCAGCGGTCAGCCCGGCAACGCCGGTGCCAACCACCACAAGATCCGCGGTGGCGTCCCAGGCCGTGGTCATGCCGCCCACCGCGGTCATCACGCCGCCTCCGCGGGACCAAGTGCGTCGGCGGTCATCACGCCGCCTCCGCGGGACCAAGTGCGTCGGCGGTCATCACGCCGCCTCCGCGGGACCAAGTGCGTCGGCGGTCACTCGCCGCCACCCGATCGGCCGATGGCGATCATGCGCTGCACCGCGCCGCGAGCCCGCTCGGCGATCTCCGGGGGAATCCGCACCTCGTCAGTGCCCTCGCGCAGCGAGCGCAGCAGGGCCGCCGGAGTGATCATTTTCATGTAACGGCAGGAGGCCCGGTCGTTCACCGCGCGGAAGTCGACCTCAGGAGCCGCCCGCCGCAGCTGGTGCAGCATGCCAACCTCGGTGGCGACCAGCACCTCGCGCGCGCCGGTCGTCCGGGCCGCCTCGAGCATCCCGCCGGTGGACAGGATCCGCACCCGTTCGGCTGGCACCGCACCCGCACCGGCCAGGTACAGCGCGCTGGTCGCGCAGCCGCATTCCGGATGGATGTAGAGCTCGGCCTCCGGGGCTGCGGCGGCCTTCGCCGCCAGCTGGGCACCGTTGATCCCGGCGTGCACATGGCACTCCCCGGCCCAGACGTGCAGGTTGCCGCGGCCGGTCACCCGCCGCACGTGCGCGCCCAGGAACTGATCAGGCAGGAACAACACCGGGCGCTGCGCCGGTATCGAGTTCACCACCTCAACGGCGTTGGAGGAGGTGCAGCAGATGTCGGTCTCGGCCTTGACCTCAGCGGTGGTGTTCACATAGGAGACCACCGCCGCGCCGGGGTACTCGCGTTTCCAGGCCCGCAACTGGTCGGCGTCGATGGAGTCGGCCAGCGAGCAACCGGCCCGCGCGTCCGGGATGAGCACCGTCTTGTCCGGCGCGAGGATCTTCGCGGTCTCGGCCATGAAGTGCACCCCGCAGAACACGATGGTGCTCGCCGCACAGTCAGCGGCGATGCGGGACAGCGCCAGCGAGTCTCCGACGTGGTCGGCGATGTCCTGGATCTCCGGCACCTGGTAGTTGTGCGCCAGCAGCACCGCGTCCCGCTCGCGGGCAAGCGCGCGCACTTCGGTGTGCCACGCCCGATCCTGCTCCGGCCTTGGGCCGGCGTCGGTCCGCTCCGTTGCGACAGTAGCGGCCATATCGCCTCCTTCACCAGCACCTGGCTGGCCCTTCTCCTAGTTTTCGCCTTATAATCGAAAACATGAATCATAACAGCGTCGGGCTCGCGGTGCACGAAGTTCTCGCTGCGGTGCTGCAGGTGCGCGACGGGCAGCTGCAGGTGCTGCTGTGGCAACGCGGCATCGAACCCGACGCCGGACGCTGGGCACTGCCGGGTGGCCGGCTCGGTGACAGCGAGGACGTGCAGGCCTCGGTACTGCGACAACTCGCCGAGAAGGTGGACGTCCGCGAGGTGGCACATGTGGAGCAGCTCAGGGTGTTCAGCGACCCGGACCGGATGCCACACCGGCGCACGGTGGCCACCGCGTTCCTCGGGCTGGTCCCCTGCGTGGCCGATCCCGCGCTACCGCCCGACACGGCATGGCATCAAGTGACCGACGTCCTAGCGGAGGTACAGCGCACCGCTTTCGACCATGGCCAGATCGTGCGGCGAGCCCGGGACCGGCTGCGCGCCAAGCTCTCCTACACCAATCTCGGCTTCGCGTTGGCGTCACCAGAGTTCACTATCTCAGCGTTGCGTGGGCTCTACTCGGCAGCGCTGGGCCATCGGGTGTCGGCGACCAATCTGCAGCGGGTACTCGCCCGCCGTGGGGTGTTGATCCCTACCGGCGGCACCGCCGCGCCGGGACCCTCCGGTGGCCGGCCAGCGGCGCTGTACCGCTTCGCGGAACGCGACATTCGGGTCACCGACCCCTTCGCCGTGTTGCGACCACCAGAATCCCTGATAACCGCAGAACCCTGACGAGCGCTGTCGTTGAGCGGATCGGCACGCCGCGCCGTACCGTTATCTGGTGGCCGAGACCATTCCGTTGTTCCCACTGGGCACTGTGCTGCTGCCAGGCGCATCGCTTCCGTTGCACATCTTTGAGCCCCGTTACCGCCGGTTGACCGTCGACCTGGTGACCGGTGCGGTACCGGGCCGCAGCTTCGGGGTGATCGCGGTCAAGCAGGGTCTGGAATCCCCGGAGGAGACGCACACCATCGGATGCACCGCGATGATCCGGGAAGCCCGCAGACTCCCCGACGGCCGCTTCGACATCGTCACCCGCGGCGAGAAGCGATTCCGGCTGCTCGATATCGACAACACCTCGGCGCCCTACCTCGTCGGCAGCGTCGAGTGGGTTCCTGATGACGACCCCGCGGCGGACGAATCAATGCTCGTGCCGATGTTGGCCAGCTCGGCTCGGGAGGCGCACCGGCAGTACTGCTGGGCGGCCTGGCAACACGGGGAATGGGAAGAACCCAACGACGATGTCGACGTCGCCACGCTGGCGCATCTGCTCGCCTCGGACTGCCTGCTGACCCTGGAGGATCGGCAAGCCCTGCTGGAGGAGTGCGACCCGGTGGATCGGCTGCGCATGGTGCGCAAGCTGCTGGTCCGGGAGACGGCGTTCCTGCGCACACTGCGCGCGGTGCCGGTCCCGCTCAACCAGTTCGCGGTCAAAACCAGCCACAACTGACCTCAAGCCAGGTCCTCGCTGCGATTCCAGGCCGTGGTGATGCAGGAAGCGACCGCGACGCCGAACGGCTGCCCGACGAGGACCCAACCCGAGTCCAGTACCGGGGCCCGCGGGAACGGCGCGCCGGTACTCGCCAGATCGGGATAGCCAGCGGCGACCAGCCACAACCCGGTATCCATCGCCAACCACGCCGCAATCACCGAACCCACCGCCGCGGCGATGAGCAGAACCGGCCCGCGCCGCCGCCGGTACAGCCACAACGCCGCGCCGGTGAGCACACCAGCGGCTATTCCGAGCAGGACGAACGTCGCCATGTCGTCGAAGCGGTGTTCGCTCTGGCTGGCGAACGGCAGGACACCGCCGGGGGTGAGGGCACGATCGGAACGCGCGACGAACTCGGGCGGCGCCAGCCAGGCCCACAACGCACCCAGCGGGATACCCAGCAACGCCACCGCGCCCAGCACGCTCAGCGCGGGCCCCAGATCGGCCGGATCCACCGCAGCCCGCCGCAATGGGGCCGGCTCGGGAGCCGGCTGCACTTCCACCCGCACCTCGCTCATTCCCACCCCAGCTGGGCGCCGTGCGTGCTGCACCGGGCCGACCAGCCGGCCGGCATCACCTGCACCACCATCCGGCGCGCGCACTGCGGGCAGTATCGGGGCGGGTCCAGGCCGCGGCGGCGGGCGCACCTCGCATGATCTTCCTCATCGGCCGGGCGCCCGCAGACGTCGCAGAAACTCACAGCGTCTGGCCCAACGCTCTGATCGGCATGCGCAGCTCGGTGAGCATGTCCAGATCCGCCTGCGCGGGCCGGCCGAGGTTGGTCAGGTAGTTGCCCACGATGATCGCGTTGATGCCGCCCAGCATGCCCCGTTCGGCACCGAGGTCCCCAAGGGTGAGCTCGCGGCCCCCGGCGAAGCGCAGGATCGTGCGGGGCAGCGCGAGCCGGAACGCCGCGACGGTCTTGAGCGCCTCGGAGCCCGCCACCACGTCATAGCTCTCGTACGGGGTGCCGGGCTGCGGAATCAGGAAGTTCATCGGCACCTCGTCGGGGTTCAGTGACGCAAGTTGCGCGGCGAACTCGGCCCGCTGGGCCACCGTCTCCCCGATACCGATGATGCCACCGCAGCAGACCTCCATCCCGGCGTCGCGCACCATCCGCAGCGTGTCGTACCGCTGCTCCCAGGTGTGGGTGGTCACCACGGCCGGGAAGTGCGAGCGCGCGGTCTCCAGATTGTGGTTGTAGCGGTGCACGCCGATGGCGGCCAGTTCGTCCACCTGATCCTGGCTGAGCATGCCCAGCGAGCAGGCGATGTTGATCTTTTCGGTTTCCGGTTCGGCCCGGATCGCCTCGATGCCGACTTTGACCTGGGACATCAGCCGCCGGTCGGGTCCGCGTACGGCAGCGACGATGCAGAACTCGGTCGCCCCGGTGGCCGCGGTCTGCTTGGCGGCTTCGACCAGGCCGGGGATGTCGAGCCACGCCGCCCGAACCGGGGAGTTGAACTGGCCGGACTGGGAGCAGAAGTGGCAATCCTCCGGGCAGCCGCCGGTCTTGACGCTGACGATTCCCTCGACTTCGACCTCCGGGCCGCACCAGCGCATCCGCACCTCGTGTGCCAACGCGAGCAGCTCTCCCAGCCGGTCATCTGGCAGCAGCAGCACATCAAGCACCTGTTGCTCGGGGAGTCCGGTTCCCTGTTCGAGTACCCGTTCCCGGGCGACGGTCAGCACGTCGACCTGCGAGGCGGTCACGCGCGACTCCTCTCGACTCTCGACGGTTTGCTCACCGACCAGTCTGCCGCACCGGTCCGACACGGTCAGCCGACGGCCGCGCTGCGGAGCCTGATTTGATCAGGCATCCCCCCACCCGCCTAGACCGCCTTCACCACCGCTGTAGGCACCGGCCAGCTTCACTGACCACATCATCGCCAGTACGATCCGTCCATGCCGCCCGCCGACGACATCGAGACCCGTCTAGCCACCGTCGAGCGCGACGTCGCTGAGCTCCGCGAACAACTCGCTCTCACCAGTTCTGACGCTTCCGCCGCTCGGACGTTGGCCGCCGGGGCCGACCATGACGTCGCTGAGGTCCGCGCCGAGCTACGCGCCCACACCCAGGCCCTCAACGCCCTGCGTGAGACCCAGCTCGAGCAGGGTCGGGAGATGCGCGAGGGATTCGCCGAGCAGGACCGGAGGATGCGCGAGGGTTTCTCCACATTCGCCACCGGCATGGCACAGATCACCGCGCTGCTCACCAATCCCGGAGAGTCTGAGTAGCGCCGATAGGGAGCGTCCAGCTTTGGAGTGCCGAGGCTCTCTGGTCGGCGTGTCGTCACGCTATCCCGCCATGTCGCGCGACCAGACAAGGAGGCCTGTTGCCTCCGGGGTGATCGTGCCGGCTTGCTCGAACGGTGTAAGCACACTAATGATCTCTCCGAGAGCTTGAGCTGCTGGGTCGACTCACCGATCGCAAAAGCAAGCAGCCCCCGGCGCCACGCTGAGTTCCTCTGCGCGATCCACACGATGAGGATCCCGCTGGCTGGTCGCGCTCGGCCCAGCGACGGTGCAGCTTAGTGGCCGTCCACGATCTCGACGATCCCCTGCTCACCGGCTTCAAGATCGGGGTTGTGCTCCGCGGTGGGGTCCCCTGCGCCGACCTCGAACAGCAACGCCCCTCACCGACTGCCGAGCGGTAGACCGACCCGCCTAGGAGGCCGCTGAATTAGCGGTGATTCTGGGATGGGGTCTCTGGGATGGGGTCTCTGGGCGAGTTGAGGCGGGGATCAGCGGATAACTGCGAGATCGCCGCTACGAGGTCAGGTGTACTCGTACGATATCCTTGGCTGCATTGTGCGGTATACTAGTCATGAAGGGAGCGTCACCAGCTTTCGGATCTGCCAGGGCGGCTTGGACCTGTCCTTGCCCCTTCTCGTCAGCGAGGACAGCCACGATCTTGTAGTCTTTATTAAGGTCATTCTTCCGCTGATTGGAATCACTAGACCCAAAGGGTACGTCGGGAAGAACCCAGTGGTCATCATTCCGCACAGTCACAGCGCCCCCGCCCACTATGTAATATTTGAGCTCGCCTGGCGTTTGCAGGAGAACGATTAAATTCCACTCATCTGGCAGCGTTGCGGTTCCTTCAATATTGGCTGTCTTCCCGAGGGGCGCGTTCCGGTCTGGCATTGTTATGCTGACTGAATAGCCCTGAATTGTACTCTGCCACATGTTGGATAGTTCAAGTCCGAACGAAGGTAGCAACGTGGCGACGGCAGCGATCACGGCAGCGACAGCAGTGATGCCTTGTATCACATATGAAAGTGGCCCGGGTTTACCATCTGCTGACATCTAGGCCTCACCCATTATCCCGTACGCCGAATACTGTGAGAAACTGGCGGCAGTGTCACCTGACGTTGGCGGCGGTACACCTACTGTGATGGTCGGCGAATGGATCCACGCGCAGCGATGAGATCGTTGTAGCTCACGAAAGCGATTGCGGGTGCCGTCAGGGGCGTACGACGGCTCGGAGTATGTGTCTGGGTGGGTGGTGAGGCGTGTTTGGTGGGTGCCGTCGGGCTTCATCACGTAGACCTCATCGTTGCCCTCGCGAGCGCCGCTGTTGCCGCCGGGAACGATCGTTGCAGCAGGCATCGGGACCATCGCCGCTGTCAGTGCGGCCAAGGCGATAGTCACGATCGCAGCCAAAGATGAGGCGCGCATAACCCGGCTGGCTCTATCGACTTGGTGTCTACAGGGACGGTACTGGGGGAAACTCGAGGCACGCCGATGCCAACGGAAGGCAAGGGACCGTCGTTTAAGGCCGCGAACACGGATTTCACCACCGGGAACGCTGCGTTCCGATGACGAACACGGGAAGTCCAACAGTCGACGAAGGGGTTGCGTTAAGCCCTACAGGAGACGGCTATCGTGACGGCAACATCACTCGATTCCCCAATGTCGACCACTTCGCCCGCCGGAAGTGATCTTGGGCTGATCGTGCGTCTCGGAACGCTTGTTCATCACCGTTTCCTCACCGATGCCCCCGGGCTAAGAACCTCGGTGAGGAGGTGGTTTAAGGCTACGCGGCGTGGTGGTGCGGAACACTTCGCGCCGTGGACCGCGAAGGCACGCTGCTCCACCTGCCCCGCCCGACGCGATGCCCGTGCCCCACGCTGTTATCGGCGCAACCAACACCCCTCGCGGTGGGTGTGCTGCGAAGTCCGCACCACCGCCGGGCGTGCTCCCCCGAACGAAGCAGGTCAACTCGCGGGACTGACGGCCTCGATGTTGGCGATGGTGAAGTCCCGTTGCGCGTTGCGAAGATGGCACCAGGAGTCAATCCACTTGCCGTAGAGCTGATGTGGTCGGATCGCGCGCGTACTGCGGCTGCCGTTGTTGTCGCGGTAGGTGATGAGCACGTCGTTGTGGTGCTCCACGGCATCGGTCAGCAGTTCCAGTTCGGCGTCGTCGAGATGACAGTTGAGCTGCGCAAGCAACTCGAAGGTCTCGGAGTCCACGGGGGCGACCCCGGTCAGGCCGTGGGGATCGGCCATCAGCCGCCGGGCCAGCTCGGTGGCGGACAGCGTGGATCTCGGCTGCGCGACGATCGCGGGATTGAGTCCTGGCGCCTGGTGGTCGTGGCGGGTTTCCACAATCACCGTGCCCTGAGCATCTTCGGCCATCGGCGACAAACCCGCCTCGCGCAGTCGTGCCAGCACGTCGTCGAGGCTGGCTGGGCTGGACAGGACAGTCGGAGCGAGTCGGCTGAAGTGCAGCTTGGTGAGCGATCGGGTGTGCAGAATCTCGGTAATCAAGACCTCTTCGGCGATAACGCAGGAGCGCATGCCGCGCACCCGAACGTGGCCGTGGCGGCGAACCGCGTCGGTGATCAGATACTCCAGCGGCTGCGGAATCGGGCGGCCCGAGACGACGGCCAGCTCGGTGAGCAGGTCCTGCGCGCTCAAGCCGGTGTCGAGCGCGGCCCGCACGCTGGACGGCGTGAATCGCCAGGTCATGGCCGCCCCACGAGTCTCGGCCACGGCGGAGTCGTTCAACAACCGCGATACGAGCGCGCTCGGCTGACCGGAGATCACCGCGGTGAGATCCGACTGCAAGATCACACTGCACGGGGTCTCGGGAAGCAGCGCGGCGCAACGCCGCGCCAGCTCCTCCACTGCATCCTCCGGGCCGGACCGGGTCGCGGCCAGCAGCTGCTCTCCGAGCTCCGACACCACGTCGGAGGCCACCACTCCGAGCAGCTCAGCCTCGCGGACGGCCGCGGCCACCTTGCTCGTTCGCTGGGCGGTGTCATAGCTGTGCACCGGGAAGAACCAGTCGATCTCCTGGCCCACGGCCCGCACCGAGACACCCGGCGTAGCAGCCGGCAGCAGCGCACGCCGCAACCACCCGGCGGCGGACCCCAGCGGCAAGGGCGGTGGAAGGTCTTTGTCCCCCGGGACCTCCCGGCTGGTCGGCGCGTGTTCCAGCGAGAACCAGGCAGCGACCAGCACAGCCCAGCGCCTCGCGGGCGCCGCGGAGCGCCATTCCGCATAGGACGTCGTGGGCGCATACCCCGTGTCAGCCAGTCCCAGCAGGCCAGCCGCGTATGCCAGGTCGATCCACAACACCAGAACGTCTTCGGGGATCACCAGCCGCTTGGCGAGCCGGGTCCGTTCCCGGGGCCCGACACCGCCTTTCTTCAGAGCGGTGATCGGCGTCGCGCGGGCTTCATCGAGCAGGGTCGTCACCCCCCGCACGGCCTCCTGGGCGGCGGCCTGCGCAGCCCGGCGCACCACTGTCTGGTCGGCACCCGCGGCGGGGATCTTCGGTCGCCCGGTCAGGGTGAGCTCGCGCTCGCCCAGCCAACCAGCGACCGCCACCTCCCGAGGCAGCTCGAGTCCGTAGTTGACGGGCAGCAGCAGGCCTGCCTCGATGAGCAGCTGGGTCGGATCACGATCGCCGGCTCGCGGCCGGGAACGGCCCGAGTAGTGGTCGAAATAGGCACGCCGGTACTCGCCGAGCCGATCCTTGGCTGCTCTGGGCAGCCCAGCGACCACCGTGGCCAGTAAAGGCAGATCCGCCATGAGCTCCGAGAGCCGCGCTGCCAGTTCTGTCTTGCGCAGGCCATCGGTCGCGGCGCCGAAGGCGCTGACCGCCTGCCGCAGATTCTCAGCAAGGACCGATCCGACGATCTTCGCCACCGGCCGGCCTCCGCCGATCGTCGACAGCCAGTGCGCCTCCAGCCGTTCCGGCAGGCACAGCGTCCCGGAGCTGTCCCAGGCCAGTCCCCGCCCGCACAGCTCGGCTACCCCATCGCGCACCGCGCGTTCCGGGGCGTCCAGCAACCGGATCAGGCCGGGCACTGTCGCCGATGCACCGAGCGCGACGATGGCCTGCCCAACCATCACCGCATCCCGATTCACCGAGTGCAACGCGGCGCCCACAGACTCCGCTCCACCCAGCCGCTGCGCAAGCTGGCTGAACCCACGCGGAACCGGCTGCGCCAGGACATCCGGGCGCGCTTGGAGCAAGGCAGTCAGCCGCGACTCCCCCACACCGGACAGGTACTCGGCAAATGATCTTGCGCACACGTCCGTCATTCTGCCGCTGGACGACTCAGGGCCACGAACCGGGCGTTGTTGCCACCTCAGTACTGGCAGCGCAGCACGATCATCGCTCTCGCCTGCACCCGCAACCTGCCGCCCGCAACTGCGTCGCGCTGCCTGCGTCGCGCGTTGGCCAGTAGCGGATCGGAACTATCCACCACGATCTCCCAGCTGCCACCATAGGTCGCATCAGGCAGGGTGAAGGCGATCGGCCGGTGGTGAGCGTTGATGAGGAGCAAGAAGGAGTTGTCGACGATCCGTTCGCCGAGCGCATCGCGTTCCGGAATGCCTCGGCCGTTGAGGAATATCCCGATGGTCTTGGCGGACCCTGCGTTCCAGTCGTCGTCACCCATTTGTTGGCCGTCAGGGCGCAGCCAGGCAATGTCGTCGATGCTGGAACCGCGGATCGGGCGGCCCTGAAAGAACCGCCGGCGGCGGAATACCCGATGGGCGGCGCGCAGCCGGGTGAGCGAGGTGGTGAATTCGGTGAGGATCGAGTGCTGGCGGGCGTCGTCCCAGTCCACCCAGCTGATCTTGCTGTCCTGGCAGTAGACGTTGTTGTTGCCGTGCTGGGTCCGACCTAGCTCATCCCCGTGCGCGATCATCGGGACGCCCTGGGAAAGCAATAGGGTGGTCAGCATATTCCGTTTCTGGCGTTCCCGTAGTGCGACGATTTTGCCGTCTTCGGTGGGACCCTCGATGCCACAGTTCCACGATCGGTTATGACTCTCACCATCACGGTTGTCCTCACCGTTGTCCTCGTTGTGCTTGTGGTTGTAGGACGCCAGGTCGTTTAACGTGAAACCGTCGTGCGCGGTCACAAAGTTGATTGAGGCGATGGGCCGGCGGCCGTCTCCCTCGTAGAGATCCGACGAGCCGGTGAACCGGGAGGCGAACTCAGCCAGAGTAGCCGGCTCGCCGCGCCAGAAATCGCGCACGGTATCGCGGTACTTGCCGTTCCATTCGGTCCACAACGGCGGGAAGCGGCCGACCTGATAACCACCCTCACCGACGTCCCAGGGTTCCGCAATCAGCTTGACCTGGCTGACCACCGGGTCCTGGTTGACCAGGTCGAAGAACGCCGCCAGCCGATCCACCTCATGGAATTCCCGGGCCAGGGTGGCTGCCAGGTCGAAACGGAACCCGTCCACATGCATGTCGAGCACCCAGTACCGCAGCGAATCCATAATCAGCCGGAGCGACTCGGGATGACGGACGTTGAGACTGTTCCCGGTACCGGTGGTGTCGTAGTAGTGCTTCTCGTCTCCGTCGACCAGTCGATAGTAGGCCGGATTGTCGATACCGCGGAACGACAGCGTCGGGCCGAGATGGTTTCCTTCGGCCGTGTGATTGTAAACCACGTCAAGGATTACCTCGATACCAGCCCGGTGCAGCGCGCGGACCATGGCCTTGAATTCCTGCACCTGCTGCCCAAGAGTGCCGAAACAGGCGTAATCATTGTGCGGGGCGAAGAAACCGATGGTATTGTAACCCCAGTAGTTGGACAGCCCGCGCTCATCCAGCGTGGAATCGTGCACGAATTGGTGCACCGGCATAAGCTCGACCGCGGTCACCCCGAGGTCCTGGAAGTGTTTGATCATAACCGGATGAGAGAGGCCCGCGTAGCTTCCTCGGACATCGTCGGGAATCCGGGGGTGGCGTATTGTCATCCCCTTGACGTGCGCCTCATAAATCACGGTCTCGTGGTAAGGGATTCGCGGCGGCCGGTCGTCGGACCAGTCGAAGAACGGGTTGATCACCACTGACTTCATCGCGTACGGCGCGGAGTCGAAGTCGTTGTAGGAATCCGGGTCCCCGAACCGGTACGCGAACAGCGCCTCGTTCCATTCGATGCGGCCATCGATCGCCTTGGCATACGGGTCGAGCAGCAGCTTGTTCGGGTTGCACCGCAAACCCGCCGCCGGGTCGTAGGGGCCGTGCACCCGGTAGGCGTAGCGCTGGCCGGGGCTGACCCGGGGCAGGTAGCCGTGCCAGACCAGGCCGTCGCGTTCCGGCAGTGCGGTCCGCGTCTCGTTGCCGGCGTCGTCGAACAAACACAGCTCAATCCGGTCCGCGGCCTCGGAGAAGATGGAGAAGTTGGTGCCACCGCCGTCATAGGTGGCGCCTAGCGGGTAGGTCCAACCAGGCCAAGTGTCCACAGACCCTCCGCAGATTCACGATGTTCGTCGCGGCGAGTCGCAGCCGCCTGGCGATGTCTTTGTATCGTCTACCCACAGCGGTCGCCACCTCAACGCAGCGCAACACCAGGGCGCGGGAAATCCGCGGCCTGAGACAATGACTCATCACAGCAAGGAGGATGCGCGGTTGACTGAGCACGAGGTGCGATCGCTGATCGGCCTGGCGGAGGTCGCGGTGGCTGATGCAATCGGTCGGGTGTTGCCCGAGATGGCCGGCGCTGACCCGGTGGTCCGGCGCTCCGAGCACGCCGATTTCCAGTCCAACGCTGTGCTGGCGCTGGCCAAACGCGCCCGCACCCGGCCCGCGGAGTTGGCCATCGCCGTATCCGAGACGCTGCGGGCTGATCCCAGCACGCCGGTGACCGAGGTCATGGTGTCCGAGGTCACGGTGTCCGGGCCGGGATTCCTCAACCTGACCCTGGCCGACGCCGCGCTGTGGCGGCAGCTCGCCGCGCGGATGGCCGGCCCGCGCCTGGGCGTCGGTACGCCCGAGCAGGGCCGGCGCACCGTCGTCGACTACTCAGGACCGAACATCGCCAAAGAGATGCATGTCGGTCACCTGCGCACCACCATTATCGGTGACTGCCTGGTCCGCGTGCTCGGCTTCCTCGGCGCCGAGGTGATCCGCCAGAATCACCTCGGTGACTGGGGCACCCAGTTCGGCATGCTGATCCAGTACCTTGACGACCATCCCGATGCGACCTGGCGGCACGACCAGCTCAGCGAGGGAACGTCGACAGTTTCCGCGCTGGACAACCTCTACCGTGCGGCCCGCGCCGCGTTCGACGCCGACCCGGCTTTCGCAGAACGGGCCCGAGCACGTGTGGTGGCGTTGCAGGCGGGTGACGAGGCCACCGTCGTTCGCTGGCGGGAGATCGTCGCCGAATCGGAATTCGCCTTCCGGGACATCTACCACCGGCTCGGCGTGCTCTTGGAACCCGGCGACTCCGATGGCGAGTCCTCCTACAACTCAATACTTCCCGATGTGGTCGAGGAGCTGACCGCCGCTGGCGTCGCGGTGGAAAGCGACGGCGCGCTGGTGGTGTTCTCCGATGAGGTGACCGGCCCGGACGGCAACCCGGTCACGCTCATGGTGCGCAAGAAAGACGGCGGCTACGGCTACGACACCACCGACCTGGCCACCATCCGGCACCGCATTCGCGATCTCAAAGCCGACCGCATCCTCTACGTCGTGGACGCCCGCCAGTCCCTGCACTTCCGGCTCATCTTTGAGGCGGCGCGCCGCGCCGGCTGGCTCATCGAGGGCATCGACGTCACCCATATCGCCTTCGGCGCCGTGCTCGGCCCCGACGGGCGGCCATTCAAGACCCGCTCCGGTGACGCCGTCAAGCTCATGGAGCTGCTGGATGCCGCCATCGACCGAGCGCGGGCCAGCGTCACCGAGAAAGCCCACGAGCTCACCGACGACGAGTTGACCAAGATCGCCGAGCAGGCCGGCATCGGTGCGGTCAAGTACGCCGATCTGTCCACCTCCCGCACCAAGGATTATGTCTTCGACGTCGACCGGATGGTCTCGTTCAACGGCAACACCGGCGTCTACCTGCAGTATGCGCACACCCGGATCTGCTCCATTCTTCGCAAGGCCGGTGACGCCAGCGCCGGGGTTGATCCGACGTTGCCGATGCACCCCGCGGAGCGGGCGCTAATTCTCGCTGCGGACACCTTCGGCGACACCCTGGCCGAGGTCGCCCGGGTCCTGGAACCACACCGGCTGTGCGGTCAGCTCTACGAACTCGCGAAGGCGTTCACCGACTTCTACGAGACCTGCCCCGTGCTATCGGCGGCAGAACCGGTCCGGGCCAACCGGATCGCGCTGTGCCGGCTGTCCGCTCGGACCCTTCGCCAGGGCCTGAACCTGCTGGGGATCGCCGCACCGGAACGCATGTAGCGGACACCTACCCGGTGGCCGGTGTGTCAAGCAGGCGCTCGAGGGCCGCCAGCTTGATGCACACGACCAGCCCATCCACCGCCTCGGCCAGCTCCGAAAGCGGCGGGTAGCTGGGTGCGAGCCGGATCACCCGATCGTCGGGGTCCTTGCCGTAGGGGAACGGTGCGCCAGCGGGAGTCAGCGCGATGCCGGCACCAGCGGCGAGCTCGACGACCCGGCTGGCGCAGCCGTCCAGCACGTCGAGGGTGACGAAGTAGCCCCCTTCGGGGACGGTCCAGCTCGCCACTCCGCTGCCGCCGAGCTGCTCGGCGAGCCTGCGCTGGATGAGATCGAACTTCGGCTTGAGCAGTGCGCGGTGGCGCTGCAGGTGGGCGTGCACGCCGATCGCAGTCTCGAGGAACAGCACGTGGCGCAGCTGATTGATCTTGTCAGGGCCGATCGTGCGCTTGGCCAGATGCCCGGTCAGCCACTCCACATTGGCCGGTGACGCACCGTAGAAGGCAACCCCGGCGCCCGCCAGCGTGATCTTCGACGTGGAGCCGAACACGAACGGCCGGTCGGGGTGACCTGCGGCGGTGGCCAGCTGCAGGATGTCGCTGACCTCGTGCCGGACCTCGGTCAGATGGTGCACGGCGTACGCGTTGTCCCAGAAGATCCGCAAGTCAGTGGCGGCGGTGGGCATCCGGGCCAGCCGACCGACGGTCTGGTCTGAATAGCAGGTACCAGACGGGTTGCTGTACTTCGGGACGCACCAGATCCCCTTGATCGCGGCGTCCGCCGCGACCAGCCGCTCCACCTCGTCCATGTCCGGGCCGGCCGCGTCCATCGGCACAGTGATCATCTCGATGCCGAGCTTCTCGCACAGCGCGAAGTGCCGGTCGTAGCCGGGTACCGGGCACAGGAAGGCCGTACCGGTTCCCATCCCCCACGGCCGCACCGACCCGGGTACCCCGAACAACACGGCATGCACCAGGCATTCGTGCATCAGCTCCAGGCTGGAGTTACCAAAGGCGATCAGATCTTCGGCGGGCACCTGTAGCAACTCACCGAAGATCTCCCGGAGCTCCATCAGCCCACGCAGGCCTCCGTAGTTGCGGATATCGGTGCCGTCGCCAGCCAGGTGCTTGCCGGCTCCGGGCAGCTCCAGCAGGGGCTCGGACAGATCCAGCTGCTCGGCCGAGGGCTTGCCCCTGGTCAGGTCGAGATCAAGCTCCCGGGCCTGCAGCAGCGCGTACTCGCGGCGCAACTGGTCCCGGTACCGGATCAGTTCTTCTAAAGGCAAGTGAGTGAGATTCACCGTTCCACGAGTCCGGAGATGTGCCGAGCCAGACGACGGTTGCCGACCATCCCGGCCACGTTCAGATCCTCAATCAGCATGATGTCATGGTCGCGCACCAGCCGAGTCGACAAGGGAGGGTGGCGAGCGGCTGCAAAGCTGGGGGAGGCAGCCGCCCGCCCGACTGGGGGACGCCGGGTCGGGAGGGGCTCCGACGCTGGGCATCCCTCGGCCCTAGGACTGAGCGTAGGGAGGTTCGGTTATCGCACGGTCCCAGACGGGCAAGCGGACGGCAAAATCCCGCAGTCATGTCAAGCTCTGTCCCGGGCAGCGCCGAAGTTGTGACGACGCGTAACAACTCCTCACACGTTCATGGAGTGCGCTAAGTGCCTGACCGGTCACCTACCGGTACGGCGGCGCCGCAGCTGGCGCGCGCGCAGACCCGCGACGTCGACGTCGTCCAGCGACGTGACGACAAGATCGGCGTTCTGGGCCGCCAGGAGCGCCTCGTCGCCGGCGCGGGCCACCCCTAACGCGGCCATGGCACCGGCCTTGGCCGCCTGCACGCCGCTGGCTGCGTCCTCGACGACGAAACAGAGCTCCGGAGCGACGCCGAGCTCAGCAGCTCCGGTCAGGAAGATCTCCGGGTTCGGCTTGCCCTGGGCGAAATCGCGGCCGGAGATGTCGGCGTCGAAGAACTCCAGCAAACTCAGACCGGGCCGCAGAAAGTCGTAGTGCAGGCCCTGCCCCGCGGCGAACGTATCGAGCCGGATCTGCCGGAGGAACAATCCGGCGTTCTTCGACGATGACGCCGCGGCCACCGGGATCCCCACGTCGCGCACGGCCAGCACGAAGCGCAACGCGTCGGGGTAGGCCTCGAACTCGCCGGCCTCGATGAGCTTGATGACCATGGTCTGCTTGTTCGCGGCGTAGGTTTCCGCCCGGTCGGCGGGGTCGGGAACCCCGAAGTACTCCAGCGCCGCCAGCGCCCCGGCCATTCGGGGCTTACCGGACAGCAACTGCTGGTAGACCTGCGGTGTGAAGCGATCGGCGGACCACGAGGTCTGGCCGGCGATGTCAGCCCAGTCGTTTTCCATCAGCCCGCGCAGCGAATCCCGCCAGGCCCGCTCGTGCGGGGAGTTGACCAGCACGCCGTCCACGTCGAAGATCGCTCCCTCAAAGCCGTGTGACGGCACGATCGCTCCCTTCCCCGGTGCAGTCTGAAACCCCCACATGATCCCGCCGCCGCCGCAGCGGTGCTACCCACTTCTCACCAGCGGTGAGTTCTCGGATCTCGGTGCCAATACCGATCCGGACCGGTCGGCTGAAACCTTCGGCCAGGATGCGGACCTCCAGTGCATCGCCGGAGAAACTGACTCTGATCGACATACCCCGGAACTGCATCGGGAACGTGAGCCCGTCAATCCGGTCGGTGAGTGTGGGTTCGAAATGCAGGACCCCATCGCGGACGCTGACGCCGGCGTAGCCCCGTTGCAGGAGATCTAGGGTTCCGGACATCACACCCAGGTGGATGCCCTCTTTGGTGGTGCCGCCCTGCACGTCACCGACATCGCTCTCCAGCGCCATGAGGAAGCGCTCCCATGAGCTCTCCGGATCCAGGCTGCTGAGCACGGCGGCGTGCGTGACCAGGCTCAGGGTCGAGCCGTGGGAGGTGCGCCGGTCGTAGTAATCGATGGTGCGCCGGCCGAGATCGGGGTAGTAGTCGTACCCGAGTCTTTCGAGCAGATCGCTTAGTTCGTTGGTGGAGAACAGGAAAAACAGCATCACCGCGTCGGCCTGCTTGGCCAGCTGATAGCGGTTCGGGTCGTCCCCCTCGGCTTTGAGAATGCGGTCCAGTCGCCCTATGTTGGGGTGCTCGGCGCGGTAGCTTTCCCAGTCCAGCTCCTCGAGATCAGCATAGCCCTCGAACTGGCTGATGATGTATTCGGCCTCGTGGATATGGAACGGGACGAACATTTTGCGGCTCATTTCATCCCACGTACGCAGCTCGTCATCGGTGAGGCCTAGGTGCACCCGAAGTACCGCGCGGCGGCTCGTCGATAGCAGGCCGAGTACCCGCGGGGCGGTGCCGGCGATCCACGCCACCATCACGTTGGTGTAAGCGTTGTTGCGCAGCCCACCTTCTTCGGCGCCGGGGTAGCCCTCGTGGAACTCGTCGGGCCCCATCACCCCGTGGATCTCGTACCGGTCGCGCTCCGCGTTGTAGTGCGCGATCGACGCCCAGAAGCGGGCGATCTCGAGCATGACCTCGGCGCCGTAGTCGCGGAGGAAGGCCACGTCCTCGGTGGCCTGGTAGTACTGCCAGACGTTGTAGAAGATCGCCGCGTTGACATGGCGCTGGTTGTGACTGTGGTCGGGGTGCCACTGCCCGGACAGCGGGTTAAGGTGGACGACCTGGGTCTCCTCGCAACCGTCGCTGCCGCTCTGCCAGGGGAACATCGCGCCTCGGTAGCCGGCCGCCCGCGCCGCGGCCCGCGCCTCGGCGAGGCGGCGGTAACGGTACATCAACAACCCGCGGGTGATCTCGGGCAGCCGGAAGTTGAGGTAGGGGTAGATGTAGAGCTCATCCCAGAACACGTGCCCGCGGTAGGCCTCGCCATTGAGCCCCCGAGCCGGAACTCCGGCGTCGTGCCTGGCAGTGTGGCGCGAGCACACCTGCAGCACATGGCAGACGTGAAAGCGCAACAGCAGCTGCGCGCGGGGCTGCCGGGGCAGCTGGATGTCACCGACGTCCCACAGCTCGGTCCACGCCGACTCGTGCTCGACCAGCGCCGGGACGAAGTCAGGGTAACGCGCGACGTGCTTACCGGCGGCGGCCAGGGTTTCGGTGATCGCATTGTCATGGGACGTGAACAGGGAGACCATCTTCTCCACGCGCACCGGGCTGCCCTGCTCAAGATCGAAGGCGAGCACCTGCTGGATGTAGTCCTCCATCTGGTAAAGGCTCCGCTCGACGCCCGCCGCGTCGTCTCCGATGCCCCGGAAGACCCGAGTGCGCGCGGCTTCGGCGATGTAGATGTTCGACTGCCGGGTTTGCACCTTCAGCGCGATGATCTCCGGGCCGAACGTGCGCGGAGATCCCGGGTTGAGGTGACGCCCCTCCAGCTCGCGGTAACGGGCAACCATGTGGTTCGTCACGCGACCATCCAGGCCGGAGATCACTTCCACGCGGCCCGACCAGTCGTCCGGGGTCACCGTCCACTCGATGCCCGCCAGGTGACTGTTGGCCATGCTCACGAATCGGCGGCTGCGCAGGGTCGTCGTGCGCTTGGCGCGGTCGGTGAACCGGATCTCCCGCTGCACTACGGCGTTGCGGATGTCGTAGGAGTGGCGATAGGAGTCCACGTCGACGTTGTCGAGCCGGATAACCTCCTCCCCCTCGATCTTCAGCTTCAGCAGCAACCAATTGGGGAGGTTGACCAGGTCCTCGTTGAGCACCGGGCGACCGCCGAGGATGGTCGTCTCGCGGTTGAAGCAACCGTGGGCGTAGGTACCCGGGTAATGGATCGCGTCGGCATCCTCCCACTCGGCCGCTCCCCGGGTAGCGAAGTAGCCGTTGCCGGTGGAGGTCAGAGCCTCGCGCAATCCCTCCTGCGCGGGGTCGAAGGCGTCATAGGCGAGTGTGAAGTCCGGCACGGGCGCCTTCCCGAGGCTTGGGCGTGTCAGCGGGCCAGCGTGTTGAGAAACTGCTCGACCTCAACGGTGGATGCCAGGACGAAGTCGGCGGCGGTGGGCCGGTTCGCCACCTCCGGATCGTCCGGGTGACCGACGATGATGCCGACGCCCCGCCCGGCTAGCGCTCGGAAGGCGTCCTCGTCGGTGATGTCGTCCCCGAAGTAGAGCGGCAGGACCTCGGGGACGTCGAGATCCAGCGTCTGCAGCAGATACAGGACGGCCTTACCCTTGTGCCAGTCGATCTTCGGTTGGAACTCATACACCATTTTCCCGGGTGTCACCTTCAGCTTCCCGGAGTACTCGTCCAGCAGCTCGTCCACCACAGCGGCGACCCTGGCATGGTACTGCGGAGCAGCGAGCCGGTAGTGGACCGCTACCGAGGCCCGCTTCGGCTCCACCGCCGCACCGGGAATCGAGGCGATCTCAGCGCGGAGTCGATCGGTGACCTCGGAGATCAGGTCGTCGAAACCGGTCGCGGCAGCATGGGCGATGGTGCCCTCCAGCGGACTCCAGATGTCGAAGCCGTGGCTGCCTGCCACGACCAGGCTGTCGATACCCATCAGCTGCTGGACGACGAGCCGGTCTCGACCGCTGACCACGCACACCGAGCAGCGTTGCGCGAGAGCCTGGACCGCTACCCGCATGCTGGCGGACATGATTGCATCCTCGGGTCGATCGACAATCGGGGTCAGCACCCCGTCGTAGTCGAGGAACACGGCTGGCCGCCGACCGGCCAGCTTCGCGGCGAACTGCGCACCATCGCGCAGCGCGTCCGGCAGGTTCCGAACGTTGAACGCCTGGGTGGTCACGGCCGGCCTCCCGGTAATTCCCGCAGAATGTGTAGTATTAATCGCGGTCGTTCAGTTTCGGTGTTCGTGTGATGCACGCCCGCGGGAACAGGTTGGTAGACGAGGGCCCGCGTCACAAGGACTCTGGCCAGCGTCACCAGGGTCGGCCGGGCCCCACATCGTGCGGGACCCATCACATTTGGGAGCACATCGAATGGCGCAGGGAACTGTGAAGTGGTTTAACGCGGAGAAGGGCTTCGGCTTTATCTCCCAGGACAGCGGGGGCAGCGATGTCTTCGTGCACTACTCTGAGATCGACGCTGGCGGCTTCCGCAGCCTCGACGAGGGGCAGCGTGTTCAATTCGAGATCCGCCAGGGCGACAAGGGTCAGCAGGCCACCGGCGTGCGCGCCATCTGAACCACCCAGCCTGGGAGCCCGCTTACCCCTCGGGGAGGCGGGCTTCCGGCATCCGCGGGCGAATCGCAAGGCGACCTACTTAGCCGTTGCCCGCGTCCGTGGCAGTGTCGAACTCCGCCAGGCTCGCCTTGGCGTCCCGGACACGCTCCTGCAGCGACCGATATTCCGGGTGACTCGTCAACCTCGTTTTCACCTTGAGATCGAATACTTGTGGGGTACGCCACGGTGACACCCACTTGCGGTCCACCTCGTCGGCGGCCTCTTGCTTGAGCACGGCCATCCGGTCGTTGAGCTTCTCCAACTCCTGCCGGACTGCGTCCGCGCCGTCCTGGGCGACCTGCGTCACGGTGTCGCCCGGAGCCTGATCCGGTCGGGTGCTCTCATCGTGCCGGGCGTCGCCAAGGGGTGTCGCGACGCCGGGTGCTGCGACGCGGGGTGTCGCGACGTCTGCGGTGTCAGGTTGCTGGTCGAGCAATTGCTGCCGAGTCTTGATCCTGTCGCCCATGGTCATACCGGTGGTCCTTCCGATCCGGGGTGGGAAGATCGTCGAAACCGACCTGGGACGGTAGTGCCGACCGACGTCATGTCAGCGTTCCTGTCCCGGCATGACCCCACCGGCGTAGTGGCGAGGCCGAGAACGTCGCAGGCCAGGACGCCGTGCGCACGAAGAGTAGTCGGTCACCGTCGACGCTACCCGCAATCGGTTCCCCCCGCCAGCCGGTGGGAGTACCCTGCCCCGTCGCGGATGGCCCGGCCAGCCAGCAGCGCCCGCTTCCCGTACAGTCCAAAAGGTACACAGATCACGACCGGGTCTTTGCGGGACCGAAATCCTCTCGCCCGCATTTCGCGCTCAGTGACCACAGCACCTCCGAAGACGACGGAAGGGCTGGTCCGGCAGTTGGATCAAGTCGAGCAGGCCAGGGATTTCGACTGGGACGAGCAGGAAACAACGGCGCTGCGCAGGGCACGCGAGGAGGCCAAGCTCACGGTTTCGGTCGACCCCGTGCGGGTCTACCTCACCCGGATCGGCAAGGTGCGGCTACTCAGCGCGGAGCAGGAGGTGGGGCTCGCCACGCGGATCGAGGCCGGGCTTTTCGCCGCAGAGCGGATACGCCTGGCCGAGGATGTCGCCGAGAAGCTGTCGCCGCAGCTGCGCCGGGATCTGCACTCGATCGTCCGCGACGGCCAGCGTTCCAAGAATCATCTGCTGGAGGCCAACCTTCGGCTCGTCGTGTCCCTGGCCAAGCGCTACACCGGTCGCGGCATGCCCTTCTTGGACGTCATTCAGGAGGGCAATCTCGGACTGATCCGTGCGGTGGAAAAGTTCGACTACACCAAGGGTTATAAGTTCTCCACCTACGCCACGTGGTGGATCCGGCAGGCGATCACCAGAGCCATGGCCGAGCAGGCTCGCACCATCCGGATCCCGGTGCACGGGGTCGAGATGATTAACAAGCTGCGCAGCTTGATGCGAGAACTGCTTCAGGACCTGGGCCGCGAACCCACCCTGGCTGAGCTGGCCAGGGAAATGGACATCACCCCGGAGAAGGTGCTGGAGATCCAGCAGTATGCCCGGGAACCCATCTCGCTAGATCAGACCGTCGGCGATGAGGGTGACGCCAGGCTGGGCGACTTCATCGTGGACTCTCAGGCCGCCGTTGCGGTCGACGTGGCATCATTCGGTCTGCTCCAGGATGACCTGCAGTTTGTGCTGGCCACGCTGTCTGAGCGGGAGGCCGGCATTGTTCGGCTGCGCTTTGGTCTTACCGACGGCCAGCCGCGCACCCTGGACCAGGTCGGCCACTTCTACGGGGTCACCCGGGAGCGGATCCGGCAGATCGAGACCAAGACGATGGCCAAATTGCGGCACCCGTCCCGCTCGCAAGTGCTCCGCGACTACCTCGAATAGCACTCGAACCCCGAGAAGGCTTGTACAGCAGGTACACGTTCAGCATGACGATTGTCGTTGCTCCGGCGTTTGCGGCGCCAGGCTAACGCTCTACACGTTACAAAACTCGCTAAGCGCACGGCATTACAGTATTACACTATTTTTGGGGCTCTGACCTCCCGCACTGCCCTAGCCAAATCCTGACATGTGCTGTCACGACGACTTGCAAGAGCAAGCTCCAACGGCTCCAGCCTCGCCCTTGCCCTCGCTGACTGCAAAGGAGCAACGTCAGCTATTGCGCGCCTGGCTAGCATCGCGCCATTAGCAATATCACCAGATCGCAAGTGGACCGTGGCAAGTGTTATCTGGGCCTCTACGCTGTCACGCTTAGCACTGCCAAACCGTGTCCATTTATCCAGGCTAGCCCGAGCGAAGCATTCTGATTTTACCAATTGCCCGAGATGCCGATGGACATCCGACGCCACGTTATCCATGTCCGCAGCGTCAAAAATATTCGACTGCGGAAGCTCATAACCTCGTTTCAGGGCATCGAGCGCTAGATCTTTGCGACCCATAGCAGATAATGGTTGAGCCGACTCGACGTAGAGACAAGCTTTGAGTTCGGGATCGGTTGTACCCATACTGGCTAGTTGGAAAGCTTTGAGCGCGTCATTATGAGCGCCAGCATCGACCATCTGGATACCGGCGTGCCGCATAGCCCACGCCACCTGGTAGCTATCTCCAAGGTCCATCGCTGTGGCAAAGTAGGCTCTCGCCTGGTCCGGGAAGCCCCCGTCCACGCAACACCAACCAGCCATGGTGTGCAATTCAGCCAGGGCAACCGACATCTCGGCCTTAATCTTGTCAGTTGCAGGGATGTCTAGTAGTACTCGTGACCGGTTCGCAACGTTGCCTACCATCTCGGCACAGCCTCCGTAAGTACGGGCCATACCTTGCAAACTGGTTGTTAGCTTCCTGATCGCGTCCACATCTACGGCAGTCAGCCGGGACGGCAGCGGGGTCGGCTCGGTCGGACGCGGCAGCTCTAGCACCTCGCCGAGCACCGGAGATCCGAGCAGGGCCGTGGTAGCCACAGCAAGCAACATCCGACGCTTCATGTCCTCATCCACCTCCCCGAGCGGCGGGGGCTCTTCGCCATCGTAGGCCAGGCCCATGTGCTCCCGTGGCACCTGCAGGGCCTCACAGACACGTTCGAGCACGTCGTAGGCCATGACCCGGCGGCCCTTCAGTATCTCGCTCACCTCAGACTGAGACATCCTCACGAGGACCGCAAGCTCACGGTGAGTGAGGCCGGCATCAAGCACGAGCCGAAACACCCGTCTTATGTCGTGAGTGGCGAGAGCCTGCCGGGTGTCTGGATCGTCCAGGTTGAGCATGGGCGAAGCGTACCGTATGGGTATGAATCTGCTTCGTATCGCTGCGCTTCCAGTAGCATTGGAGGCCAGAAATCCGAAGCTCTGGGGAGAACCATAGTTCTCATTTCCAGTTACGGCAGCTAATGGACGAAGGTTATGCGGCAAGTTCGTTAGCGATGCCAGCGAAGCGCGACGCCCCCGCGAGTGGGGCAGATTTCAGGCCGAGGAGCTGGGAGCCAAGGAGCGACATATCGCAAAAGGAGTGTAGTCGAATTGCGGTGTACGGCATCGTCCAGATACGTCGATTTCCTTAAGACAGCTACCATCAGCGATGAGTACCGGCTCTGCGTAACCCGCGGTAGAGCAGCATGGCGTCGCCGAGCCGCCGCCGGAGCTGCCGCTCAAGTCCGGCGATCGGGTACAGGTTCTGGGGCGCCCGGGTGTCCTTGTACTCGACCGAGGCGTAGCGACCCAGCGTCGCCTGGCTCAGCCACGCCATCCCGATCGCGTCCGCGGCGTTGAGCGTGGCGCTGCACTCCAGGCGCACGATGCCGGCCCAGGGCGCGCCCGGTATGCAGGGCAGCCGCAGGTACCAGGTGTAGCGGTCCCACGAGCTGCCGAGCAGGAACACCGGGGTCCGCTGACCGGGCGACAACGAAGCAACCAGGCGGCGCAGGTGCGGCGGCAGGTATTCGCTGCGGTGGCTCTTGATATAACCCAGTGCCCGCGGCAGGTGCTGGCGGCCGCGCAGCGGGCCGTCGATCACGAGGAGATCGCCACCCTCGGGGAGACCATGCCCGGCGAGCGCGGCCCGGGCGGTCACCGCCGTGACGATCTCCGCGTCGCCGAGGTGGGTCTGCAGCGCCAGGCTCAACGCCTGGATCGGCGCGATATGCGGGCGGAGGTCCGCGCGACTGACGCGGTAGGTGCCGGCAGTCGTGGGGATGTCGACGGCGTGCGGGGCAGTCGTGAACAATCCGCGGCGCACGTCGAAGGTCAGCAGGTGCGCCCCCTGCGGGGCACAGCAGCAGACCACTCCCGCCGCATATGACGCGCAGAGCGCCGGGGACGCAATTGTGGCGTCGGTGGGCTCGTCGACCCAAACCCGGGCGTCGATCCGGCGCACACCGTCGACGAACAGCGTCACCGCGCGCGGCGCAACCGTCCGATCGGGTTCGAGCGGGCGCCACCGATCCTCGGGCAGCTCGACGTCGGCGACCACCCGGGCGTTGGACTCGCCGAGCTCTTCGACGTCCAGGCTGGCCCCGTAGCCGGGATCCCACGGATCGACGGAGAACCGCATCCCCGGACGTGTCAGCTCCAGCGTCACCTGACCTCCCGGATGACCGACGCGGTGTGCTGGTCGCGGGTGACCGAGAACCGCACGGGGACCCGCTCGGCCAGCGCCGGCACGTGGGTGATCACACCGACCATCCGGTCCCCCCGGGTCGCCAGGTTCTCCAGGGTGGTGGCGACGACGTCGAGCGTGGCCTCGTCGAGCGTGCCGAACCCTTCATCGAGGAAGATCGAGTCGAGGCGGGCGGCGCCCTGGGCGGCGAGGGTGGACAGCTGTGCCGACAGCGCTAGGGCAAGCGCGAGGCTGGCTTGGAACGTCTCTCCCCCGGACAGCGTCTTCACCGGCCGGTGGGCGTCGGCGTCGGCGTGGTCGACGACGAGGAACTCCCCATCGTCGTGCGTCAGCTCGAACTGCCCGCCGGAGAGTTCTGCCAGACTCTCCGATGCATCGGCGACGAGGACATCCAAAGCGGAGGCCACCAGCCAGCGGGGGAAGTTGTCGGAGCGCAGGACGTTTCCGAGCATCCGGGCCACCTGCTGCGCGGACTCGGCGTCGGCTCGTTGGGCGCGCAGCCGCTGCGCCTCGGTGCGGCGCTCGACGATCCGGTCGCGTAGTCCGCGCGATGCGGCGAGCGCCGCGGCGACTGCGGTCAGGACGCTCGCCGCCATAGGTCGATCGGTGGGGATGTGCACGTCGTGAGCGGCGACGTCGTCGGCGAGCAGGCGCCCGGCGGCGTCGCGGTCCTCCCGCGCGGCGGCGGCTGCGGACTCGGCATGGGGAAGCTCACCGTCGCGGCGCGCGGTCGCTGCCGTGGCCCAGCCGGTCAGGGCGGTCCAGGCAGCGAGCAGGCCGTCGCCGGTGACGGCCGGCGCCCCGAGTACGACCAGCGGGTCACGGGCGGTGTGCAGCGCGGCCCACGCCGCGGCGACGTCGCGACTCACCGCGACCAGCCGCGCCTCGGCCGTCGACCGGGCGCCGCGGGCCGCCCGGAGCTCGGCGTCTGTTCGACGGACCGCCTTATCGAGCGCATCGAGCCGGTGCAGCGCCGCCTCCGCCTCGGCATCGGGAGGCGCGATCTCCAGTGCGCCGCGGAGCTGCGCGATCCGCTGATCGAGCGCGTCGAGGTCGCTGCGGGCGCGCTGCTCGGCGCGCGCCGCTGCGGTCTCCTTGGCGCGCCTCGCGGCTGCGGCGCGTTCCGCCTGCTCGAACGCGAGTTCAGCGGCCTGCACCACCTCGGCGGCCTCCGCTGCGGCAACACGGGCACCGGCCAGTGCGGCAACACGGACGGCCGACTCCTGCTCGGCCCACGCACACAGCCCGCGCCATCCGGCGAGGACGTCGTCGACGACTGGCGGAGCACCGAGCGGCCCCAGCGACTCGCGGGCTCTCCACAGCGCCGACGCGGCGGCCGCGCTCTCACCGCGGACTGCGTGCACCGCGCTCGCCGCGTCATCCCTGCGGCGCCGCACGTCGCGCAGTGCCACGGCTGCCTGCTCCGCAGCCGCGACCAGCCCGTCTACACCGGCCAGCGCCTCGCTGACCGCGGTCGCGCTCGGTGGCGCGCCGGCCAGCGCGGTGTGCAGCCGCTCGAGTTCACCGGCCCGCCGGTCGCGCTCCCCAGCCCGGTCCCGCTCGATGGCCACTGCGCCCGCTTCTGCTCGCCGGGCCTGCTCCAGAGCGTCCTCCGCATCGGCGACAGCGGCATCCGCCCTGGTCAGATTGGCAGCGGTTCGCGCTGCAGGCAGCGTCGCCACGGCCTGATCACAGACGGGGCACGGCTGCCCAGCGATGAGCGACGGGCGCAGCGCCGCAGCCAGGTCGGCCCGTGACTCGCGTTCCCAGAGCATGCGGGCGTGTCTGACCTGCTGGCTCGCGTCCGCCACGGTGGCAGTCGCCGACTCCCGGGCGTGCATCGCGGCGAGGTGCTCCTCGTCGGCTCTGGGCAATGCCCGCTGCGCGGCGGTGAGGGCTGCGTAGTCGTCGCGGGCCCGTTCGAGCGGACCCCGCGCGGGTGCGGCGGACAGCTGCCGGCGAGCGGTGGTGTCTGCGGCGTCGGCGCCCTCGAGGGCCTGTTGCGCAGCGGCAAGCTCGGCCTCCGCCGTGCGGCGGCGGCCATCGAGATCGTCGAGCCCAGCGGGAACGCGGAGGCCGATGAGTAGCTCACGCTCTTTGTCAAGGCGCTGAGCGGCCTCGTGGGCTGCGCCGAGGTCCGCGGCGGCTGCCTGTCGGGCCGTACGCGCGTCCCCAACGGCAGCTGCGGCCTCCGCAGCTGCAGCGACGGCCACCTCGTAGGCCGCTCGAGCCGTCGCGTGAGTCTGTTGGGCACGGGGCCGGTCGGCGAGCGCGGTCACCAGCTCGGCGTGGTTCTGGCGGGCGCGTTCGAGCGGGCCGCGGTCGGGGGCAGCCTCGCGCTGCTCCCGGGCCTTGGTGTCGGCAGCCTCGGCATCCGCACACCGGCGACGCGCCGATTCGGCCTCGTCGGCGGCCGACCGCTGCCGCGCGTCCAGATCGGGCAGACCGTCCGGGGCGGCCAGCGCCGCGAGCCTGGCCCGCTCGTCGCGCAACCGGGCGACGAGCCCGTCCGCGGTGGCGACGGTGTGGGACAGGTCGGCAAGTCCCGGGAGCCGCTCGGTCACCCGCTCGGACAGCGCACCCAGCGCCGCGACCCGGGCCTCGGCCTCGCTCGCGGCTTCCTTGGTCGCGTCGGCGTATCCGGCGAGTTGGCCGGCCAGGACCTCAGCCCGCTCACCCGCCCCGGCGGCCTCGCGGTTGGCCTCCTTGGCGATGGACTCATAGACACCCAGGCCGAGCAGCCGGGTCAGCATCTGCTGGCGTGCGGCGGGTTTGGCGTGCAGGAACTCGGCGAAGTCGCCCTGCGGGAGTACTACGCACATGCAGAACTGGTCGAACGGCAGCCCGAGCAGCTCCTCGACGGCCTTCGTCACGGCGGAGTCGGCGGCGAGCACCTCGGTAGCCTCGTCGACCTCCCCCGTCCCGGCTGGATCGTCGAGACGCTCCAGCCGCGCGTTGCGGATGGTCACTCCGCCGTTCGACAACCGGCGCAGCTCCCGGGCCACGACGTAGCGGGCATCGCGGGCATCGAAGACCAGGCGCACCGTGCCCCGGTTCACGCTCGGCGCCAGCGCCAGCTTGACGACCTTCTGGTCATCCCAGCGCGGCACCGACCCGTACAGCGCGAAGGTCATCGCATCGATCACGGTGGACTTGCCCGAGCCGGTCGGCCCGACCAGCGCGAAGTACTCCGCGTCCCGGAAATCGACGGTGGTGGCCCCGCGGAACGCGGCGAAGCCGTGCATGTCCAGCAGCACCGGGCGCATCACGCACCCCCGGTCACGTGCTCGTGCAGGCGGGCGAACAGCGTGTCGAGCCGGGGGTCGTCGATGGGCCGTGTCGCGCAATATTCGCGGAACAGGTCCAGCGGGCTGCGTTCGGTACCCGGGCCGCTGGTCGGGCGTGATCCGGTGACCGGGGCGGCGAACTCGGGGTCGATCCGCACCTCCAGCGCGTTGGGCAGCAAATCGGTCACTTCGTCCCGCAACCCCGCGCGAGCAGGCTCCCGCACCCACACCCGCAGGAAGTCGTCCCCCACCGTCCCGGTCAGCGCAGCCAGCTCGTCAACGGTGCCGCGCAGCGTCCGCAGCCGCCGGGCCGCGGTGATCGGGATGTCGGTGACCCGCGCCGGCGTTGTCGGCGTGGCTTCGACCAGGCAGACCACCGGCTCGTACTCCTGCTCGCCGAAGTCCACCGCCAGCGGTGCGCCGCAGTAGTGCACCGGGCACGGCGCCGCCATGATCTGCCGCCGGTGCAGGTGACCCAGCGCGACGTAGTGCGCATCGGGCGGGAACACGGTGGCCGGCACGGCGTATTCGAAGATCGACTGTGCGGTGCGCTCGCCACCGCCGAAGGTGACGTTGAGCACGGTCAGGTGCGCCATGACGAGGTTGACGGCGTCGGTCCGGAACCCGCTGGTAAGCGAGGCGAGGATGTCTCGGAGCTGCTGATCGTAGGCGCCGGTGTGCTCCGCTGGGGTGTTCCTGACGAGCTCGGCTGCGCGCACCGCGTAGCGGGAGGACACGAACGGCAGCACCGCGACGGTCACCGGCTCGCCGGAGCGGGCCACGAACTCCACCACGCCGCCCTGCTCGGCGCTGCGGACCGAGCCGACCAGGGTGATGCCCGCCGCGCCCGCGAAGGGACGGTAGGCGTCGAAGGTGGCGGCGTGGTCGTGGTTGCCGGCGATCACGATCACCTTGGCGCCTGTGCCAGCCAACGCCATCAGGGTGCGGACCACGAGCTGCTGGGCCGGGGCCGAAGGCGCGGCACTGTCGTACAGGTCACCGGCGACCAGGACGGCGTCGAGCTGCTGCTCGCGGACGACGCGCACGATCTCGCGGAGCACCTGCTCCTGCTCGGCGAGCCGGCTGTGCCCCTTCAGCGTCTTGCCGACATGCCAGTCGGCGGTGTGCAGGAACCTCATCGCTTAGAACGGCGGGTCGTCGTCGACGGCCGGCAACCGGCGGAACGGATCACGGGCCGACCCGTTACTGCTCGCCGGCGGCGCCCCGCACTCCGACAGCCGGGTCGCCCAGGCCGGGAACGGGAACTCGACCGCGATCGGCACCGGGATCTCCGGCTGGGAGACGAACATCGTGCCCGGCTTGGCCAGGGTGGCCCGCGTGCGCTGGGAGGCCGGGAGGAAGCCGTATTCGGGTCGTCCCGCCTCGGCCGGGTCCAGCCGGCCCACGACCTTGATGGACGAGTTCGCCACGATCCGCCGCTCGACCTCACTGGCCGTCTGCTGCGCGCCGATCAGGATGATCCCGAGCGAGCGGCCGCGTTCGGCGATGTCGAGCAGCACCTCCTTGATCGGGCTGGTGCCTTCGCGCGGGGCGTACTTGTTCAGCTCGTCAATCATGGTGAACAGCAATCCACCCGGTCCGGCGGTCTCCTTGCGGGCGGTCTCGGCCGCCAGCACGACGCCGACGACGAAGCGCTGGGCACGCTCCGGGAGGTTGTGCAGGTCGACGACGGTGACCTGCTGGTTGTCGGTGCTGACCCGGCGGCCCGGGGTGTCGGCGAGGTCGCCGCGGACGATCGTGCGCAGCGGCTTGAGGCTCGAGCGCAGCCGGCGCAGGAAGGCGTTGATCGTGCCGGTGCCGGTGACCGGGCCCGCCCAGTCCCGGCGGGCGTCCTCGTCGGTGAGACGGTCGAAGAGGAACTCGACGAGGTCGTCGTAGGTGCGCAGCAACTGGCCCGCGACCGAGACCGCTCCCCCGTCGCCGGTCGCGGTGGCGTCGCGGCGCAGCCGGTGGGCGACCTGGTGGATCACCGTCGTGTACTGATTGCGCTCGTCCTCGGCGTCGGCGAAGACGTAGGGCAGCAACTCGTCGGCGCAGAATTGGGCCAGCGTCCACCAGAACGCGGTGACCCCGCTGGTGCGGCCAGCCACATATGGGCGCCCGCTGGGGTCCTCCGGCGTGGGTGGGGCGAAGAACCCGACCGAGGCGAACGGCTCGGCGGGCAGGCCCAGCCGGGCATACGCGGCGCGCAGCTCGTCGTCGAGGCGAGTGTTGGGGTAATCGAGGAACAGCAGATCCTCGCCCTTGACGCTGAACACCAGCGCCTTGGCATTGAGCGCCCGCCGGCCCAGCACACCACTGCGGAAGATCGAGTTGAGCAGGAACAACGCGAAGCTGGTCTTGGTCGCCACGCCCGAGACACCGCTGATCGAGACATGGCCGCCGCGGGTGCCATCGAGGAACTCGAGGTTGACGTAGATCGGGTCACCGTCACGGCCGAGGCCAACCGGGACCTTCTGGTCCATCCGGTCGAAATACAACGCCTGCGCCCGTTCCTCACCGGTAGCCCGCCGGGCAGGCTCGCCGGGTCTTGGCGGGACGTAGCATTCCGGCTCTACCCGAGTGGTCGTGACCTCGGCGATCTCCTGCACGTGGGCCGGGAGGACCCCATCGGCGATCAAGAACACGTCCGAGCCGAAATTGGCGCCCTCATGCCGGGCCCGGACCTCGGTCACGATGCCGGAGGTCATCACCGGTCCGACTCCCGGGACTGCTCGGACGGTGACCACCACGTCGTCGAGCTGGAGGTAGGAGTCCGGGGCGAGGGCGACGCTGAACTGGAGCGGGGTGGAGTCCTCGGTGCCGACGACCCGGCCGACGGCACTCGTTGAGACAGTTTGCCCACTCGGGCTCAACTGCTCCGACATGCTCCCCCTATGCCGTCACGGATCATCGGCCGTTGCATCCGCGAAGGATAGTGTCGTCAACCGCGTCCAACGAGGGCACCCAGGCATGGCGGCCCCGCCGCCGCTCGACTCCGTCGGGACCAGATCCAGCTCGTGAGGTGCTGGTGGATGATGCTCATCGTGCATCGCATTTCGTAAGAGACAAGCTCGCGGATCGAACGTGCGCTGATCTTCCAGCCGGCAACAAGCGACGCCGACCGCTCAATCGCCGAGCACGCACGACCCGGCATCCCGGTGCGGCGGTGGAGGGGGCGATGAGTTCGCCACACGCCCCGAGTCCTACCTGCTGACCGACCCGCCCGACGAAGGAGTACCGATGCAGATCATCCTCAGTGATTTCATGAGCCTGGACGGTGTCGTGCAGGCGCCCGGTGGCCGCGAGGAGGACACCGACGGCGGGTTCACCAATGGCGGCTGGTCGGGGCCGTACTTCGACCCGGCGGCAATGGGCTCGGTGATCGACGAGGTCATGGCATCAACGGAGGCGTTGCTGTTCGGCCGGCGCACGTGGCAGACGATGGCCGCCGCCTGGCCCGGGCGCGCCGGCGACCCGTTCGCCGACCGCATGAACGAGATCCCCAAGTACGTGGCTTCCCGCACGCTCACCCAGGACGACCTCACCTGGTCCGGCTCGACCCTGCTGCCCGCCGACGACGTGATCGGCGCGGTGCGCGAGCTGCGAGCACGCGACGGCAAGGCGCTGCAAGTCATGGGCAGCGCCTCGCTCGCTGCACAGCTGATCGAGCACGACCTCGTCGACGAGTACCGGCTGATGATCGAGCCGATCCTGCTCGGCGGCGGCAAGCGGGTGTTCCCCGACGACGGTCAGGCCCGCCCGCTGGAACTGGTCTCGACCACGACAGCCGGGACCGGCGTCCTGATCTGCACGTACCGGCCGGCGGGCCGCTGACCTGTTCTGGCCAGTCGGCTGTGTGACCTGCGGCTGGACAAGCGCGGCCGCACCTCTCAGCTCCAGTGCTTCGGCCGACGCAGGATGATGCCCGCATCGTTGACACCTCGGTCGGCAACTGCGCCTGACGGATCTTGTCATCGCCAAGAGGCAGATCACCGTCAACAGCGCGCTTGAGATCAGCGGAGTGTCTTTCGGCGGGAAGGCCACAATGATCCTCTTCTCGGGGCAGAGGCGCTTCATGGTCCCAATCGCGGGGCACAGATCGCTGTCCGCCGAGATGAGGAGAGCGGTGCCCGAAGCGGTCCAGCACAGAGTCCTCGATCAGCGCAGCCGCGATGTTGACATCGGTCTCCTTCTCGTCGTACACCGTCCACGCTGCTCCGCAGTGCCGGCACCGCGGGGTTTCTCCTGGAATCGACCGTTCACGACGGTCACAGCGGGCTATGGCTCAATACCGCCAAGTTTGCACAGGCCTCTTGGCTCATGATCACGATTTGGGTGCCGTCAGTGACATATTGTGTCGCTTACGGCACCCAAATCGTGATCTTATGCGGGCTCCCCTCCCGTCAGCAGCCTCCCGCCTGACCGGATCGCGTGCGCATTGATTGCCGAGCACGCGACGTCGACACACCATCACACACTCCCACCCGGACGGGTCCGCAACCGACGACCAGTCACCGCAGTTGGAACTCGCGCAGCAAGACCCGGCGCCACGCCCTTGCCCGTCTTGAACCACCAACGGATGGGTCGTCGCTGCTGGTCGTGGCCACGGGCCCGTTCATCGGCGAGGGATTCGAACGACTATCACGATATCGACACTGGCGTTCTGGCCTCGTCCCTGACCAAGCGCGCACCGGGCTACACCAACCTCGGCTTTCCCGACCCCCGCAAGTCGGCATCACGGCGTTGACCCGTCGCTCAGGGCGGGGGCTTGCCGGCCTCATCAGGTTGACGACGCCCTTGCCCGTACGGACGAAGATCGACGGTAGATTCGCAGCAGCTACAATCGGCCCACCGACACCGTGCAATTGGGGTGATCTCCGTGAGCGCGCAGGTACACGAACGCATCACGATCGAGCCGGACAAGATGGACGGCCAGCCCTGCATCCGGGGCCGTCGCTTCCCGGTCGTCACTGTGCTGCGCACGGTCGCAGATGGGATAGCGTCGACGAGCATCCTGATCTTCAACCCGGGGACATTCCTGCGGCGCTGAACTACGCCGCTGAAGCGCTCGATAAGTACTCCTACCCGCTGAGGCCGCCTGCGTGAGCTTTCTGATCGATGCCGACCTCTGAATCTGCGCACTTCTGATCACGCGGCGGACGTCGCGGCCCTGCTCCTCGCCAACCTCAGTCGGTACTGGACGAACACAATAATGAACGGAGCACACAAATACATGGAAGTGATTCTGCGCGGATCAGGTGCCGGGTGCGATGAAGAATTCGAGCCCAATGTTGTCAGGGTCGCGGAACGAGATGCCGCTGCCGTAGTGGGCCTTCTTGATCCCGCCGTGGGCGATGCCGAGCTCGTCGAGGCGAGTTTGCCACTGCTCTAGCTCGGCGGTTCCGGCCAGCGCGAAGCTGACGTGATCGAGGCCGGTTCGCCGCTCGTCGGCTCGGTCCTTGGTCTCCGCTCCCATGTGGGTGTGCAGGCCAAACAGCATGCCCCCCTCGAGTGCGAAGACGGTGTGGTGGAAGGTGCCTGAGTCCTCGTCTTCATCGAGGACGGGTTCGGCGCCGAACAGCGTTGAGTACCACTGGGTACTGCGGTCGAGGTCCGAGACCGTGATCGCGACGTGCTGAAGGCCGGGAAAGGCCATCGGAGGGCTCCTGTTGGTCGGGCGGGAGGCGGATAGCCGCCGAGCGCCAAGCGCCGGTTGGGGTCAGCATGGCGGCGGCCGCCTGCGACCGCAATAGTCGTGCCGGCGGGGTTTCGGCCCTCCGGTCATGTGGAGCACTTTCCGGATGAAGGACTTGAACCCCCGTGGCCTGGCTGTCATGTCGTTCCCGGTCGCGCCAGCTACAGCACCCGAAGCCGTACGTGTTCCCCTCGCCGCCGCCCGCCAGCTGACCAACGCCCGCCGGGAGGCGAGCCACGGTTTCGGCATCACCACCCTTGCCCAACTCGTCGACGACCTCGCGGCGCCGCCATTGACGACAACTGTCCCGCTTCTCTTGATCACCCTCAGGGAATGGACCGTGCTAGAGGAGCGCCTACCCGGCAGCGGCACACGGACCGGGTATGGCTTCAAACGCGTCTGGCTCGACGAAACATTGCGCCACCGCGACATCGACGTTCTGGCAGACTCCACGAGGTGCTGGTGGGGCATCAACCCACGCAAGGTGGAAGCCCAGGGCATCAACCACGCCGTCGCGGTCTATGGCGGCGTGACTCGAGCCCTGTTTCGCATCTTACCCAACTCTTGGGTACAGCTGAAAGAACGACGAAGGGGATTCTGCACCGAGCCGGTCCTGAACGGAGCCCTGTTTGATGAGGTCGTCGGCCGTCATGGTCACCGTGTGCCGCCCAAAGCACGCGGTGACCAAAGCCAGTTTAATTACTGGCCCCGTTCTTAAACATTTCCCAGATCCGAAGCCAGCTTATGTGGCGGACTGGAACGATTTACCGCCCTTACAGCAAGAAACAGACGAGGACATTTTTGAGCGCATCGAACAGGACGCATGACTTCCGCGGGGGGTAGTTCTTCAGATGCCTCACCGACAGCTTGGCAATCGACATCGACCCCAGAGCAGGCTTCGATGTTGCCCTGTAGTCGCTCGTACCAGGCCGCGCACGTACTGCGGTCATGCCCACAGGGCTACTCATGCCCAAATACATGCCCATAGATCATGACCGGTGGGGCGGGTGGGACTCGAACCCACCACCACTCCACCAGGACCTGACGTTACTGAGTATGTGAGTTCAACGCTCATCCCCTTGCTAACGGCACCTTTGAGGTGGACGAGTCAGGTCCACCACCAGCCGATGGAGCACGTTGGGATTGCTGGGCAGGGAGAAGTGGTCGACGCCGGGGTTGTCGGTGAGGCTGAAGTGGGCGCAGCGCATCGCGCGCCAGGCGAGGACGGCGTTGTTGGTGATGTCTTCCTGGTTGCCGTCGCCGTCGCGGGTGAACAATTTTGTGGAGGTGACCACGACCTGGCCCGAGGTCAGGTTCGCCAGCCGCGCTCCGACGACGGTGGGAACACCGGATCCCTTCTCTGCATAGACGTCGACGTTGGGGAACGAGCCCGGCTCGGCGATCTTGACGAAGCCGAGGTAGTACTCGGCGATGTCCTTGGCCCAGCCCAGATTCGCGTCGCTGATCAGCTGGCCGTAGTCGCGCGGTGTGTAGGTCCGGCCGGTAGACGCATCTTCGATGACGGTCTCACGGTCGCCGAAGATTGTTGGGTCAGCCGCGCTCAGGTAGGTCGACGGTGCGCTCTGGTAAAGGCGGGCGCTGCTCGCGGCGTTGTCCGTCGTCGTCGGATAGCCAAAATCTTCGATGTTGAGACCGGTGAACAGGACCGGGTAGAGCAAGCCCTGGCCCGGGAAATTGCCAGCCAAAGACGTGAATCCGTGGACGTACTTGGCACGCCACGCTCCTGTTGTGTGCGTGAGGAGGTACTGCGTGTACACCGGTCCGTTGGAGTGACCGATGAGATGCACCGGACGATTTCCGTTGTCCCGGTAGGTGTCTTCGATGAGCCTTTGGGTACGTTGCAGGAAGTCGCCGATGTCGGGAGTGAGCCGTGAGTCGTAGCCGGCGACGCGGATGTCCCGATCCCGTCGGTAACCGTTGGACTCGAGGGTTTTGTAGAGCGGTTCGTAGAACGGTGCACTTTCCGTCGTTCCGTAGTTCTTGACCTCGACGGTAACTCCTGGCTGGTTGGAAAACCTCACCGGCATGGGCGTGGAAGAGGTCGCGTCGTAGCGCAATGTGAGCAGCCTGTCCTGGCAGACCTGGCTGAAGGTCGTGCTCGGGTGGTCGTTGCGGAACCAGTCCTCGAAGCTGCCTGAGCGGGGGCACTCGGGCGTTATCACCTGATCGTGGACCGTGACTTGTAGCTTAGTAAGGTGGAATGCCGGAAACAACACGACCGGCGTGCGGGCGCCATCGCTTGCTGTTGACTGGGATCCGCCTGCCTGGCAGCCAGCAAGGACGAACAGCGTTGCCAGGACCGCGACCGCCAGTGCCTTGTACGCGGTCATCCTCATTTCAGCCCATCCTTTCGGTCGCCCGCGCCATGCGCCGACGGGGCGCGGTTTCGGGGAGGAAGTACCCGCAGACGAAGGCGACCGCGGCCAGCGCCAGCACCATGGCGGCGACCGGCCACGGCGGGCCGGGATGCGTGGACAGCGCGGTGGCGGCGATGGGCACCAGACCGCCACCGACCAGACCGGCCAGGTTGAAGGTCAGCGCAGCGCCGGTGTAGCGCACCTCGGTGTCGAACAGCTCCGGCAGGTAGGCGCCCATGGTGACCAGCGCGAGGATCCCGATGGCCAGCGAGAGGGTGAATGCCACCAAGATCAAGGTGGGCTCCGCGCTGCCCAACAACACCACGAACGGGTACGCCCACCCGGCGGCCAGCCCGCAGGCGATCAGGCAGATCCGCCGGCGGCCCCACCGGTCCGAGGCGGCGCCGATCGCCGGTAACCCGAGGGCGACCATCCCGTAGGACAGCATCGCCAGATAGATCATGGTCTGCATGGGCAGGTGCAGCTGGCTGGCGCCGTAGGCCAGCCCGTAGCTGGTGACCAGGAAGACCATCGCAAAGCCCAGCACAGTGGCACCCGCGGCGAGCAGCACCGTCCGCCACCGCTGGCGCATCAGCTTCCATACCGGCACCCGGACGGTGCCCCTGCGGGCGGCGAGCTCCCGGAAGGCTGGCGTCTCGGTCAGCGACACCCGCACGTACAGGCCGATCGCGATCAGCGCGATGCTGGCCAGAAACGGGATTCGCCAGCCCCAAGCGCGCAGGGCCGTATCGGACAGCAGGTCGGTGAGGGCCAGCAGCACCCCGTTGGCCAGCAGGAACCCGATGGCCACCCCGACAATTGGGTAGCTGGAGTACCACCCGCGGCGGTGCGCGGGTGCGTGTTCGGTGGCCAGCAGCACCGCGCCGGCCCATTCGCCACCTACCCCGAGGCCCTGCCCGAAGCGCAGCACCACCAGCAGCAGTGGCGCGGCCAGACCGAGGGTGGCGTAGCCGGGCACGAGCCCGACCAGCACCGTCGCCAGTCCCATGACCAGCAGCGACGCGACCAGCGTGACCTTGCGGCCGAACCGGTCGCCGTAGTGCCCGAACAGCACCGCGCCGACCGGCCGGGCCACGAACGCGGCCGAGATCGTGGCCACGGCGGCGATCGTGCCGGCGCCGGCGGACAGCCGCGGAAAGAACAGCGGGCCGAAGATCAGCGCGGCGACGCTGGTGTAGAGGTAGAAGTCGTAGTACTCGACCGCGGTCCCGACCATGGTCGCCGCCGCGAGCCGGGCCATCGGCGCACGTCTCGCGGTGTCCTGCTCAGTGAGAACCATCGGGACTCCCGGGGGCGAGGTCGGCAATCCGCGGGTAGCGGCGGGTGATCTCGGCCAGCTCCGCGGCGCTGATCACGTCCTCGATGTGCTCGAATCCGTCCGGGGCGCGCTGCTCGACGATGTCCAGGCACTCCTCCGGACCGCCCCGGCGGTTGGCCAGCACGACCTCGGTGGTGGCGGGGCGGCGCTGGGCCTCGTAGCCGGCCAGCCCACCGGCAACGTCGGTCGAGCCGGCCAGGGCCCGGGCGAGTGCCTGGGCGTCGAGGATGGCCTGTGCCGTGCCGTTGCCGCCGTAGGGGTACATCGGGTGCGCGGCGTCCCCGAGCAGGGTGATCGGCCCGGTCCCCCACCGTGGCAGCGGATCGCGGTCCACCAGTGGGTACTGGTAGATCGCCGGCGCCCGGCGGAACAGTTCGGGCACGTCCAGCCAGTCGAAGGTGTAGTCGCCGAACGGCCCCAGCACGTCCGCCAGCCGTCCCTGGTAGTTCCAGTCCTGGCGACTCATCGGGTGGTCCTCGCCGAGCTGGTAGAGGGCTACCCAGTTGACCAGGGCCCGACCCCGGTCGGCGTGCGGTCGGGAAATCGGGTACACCACGACCTGCCGCCCGTGATATCCGGCCTGCACCATGGCCTGCCCGCCGAGGAACGGCTCGGCCTCGGTGGTCCCGCGCCACATGGTGATCCCGGTCCACGGCGGCGGCCCCTCCTGCGGGTGCAGGGTTCGCCGGACGGCCGAGTGCACACCGTCGGCGCCGACCAGCACGTCGCCCTGGGCCAAGCGCAGCGGCTCGCCGGTACGCCGGTCGGTGAACTGCGCCCACACCGTGCCATCGCGCTGCTCGCCGAAGCGGGCCAGGTGATGGCCGGTGTGCACCCGCCCGGCCCCGAGCCTGGCCAGCACCGCCCGGTAGAGCACCCGCAACAACTCACCGCGATGGATCGCAAGCTGCGGCCAGCGGTGCCCTGTGGCCAGCCCGCGCGGCTCGGCCCAGATCCGCTGCCCGCGCTTGGTGAAATACGCCAGCTCGGTGAGCGAGATGCCGGTCGCGGACAGCTCATCGAGCAGACCGAGCTCGGTCAACTCCCGCACCGCATGCGGTTGGAGGGTCAGCCCGACACCGGGCCTGGAACTGCGGCCGGTACCGGCGCAGGATCACCAGCACGTCGATGAACAACACGATCATCGACAGGCACCAGATCACCGTGGTAGCGGCGCCCAGCACGTCGTAAACCCGGGTCGCGGTGTCCAGCGCGCTGCCGTGGCTCAGCGCCGGGAGCACAATGAACGCGACCGCGGTCACCGCCGCCACGACCACGGTCTGGGCCCATAACGCTGCGTGCGGCACCCGGTTGCGGTTGAGCCGGGTCAGCACCGGGGGCAGCCGCCGGTCCAGCCCGGAGACGAACACCAGCCGGGCGAAGGAGTAGTTGTAGACCACCAGCATGAACCCGGTGACCCCGGCCAGCAGGATCGCAGCCAGCTGACCCCAGACCGGCCCGAGCGAGCGGCCGACCACATCGGCGACGGCGGTGATCTGCACCGACTGGTTGGCAGCGGACGGGACAGTGACCATCACCGCCCAGGTGGTAGCCAGGTATGCCAGGACCACCGCGGCCGAACCCCACAGCAGGTACCGGGTGATCGCCTTCGGATCGCGGACTTCCACTCCCATGTTCAGGGGTACCTCGACGCCGAGCAGAGCCAGCACGACCACGCCGAAGAAAGTCCAGTTGGCGAAGTTGATCCCGCTGTGGTGGGCGGGCGACCAGGTGCCGAACTGGGTCGGGTCGGTGGCCGCGGCATGCCCGGTGGCCAGGTAGGCGATGCCCGCCAGCACCACCAGCAGGATCACCAGCCCGTACAGCACGCACACCGCGTTGACCACGTTCTGGACGATCCGCAGCCGCAGCTGCGCCACCAGCGCGGAGACCACCAGCGCCGCCACGATCACCGCCCCTGCAGGGGGACCGGCCAGCGGCCCACCGTGCCGGGCAGGGCATACCCCAGGTAGGCGACGGCGTTGTCGGCGAAGGACAGCATCGCCAGCAATCCGGGCCACCACGCGCAGAACCCGGCGAAGAACCCCCAGAAGTCACCGAATGCCTTGTGTGTCCATAGGTAGATCGATCCCTCGCCGGGGAACATCACGCCCAGTTGCCCGGTCACTACCGCACCTGGGATCAGGAATGCGACCACGCCCAGCATCCACCAGCCGAACGCGGCCGGGCCGGCCGCCTGCATCGTCGCCGAGCTGGTGACCAGCAGCACGATCGCCACGAAGATCGCCACCATGTCGGACGACCCCAGCACCTGGGGCAGCATCCCGCCCGCCACCCGCTCCGAGCGCAGCAACTCGGTACGACCGGATTCGACGTTCGTGGTCATCAGTACTTCCCCTCCCCAGCTGCCTTCGCTGGGCCCCTGGCGACTTCACCACATTCGCCGGTCACATCTCCAACGATTTTCGCGTCCGCGGACCGTCGGTAATACCGGTTGTTCCCATTGCCGCCCCGATGTCCGGCTTCGCCGCGTAATTGCTTTCTTGCCGGATTCCGCGGAGGGCTCTGACATTGAGTGCTCGAAGGACTCGCGCCGCAGGGGTGGCGGTGCCTGACCCGTCTGCATACCGGGTGAGTTCGGACAGCGTCTCCATAAACGCCTCTATATCTCGCGGAGAATTGTGGCGGCTAATCGTGAAGCGAAGTCCTCGCGTACACCGGGTTCCGTGCGGCGGAACGGCCGGCTTGGAGGTTCAAGATCTCACCTCAACCCCGGCCACCCTTCGTCGCCGTCCGGCGGACGCGGCGGAAGGTGCGCGCGGTCGAACGTGATCACCTTCGGCGCCACTCCGCCGGATAAGCTAACTGCCCCTGCGACCGTGCCAGGCTGGGCGGAGAGCGGTCCGGCGAAGTAGCACGTCCGCCGCTTGACCGCGGCAACCGCGCACTCAGCGGCGCCGGGCTCAGCGAGCATCCGGAGGCACCCGCCGGCCAACTCGGGCGGACAGTCCAGGCCGCCAGCACGGCCGCGCGGACCTCCCAGCGCAGCGTCGCACAGATGGTGACTTCCTCCGGGCGTCACGAGTACCCGACGTCAGCGCCCGGTTCGCGGTACCGCATCTCTGCCACCTGATTGAACGCCCGGCCTAGCCCTCCGCTCAGAGCCACTGCCGGACTGTACGGAGAAAGTTGATCACGAACGGAACGTAACCACTCGGCGCGCTGTGTAGCAGGACAGCGGGCCCGCAGGTCGAGGGATGCGATCTTCGCGAGTAGCGCGTGGCACCGAGGACAGCTCCGTTACCAGCGGCAACAAGTGGGGCGGGTGGGACTCGAACCCACGACCTGACGGATCATGAGGCCTTCGAATTCACCCAGCAGGAGCATTCCACCTGGGCACTAGCCTGTACAAGTTCGTGGCCAGAGGCCTCGGCAGGCAGGCGAGGACGCGAGTTCATGGACTGGTCAGATGTGCCTTGGAGGTATTCGCCGCCCTGGCCGCCCCGCGAGCTGGAGCGCGCTGCAGCCTGCATTGTGGCACGGTAAACTACCCTCCTCGCGCATGGCGGTCAGTGATCACGTAATGGGATACGCGCCGGCCGAGGTGACTCCAGCGGAGGATTTTGTATCGTCATGAGCCTGATTGAGCCGATCGTTCCAGAGACTGCAACTCGTGTTGACTTCGAGGTCCTGTTCCCAGAGGTTGGGGAAGACCTCGACCAAGATGAGGAGTGGTGCGAGATCTTGGTTGACAGGGAACGAAAACGCATTCGCTTCCACGATTACCACGAGATCTACGACGTTCCTGGCCTCTACGAGCGACTCTTCTACGACAAGCTCAAGTGTGAGTCACCACGTGTGATCCGAAGGTTGCTCGCTCAGGTGCTCGCCGAGTCAGGGACCGAGCCGGGCGGGCTCCGGGTGCTCGATGTCGGGGCTGGGAACGGGATGGTCGGCGAGGAGCTTCGCGGGCTCCGGGTGGGGGCCGTCTACGGCATCGACATCATCGAAGAGGCAGCCGCCGCGGCTCACCGGGACCGCCCCGGAGTCTATGAGCGATACCTCGTCGGCGATCTCACCGACCTAGCGCACGACCAACGTGACACGCTCGCCGGAGCCGACCTCAACACAATGACGACGGTGGCCGCGCTGGGCTTCGACGACATGCCGCCGCACGCTTTCGCGGTGGCCTACAATCTCATCTCCACCCCAGGCCTGGTGGCCTTCACCATCAAGGAGGACTTCGTCGCCAAGCGCGATTTGAGTGGTTTCAGCAGCCTGATACATCGAATGTTCGACGAGGAGGTCATCCGGCACCTGGCCAAGGAGCGCTACCGGCACCGCCTGTCGGTGCAGGGCGAGCCGCTGTACTACGTTGCGTTCGTCGCGGAGAAGGTCAGCGACATCTCCCAGTCCTGGTTCGAATGAACCGATGTGCTGTGCATAAACCCGATGTGGGTGAAGTCGTCAGCACAGCCGCTGCCTCGCGGACACTAGCTGGCGCCGCCACGGAAAACCGGCGGACTAGTCCGGGCGTTCCGGACATGGTGCTGGCTCCAGCACCGCGGAAGGAGGGCCGTGGACGTCATCAACTACGTCCGGGAGAATGCCGGCACCGTGTTGTTCTACGGCGAGCAGCACTTTCTCGTGGTGTTCTTCGCGATCGCCCTCGGCTCGGCGATCAGTGTCGCGTTCGCTTTACTGGTCAGTACCGGCGAAGCAGCGCCGGAGCGGTGGTCGCTCGGCTGGTTCCTCGGCGCGATATGCGAGGGTGCCCTAGTCGTCACAGCGGCGGCGCTGACGGTGCCCTCCCTGGCGCTGCTGGTGCTGCTGCTCCCACTGTTCGGCCTCGGTGCCGCCACCACAGTCACCGCGCTGACCATCTACTCGCTCTATACGGTGCTGCGCAACAGCGTGGCTGGGCTGTCCTTGGTGGATGACGCCGTGCTGGAATCCGCCAAGGGCCTGGGTATGGGCCGCCTGCGCCGCCTGGTCCGGATCCAGCTGCCGCTGGCCTGGCCGGTGATCCTCAACGGGATCCGGGTCGCCACCCTGATCGACATCGCGATCGCCGCGGTTGCTGCGCTGGTGCGTGGGCCGGGGCTCGGCCAGCTGGTGCTGACCGGGCTGTCCCGCTACGGCGCTGCTAACGCTCTGAATCAGGTCCTCGTCGGCACACTGGGCTGTCTGGTGGTCGCCGCTGTCTTCGAGATCTTCTACGCCATTATCGGGCGACTGACCGTGCCGAGGGGGATCCGTGTCTGAGACGGCCACCGACCCGCGCGGCGTCGCCGGGCACCACCCCGATCCGAAGCCGATGATCGTCCTGGAGGGAGTGAGCAAGACTTATCCCGGGCAGAGCGCACCAGCCGTCGCGGAGCTGGATCTCGCGGTCCCGCGGGGCTCGATCGTGATGCTCGTCGGTCCATCCGGTTGCGGCAAGACGACGACGCTGAAGATGATGAACCGCCTCATCGAGCCCACCACTGGCCGGATCCTGCTCGACGGCGAGGACGTCACCGAGGTAAACGCCGACCAGCTGCGCCGCCGGATCGGCTACGTAATCCAGCAAATTGGCCTGTTCCCTCACTTCACCGTGGGCGAGAACGTCGCGGTGGTGCCCAGAATGCTGGGCTGGGAGCGCAACCGGATCCGCCATCGGGTCGACGAGCTGCTGGAGTTGGTCGGGCTGAAGCCGGGAGAGTTCCGCGATCGGCACCCCCGGCAGCTCTCCGGAGGCCAGCAGCAGCGCGTCGGAGTGGCCCGCGCGCTGGCCGGCGACCCACCGGTGATGCTTATGGACGAGCCGTTCGGCGCGATCGACCCGATCACCCGGGAGCGACTGCAAGACGAGTTCCTCGAGATCCAGCGGACTGTGCGCAAGACGATCTGCTTCGTCACCCACGATCTGCAGGAGGCGGTCAAGCTCGGTGACCGCATCGCGATCTTCGCTGCGGGCGGGCGGATCGCCCAGTACGACACCCCGGAGGAGGTCCTGAGCCGACCGGCCGACAACTTCGTCGCCGAATTCATCGGCAGCGGCGCAGCGGTTCGCCGGCTCAGCTTGCTGGACCTCGCCGCACTGGAGTTGGACGAGATCGTGACTTCCCCGGCGCAGGCCGGTGCGCATCCCGCTGTCGAAGTCGACCGGTCCGGCCGACCAGTGGCCTGGCAGCACCTGCCCGGTGTCGAGGGCACGCCGTCGCTGGTCACGGTGCCGTTGTCGGGCACTGTGTACGACGCTGTCGATACGATGCTCGACGCGCTCGCCTCGGTGGTGGTTGTGGTGGACGATGAGGGCCGGGGGGTCGGCGCGCTGCGCTGGGATTCCCTGGTCGGCGGACTGCAGGCGCGGAAGCCTCACCAGTGAGCGCAGGTGGGGTTCTCGGTCCAACCACGCGGTCGCCGGTCGCGGCGCAGCGTCGCGGCTGGCTGCGGTCCAACGCCGACCTGCTGAGCACCCCGATCATCGTGCTGCTCGGCCTCGCAGCCGTCGCGCTGTGGGTGTCGACCCGGACATTGGACGATATCGAGGCGCGAGCGCTACAGCCCTCCGGAATCCTGTCCAACCTCGGGCAGCACCTGGTCCTGACCGCTTACTCGACCTTCTTCGTGATCGTGATCGCGGTGCCGCTGGGCATCCTGCTCAGCCGGCGGCGGGCCCGCCGGATCCGGGCTGCGGTGCTTGCGGTCGGGGGCTTCGCGCAGGCGCTGCCGCCCTACGGCGTGCTCGTGCTGACGGCCTTTGCTCCGCCGCCATTCGGCTTCAACCCCTTCTCGGTGATCGTAGCTCTGGTGGCGGCCGCGCTGCTGCCCGTGCTCCGTAACACTGTCGTCGGGCTGCAGCAGGTGGATCCCGCGCTGATCGAGGCTGCCAGGGGGACGGGGATGTCGGCCCGGTCGACACTGTTTCGGGTGGAGCTGCCGCTGGCCGTGCCGGTGATGGTGGCCGGGATCCGGGTGGCGCTGGTGCTCAACGTCGGTACCGCCGTGCTGGCCACCTTTGTCGGCGGCGGTGGCCTGGGCTCCCTGATCGTCCGGGCGCAGACCCTGAATCGGCCCGTGGTGTTGATCACCGCTGGCGCGATCATCGCCGCTCTGGCCCTGATGGTCGACTGGCTGGCCGGCGTGGCGGAGCGTTTAGTGCGCACCCGCATCACCTGAGGACACGAAGGAGGACAACCGTGCGGCAAACCAGGCGGGGACGAGGTCAGTGGCGTATCAGCGCGCTGGTAATCCTCAGCGCAGTAGCTGTCACAGTGACCGGGTGCAGCGTGCTCAACAGCAGCGGGCCCAGCGCGCAAGGCGGCAGCATCGCGCGGGGCCCGTCACTGCAGGGGCAGACCTATAGCGTCGGCAGCAAAGAGTTCGACGAACAGAAGGTGCTCTGCCAGCTCACCATCGCCGCGCTACAGGCGGCGCAGGCCACCGCGAACGACAAGTGCGGCATCGTCGGCTCGGTGCCCACCAGGGCAGCCCTGACTTCCGGCGCGATCGACCTGTACTGGGAGTACACCGGGACGGCCTGGACCACCCACCTCAAGCAGAGCAACCCCATTCCCGACTCCCAGCGGCAGTACCAGGCCGTCAAGCAGGCCGACACCGCGAACAACATCGTCTGGCTGGATCCGACGCCGTTCGAGAACACCTACGCGCTCGGCGTGAAGAAGGAGACCGCGGACCGGCTCAGGGTCACGACGCTCTCCGACTTCGCGAAGCTGGCGAACTCAGGCTCGCCGGATGCCACACTGTGCGTCGCGCAGGAATTCGTCGGGCGCAACGATGGCTTGCCAGGTGTGGAGAAGGCTTACGGGTTCCGGGTGCCCACCGACAAGCTCAAGACGCTGGACGAAGGCCCTATCTACCAGGCCGTCGCCAATAGCAACCCGTGCAACTTCGGTGAGGTGTTCACCACCGACGGGCGGATCCTGGCCCTGGGGCTTACCGTGCTGACCGACGACAAGAGTTTCTTCCCGAAGTTCAACGCCGCGGTCAGCCTCCGCAAGGACGCCTTCGACCGTAACCCGGACATTGCCGGGGTGCTCAATCCGATCGCCGCGAAGCTGACGAACGACGTCATGATCACGCTGAACAAGCAGGTTTCCCAGGACGGAAAGAACCCACGTGACATCGCTCGGGCGTGGCTACGACAACAGGGCTTCATCGGCAACTGACGCCGACCGCCAGGTCGGCAGCTCCAGGGCCCGCACCGCGTGAACGCTCTTCTCATCGATATCTTGAGCGCGTCACCGTCCCGCCGCCGTTGTCTGGGAGGTAGCGATGCGCATCACGCTCGCACAGGTCGACTCTCGGCCCGGTGATCTCGAGGCCAACATCGCGCGTGCCCAGCAAGTGATCGTCCAGGCAGTCAGCGAGGGCACGGATCTCGTGGTTTTCCCCGAACTGTCGCTCAGCGGCTACTCGATCGGAGACCTCAAGGAGGACATCTCTGTCTCCACGGACGACCAACGGATTGCGAAGCTGGCCAAAGCGGCCAAGGGCGCGGGTGTGCTGCTCGGGTTTCCTGAGGCGCAGGCACACGGCCTGCACATTTACAACAGCGCGGCCTACTACGAGAACGGTCTGCTGGTGCACGTGCATCGCAAGCTGTTCCTGCCCAACTACGCGATCTTCGAGGAGCGCAAGCACTTCCTGCCCGGCCAGTCGTCCCGGGCCTTCCCGATCCTGGGTGGACGGCACCGCGCCGCCACCCTTGTGTGCAACGACGCGTGGCAGCCGCAGCTGGCCTACGTGGCCACCCAGGATGGGGCGATCATCCTGCTGGTACCCGCATGCAGCGCGCAGAGCGTGTTCCCCGAGAAGTACGACTCGCGGTCCTACTGGCGCGGCATCACCCGGTTCTACGGGCGGATGTTCCAGCTCTACGTGGTGTTCGTCAACCGCGTCGGCACCGAGGGGTCGCTGCGCTTCTGGGGCGGCTCCCACATCGTCGACCCGTGGGGTGAAGTGATCGCAGAGGCCGACGAGGACAGGGAGCATCTACTCACCATCGACGTCGACCTCTCGCTGGTGCGCCGCCGGCGAAGAGATATCCCGCTGGTGCGGGAGGGTCGGCTGGGCCTGCTGCGACGGGAGATCGACCGTCTCCTCGACGAAGGCGGCGACCTGTAGCTCACGGAGTCGCGAAGCAGCCCAGCGTCGAGTGGGGGCGCACCCCGGAAAAGTAGCGCCCCCAGATCCGGTAGTAGAGGATCTCCTCATCGCTGCGCAGTGCCCAGCTGTCCGGCGGCTGCGGGTCAGCCCCTTCAGCGTCGCGGGCGTTAGCGTTGCCAGTGTTGCTCAAGGCCAGCGCGGCGAGCACCTCGCCGGCGCCCGAGCCATCGCCGAACTGCTCCTTGCCGCGCCAGAGTAGCTCCTCGGGCAGCCAGTCGGTGAAAGCTTCGCGCAGCACCGCCTTCTCCGGCCGGCCACCGGTGGTCTTCTTCCACTCCGGCGGCAGGGTCAGCGCGGTGCGCACCACGTCGACGTCGAGGAACGGTTCGCGGGCCTCGAGCCCGAAATGCATAGTCGTCCGGTCGCAGCGCTGCAGGTTCAGGTGGTGCAGCTGCTCAAGGCTGCGCACTAGCTCGGCATGCAATGCGTTCGGGTCGGCGAACTCCGGGCTGTGCATGTAGCTGTAGCCGCCGTAGAGCTCGTCGGCACCCTCACCCGTGAGCACCACCTTGACCTGTTTGGCCGCCTCACGCGCCAGCAGCAGGTTCGGCACCGCGCTACGGACCAAGGCAGGGTCGTAATGCTCGATCACCTCGACCGCATTATCCAGCTCCGCGCTGATGGACTCAGCGGTGGCGATGACCTCGTGGTGGTCGCTACCGATGAACTCGGCGACCCGCCGGGCTGCCAACAGGTCGTTGCTGTCTTTGGTGCCGACCGCGAAGGTGGGCAGGACGTCGCCGCGGCGGCGGGCATGCTCCGCAGCGATCGCGGCGACGATCGCGGAGTCCAGCCCGCCGGAGAGGAACACGCCCACGTCGACATCGCCCATCATCCGCCGCCGCACGGACAGCACCACGGAGTCCCTGACCCTTTCAAGCACCCCGTTGTCCCAGGCCGGGTGCTGTGCCCGGCGGGCGGGGCGGACCCCTACCGGAACCGAGTCGGCATACCGCACGATGCCGGTGGCCGGGGTCCACAGGCAGCCGGGCGGGAAGGAGGCCACCCGGGGCCGGTCCTGCAGGTCGAAGGCCCGCAGCTCGCTGGCGAATAACGTGCCATCCGCTCCGTTAATCCAGTACAGCGGCTTGACACCCATCGGGTCGCGGGCGACCAACCCGTCCCCGGTGACGGTCACCATCGCCAGCGCGAACATGCCGCTGAGCTCGGCTACCGAGGCTGGGCCGTCCCTCATCACCAGGTGCAGCGCCGCCTCGGTGTCCGACCGGGTCTGCAGCAGCCCAGGAGGTAGTTTCGCGCTGAGGTCCTCGTGGTTGTAGATCTCACCGTTGCCGACGATCCACGCCGTGTCGTCACCGTTGGCCAGCGGCTGCTTGCCGCGGCTGATGTCGACGATGGAGAGCCTCTGGTGGCCCAACCAGGCCGAGCCGAGCGTCAGCACCCCGGTGTCATCCGGTCCCCGATGCTGCACCCGGTTGAGCATCCGCTCACACTTACCGCTGTCAATCTCGCCGAAAGCCGCGACAATCCCGCACATTGTGGTATCACCTATCCTGGTATCCCATTGAACGTCACGGCCGACCGGCCATCCAGCGATGGAGAGCCGACTCACTCTCCAGAACTCCGATCGTGGAGTGGTCAATCCCGACTGCGGCCGATGGGCGGTCTCAAACGGCCCCACTCGGCCCGAGGATCAGCCCTGTGCACGCATTTGTGCAGAACCTCCCCCGCGGCCACTCGCCGCGGACCAGGTGGAACCCCGGCCAACCGCGGTAGACCGCCAGCCCAGTGAAGTCCATCCGGTGGTCGTGGCGGTGCCGGACGACGACCGGCTCGCCACATCGACGCGACGGCGACAGGAATCGCACGAGAAGCGTCCGCGGCTCGGATCGCTGCCCTCGCCTCGTCCCAGGAACGGACCGTGATAACCGGAACGTCGTCCGGCACGCCGGGCGCTGCTGCGAGGCCGCGTGCGGCCGACAGGTACCACGTGCTGGAGTAGTTCGACGAAACTGCAGGCCCGGTGCGCGACGGCATGCACCAGCGCACGGCCTCGATGGGCAGCCCTGCGGCGGTCGCTGCGGTAACCAGACGTCCAGCGCTGTGTGACCCAGAGCTGGCCAGCACAACGATCCGCGCCCGGCCTTCGCCGGCGTACCGGATACGCAGCGAATCACCCCCGGCCTCGATGTTGCCGGGGTCGAGCGTCAGCACGTGCCCTGGTCATGCCCAGAAGATAGCCCATGCCCATGGATCAAATATCTAGATCTTGGATGAAGTATCTGACCTAATTAGGAGTGGTGGGGCGGGTGGGACTCGAACCCACGACCTGACGGATTATGAGTCGCCGAATTCACCCGGCAGGAGTAGACGATCAGGGACTCTCGTGTCCGGCTCGACCACTCAGCGTGCAACAGAGGCACCTGTGGCACCGAGTTCATGGACGGATCATGGACAATCAGCGCCCCTGAGCCGACCTCCCACCTTCTGAACCCGAGTAGCGCGGCTGGTCACGGTACCGGACGTCCGCTTGGGAAACTGTAACAGCCGAGCGTACTTAGTCGAAATGCGCCACCGACGCGCAGGCTATTCGTCCATTAGCTCAACAGGAACAGTAAAGGTGAGATCGAGAAGGACTTCCACCGTGCACCTGCCGGCCACGGACTAACCGGGCTTCGCCCCATGCCCGACGAGTCATGTCGCTGGCTTGCCCGGAGCACTGCCGTGAACTCGACGCTACCGACATTTTTTGGCACTCCAAATGTCGGTAGCGTCGAGTTCACGACGCGCGGTATCGACGCACGCCGTCACCGGGTCTGGAGGGAACTCCAGACGCACAATTGACTCGATCATGACAGCTCCGCCAGCTAAACGGTAGGTCATCGAAACCGCCAGGATAAAGAGGAATTGACCGCTCTCTTCCAGATGAGTCAAGGCTGGAACGTCGCCGGCCAGTCGGTCCATAACGCACGAACAAGTCCACAGCCAGCTCGTCCGATCGCACCGATCTGGGCAAGCGCCCAGAGGTCGTAGAGGTCACGGGCGGCGGCACGGTTCAGCCACGCGATCATCTTCCACGCCGCAAACGACGCCGCAGTGGGTACCCGCAGCCGCGCTGGTGGCGCATCGGAGCACCGCTGGAACAGCTCCCGCAATTCCACTGGCCACGGCGCCACGCCGGTCGGAGCCAACAGCTGGACCCGCACCACGGTCCCCTCCGGCGCTCGCAGCACCGCAGGCTCGACATCGCGCACTGCACTCAACGGCGGCTCCCACCGCAGACCTGGATATTCCCGCCGAACCCCCTGGACAAGCTGACGCTCCACGACACCGACCACGTCACGCCGCCGACCGATCGCCAACAAGTCGATGTCTTCCGACAGCCGACCATCCGGCACCAGGCTGCGGGCCAGCGCAGTGCCCCCGAAGAACACCAGCTCATCAACCAGGCTCACGCTCAACGCGGCCAGCAGGTGCGAGATCAGATGGTCCCGACGGACCTGGGCAGCAGCGACCCCGAACTGCTCGGCGACCGCCGCTCCCTCGGCCGGATCCAGCACCTCAGCGCACCTGAGCCAGCAACCGCCGCACGCTCGGCCCGCGACGATGTGCGGCCACTAACTCCTCCAGCAGCTGCGGATCGGCCCGAGGCACAAGCGCCGCCACCGCTGCCATCACTGCCTGCGGCATGGCACCCAAATCCGGGCGGGCCGCCAGGTCCACCACCGTCTGCTCAATTGAGGTCACCCACCCCTCACCCAGCTCAGTCTGATGTCGCTGCAAGTCCAGCCCGACCAGGTTGCGACGCACGAACAGCACCACCGCATCCCGATCGGTCAACTGCAACACCGGCCGATGCCGGGTCATCGCCACCACCGCTACCCCAACAGCCCGCGGTATACCTCCGTGAACCCGCGCCGCGCTCAACCCCATCAACGCCGCTCCATCCACCCCCGCGGCTGCTACCCCGACACCCAACGCGACCGCCTCCAACTCCGGCAACCACGCCAGCCCCACCCGATCATCAGGAACCACCGCGTAGTAACCAGGCGCGACACGCCGCAACGCTCCCGACCGCTCCAAGCGCGCAAACTCCGGCCGGGGATGCGCATACACCCCCACCGCATCAACCGGCCGCAGCACACGAGTGCGACCGCTCAGCAACTGCGGAGGCACCCGCGCCGCCACCCGACCCTGTTCTACTGTCACTAGCGTAGGGTACAAGCCTACATTTACGACAACAGCCTCCGAGTATGCTCCGGCGTGGCACGAATACCTTGCGGGCCGTTAGCTTTGCCCGCGAAATCAGCGGCTCGCCCACCATGGTCCTGCCGCTGACGGACCAGACCGAGGCAACCCAACGCATGATCTGCGTCCACCCGGGGTAAGCTGCGCGCCGGCATACGGCAATTGCCGCACACCATGATCCTCCTCTACTGGGCCATGGCACGAAGCCAACGTGAACAGCAGTTCAGAGACAATCCCATGGACAAAGATCGCAATTATCGATCTTGAAGAGAGCATCGTCTCTGGTCAACCAGTGGGGCGGGTGGGACTCGAACCCACGACCTGACGGATTATGAGGCGGTCATAACCAGCAGCGCAGCGCGACTAGCTGGGTAAATAGGAACACAAGTGGCTGCCGATGGGCATGAGATGCCCTGTTGGACCCCAGTTCATGCCCAATCTCATGCCCAGCCAGTCCATAGTAGACGAACGTTTCTGGTTATCCGGTCGCACGATCAAGGCGACGGCCAGCTCGACGCCGGTCAGACACCCAACGCGTGAACCTGGCCAACGCACTCGACGCCCAGACCCAGCGCGATCCCCGACCGATTCGACGTGAGGCAGACGGTGAGGCACCAACCCTCCGGTAGGGCACATGCCTCGCCCCCTTGCCGGGCCACTGACCTACCCTGACGTGCGAGAAGGCAGACATCTCAACGAGGCAGACCAACACCCAGCACCCCCGAAACAGCCGCCTTCGGTGGTCCGGGTGGGGTGCCCCGTCCTGTCTTAGGTCGCCCTCCAACCCACCACCTCGGCCAGCGCCCCTGGCGGACCGAGCGGCACCGGCTACGGGTCGGGCTGCGCCGGACCACCCGGCACACCGCGCCACGCAGGGTGATCACAGCGTCAAGGACCACACCGTCCAGCATGCCTGCGCGGGGCTGTTCCTTGGTGCCGACCGGCCGCCGGGAGTCGATTCGGGGGTATCACTCAACCGGCGGCCGGTCGGGGATCAAGTGGGCCAGTCGCTGACCACTGTGTGGAGCACGATCAGCGCCTCCCCTTCCACCCGTGCGGTGATCGGCAGGCCGCCCGGCACGATCAGGGAGGACTTGCGGGCCCGGGTCGCGGTGCAGCCCGAGTAGAAGTCGCCGAGATAAATCTGGTCCCGGTACTCGGAGGACTCCCGGACACCGAGCAGTGGCCCGTCCTCTCCCGGAGCGACCCGCTCAAACGCGAAACCCTGGTGCCGGGCGAGGTCCAGCAGTCGCTTCGCCGCCGCCAGTTCCGGGCCATCAGGCACCACAATCGTCCTTCTCGATGACCCGCACCAGGTGCGGCCGGATACTGATCGTCTGGTCCTCGCCGTCGAAACGCACGACCAGCCGGGTGGTGCCCCGGCTGGTCACCTGGCCCCGCGCGTGCAGCCGCGAGCGCGGCGCGCCCATGCGGGCATCGGTCTCGGTCTGTTCCACCCGGGCGCCCACAGGAACGTGGGTCCCGTCCACGTCGCGCCACCGGTCATAAGCCCGGTGCACCCGCCCGCTCATCACACGGTCCCCGCAGCGCGACAGGTACCGGCCTTTGTCACCGCAAAGACCCCTCGCGTTCTGGTTGGCGCATCGAGAACCGTTGCCGCCCGTCCTCGTTGCCGGTGTTTAGGTGGCACGGTTGTTACCTTTCAGGGTCGTCATTCGTGGAACGAGTTCTGCACCCTGAGCGGCAAGGACCGTACGGATCTGCGGCTGTGGGGGCTTGGACAACGATCGAAAGTCATGGGCTGGCATGTGGGGTAGCGGGTGCGACAGCGCGCACCTCGTCAGCGCTACGCTGACGGCTGCGTCATGATGTGGTGGCCGGAGGGATAGTGGAGGTGGGCAGAAGCGGATGGCTCGGCAGCCCGGATATCTCGTTGAACAGCAACGGACATTGGGCCGATACCTAGCGGCTCTGCGGGAATCGGCCGGTCTGTACCAGGCCGATATTGCAGGTGCGGTTCCCTGCCACCGCACGACCGTGACCCATGCCGAAGCAGGTTCACAGTTACCAGATGCCACTTTCTGGGAGATAGCAGATCGAGTCGTCGGCGCGAAAGGTGCCCTGATAGCCAGCTACGACCAGTTAATTCAAGCCAAGTCGGATCATCTCGCACAACAGCAAGCCACTCGACGAGCCCGAGCTCAAGCCACTGTCCAACAGTTAACACGAGGTCCTTCGGTGAGACCTGACCGGGTGTCACCCATGTCTGGTGCGCGAGATGACCGACAGTGGGGCTTAGTGGCTGGTACGCCGGGTCGGAGTGCTGAAGATATGATGCGTCGTGAACTGCTCCGTCTACTGAGCATGCTCGGGGTGCTCCTGACGACGCCTAGTGCTGACGAACAGCTAGACCAGTTGGATTACTCTTCCATCACTTCGGGCCGATTCGATAACGTAGCTGTCGACGACTATGCCACACTGAACGAACATCTGTGGCGTGTGTTCGTGCTATCTAAGTCCAAGGGGGCCGTATTTCCACTTGTGCACGATCAGCTTGACGTGCTCATATCTAGCCTCAACCGATGGCAAGGAATTTCGGCGCATCGACGACTGTGCGCATTAGTCAGCGAGCTATTGCAACTGGCGGGTGAGATCTTCTTTGACGCTAACAAATACAGTGACGCAGCGTACTGTTATACCCTGGCGGCCACCGCCAGCAAGGAAGCCGACGTTTTTGATCTATGGGCGTGCGCGATGACGCGACATGCGTTTATCGAGATGTATGAACGACGCTTTGATAAGGCAGCGCCAATGTTGGAGTTGGCTGCACGTCTCGCCCGACGAGGAGACGGGGCGCTGTCAACGCGATACTGGGTTTCTTCCGTTCAGGCGCAGGTGTTCGCTGGCCTTGGGAAATTAGCTGCCTGCCAGCGCGCACTTGATGCAGCTGAGCAGGTCCGTGAATTGTCAGGCGATGTGAGCAACGGCGGATGGCTTCGATTTGATGGTTCCCGGCTTGCCGAGGAACGCGGTGCCTGTTACGTCCAGCTTCGGCGTCCTGACCTGGCTGAAAATGCCCTTGGTGACGCCTTGCGCCCGGATCTATCCGCACGTCGCCGTGCCAGTGTCCTGACTGATCTAGCAATGACTGGGGTACAACGTGGCGACGTGAATCAGCTTGTCAGCCATGCTGAAGCAGCCTTGGAAATTGCCACACAGACTGGATCTGGTTTCATCGGTCGCAAGCTGCAAGAACTTCAACACCATCTCGCACCATTACTTGCAAATAATCGGGTTCGACAACTCGATCAGCAAATTATGGTCGTATCCAGGAATTTTGAACCTCAATGATTCGATAGTTTGCGAGGGAGATAAATTGTCAGCCAGACAGGGACGCGTCTTCCGGGAGGCGTGGATTTCCGGTGTCATGCGGCACTACCCGGGAGAGCCGAAGCCTAGCTACATCGCACCCTGGGACGAAACACCGGACTGGGAACGGGACAGCGCTGCTGCCGTCTACGATCAGGTGCGTGCGTTCATCGATGCTACCGGCGGCAGCACTGCGAAGCTTACGCGTTCACAGAAGGGACGCTTTGTAGCTCTTTGTTGGATCGGGCAAATTTTTAAACACTTCCCAGATCCAAAGCCAGCTTATGTGGCGGACTGGGACGACTTGCCGCCCTGGCAACAAGAAACCGACGCGGACATTTTCGAGCGCATCGAACGAGGCATTTGAAACCGGCCCACTTCGCCTGATCAGGTGTCTTGTTTGCCACCGTGTGGCACTGATGGTGACGAAAGCGCGAGGGGAGTCAGCCGGGACCCGATAGGGATGACGGGGGAGTTCTCCCTGCCTCCTCCCTCAAGCCGCTTCTCCCCTGAGCAGCCGGTATGCTCGGAGGGGATCCACTTGTCCGCCTCCGCTGGCCTCCGCTCCGCACCCCGTAATCTAGGAGTTAACGCGCCCAGCAACCGCTTCCGTCCAAGACCTCGACCACCGACGTTCTACTACTGAGAGTGACGGGTGACCGCCGGAGGGCGCGCTAGAGTCTGACTGTCACCTGGACACGCGAACCCGGCCATCCCCGACCTCTTCGACGCAACTCGCAGTGTCAAGTCGTGACCCGATTCGTCGAGCTGCGGTTCCGTTCGCTACTCTACACAGATGCGTTCCCGCAGGTCCCCAAGCGATCGACTCGCACTAGTTGACGCCTTAGCAGCCCGCTCGGGAGCAGACAGTACAAGCTTCTTCGCGGCACACGGCCTGGCATCAGCTTATGAACGTCCCGGCCGCGGCGGAAGCAAGAAAACTAAAATAAATTCTGCCTTGCTTGAAGCTGAGCGTCGTGGTGATGTTGACGATATTCTTGACCAGGCGCAACGGTACCTAAAAGGAGATCCGATCACTACCAACATCTCAACGGCTCCAGAAACGGAAGGAATCCGTCGTTTGAATAATGACCAGTATATCTTCATAAGCCACGCCTCGGCAGATAAGCAGCTGGCCGACTTACTCCAAGACATGCTGGTACTCGGCGGGGTGCCTCAAGGCAGAATCTTCTACTCTTCGGCACGAGCTACCGGAATTCCGTCGGGAGAAGACTTTCGAAGCTATCTTCAGAAAACCTTGCGAAAATCTGCCCTGGCAATCGAGTTGATATCCGAAGCATTTCTACAGCGCCCGGTCTGCTTGATCGAGCTGGGTGGCGCCTGGGCCTTAGGTACAGCCACTTATCCTATTGTTATTCCACCCCTCAGTCGAGATGAAGCATCTAAACATATTGGCGCGTTGCATATGGGACTATTGGGCGATAGTCACGAAATTGATAGCGTCTTTGACGAGCTAGATGACCGAATCGCTCAAACTGTGGCCTTGTCGCTTAAGGCAACAGCCTGGAATAATGCCGTTAGAAGATTTAAATCACAATTTCCACACCTCCTATCTAACACTGTTTCCATCACCACTGCACCAATAAAGACAGCACCCCCAAAGTCAGATTTCCCACCGACATCCCAACCCGAAAACATGCCGAAAATTAGCCTCACGAATGAGGTGGCGGTACCCTCATCATATGGCACCGAAGTTCACGGTGAAGCAACGAACAACGATGCATTCGAGCATACGGCTTCTATCAAAGCAACATTCTATGGCCCCGATGGGAAAATCATTGGAACGGCGGATGGTCTCGCAAACCAAATCGGCTCGGGGCAAACCAAAACTTACACGTTAACTTCCGACAAGGTTATGCCAAGCAATGCAAGATTGAAGGTTCAAGTCGACACCATCTTTTAGTCACTCGGCCTAATTCAGCGACTCAGCCCGACAGGCCAGCAGATTGTCCCAACCTGTTCGCAACTGACTATCACACCCTAAGAAGTATTCACAAGCTTGTGTGTATCACGTGTCGCGCCAGCAATCAGTGAGCCGCGCATAGGCCCGTTTCGCTGATCTTCGCCCTGGAGTCAATACGCATTCATCAGGGGCCTTGTGACGGACTGTAGACATCACTTAGATTTCAGTCGTTGAGGGGGTTTTGTGACGGGTTCAACACACACCCGTCACAAAACACGTTCCCGCAGTTCGAACGGTTGCTTGACCTGTCACAGCAATGTGGCAGGTGTGACGGGTTCACAACCTCCTTGTGACGGGCTTTAGACGGCGCTGTGACGCTCTGGCCGGCCGTTCATCGGTGACAGCCCGGTGCAAGCGTTTAGGCATGCGGGAGCCGAGGATTTCCGCTGCTTTGCGGTCGGAAGCGGCGACCCACGCGGCGTAGACACGCAGGGTGGTCGCTCCTCCCCCGCCATGCCCGAGGCGACCGGCTACGGTGCGCAGGTCGATACCGGCGCTGAGCAACTCGGTCGCAGAGTAATGCCGAAGTGCGTGAATGTGGGTGTCGATGCCCAACCTGTCGGCCATGTCCTTGTATCGGCTGGACACACCATGCGGTGAGTAGGGGACGGTGGGCACCGTCTGCCGGTACCCGGTGAATACGTACATGTCGTCGGTCAGCTCTAGCCCAAGATCGGCCAGTCTTGCCCGCCACCGTTCCTTGAGTTCCTGGAGCAATCCCACGGTCTCGGTATCGAGCGCGATGCGGCGCATTTGGTGGGTCTTGGTGTCCTTCTCCGTGCCGACGCCCTTGCGAAGTCGGTAACTGCTGCGAATCTCGATCTCCCCCGCGTCGAGGTCCACCCGCGACCATCGCAGGATGCACACCTCGCCCCGGCGCAGGCCGGTAGTCATCACCAGCCATACGAGGGCGCCCCAGTCCTCGTCCATCTGGAACGCTTCATCGACCAGTCGGGCCGCCTCGGCGGGCGACGGCGGGTCGGGCTCTGGAGGCTTCTGCTTCGGCCGCTGCGCCATCCGCGCAGGATTCGACTCCAGCCAGTCCCACCGCACCGCCGCTGACAGTGCACCGCTGATGATCGAGTGGATCTGCCGGACCGTGGAGGCCGCCATGGGCTTGCACACGTGTGGCTTGCACTTCGCCTTCACGCAGTCGTGCTCGCCTTGCTCCTTGTGCTCGATGGCTGGCGTCCCGTCGCACCGGACACGACAGCGCCGCAGCTCCGCATACAGGGTTTCAAGGTGGCGCACGGAGAGCTTCGCAATCGACGTTGAGCCAAGGGCCGGTTTGATCGTGCGCTCGATGTAACCCACGTAGGTCTCACGGGTGCTGTCCTCATGCTCGGCGATCCGCAGCCACTCATCGATGACATGCCCCAGTGAGACCACCGAGGATGGCCGACGCGCCTTCTCCGCTTCGGCAACCAGGCGGTTGAGGGTCCGCCGCGCCGTGCGACGCGCCGCGTCGTCGGTGCCGCGCACCGTCTCCCGCAGATACACCGGCGTACCGGTCACCGGGTCAGGCCCGGCGTACACACGGATGCGCAGCGAGTCGCCGCGAACCTCGATGTTGCCCTGGAGTCTCTCGGTACCACGCCTGGCACGGGCTGCGGTCATGCCCACAGGGTAACTCATGCCCATATCCATGCCCAGAGATCATCTGAGAGAGTCGGGATGAGGACAGTTTCTGCTGATAGAAGCCAGTGGGGCGGGTGGGACTCGAACCCACGACCTGACGGATTATGAGTCCGCTGCTCTACCAGCTGAGCTACCGCCCCCGGACGGGTGCCGAGGCTAGTCCACCGCTGATCTCCCTCAGCGACGGGATACTGTAGATCATCAACTGTCCCAGCGCCGCGGCCTCCGGCAGGGACCCTGCCCCGAGATCGAGGAGAACCGTCGGTAGCGGTCTTTGCCCGGAATCTCACGCTCGGCAATGTTCGGCGACCGGCCGGCCGGGGTATGTCTCTCGTGTGGCCAAAGCAGGCAGCGTGACAGCAATACGCGAAACTGAGCGCAAGTACGAGGCAGCAGACGCGATGGAGCTTCCGGACCCGGCCGAACTGCCCGGACTGGCCACCGGTGCGGCCCCTCAGGAACAGCACCTTGAGGCGGTGTACTTCGACACCCCAGATCTGCGGCTGGTGCGGGCGGGAGTCACGCTGAGACGTCGAGCGGGTGGATCCGATCCGGGGTGGCACTTGAAGCTACCTGTCGGTAAGGACAGCCGGGATGAGCTGCGAATGCCGGCGCGCAGCTCCCGCCGACAGCCGCCGGCAGCGCTGGTTGAGCTAACCCGGGTGCATTCCCGCGGTGCTGCGTTAGCCCCGGTCGCCCAGCTCAATACCCGGCGCCGACGGTGGGTGCTCACCGACGCCGACGGCCACCCACTGGCTGAGCTGGTCGAGGATCGGGTCAGCGCGCACACGATGGGCGAGCAGACCAGGGCGCTCTCCTGGCGGGAAGTCGAGGTGGAGCTCGCCGAACACGGCGACGTGAACCTGCTCAACCGGATCGGGCGCTGGCTGCTCCATGCCGGAGCGCGCCGCTCCGGATCCCCATCAAAGCTCGGCCGGCTGCTGGCCGAGGAACTCCAAACATCCCGAGCCGCACCGCGGCCCGCGTCCCCATCCTCAGCGGGCGGCGTGGTGCTGGCCTACCTGACAACCCAGGCCGAACAGTTACGCAGCTACGACCCGCTGGTCCGGCGCGACGCGCCGGATGCGGTGCACCAGATGCGGGTCGCGGGCCGCCGGATGCGCAGTGCGCTGCAAGCATTCGGCCAGCTGATCGACCGTGATCAGACCCGGGCGCTGACGGCGGAGCTGAAGTGGATCTCCGGTGAGCTGAGTGGGGCTCGGGACGCGGAGGTGATGGCGCAGCGGTGCGCGACGATCCTCGCCGGCCTGCCCGACGAGTTGGTCCTCGGACCGGTGGCCGCCGCGCTCACCCGGTCGTTCGAGCGTCGTCAAGCCGACGCGCGGGACGTCGCCCTTACCGCGCTCAACAGCGACCGCTACCTGGCATTGCACGACGCGATCGATGCGCTGCTGGCCGACCCGCCCCTCACCCGGGCCGCCACCCGCTCCGGTCGCCGGGAACTTCCCAAGAGCGCGGCGCGGGCCTACCGGCGGGTTGCGTCACGCATGGATGACGCGCTCTCCCAGCCGTCAGGCGCGCAGCGCGACCTCGCCCTCCATGAGGCACGTAAGGCCACCAAACGGCTCCGCTACACCACCGAGGCGATCACACCCACGCTGGGCAAGTCAGCCAGACGGTCGCAACGCCCGCTCAAGAAGGTCCAGAAGCTGCTCGGCAGCCACCAGGACACCGTGGTGTCCCGGCCGGTCCTGCGCGAGCTCGCCGGGAAGGCCCATCTCGACGGCGGGAACGGTTTCACCTACGGCCTGATGCATGCCGTCGAAGCCGCCCGTGCGGCCCGCGCTGAGCGGGACCTCCCCGCCGCGTGGCGCCATATGCTCAAGCCTAAGAACATCACCTGGCTTAAGCATTGATCAACGCGGGGCGTTTTAGGCCTATGACACTTTTTGTCAATATTTTATCGACCAAGAGTAAAGGCAAGAGCGTACCCTGAGAACGTGTCGAGCACCCCTTCGGGGCGCCGCGTGGACTTCGTGCACCGCATCGGATCGGCGGTGTTCGGTGCCGGGTTGTGCGTGTTCGGGGCTCTCGGGGTGGCCAATCGGCTCGATTTTCTCGCTGTGCACGGCACGGTGGTCCTCGGGCTGGCCTCCAACGGCTTGTTGGCGACGATCTCACTTATCGTCGGTGGAGTGCTCATCGGTGCCGCATTGCGTGGCGGCCGGCTCTCCTCGACGATCACGGTGATCGTCGGTGCGCTGTTCCTGCTCTCCGGCTTGCTCAACCTCGCGGTGTTGCACACCCAGCTCAATCTGCTGGGGTTCCGGCTCTCGAATGTGATCTTCAGTCTCATCGCCGGGATGCTGCTGCTTTTCCTTGGCGCCTACGGCCGCTTCAGCGGTGGCCTATCGACAGACAACCCCTACTACCGGCATCGTCATACCGACGGTCCGCCTCCCGGCGGCGAGGGCGAACCCGGCGACGAGGACCGCTGGGTGGCCGCAGAGGTCGCAGTCGCCGAGGGGCACGCCACGCCGGAGCAGGAGCAACTCGTGTACGAGGACGCGCAACGTCGCGCGAACGAGGCCCGCCGCCGGGCATGGGAGCTGTACCGCAGTCACCAAACAGCCGACCCCGGCCGTCGGCAGACAACCTGAGTCAGAGCCCGGCCTGGGACCATCTCAGGTCGAAGTCGCATCGGAGCTGGGTCCGATACCTAATCTCGGACCACGATCCGATGTGCGCGCGCCCCGCCCGCGGCAACGTTGCAGGCATGATCGAGGTAGGCGAACCGGCCAAGCACACCAGGAACGATGTATCTGTGCGCTCACCTCACCGCTCCTGCAGTTGACTGGCAGGGCGCCGCAGTCACCAGCGATCGGTATCACGCCAGACCGGGGAGTCGAATGATCCAGCTTGAGGACGTCAGCAAGGCCTACCGGATGGGTAAGATGGAGCTGCCGGTACTCCACGGCGTCAATCTGACCATTGACGACGGTGAATTGGTCGCCATCATGGGCCCGTCCGGATCGGGCAAGACGACGCTCATGAACATCCTGGGCTGTCTCGATGTCCCGACCACCGGACGCTACCTGCTCGACGGAGCTGACGTCAGCCGGCTGTCCGACAACCGGCTGGCCAAGATCCGCAGCCGCAAGATCGGGTTCGTGTTCCAATCCTTCAACCTGGTTGCCCGCACCAGCGCAATCCGCAACGTCGAGCTTCCGCTGGTCTACGCCGGGGTGCACGCTCGGCGCGATGCTGCCAGGCTGGCCCTGGAACAGGTCGGCCTGGGCGATCGCCAGAAGCACATGCCCAACGAGCTCTCCGGCGGTCAGCAGCAGCGGGTGGCGATCGCGCGGGCGCTGATCAATGATCCCACGCTGCTGCTTGCCGATGAGCCCACCGGCAACCTTGACACCGCATCCAGCGTCGAGATCATGAAGTTGCTCGGCACACTGAACGATGCCGGCCGCACAGTAGTGATCATCACGCATGAAGAAGAGATCGCCCGGTTCGCCAAGCGAGTCGTACGGATGCGCGACGGGCGCATTGAAAGTGATCAGGTGCAGCAGCGGGACCGGACGGAGATCAGCGCCTGAATCGGGCGCCAACAGCTGGGCCATATCGACGTCGTCGACGGTTCGGCGCTACCACTTAGCGGTCTCTTGTGGGGTTTGTCGCAATCCCCTGATCGACTTCTGGACTCTTTCCGTTCACCTTTGGGACGCAGCGTTGCTCGACAGAATCCCTGCGCTGCAAAGGATAGTGAATGAGAAAGAAAGATCTGTTCCTGGCCGCCGGCGCCAGCCTGGCCACCCTGACTCTCACCGTTGGCACAGCCATGGCCGATGTGCCATCGCCGCCGCCGTTCGGAGGACTATTTTCGCTCAATGTGCAGTGGTCCACCAACGGGTCGGCCCAGCCGGCGTCGGTCACGAACGGGCCGTGGACAGTCGGGCAAGGCCCGGCAACCCTTGATCACCAGAACAAGGGACTGTGCGACACCTTCCCGGGCGGGACGCTCCAGAACAATCCCGGCACGAATCTCATGCAACCCTACTACTTTCCGCAGATCAAGCGTTTCGGGAACACTCTGGACGGCTATTTCGACTACCGAATCAAGGACACCGATGAGGCGGTCGCGCACGGCACCTCCACCGACGGTGGGCTGACCTGGTCCATCGACGGGGTGAAGCTGCGTCTTAACGGCACCTGCCCGGCTAACGACGCCGCCACGAACGCCAGCGGAAACGGTGATAACGGCCAGGGCCACCCGTTCGTCATGACGGTCCCGACCCAGTCGGGACCGAAGACCCTGCTCTACACACTCGACCGTGCCGGGTCGGTGGGCGACAACGGAGGGCTGACAATCCACGACGTCAGCTCCGGGGTCTCTGGGTTGAACGCCATCGAACCGGTGACGACGGGCACACCCGTCCCTGCCGGGGTTCCGCAGACCATGGGGCTACTGAACCCCGATGGCATTCTCGGCGTGATCCCCGGTACCGGCACCAATCCGAACTTCAACCCCACGAAGATCCTCTATCTGAAGAAGGTGAAGGGGTCCAAGACCACCCCCGCTGCGGGCCTCGATCCAACCAAGCTCTGCACCGACTCGCAATCCCAGCCGTACACCAGCAAGAAAGCGAACTACGACCGCCCCGAACTCCGGATCGCGACGACCGCCGATGGGAGAACCTTCACCGATGGCGGTCCGGTCAGCGGGCTCAACAACCCCGACGACAACGCCGGCACCGGCGGGTTCCGGTACATCGGGCCCAACGGCACCATCCTGAGGCAACTCGACGGCTCCCTCGGCCTGTTCTTCTCCGGAGGGGGCTGCCAGGACGGTGACAGCGACGCATACCACTTCATCGGGCATGCCCACTCCCGCGACGCTGTGCACTGGACAGTGGACAACGGAGCCGCCAACCCGCTCGTCCAGGTCGACTACACCTACCCCACGACCAGCCCGCAGAAGTACTACACGGGCCGGGTGTACAACCCGCAGGTCATCGTGAACAGCTTCGGCTCGGCCACCCTGATCTTCTCGGGTTATCGCACCGGCAAGCCACTGCCCGACGTCGGCACCGGCTTGGGTGTGCCCACCGCATACACCCCGGTCGCGACCGAGCCGGCGAACTACCGCACGATCATGGTGCAGCCGTTGCAGTCCTGCCTCGGCATTGCCAGTCCCATCCCACTTCCGGCAGACCCCACGGGACTCATCTGCCCACCACCCGCGCACTAACCCAGCGGCCACCGAACTCACCAGCAGCGCCCAGCCCGGGCAGCGCTGCTGGTGAGTTCGGGGCATGTGTGGTGGGTAGCTCCCCGAGTTGGACTTGAACCAACAACCCTGCGATTAACAGTCGCATGCTCTGCCAATTGAGCTATCGGGGAAGGCGCCGGGTACCACCGTCCGGCGGTCCGACAGGGGACCACGATAGCGCACGGTGGGCAACACCCGTACCACGGCCCCGCGTGCGGGACGCATCGATCTGCTACGTCCGAGCTACCGGGCTTGCACGACTGCGAAGATCCGGCGGAACGGGAACAAGGTCACCCCGTCGGCTCCCGCCGGGTAGGCAGCCCTCAGCCGCGGGGCGAGTTCTTGCCGGAACGCCGCCCACTCCTCCGCCGACAGCGCCGCCCGGACCGGCCGCAGCGCAGTCCCGGTGATCCATTCGAGCACCGGGTCGGGGCCGGTGAGCTGATGCAGGTATGTGGTCTCCCACACGTCCAACTCCGCGGCGCCCGGGCCCAGCACCGCCGCGTATCCGGGGGGTTCGAGCACCGGGTGCGTCCCCCGGAGGTCCAGCAGGTCACGCCACCGGGGCTCGGCGGCAAGCCGGGCGGTCTCGGCGTGGGACGGGGCGCTGAAGTTCGCCGGCACCTGCAAAGCCAGCCATCCCCCGGATGGCAACTGCCGCATCCACTGACGGAGCAGCTCCGCGTGCTCGGGCACCCATTGCAACACCGCGTTGCAGACGATCAGGCCAGTGCCGGGCGGGGGCGACCAGCTGCGCACATCGCAACACTCCGCGTGGATGCCCCGCTCCCGCGCGGCCTGCACCATCTCCGGTGAGCTGTCCAACGCCAGCATTGTGGCCATCGGCCATCGTTTGGCCAGCAACCGGGTGAGGGTGCCCGGCCCGCAACCCAGATCCACCACCAAAGCCGGATCGCGGACATTCACCCGGGCCAGCAGGTCGTGGAATGGCCGTGCCCGGTGGTCACCGAACGCGAGATAAGTCTCCGGATCCCACACGTCCTGCCCCCCGTCAGCCACCGAAGCTAGCTCTGTGCGGCCAGCCACGACGAGCACGCTACGACCTCACCGATCATGGCCTGCAGAGCGGCCGGCGCCGTACCCGGATCAGCCCGCACCTGCAGCACCAGACCGTCCTGACCGGGCACCCGGCGTTGCACGAACCAGGCTCCACCGCCGGGAAGCTCGCAGTGCCGGCTGGATCGAATCGAGCTGGTGACCCGTTCGCGCACCACCTCGGGGACCTTGCCGGGCTCCAGCAGCGCGAAGTGGCGGGGCGGCAGGTCGGACAGCAGCACGGCCTCCCCCACCATGCCAGCGCTGACCGATTCGGTGACCACCAGCGCGCTGCGGTCCCACACCGCCTTGCTCACCAGGTGCCAGCCGATACGCCGGCACTCGGCTCCTTCCGGCACCCACATCCCCCGCTGCGTCAGCACCAGGTGCCCGCTACCCGCCAGCTCCCCCGTCGTGACGACCAGCTCGGCCGGCTCCAGGCGACCGGCGAATCCCGGGGGCAGCTCGGGCACCGCCGAAAAGCCCCGCAGCAACCGCCCCCAGACACTCACTCCTGGGCTCCTACGGCCCGCTCTCGAAGCGCCCGGTAGTACTGCTCAAGGGCCACCAGATCACCGAAGAGCTGGTTGTAGGTGTCCTTGTCCTCTGGTGAGATCCGCTGCAACCGCGACTTGATCTCGGCGACCTGCCGCCCGAGGACGGTGGCCTGCAAATGAGCGAGCAGGCTCCCGATGTAGCGCGCGTCGTCCTCGGTCTTGCCATTGCCGCGCAGCGTCTCCACTGCGAGCTCGGTCACCAATGATCGTGTGGCGCCGTGGGCTGCGACCGCGTCGATCCACTCCGGGCCCGACAGGCCCGCGGCGGTACCGCCAGCGGCCAGGACTGCGGCGTGCAACTGCGCGTAGGACGGGTGGGCGAACGCCTCGGCCGGGAGCGTGTCGTACACCGGGCCGGTCATGGCGGGCTCCTGCAGCACAGCCTTGAGCACCTCGCGCTGAGCCTGCAGCCGCACATCGTCGCGCGCTGGGAGGTCGGCGCCATTCGGCGGCGGTGCGGGGTTCTGTGTGCGCCCCCCGCGCTTTCGAGGTGCCTCGCCAGCGGCTTCGCGGACCCGGCGGACCACCGTGGCCTCATCGCCCGTCCAGCCGCTCAGATGCGCCAGCTTCGTCGCGTACCGATCTCGCAGTGCTGCGTCCTTGAACTGCGCGACGAAGGGCACCGCCCGCCGCAGTGCGGCGACCTGGCCCTCTGCGGTGTCCAGGTCGTGCTCGGCGAGCAGGTTGCGCAACTTGAACTCCAGCAGCGGCTGACGGCGCGCCACGAGATCCCCCAACGCAGCGTCACCCTTGGCCTGGCGCAGCTCGCAAGGGTCCATCCCACCCGGCGCAATGGCGATGAACGTCTGCGCAGCGAAGCGCTGGTCCTCATCGAACGCCTTGAGTGCCGCCTTCTGACCGGCCGCGTCACCGTCGAAGACGAAGATCACCTCACCGCTCAGCGCGTCGTCGTCCATGAGCAGCCGGCGCAGCACCGCAATGTGGTCCGTGCCGAATGCCGTGCCGCAGGAGGCCACCGCGGTGGGCACCCCGGCCAGGTGCATCGCCATCACGTCGGTGTAGCCCTCGACGACGACGACTTGGCGGCGCCGAGCGATCTCCCGCTTGGCCAGGTCCAGCCCGAAGAGCACCTGCGACTTGCGATACAGCGGCGTGTCGGCGGTGTTGAGGTACTTCGCCTCGACGCGATCGTCGTCGAACAGCCGCCGGGCGCCGAAACCGACCACGTCGCCACCGAGGTCGCGGATCGGCCACAGCAGCCGGCGGTGGAAGCGGTCTATCGGCCCGCGCTGGCCCTCCCGGGACACCCCAGCCTTGACCAGTTCCTCGACGGTGAAGCCCCGGCCGAGGAGATGTTTGGTGAGCTGATCCCACCCGGACGGGGCGAAGCCGCAGCCGAAGGTGTCCGCCGCATCCTGGGTGAACCCACGCTGCATGAGGAACTCCCGGGCCGGTTGCGCCGGCGCGGTGCTCAGCTGCTCGCGGTAGAACTCCTGCGCCAGTTTGTTGGCCTCGACCAGCCGGGATCGGGTACCGCGGTCACGCTGGACCGAGGTGCTACCCCCGGTGTAGGTGAGCTGGATCCCGACCCGGTCCGCCAGTCGCTCCACCGCCTCGACGAAACCCAGGTGCTCGATCTTCATAATGAAGTCGACGACCGAGCCGCCTTCGGCGCAGCCGAAGCAATGGTAGGTGCCGTGCCCAGGGCGAACGTTGAACGACGGGGACTTCTCATCGTGGAACGGGCAGAGCCCCTTGAGCGAGTCAACGCCGGCCCGGCGCAGCGCGACGTACTCGCCGACCACCTCGTCGATCCGGTTGCGCTCGCGGACCTCCGCGATGTCAGCGTCCCGGATGCGTCCAGCCACGGTGACCGAGTCTATGACCGGACCGGGTCAGGGATCCGCAGGGTGGCTCAGCTGGCGCGGGAGCGCCACCGCTCGGCCGAGGCCCCCAGACCCCGGCCCTCGCCGGGGCTTGCAAGTAGCAGGAATTAGTCAACATTTCATTTCGCAGCCACTATTCGCCAACTGCCGTCCAGTCATGCGTCACGAAAGGCGTAGAACATGCGGCGGGCCTCCGGCAACGCTCAGATCATGGGTGGTAACGAAATAGACCTGGCCACCGAAATATCTATCCCTTGTGGGGTGTTTCGAACGCATCCCGTTGATGTCCAGACCACTGTTGTTCACCTTGGGCGAGCAGCGTCGCCGCGGTGAAAATCGGTGCGTGCGGACGATCTTTCGTCGACATTCTGATCTACAACACACCGGAGCCAATTCGTCGCCGGTCGTGCACGTGCACGCCACGTCAACACCTCAGCCACGGAGGGCGGTGAAGCTAACCGATCAGTAACCAGAGGTGTTCAACCTCGGCTACTAATTCGATGGGTCATTGGTAGGCAAGACGTCACAAGTAACCGAGAATCCCAACTGGGTTTCTTGTCCCCAAAAACAGGAGGAAGTGCAATCGTGATCAGATTCTTTGCCTCGCGCGGAGCTAAGGCCCTGATGGTCGCTGCCGTCGCCACAGGAGGGCTCCTCATCGGTGGGGTGGCCAACGCCGACACCGGCGGCGGCTCCACTGATACCGGCAGCGGATCTCCCCTTGGTGGGCTGCTCGGCGGCGGTGGCGGCGGGCTGCTCGGCGGTGGCGGGCTGCTCGGCGGTGGCGGCGGGCTCCTCGGCGGTGGCGGGCTGCTCGGCGGCACAGGCGGCGGATTGCTTGGCGGCGGACTCGGCATTGACCCGTTGAAGGTGGTCGATCCCATTCTCCAGCCCATTCTGGACGGAGTGTCGCAAAGCACAGGTCTCGATGTGAGCGGGGTGGCTGGGTCCATCCTTGGCGGGCAGGGCTCCTGACACAGGCCTGAGGACCCGCTGGTGAGCGGGAGCCGCTGCCCCCAACGCCTAGGCTCCCGCTCACGCAGCGTTGCAGACCTCACGGTGCAGGAGAATTGTCAGACCCTCGAGGCACAGTTGTCAGGCCAACCTGAGGAGGGGACCATGACCAGCATGAGCGTCACTGCCAGCACTCCCTTCACGGTTCATGACCTGGAAGGGATGCCCGATGACGGCCGCCGCTACGAACTCATCGACGGGGAACTCCTGGTGAGCCCGGCGCCCGGCCTGCGCCACCAGACGATCTCATACCTACTGCACCGATTGCTCGACGACGCGTGTCCGGAGGATCTGTACGTCACCGCCGCCCCGTTTGCCGTTCAGACCGATATCTCCAATGAAGTGCAGCCCGACGTCCTGGTGGCGCGGTTCGACGAACTAACCGACAAGAACCTTCCCGCAGCACCCGTGCTCGCCGTCGAGGTCCTCTCTCCCAGCGGCCGGCTGATCGATCTCAACCTCAAACGCGCCGCCTACGAGCGAATGGGTACTCCCAGCTACTGGGTACTCGACCCGGACGTACCAGACCTGCTGGTTCTCGAGCTCGACGAGGATGGGGGATACCAGGAAGTGGTCCGAACGGCCGGAGACGAGGTCTTCAAGGCACAACGGCCATTCCCGGTATCTGTCGTGCCGAATGAGCTACTCGGGCGGCTCCGTCTCCGCTGACCGGTCTCGCACCGGTATGGTCGATTGACGCACCCACTCCCCCATGCCTACCGTCACGTGATCGACGAACTGGAGTAAGCCGGTGCAAGCCCGGCACGGTCGCGCCACTGTGAACGGTACCCAGGCCCGGGTCCGTGAGTCAGACACTCCGCCGTCGTGACCACCGCTAGTGGGTCGCGTCAACCCAGGGAGGTACCACCGTGAGCGCCATCTCCGTTCCCGCGCCGATCCCGATTCGCATCCCCTTTCGGGAGATCCTGCCCTGGGGGATCTTCATCACCGTCCTCGGTCTGCTGCTGTTGTATTTCGTCGGCACCGAGCAGGGCGCGGTCTCTATCATCTCGGGTCACTATGTCCACGAATTCGTGCACGACGGCAGGCACTTGCTCGGGTTTCCCTGCCACTGACGGCCGGGTCAACGACGATATGAGCACGGGTCATGATCGACACAGAGACATGATGCGGACGTTGCTGGTCCGCGGCATGCTGTCCGGCTTGGCAGCCGGGCTGACCGCGCTGGTGTTCGCCCTCATCTTCGGTGAGCCGTCGATCGATAGTGCGATCGATGTCGAATCGGCGTTGCAGGTGATCCGGGGCGAAAGCCCGGAGCCGGAACTGGTCAGCCGCGCGGTGCAGAGCACCATCGGGCTGGCCACCGCGGTGGGGGTGTACGCGGTTGCCTTCGGGGGCTTGTTCGCGCTGGCGTTTGCGATCGTATACGGCCGCGTCGGCCAGATGTCTGCGCGGGCGACGGCAGCCGTGCTCGCGCTGGTCGGCTATCTCGTGGTCTACGTCGTGCCATTCCTCAAATACCCTGCCAATCCGCCATCGGTGGGTAGTGCCGAGACGATCAGCGAGCGCACCGGGACGTATTTCGGGATGGTGTCGTTGTCGTTGGCGTTGGCCGTGGCAGCGACCTATCTCGGCCGCCGGCTCACGTCGCGGCTGAGTACCTGGAACGCGACGCTGGCCGCGAGCGCGACATTCATCGTGGCCCTTGCTGTGGCGCAATTCCTGCTACCGGCCATCGACGAAGTCCCCGACGCATTCCCAGCATCCGTACTGTGGAACTTCCGGATCGCCTCCCTGGGCACCCAGCTGGTGATGTGGGCCACTATCGGACTGCTGTTCGGTGCACTGGTGCCCCGCCACCTGGAATCCGGAGGACCCACCCCCGGCAGGGTCAGCCACGCCCCGTGAGGCGATTCTGTGCCCCGTGCCGGCTGAGAAACGCCCACATCACAGTCGCGGCCGCGGGTGACCCACCGCGAGGCCTGGCAGGCCAGGCGTGTCCCAGCCCGGGATAGCTGACTGACTCAACATCTGTTCCACCCGTGCAACCCGCCCATCGCTGTACCACCGCCGACCCGTCCCGCCCGGTCAGCACCGTGCCGGAGCAACCGTCCTGAGCCCGCAGCCAGGCCACAGCCTCCGGCACGGCTGGTAACGGTGGGTGCCCACCTGGCCTGCCGTGGAAAGGCAGCACCTGGTCAGCGGTGCCGGCGGCGAGCAAGACCGACACCGCGGCCGTGCCCGGCTGGCAGGGCGACAAGGGCACCGCGCCGTAGGTCGCTACCGCCGCGAAAAGCGTGGGATGCGCACACATCGTGCTATAGGCGAGTTTGCCCCCGTTGCTGTACCCGACCAGGTACACCCGCGCGGCATCGATCGGCCACCGGTGCACCGCATCGGCCACGATCGCGGCCACGAACGGTACGTCCCGGGCTTGGTGGGAGGCGGCGAATCCGCAGCAGCCACGACCGGCGTTCCAGGAACGCTGCTCCCCGTCGGGCAACACCAGCACGGCCTGCCGCCGCTGCGCCAACTCGACGAACCCGGTTTGGCTGAGCACGGCAGGCTCGGACTGGCCACGCCCATGCAGCACGATCAGCAGCGGTAGCCCGCCGGTCGGCTGGGCCGGGACAATGGAACGGTACGTTCGCCGGACGCCGTCAACGGTCACCGTGTGCACCTCGGTGACAGGTCCAGGCGGGCCGGCCGTCTGCTGGTGGAGCAACAACGGGTGGTCCGGTACGGACGAGCGTCCGACGGCAATCACGATGACCGCCAGTACCGCAGTCAGGGCCAACGCCAGGAAGGTCCTCACCAGGTAGCCAAGCCCGGAGACTGATCGATGGGGCCCGGCCCGATTGCCCTCGCACCCCGTGACACAGCGGATGCCCAGTTCGCATCCAGCTGATTTTCAGGTAACCAGGTCAGCATGCGCCTGTGACCGTACTTCGTGAGCTTCTCGCTGAGCGGGCCGCCCGCCAGCCGCACCAGTGTTGCCTGGCCGACGCGCGCAGCCAGCGGTCCTTCGACTTCGCCGTGCTGGACACCGCAGCCGACGTATGGTGCCAGCAACTCGACGCCGCCGGGGCGCCGCCGGGTGCCCGAGTGCTCGTCGATATCGAAGACCCTCTCGCGTTTTGCGTCGTGCACCTCTCGGTGATCGCCGCCGGGCGGTGCTCGGCCCCCGTCGACCCGGCCGCTCCGCCCGCCGAAGCGGACCGCACGCGGCGCGCACTGCGGCCCCGGTTGGTGATCAGTGATCGGCCGTCCGCCTCGGGTCTGTGCGTGAATCCCGCCACTGGCCTGCCCTCCGAACCAGCAGCCCACGCTCACCTGACGAGAAAGTCATCGAACGGGCTGATGGGTTCCGTCGCGTTACTGACCTCCGGCTCGACTGGCACGCCCAAAACGGTCGTGCTCACCGAACGCCAGCTACTGTATGCCGCGCGGTGCGTCGTCAGCCACCACCAGCTCTCCGCTACCGACCGTGGTTTCAACCCGCTGCCGTTGTTCCACATCAACGCCCAGGTCGTTGCGCTGCTGGCCACCGTTGTCGCAGGTGGCACGTTGGTGGTCGACCGGCGGTTCCATCGCACCGGGTTCTGGCAACTGCTGGCAGAGCAGGGGATCACCTGGGTGAATGCGGTACCGGCGATCCTCTCCATTCTCGCCCGGGACAGCGTCCCGATGGTCCCCCCGGCTCTGCGGTTCATCCGCTCGGCGTCCGCGCCGCTGCCGGCCATGGCCCGCGCACAGCTGGCCTGGCGGACCGGGGTTGCGGTGGTGGAGAGCTACGGCATGACCGAGGCAGCCAGCCAGATCACCGCTACTCCGCTGGGCGGCGGCCACCCGCCGGGATCGGTGGGCCGGCCGGCCGGGGTGGAACTCGAGGTGGTCGGGCCGGACGGCCGGCAGTGCGCCCGGGACGTGGTAGGCCGGGTTCGCATCCGCGGTGAGAGCGTGATCAGTCCCTACGCTGAGGGTGTGGCTGCCGAGCGATTCGACGCCGCGGGCTGGCTGGACACCGGCGACCTCGGGCGATTGGACGGCGAGGGGTATCTCTACCTCACCGGCCGCTGCGATGACGTCGTGAATTGCGGCGGCGAGCTGGTGCATCCGGGTGAGGTGGAAGAGGTTCTCCGCGGCGAGCCGGCGGTGGCTGAGGCCGCCGTCGCCGGGTGCCCGCATCAGGTGCTCGGGGCGGTGCCGGTGGCATGGATACAACCGATGCGGACGCTGGACGTCGAGCAAGCCGACCAGCTTGTGGGCCGGTTGCGATTGCGGTGCGAACGACAACTCAGCCGGGTCAAACGCCCGGTGGAGTTCCGGATCGTGGCGGGGTTGCCACGGTCAGCCACTGGCAAGGTGCTGCGCCGCCGGCTGCGGGAGGAGACTCCAGGTCCCCGGGTGTCCACGCCGTGACGGGACACCCCGAAGCAGCCACGCGTGTCGCCAGCCCGGGCCACGTCTACGCAGTGGACCTGGTTCGGGTGCTGACGTTCGCCTGCGTCATCGCGGTGCACACCGTGGCTACCGTCAACCCGGCCGACAGCGTGCCGGCGGCCGGCGCCGCGATGCTGCTGCACTTCACCCGTGAGGCGTTCTTCGCGCTCACCGCATTCGTGCTCGTGCACCGCTACCGCCACCGGCTGCCCGTCGCGCCGTTCTGGCGACGCCGGTTCCTGCTGGTCGGTGTGCCCTACCTGATCTGGTCTGTAGTCTACAGTGGACTGGGGCTGATCACGACACCGCTACCACCCACGGCAGCGCTCATCCAGGTCGGGCGCAATCTGCTCACCGGCACGGCCTGGTACCACCTGTACTTCCTGGTCGTCACGATGCAGTTCTACCTGCTGTTCCCGCTGTTCCTGCGGTTGCTGCGGGCATCGGCGGGGCGCCGCGGCGGCTGTTTCGCGCTGCTGGCGATCGGAGCGGTTCTCCAGCTCGGCATTGATGCGATGCTGCACGGGGCACAGCCGAGCGGGATCGCCGCGAAGCTGCTGCCATACGACGGGTCATTCGTCGGCAGCTATGTGTTCTACCTGCTGCTCGGCGGGCTGGCAGCGCTGCATGCCGACCGGGTGCAGGCTTCGGTCCGCGGGCATCCGGTGCTGGTGTTCGGGGCACTTCTACTCACCGGCGTCGCGGCCGAGGCCTGGTTTCTGAGGTCGGTACGCAGCGGCACCCCCGCATTGCTGGCCTCGGATGTATTCCAGCCGGTGATGGTGCCCTGGTGCGTGGCCGTCGTCACCGGGTTGTTCGCCCTGGGCGTGGCGTGGGCCGCGCGGCGCGGCCCCGGCCCGGGTTCACGGGCCGTCGAGATCAGCTCTGACCGCTCGTTCGGGATATTTCTGGTGCATCCGATGGCGCTGTGGGCGTGGACGCTGGGCCCTTCGGTGTGGCTGTCCGCGCGGGTGCCCGCGCTCTGGTCGACCATGATCGCCTTCGTCGTCGCAGTCGTGGCGTCGCTGGCGGTGGTCGAGCTACTGCGGCGCGGACCGCTCAGCCTGGTGCTCACCGGAAAACGCCGTTCTCAAGCGAGTGCATCCATCCAGTCTGATAGATCCGAGGAGGAAACCGTGATCGACACCCAGCTACGTCTACCAGACCTTGATCCCAAGCCGCGGCAACGTGGGCTCACGATGGTCATCGATCCCGGGATGTTCACCGGTCAATTCGAGGATGCCGTGGACAGCGTCGGGGAATTCGTGGATCTTGTGAAGTTCGGCTGGGGCACCTGCCTGGTCACCAAGGACATCAAACGGAAGATCGACATACTGCGCAGCGCCGGCATCGACTTCTACTTCGGCGGCACTCTGTTCGAGCGCTACGCCTTGGATGGGCTGGTGTCGGAGTGGCTCGCCCTGTGCCGCGCCCTGGGCGCCACTCACGTCGAGGTGTCCAACGGCACGATCCCTCTGGACAACGCCCAGAAAGCCCGGTGGGTGGCCAAGCTCGCCGGCGAGTTTGTCGTGATCAGCGAGGTCGGCTTCAAGGACGCTGAGCGTTCCGATGCGCTGGCACCAGTGCACTGGATCGCCTTCATTGAGGAGGACCTGGCCGCCGGCGCTCACCTCGTCACGACTGAAGCACGGGAGAGCGGCCGGAGCGGGATCTGCCGCGCCGACGGCGAACCACGCCACGAGTTGATTGACGAGATCGTCGGCTCTGGTATAGATCTCGACCGGTTGCTCTTCGAGGCACCGAACAAAGACCTGCAGACCTACTTCGTCCGCCGGATCGGTGCTTCGGCCAACTTGGCCAATGTGCGGGCCGACGAGGTGATAGCGCTCGAAACGCTGCGGCGGGGCCTGCGCTCGGACACCCTGCCGGTGATCCTGTGATGCGCAATTCTGCGACTGTGTTCCACTTGGCGATCCCGGCCCGGAACCTGGACGAGGCACGAAGATTCTATGTCGAAGGCCTTGGCTGCGTGCTGGCCCGGCGCTATGCAGATCGCATCACCCTGAACTTCTTCGGCGACCAGGTCGTCTGCCACCTCTCCGACCGCGTCGACTCGACTCCGGCTCTCTACCCCAGGCACTTCGGAGTCACATTCCAGGAGCGGGAAGACTGGGAACGGATGCTCAACCTGGCCAGGAAACACGACCTGCCGTTTTTCGCCCACCCCTTCCGCCGTTTCGACCACCGGCCCGAAGGGCACGACACATTCGTACTCCAGGACCCCTCGAACAACCTGCTCGAGTTCAAGTACTACGACAATCAGCAGATGATCTACTGATTCGTCACCGTGGTTGGTCACGTGTTGCGAGACGCCAGCGCCGCGTGCCAGCGCAGCGCCTGCGCGTCGGTCAGCGCAGCCACCTGATCGACGATCACCCGCAGGCGCGCGCTGTCGTCGGGAGCATGCCGCCACGCCAGGGCCAGCGCCGGGTCAAGCGGGTCCGGCGCCCGATGCGCCAGGCCAGCGCATAACTCGGCCAGCAGTTCCCGTTGCCCGGACTGCATCGCCAGTCGATGCGGGTCGCTCATCACGAATCGCAGTGCCATCGCTTTGAGCAACGCCACCTCCGCGGCCACCTGGCTCGGGATGACGAGATCCGCCCGGTAACGCCCCAACGGACCAGGCCCGAACCGGGTCAGGGTGGCTGACACCACGGCCGAAACGAATCTCCCTACCAGCTCGCTGGTGAGTTCCTTCAACGCAACCTGAGCGGCGAGCGATCCGTCGTAACGGCGCAGGGCATCGAGCACCGGGAGCGCGAGCAGGCCCACCGCGGCGGCCTCCAGCTTCACGCTGGGCAGCGCACTGAAATGCTTGACGGCGAGCCCAGCGAGCTGTGCCCGCTCGACCGGGTCCCCCAGGGTCTCCAGCGAGATCCGGCCGGCCAGGATCCCGTCCTCCACGTCGTGCACCGAGTAGGCGACGTCGTCGGCCCAATCCATCACCTGCGCTTCCAGGCATCGCACCCCATCCGGCGCGCCGTCGCGCAGCCAACCGAACACCTCCGCGTCGTCGGCATAGAAGCCGAACTTGACCTTCCCGTTGCCGCGCGGCCACGGATACTTGACGGTGGCGTCCAGCGATGCCCTCGTGAGGTTGAGGCCATGGCTGCGCCCGGTCGCGGGTTCGAGCAGCTTGGGCTCCAATCTGGTCAGGATCCGCAGCGTCTGCGCGTTGCCCTCGAACCCACCACAACCCGCGGCGACTTCGTTGAGGACCTGTTCCCCGTTGTGGCCGAAGGGCGGGTGGCCGATGTCGTGCGCCAGTCCCGCGGTCTCCACCACGTCGGGATCACAACCGAGCTCAACGGCGATCCCCCGGCCGATCTGGGCGACCTCCAGCGAGTGGGTGAGCCGGGTTCTGGGCACATCCCCCTCTCCCGGCCCGACCACCTGGGTCTTGCCCGCCAGCCGCCGCAGCGCCGCGGAGTGCAGCACCCGGGCTCGGTCCCGGGCGAAGGGGCTGCGGCGCTCCGGTCCCGATCCGGGCAGGGCAGCCCGCTTCGCCGGCTCACGAAGGGCCCGAGCCCAGTCGTGTTCGGTGTAGGGGCCACCCACCGGGCTCACCCCAGATCGGTGCCGATCGACTCGGCCGGGGCGTGGGTGAACCGGTAATGCAGCAACGCAGCGCTTTCCCGAACGATGTACTGGGCCTGGATGGTGCGGGTCTGCACGATCGGGCCACTTCGGGTCGGCGAGGTCCACGAGGTCAGGCCCAGGTCGTCGGCCATCGTGCGGGCCCGCAAGGAGTGCCAGGGGTCGCTGACGATCACCGCGGTGTGCCAACCCGCATTCCCGGCCCGGCGCGCCACCGCTTGGAGGCTCTCCAGGGTGTCCCGGCCCTCCCCGATCGGCACCACGGCGTCCTGGGGGAGCCCGTAGGAGGTGAGGTACTTGCGGCCGGCCTCGGCCTCGGTGTAGTTGTCGCCGACCCGCCGACCGCCGACTGTGACGATCACCGGAGCGACCCCGTCGCGCCACAGCCGGGCGGCGTGGTCCAGCCGGGATCCCAGTACCGCCGAGGGCGTCCCGTCATACTGGGCCGCGCCCAGTACTACCACGACGTCAGCCTTGTCCCGATCATCGACTCGGGCGACCTGCCACACCCGGAACACCGTGCCGCCGATGACCAGAGCGCCCACCAGCACCGCTCCGAGCACCAGCCGGATCAGCGCGAGGGGCAAGGGTCACCCACCAATGCGGCCTGCCGCGACGGCGAGCGGGCCACCGGAACGGCCGCGGCGCACCGCGAGCACCTCCGCGACCACGGACACCGCCGTCTCGGCGGGTCTGGCCGCGCCCAGGTCCAGGCCCATCGGTCCGTGCAGCCGCGCCAGCTCCTCGTCGGTGATCCCAGCGGTGCGGAGCCGGCGGCGCCGGACCTCCTGGGTGTGCCGGGATCCCAGCGCGCCACAGAAACCACGCCGGGTCCGCAACAGCTCAATCAGCACCGCGTCGAAGGCCGGGCCGTGGTCGAGTAACGCCAGCACGTCGACGGCGGTGAACTCCTTCGCCGCGGCGATCGCCGGCTCCAGCTCGGTCTCGGTGCGTACCGCCCAGCCCAGCAACGCGCACTGCGCCGATAGGGCAGCCCCGATCGCCCCACCTCCCACGACCAGCATGGTCGTCACCGGCACCCACACGTCGATCAGCACCGAGGTGCCTGCGGCGTCACCCTGTTCGGTGGCCGTCGCGCCGATCAGGGCCAGCTCACGCAGCCGACGCAGGACCACCTCGTCCACCTCGGGGTTACCCAGTGTGCCGACGACCTCGGTCAACCCGGACCCGGACGCCACCAGCACCGCCGACCCGTCGACCGTCGACGCCAGACCGCACGGTTCCCCATCGGCGAGCGAGGTACCCAACGCGGCGGCAGCCGGCGTGGGCAGTGGGTGGCCCAGCAGCTGCGCGCCGCCGCTGCAGGCCAGCCCGGCGGCCAGCGCGTCCGGCTCGGTGACATGCCCTTTCGCGGTGCCGGGCAGGGTCACCGCGGAACTGAGCAACGGCAGCGCCACGGTGTCCATGGTGCCTTCGAACACCGCACCGGCCCGGTCCCCATCGCCGGTGCCAGCCAGCAGTTGCCCGGTGGCGACGGTGCCGAAACCGTGCCGCTCCAGCACCCGTACCACCCCGGCGGGGCGGCCCTGGGCGGCCCAGCGGCGCAGTGCGTCACCAGCTTGCCGGCGCTGCCGGCTTTCTTCAGTGTTCGCCGTGTCCATGCCAACCATGTTCCCAGAATGAACCGCGATTCAGCAGCCCACCAAGCGAGTCGCGAGATAGGACTCGACCTGGTCCATCGCCACCCGCTCCTGGGTCATGGTGTCGCGCTCGCGCACCGTGACCGCGTGGTCGGTCAGCGAGTCGAAATCCACCGTCACACAGAACGGGGTGCCGATCTCGTCCTGGCGGCGGTAGCGGCGGCCGATCGCACCGGAGTCGTCGAACTCGACATTCCAGTGCCGCCGCAGCGCCGTGGCGACGTCGCGGGCCTTGGGGGACAGGTCGGGGTTGCGGGACAGCGGGAGCACCGCGACCTTCACCGGGGCCAGGCGCCGGTCCAGCCGCAGCACCACCCGGCGGTCCACCCCGCCCTTGGCGTTGGGTGCCTCGTCTTCGGCGTAGGCGTCGAGCAGGAAGGCCATCATGGACCGGGCGACGCCGGCGGCGGGCTCGATCACATAGGGCCGGTAGCGGGAGTCGGTGGCCTGGTCGTAGTAGGACAGGTCGACCCCGGAATGGTTGGAGTGCGTGGTGAGGTCGAAATCGGTGCGGTTGGCGATGCCCTCCAGCTCACCCCACTGCTGGCCGGAGGAGAAACCGAACCGGTACTCCACGTCCACGGTCCGCTTGGAATAGTGCGAGAGCTTCTCTTTGGAGTGCTCGTAATGCCGCAGGTTTTCCCGGTTGACGCCCAGGTCAGTGTACCAATCGGTGCGGGTATCGATCCAGTACTGATGCCACTGCTCATCGGTACCCGGCTCGACGAAGAACTCCATCTCCATCTGCTCGAATTCGCGGGTGCGGAAGATGAAGTTACCCGGGGTGATCTCATTGCGGAAGCTCTTGCCGATCTGTGCGATACCGAATGGCGGCTTCTTGCGGGCCGACATCACCACATTCTGGAAGTTGACGAAGATGCCCTGTGCGGTCTCGGGGCGCAGGTAGTGCATCCCCTCCTCGGATTCCACCGGGCCGAGGTAGGTCTTGAGCATCATGTTGAACTCGCGGGGTTCGGTGTACTCGCCGCGGGTACCGCAGTTCGGGCACGGGATGTCGGAGAGGTCACCCTCGAGCAGGTCCTTGCCGGTGCGTTCGGCGTACTCCTCGGCGAGCTGGTCGGCGCGGAACCGCTTGTGGCAGCTCTGGCATTCGACCAGCGGGTCGTGAAAGACCTCCACGTGGCCCGAGGCGACCCACACCTGCCGGGGCAGGATGACCGACGAGTCCAGGCCGACGACGTCATCGCGGCCGGTGACCATGGAGCGCCACCACTGGCGTTTGACGTTTTCCTTGAATTCCACCCCGAGTGGGCCGTAGTCCCACGCCGAGCGGGTTCCACCGTAGATCTCCCCACTGGGGAACACGAAGCCACGGCGCTTACACAGGCTGACGACGGTCTCGATGCGATCCGCGGGCACTTGGGGAACTCCAGGGTGTGGTCACGGGTTAGGTGCCGCTAGATTAGCGATCGCCCGATCCCAGCCGCCGATCGGCGTCGCCGGTCAGCAGGCTGGCATGGTCGGTCACCGCGCCACGGTGCGCGTCGACCAGCACCTCATAGCTCCCCGGCTCGCCGGTCAGCGCTTCCGAGAGCAGCGGCACCACCTGCTCGCGGACCTCGAACACCGACAGCGTGCGACGGTAGGCGACCACCGACTCGAACTGCACAGTCAGCACCCACCGCGTGGTGTCGTCCGGGGAGCGGCCCAGCTGAGCCCCGAGGCAGCCCTGCTGTGCGGTCACCAGAGCGAGCGCCCGGCGCGCCCTGGTCAGAAAATCCTGGGCCAATTCAGGCTCGACAGCGAAACGGCAGATCAGGATCACGGATGTCCTCTGGCGTGGTGGGACAATGACGTTAGCGAGTCGCCGGGACGACGGTGTCCTGGCACCTACGATGGCTCGAGATCGGCGAATCGAGCGAGGGAGACCGCATGGCGGGTGTGACCGCGGACCCAATACCGGACCCAACTCTCGACGAGCATTCGCCCGGCCGACCGGCTCCCACACCTACCGCCACCCGCCCACGGGCGACACTCGTGGCAGCCGGTGAGCTGCTGCGGGCACTGTCCGCACCAGTGCGGATCGCCATCGTGCTGCAGCTGCGTGACGGCGGCCGCTGCGTTCATGAGTTGGTCGACGCGTTGGACGTCACCCAGCCGTTGATCAGCCAGCACCTGCGAGTGCTCAAATCCGCTGGGGTGGTCGACGGTGAGCGGCACGGCCGGGAGGTGGTGTACCGGCTGGTCGACGACCATCTGTCGCACATCGTGGTGGATGCGGTGACCCACGTGGAGGAAGAATGAGCACCCCACGGCTGCGCTCCACCCGGCAGCGGACCGCGGTGGCCCGGCTACTCGAGGACACCGACGATTTCCGCTCTGCCCAGGAGATCCACGAGAAACTGCGGCACCGTGGCGAAGGCATCGGGCTGACCACGGTGTACCGCACCCTGCAGACGTTGGCCGAGGCCGGAGAGATCGACGTACTGCGCACCGACAGCGGCGAGGCGGTCTACCGGCGCTGCTCGTCGCATCATCACCACCACCTGGTGTGCCGGCACTGCGGGCGCACCGTCGAGGTCGAAGGTCCCACGGTCGAGCTCTGGGCCGAGCAGATCGCCGCCGACCACAACTTCACCGACATCAACCACACCGTCGAGATCTCCGGGGCCTGCCCCGACTGCGCTCCCTGACACAGGCCAGTGGGGACACGAAGGCCGCGATCAGCGCACTGATCAGGACTCCCAGCACCAGAAACGGCATCGCCTGAACGCACACCGCCACGAAAACCGTGGCGCCGGTGCGCACGGCGGGGATGTCGAGCAGCTGGATCAGCGGTCCCTGGGCCAGCAGGGCCAGCACCAGAACGGCGCACAACACCTCCAGCGAGGTGATCCGCCGCCAGGGTGGGGCGGATGGCGGGGCGACCGTCACGCGGTGAACAGCTCCCCGCGTAGCTGCGAGGCCGTGGACACCACCAGCATGAGCAGCGTACCCAGCGGCACACTGCCCAGGCCCGCCGCAGGGAAGGCGTAGCGCAGCATCAGGTCGGCCCCGCGCTCGGTGCGGACCAATCCCAGGGTGCCGAACAGGCCCTGCCCGGCCCGGGTGGCGACCTTCTCGGCCAGCTCACCATCGTCGGAAAGATCCCAGGCGACCACACAGGTCAGACTGAGCATCACCAGCCCCTCGACGAGTTCCACCGCCTGCACCGCACACGGCACCTCGGAGTGCTGGAAGCTCAGCGAGCCGTCGTCGTCCACCTTCACCTCTTGAAAACGCTCGAGCGCCGTCCGGGCGGCGTCGAGCAATTCCCGCGGGGAAGTCAGACTCGGCGCGCCGTTGCCGTGGCTCATCGGATCGTCCTCCTGGAATCGTGGCCGTCAGCTGGCTCGGTTGTAGCTGGCCCGGTGTTGGATGACCCCGTGTTGGATGACCCCGTCTCGAAAGCCCTGCCGAACCGGCGGTCCCGAGCGGCGTAGGCCTCGCAGGCCCGCCAGAGGTCCCGGCGGTCCAGGTCGGGAAACAGAATGTCCTGGAACACCAGCTCGGCGTAGGCAGCTTGCCAGATCAGGAAGTTGGAGATGCGCTTCTCCCCTGATGGCCGCAAGAACAGGTCGACATCCGGCATGTCCGGTTCATCCAGGTAGCGGGCGAGCATCCGCTCGTCGACCCGCTCCGGGTTGATCTCGCCGCGAGCCGCCCGGCGGGCCACTTCGCGGGCCGCGTCGGCGATCTCGGCGCGGCCACCGTAGTTCACGCACATAGCCAGCGTCATCACCGTGTTGCCCGCGGTCAGCTCCTCGGCGACCTCGAGCTCCCGGATGACGCTGCGCCACAGCCGCGGGCGGCGCCCAACCCAGCGCACCCGCACTCCCATCTCATGCATCTGATCGCGGCGGCGGCGGATGACGTCCCGGTTGAAGCCCATCAGGAAACGTACCTCGTCGGGGCTGCGGCGCCAGTTCTCGGTGGAGAACGCATACGCCGACAGCCACCCCACACCGATCTCGATACAGCCGCACACCAGGTCCAGCAACACCGCCTCACCACGGCGGTGCCCCTCAGTACGGGGAAACCCTCGCTGCTGCGCCCATCGCCCGTTGCCATCCATCACCAGCGCCACATGCCGCGGCACCCGCCCGGCAGGTATCCCGGGTGGCCGGGCCCCCGACGGATGCGGATCAGGCGCTCGAACCACCGCGCCATCCTGCCGCCTGCCGCATTCAGCAGGCTCAGCGGGGCTGCGGACGGGCAGATGACCCCGCTCAGCCTGCTGAATGCGGCAGGCGAGGGCGTTCGACCAGGGGCAGTGAGCGGAGCTGGCGTTCGAGGTGCCATTGGAGGTGGGCGGCGACCAGGCCGCTGGCCTCGCGGCAGATGCCGGCTGGGGCGCGCTCGGCGACCGGCCAATTGCCTCGCATGAGGGCGTCGAGCAGATCCACGGTCTGGGCCGACGGGGTGGCCGCGCCGGCTGGACGGCAACCGGGGCAGACAACACCGCCGGCGGGGACGCTGAACGCCGGGTGCGGGCCCGGCAACCCGCAACGGGCGCATTCGGTCAACGCGGGCGCCCACCCGGCGGCGGCCATCGCCCGGAGCAGGAACGCATCGAGTACCAGCGAGGTGTGCCGCTGCCCCTCGGCCAGCGCCCGCAGCGCGCCCACGACCAGCAGGTACAGCCGCAGGGTCGGTTCGCCCTCGGCACCGGCCAGCCGCTCGGCGGTCTCCAGCACCGCGCAGCCGGTGGTGTAGCGGCCGTAGTCGCCGACCAGCCGGGCGCCGAAGCCGTCGACCGTCTCGACCTGGGTGACGATGTCCAGCGTCCGCCCGCGGTAGAACTGCACATCGACATGCCCGAACGGCTCCAACCGGGCACCGAACCGGGACGAGGTGCGCCGCACGCCCTTGGCCACCGCGCGAACCGGCCCATTCCGGCGGGTCAGCAGCGTGATGATGCGATCGGCTTCACCCAACTTCTGCACCCGCAGCACCACCCCGGTGTCGCGGTACAGGCTCACCCGCTCATCGTCGCACGACCCCTAGAAACCCAGGCGGCCCCTAGAAACCCAGACGGCCCCTAGAAACCCAGGCGGCGCAGTTGCTTGGGGTCGCGTTGCCAGTCCTTGGCGACCTTGACGTGCAGATCCAGGTACACCGAGGTGCCCAGCAGAGCCTCGATGTGCGCGCGCGCGCGGCTGCCGACCTCTTTGAGCCGCTGGCCCCCGCGGCCGATAACGATCGCCTTCTGGCTGTCCCGCTCGACGTAGAGGTTGACGTAGACCTCGAGCAGGTCGGGCCGGCCCTCGCGCGGGTTCATCTCCTCCACCACGACGGCCAGCGAGTGCGGCAGCTCCTCTCGCACGCCTTCCAGCGCCGCCTCCCGCACCAGCTCAGCGACCAGCGTCTGCTCCGGTTCGTCGGTGAGCTCGCCACTGGGGTACAGCGGCGGCGACTCCGGCATCCGGGCCAGCAGCAGATCCGCGAGCAACCCCACCTGGAATCCGTCGACCGCGGACACCGGCACCACCTCGGCGAACTCACCGATGCCGGAGGAGCGGGCCAGCTCAGCGACCCCGGCGAGCTGCTCGGCCACTCGCTGCGGGACCACCAGGTCGGTCTTGGTCACGACGGCGAACAGCGGGGTGCGCCGCGGCAGCGCAGCCAGCTCGCCCGCGATGAACCGATCTCCCGGGCCGATGGCGGAGTCGGCGGGCACGCACAAGCCGATCGCGTCGACCTCTGACCAGGTGGCGCGGACCAGGCTGTTGAGCCGTTCACCGAGCAGCGTGCGGGGACGGTGCAGGCCGGGCGTGTCCACCAGCACGAGTTGGCCGTGCGGCTGGTGCACGATCCCGCGGATGGCGTGCCGGGTGGTCTGCGGCCGACTGGAGGTGATCGCCACCTTCTGACCCACCAGCGCGTTGGTCAACGTCGACTTGCCGACGTTGGGCCTGCCCACCAGGCAGGCGAAGCCGGCCCGAAAGGGCTCTTCGGCGGGTGCGGCCATCGTCAGCCTGCCACGTACAGCACGTCGCTGACCTGGCCGCGCTGGTCGGCCAGCAGCACCGGAGCAGCGGGCCCGAGCTCACGCACCGCGGCCAACGACGCCGGATCCACCGACACCGGATCCACCGACCCGGACACCACGGCCGCCGCCTCCAAGCCGGTCGCCCCGCTGGCCACCGCCGCCGCCACCGCCGCCTGCAGCGCGGTCAGCGCCAGCGAGGCCAGCGAGACCGTGACGCCGATGTAGGTGCGCCCGTCGGTGTCCCGCACGGCGGCGCCCTCCGGGGCACCGGTACGGGCCAGCGCCGAGCGCGCCAGTGTCACGATCTTGGCGTCCTCCGGGTCAAGCTCAGGCACGGGTGTCGCTCGCTTCCTGCGGCGGGTCAGCCGCGACGGGGTCCAGCTTCGTGACCGGATCACGCCGGGACGGCGCCCGGGATGCGATCACAGTAGTGATACGCAGCCGCCCGCGACGATCGTTGCCCCCCTCGGCGTGCAACCGCAGGCCGGCCACGTCGGCCTCGGCACCGGGCACCGGCACCCGCCCCAACCGCTGTGCCAGCAGCCCACCGACGGTTTCCACGTCGGTGTCGGCGAGGTCCACCCCGAACAGTTCACCCAGGTCGATCACCGGCAGCCGGCTGATCACCCGCACCCTACCGTCCCCGAGGTCCTCGATCGGCGGCTGCGCCTCGGTGTCGGATTCGTCGGTGATCTCGCCGACGATCTCCTCGAGGATGTCCTCGATCGTCAGCACGCCAGCGGTGCCGCCGTACTCATCGACCACGACGGCCATGTGGTTGCGCGAGACCTGCATCTCCTTGAGCAGCCCGGTGAGCGGCTTGGAGTCCGGTACGAAGGTCGCCGGCCGCATCACCGCACCGACGGCGCCACCGTCCGGTGTCTCAGGCACGGCCCGCGCGACCAGGTCCTTGAGGTGCACGACGCCGACGATGTCATCGACGCTCTCCGCGATCACCGGCAGCCGGGAGAAGCCGGAGCGCAGGCACAGCGCCACTGCCTGGCGCACCGACTTGTCCTGTTCGATCCAGACGATCTCGGTTCGGGGCACCATGACCTCGCGGGCCACGGTGTCCCCGAGCTCGAAAACGGAATGGATCATCTCGGCCTCGCCGACCTCCACGACGCCGCGCTGACCCGCCATGTCGACCAGCTCGCGCAGCTCCACCTCGGAGGTGAAGGGCCCTTCCGGGAAGCCCCGACCGGGCGTGATCGCGTTCCCGACGAAGATGAGCAGCCGCGACAGCGGGCCCAGGATCCGGCCGAGCACCCGCACCGGTCCGGCTACCAGGAGGCCGACGGCATAGGGATGCTGGCGCCCGATGGTCCGCGGACCCACTCCGACGATGACGTAGGTGACCACCACCATCACCAGCCCGGTGATCAGGACTGCCAGCCACGTCGGCGACAACGCCCGCACCGCCGCCACGGTGACCAGCACCGTGGCGATCAGCTCGCAGCTCAACCGCAGCAACAACAGCAGGTTGATGTGCCGGGGCCGGTCGGCGATGACGAGCGCGAGCGCGCGGGCGCCGAACCGGCCGGACCGCACCAGCGCGTCGACTCGGGCCCGGGATACCGTGCCCAGCGCGGCGTCGGCCGCGGCGAAGGCCCCCGCGGCCACCACGAGCGTGGCCGCCAGCACGAGTAGTCGAACCGAGGAGGTCAACACCGCAACGCCGGTGGACTATCTCTGGGGGCCGGAGTCCTCCGGCCCGTCCAGTCCGACCACCCCGAGCAGCCGGGTGTCGGCATCCCGTTGCGCGATCAGACGCCGGCTGGCCCGGTCAGCAAGCCGGAATTCATCGAGGATCTGGTCCTGCAGCGCGAACATCTCACGCTCCTCGGCAGGCTCAGCATGGTCGTAGCCCAGCAGGTGCAGCACGCCGTGCACGGTGAGCAGCTGCAACTCGTCGAGCGCCGAGTGGCCTGCGGTGGCAGCCTGCTCCTTCGCGACCTCTGGGCACAGCACGATGTCTCCCAGTAGCTCTGGGCCACCGGGCGGGCTGTCCGGCCGCCCGCCCGCCAGCACCCCGCCCTCCTCGGCTTGATCCATCGGGAAGGCCATCACATCGGTGGGGCCTGGCAGGTCCATCCAGCGCTGATGCAGGTCGGCCATCACGCGCTTACCAACCAGTAGCATGGACAGTTCGGCCAACGGGCTGACGCCCAGCCGATCCATCGCGAAGCGGGCCGCCGCGGCGATCGATGCCTCGGGCAGCGCCGTGCCGGACTCGTTGGCGATCTCGATACCCATCAGCGTCTCACCGCCTCCGGCGACGGTCGCTGCGATTGGGCACCGGACGGGCTCCGGTGGTGTCCTGGACGGCGTCCCACCGCGCGTAGGCGTCCACGATGTCGGTGACCAGCCGGTGGCGCACCACATCGGCGCTGGTCAGCAGCGCGAAGTGCACGTCATCCACCCCGTCGAGGATGTGTTGCACGATCCGCAGGCCGGAGACCTGGCCGCCGGGCAGGTCGATCTGCGTGACGTCGCCGGTGACCACGACCTTGGAGCCGAAGCCGAGCCGGGTCAGGAACATCTTCATCTGCGCCGGCGTGGTGTTCTGCGCCTCGTCGAGGATGATGAAGGCATCGTTGAGAGTGCGGCCGCGCATGTAGGCCAGCGGGGCCACCTCGATGGTGCCGGCGGCCATGAGTTTGGGGATCGACTCCGGGTCGAGCATGTCGTGCAGCGCGTCGTACAGCGGGCGCAGGTACGGGTCGATCTTCTCGTACAGGGTGCCGGGCAGGAATCCCAGCCGCTCCCCCGCCTCGACCGCGGGCCGGGTCAAAATGATCCGGTTGACCTGCTTGGCCTGCAGGGCCTGCACCGCCTTGGCCATCGCCAGGTAGGTCTTGCCGGTGCCGGCGGGTCCGATGCCGAACACAATGGTGTAGTGATCGATCGCGTCGACGTAGCGCTTCTGGTTCAACGTCTTGGGTCGGATGGTACGGCCGCGCCGGGACAGGATGTCGAGGCTGAGCACCTCGGCGGGTGACTCCGAATGCCCCTGAGTGAGCATCGCCAGAGTCGCCCGGACCGCGTCCGGGCCCAGCTGCTGGCCACGGCGGGCCAACGTGATCAACTCGCCGAATGCCCGCTCAGCGAATGCCACCTCAGCCGGGGTGCCCGAGAGAGTGACCTCATTGCCCCGCACGTGCACGTCGGCGGCGAGCAGGTCCTCGATCACTTTGAGGTTCTCATCGCGGGATCCCAGCAGCGCCAGGACGGCGGAATCCGGAATCACCATCTTCGACTGGACCGGTTCGGGCTGCGTCGTGCCCTCCGCTGGGGTAGGGGTCACGTGGGCGTAGGTCCTGCTTCCTGCGCGCTCGCGCGTCTAAGGTCAACCGGCAGGAGGTTAACCGGCACCGCTGATGTTAGCCGCAGATCCGAGTCCGCGGGACTCAGATAACCGTCAACGCACTTGATGAATGCTCGGATCAGCGACAGCTCGGATCAGCGACGGCACAGTGCCGGAGCGTATCGGAAAAGAAGATTGGGATGCCGCGCCGCGGCGGAAACTGGGGGCTGTCCCGCCGCGGCGCAGCGCCGCCGGACCGAGGGGGGAGGTGCCCGGCGGAGCCTGTGGGGCTTGTGAGCCCGGAACTGATAGTGACTCAATCAGGTGGTTGATCTGGCCTTGCGTACTTAATGTTAGCCTTTCAGGGCGCATCTGAGTCAAATATCACCTGAATGACGCAAGACCCATCGCTGCGAGAGGGCTCCAATTGCACCGAGAGCTACCACTCCGGCACTCGAAGAACGCAATACCTCCGGTCCAAGCCGAACCGGCCGACCTCCAGCCGCAACCAGCACGTCCAGTTCAGCCTCGGTGATGCCACCTTCGGGCCCGACGATCAGTAACAGTTCCCCTGCGGCGGGCAGCGATAGTGACGGCAGTGCTTCGGAAGCGCTCCCGTGCAGCACCAGAACGGCCGCCGCGGCGGCACACCGCAGGCCGAGCGCGGCGGTGTCCACCGGTTCGGCCACATGCGGAAACCATCCCCGGCGGGACTGCTTGGCGGCCTCGCGAGCCGTCTCACGCCAGCGGGTCAGTGCCTTGGCCCCGCGGGGCCCGGCGTCCCAGCGCGCCACGCAGCGATCGGCGCGCCACGGCATTATCGCGTCCACCCCGGCTTCGACGGCGAGCTCCACCGCCAGCTCGCCCCGCTGGCCCTTGACCAGCGCCTGGACCAAGGTCACCGGCAAGACCGGGGCCGGCTCGCTCACCCGCCGCAGTACCCGCAGCCGCAGCCGAGCCCGATCGGTGTCCAGCACCTCGCACAGGGCCAGCTGGCCACAGCCGTCGGTGAGCGTCAGACGCTCCCCGGCACGCAACCGCCGCACCGTCGCGGCGTGCCTGCCCTCCGGTCCGTCCAGCATCGTCTCGGCACCTTCGAGCGGCAGTTGCTCGACGAGAAACACCGGGGCGCTGCTCATCGAAACGTCAGCGTCCACCCAAGGAGTCGCGCAGCCGGGAGAACAAGCCGCCGGCCCGGCCGTTGATCGCCAACTCGGCCTGCTCTTCACCGCGCAGGACGGCAAGCTCGCGCAGCAGCTCGATCTGCCGGGGGTCCAGCCGCGTCGGGGTGACGACGTCGAGGTGGACAAACAGGTCACCTCGCCCTTCGGCTCGGCCGGTGCTGCGCAGCCGCGGCATCCCACGCCCCCGCAAGGTCACCACGGTCGCGCACTGGGTGCCCGCGTCGACCCGGACCTCCTCGGTGCCGTCCAGGGTCTCCAGCATGACGGTCGTGCCCAATGCGGCAGCGGTCATCGGAACCCGCACGGTGCAGTGCAGGTCGGCATCGTCGCGGGTGAACGTCTCGTGCGGCACCTCCTGCACCTCGACGTACAGATCACCCGCTGGACCGCCACCCGGCCCGACCTCGCCCTGGCCGGCCAACCGCACCCGCATCCCGTCGCCCACTCCCGGAGGTACCTTCGCGGTGACGTTACGACGAGCCCGGATCCGGCCATCTCCGCCGCATTGGCGGCAGGGTTCCGGGATGACCTCGCCGATACTCCGGCAGACCGGGCACGGCCGGGACGTCATAACCTGACCGAGGAAGGTCCGTTGCACGTTCTGTACCTCGCCGGCGCCACCGCAGGTGTCGCAGGTCTGGGGGCGGGTGCCGGGCGCGCATCCGGAGCCGTTGCAGTGGCCGCACAGCACCGCGGTGTCCACGGTGAGCTCCCGCGATGCCCCGGTGGCGCATTCCTCGAGGGTGAGCTGAAGCCGGATCAGCGCGTCGGAACCGCTCTGCACCCGGCTGCGCGGCCCCCGGCGTCCGCCGGGCCCTCCGGTGGAGCCGAAGAAGGCATCCATGATGTCGCCGAAGCCGAACCCGCTGAAGGGATCGCCTCCCGGGCCGCGTCCCGCGCCAGGCTCCAGTGGGTCGCCGCCGAGGTCGACGATCTGGCGCTTCTGCGGGTCGGTCAGCACCTCATAGGCGGCGGTGACTTCCTGGAAACGCCGCTGTGCTGCTGCGTCGGGGTTGACATCGGGGTGCAACTCCCGCGCCAGCTTGCGATAGGCGCGTTTGATGTGATCCGCGCTGGCATCCCGGGGTACACCCAGGATTGCGTAGTAGTCCCTGGCCACGCTGGCGTCCTCCTGCCGCGACATTACGCCGCGGTTTTCTTGTATATGTCGCTGTACTTACCGGTGCGCCCGACCCCGCTCACCGGGTGGTCAGGATCTCCCCCACGTATCGTGCTACCGCGCGCACCGCAGCAATGGTGCCCGGATAGTCCATTCTGGTCGGTCCCACCACGCCCATGCCCCCGAGCACGGTGCCGTGCGAGGCATAGCCGATGGAGACCAGCGAGGTACTGCGCATCTCTTCGGCCTCGTTCTCCTCACCGATCCGCACCGTGATGGTGGCCGGGTCACGGGCCGCGGCCAGCAACTTGAGCACCACCACCTGCTCCTCCAACGCCTCGAGCACCTGACGTAGTGAACCCGGGAAGTCAGTGGCGCTGCGGGTGAGGTTGGCAGTACCCCCGAGCAGCAACCGCTCCTCAGGATGCTCCACCAACGTCTCGATCAATACCGTCGAAGCCCGGGTCATCGCGTCCCGGAGCTCGAGAGGCGCCTGCTCCGGCAGATCGGCCACCGCCGCGGAGGCATCCGCCAGCCGGCGCCCCGCCAGCGCCTGGTTGAGCAGCGTTCGCAGCTGTGCCACCTGGTTCTCGGTGATGACGTCACCCAGATCCAGGAGGCGCTGATCCACCCGGCCCGCGTCGGTGATGAGGACCAGCATCAGCCGGGCCGGGGTCACCGCGAGCACCTCGAGGTGGCGCACCGTGGACCGGCTCAGGGTGGGGTATTGGATCACCGCCACCTGCCTGGTTAGCTGGGCGAGCAGCCGGACACTGCGGCGCAGCACGTCGTCGAGGTCGACGGCGCCCTGCAGGAAGCTCTGCACCGCCCGGCGCTCGGCGACCGACAGCGGTTTGACCTCCGAGAGCCGGTCGACGAACATCCGGTAACCCTTGTCGGTGGGCACCCGCCCGGCGCTGGTGTGCGGCTGGGTGATGTAGCCGTCCTCCTCCAGGGCCACCATGTCGTTGCGGATGGTCGCGCTGGACACCCCGAACTGGTGGCGCTCCACCAGCGAGCGGGATGCGACCGGCTCGTGGGTGGCCACATAATCGGTGACGATGGCGCGCAGCACCTCGAACCGGCGGTCGTCTGCGTTCACGTCACCTTCTTCGGGCTGATCCCAAGCGGCTGGTCGTGCCCCGTCCACCGAGTCTAGTGCGCTCCCGGCGCAGGCGTCGGGAGCGCCCAGACGCCCGATACGCTGGTCGCTCGCGCCGATCGGGGGATGGAGGTGAGCGCGAGCTGTGATCTTCAAGGAAATCCGGCAGGGCCGCCCTTATCCAGAGCACGGGTTCTCGATGAAGGATTGGGCACAGATCCCGCCCCAGCAGGTTCCACTGGCAAATTTGATCACCACTGCGACCGTGGTGGAACTCGACAAGCTGCTGTCCGACGACCCCACAGTGCCCGGCGACCTGTTCCCCCACGCAGTGCGCTGGTGCGGCGAGCTGTTCCTGGAAGACGGCCTGCACCGCGCCCTGCGCGCCGCGCTGAACCAACGCACCACCCTCCCCGTCCGAATCCTCGACCTCGACCTCCTGCGCAGCTGACCCGCGCAGCTACCTCGGGGGTGCCGTTACCAGCCCAGATAGAAGGCGTCGCCGGGCACGGCCGCCCCAGTCTGAGGCGTGACGCCAGACCAGCTCTGTACCTCCTGCTCTGCCCACCGTGCCCAGCGCAGCACCAGTTCGGTGTGTTCAGCAGCAGCTTCGCGCTCAGTGCGATGACGGGTAGCCGGTCGGGATACGGTCCGCCGGTGTCGCGGTAGTCAGCCGCTTGGAGCAACGCCACCTGGTGGCGCTGCTCGGCGCTCTCGACGATCGCTCGGAGCGTGGCCAGCAACTGGCTGCGTTCGCCGAAATTACTGAAGGCGACCTTGAGTAGCCCCTCGAACTCCATCACTGGTCCAGCGGCAGGTTCGTCGAACCAGCGCCGGAGGGCGGCCCGGCCTTCTTTGGTGATCGCGTACACGGTGCGAGGGCGCCGCCCGCCGGTTGAGAAGCTCTATCGGACGTTGGCCGCCGGTGACGTGCCGACGGTGCTCGGCCTGTTGGACGACAAGGTGGAGTGGACGGAAGCGAGCGGCTTTCCTTATAGCGGCACCTACTACGGCCCGCAAGCCGTCCTCGAAGGTGTGTTCGCCAAGACGGCGGCCGAGTGGGACGGGTACAAGGTCGAACCCAGCCGGCTCGTCGCCGAGGGAGACGAGATCGTCAGCCTCGGGACCTACAGCGGTACCTACAAGGCAACGGGCAAGAGCTTCTCGGCCCGCTTCGCGCACTCCTTCGCCGTCAAGGGCGGCAAAGTCGTCCGCTTCGAGCAGATCGTGGATTCTGCTGAGGTCAACAAAGCCCTTTAGTCGAGGGCACGCCGGGCCGAGCATGAGCTCGCCAAGTCGCGGGTACAACGTCGATCAACAGATCAGGAGACTACCTCGATCTTGACGCCACCGAACATAACGCCGCGTGTCATTGGTCGCGCCAAGAACTCATGAGGAAAACCGAGTTGGATAGCGCTCGCCTTCTCGAGGCTGACCAGTTGACTGTCGGAGAACCGCACGTCGAGTGCGCCCAGATTGTCCTCGAACTGCGCGAGTGTTCGCGCCCCGATGATCGGCGCGGTCACTGCGGGATTGAGCATCGTCCAGGCAAGCGCAACCTGCGACGGTGTGGTTCCCATCACGGTGGCGACATCCTTGACCACGTCTGCGATGGCGAGGCCGCGTTCGGTCAGGGCGCCATTGGCCGCCGCGACGTTCTTGCGCGTCCCCTCGGCCGCGGCGGAACCACCCCCATGGCCCAGATCAGCCCGGCTGTACTTACCCGTCAGCACGCATGATGCATCCCGCGCTTCGCGATTTCTACCGTGATCGCGAACGCGTGATTCGCGAGGGCATCGCCGATCTGCGGGCGGCGTGGGCCGCGCACCCCGGTGACCCGGCGCGAGGTGAGCTGGTCGGCCAGCTCACCTCGCGGAGCGCGGAGTTCGCCCGGCTATGGGCACTGCGTGACGTCAGGGTGAACGGGCGTGGGCAGAAGCGGCTGCGTCACCCCAGAGTCGGCGCGCTGACGGTTGATTTCGAGGTGTTGACCCCGCTGCAGGACCCGGATCAGCGGCTCATCATCTACCGCGCCGCAGACACCGCGTCGCAGGCCGCACTGGACACAATCACTCGCGAGATCGCTGCCCGCGTGCCGGCGCTCCGCGCCCTGTAGCCACTCCCTGAACGGGCGCTGCATCGGCTGCGCCTTAAACCTTCACACTGTATGAAGCCGCTTGGGCTGAACACGAAAAGGATTAGACATCGCGCTGGGCGCGAACCCGGCCATGCGCGCGATCTCGTCATCGCTCAATCCTCGCTCGCGCATCTTCGCGCCGATTTCTTGAGCCAGTTCGCCATGTTCGACAGGAAGTTCGTCGCTGACTGGCTCACAAACCTTCCATCCCCGTGAGTTAAGCGACCGGTAGAAGTCCACACGATCGCACTGCTTGACGAGACCTAAACGGTAGGCGCGTTCGAAGATTGCTTGCATAGAGACCCCCCATTCGCGCTTCAGATCGATAAGCTTCCCGAGGCTGAGATTGCGTAGCTCAGCTCGGATAACATGTTCTGGCATGAGAAACTCGGCGGCAAACGCATTCGCTTCGTTTTCCATGTCGGCCGTCGCGATACAACTATGCATGGATAGGGGCCCAGTTCATGCGCTAGAGTCAGACGCTTCCTATCCGCAAGGAGCCCACTATTGATCAGGATGACTGGGTGGTCTCCGATCCACTGTGACAACCCATCTACGCGTGTCGTTCCGAAGTCCTCTTCAATGACGAGACAGCCCGCTGCCTCGAGCCAGCGAATGAGATGCGAAACCGAGCCGATGGGCATTTTCCACTGCGCGCGCGTGATCAACGCCGCCGCGGCAGGTTGCGTCTCTTCCGGGTCGAACGTTGGGATGATGTTGGTCGACCGGAGCGAAACCTCCTCGAACAACAGCGAGACGTGCAGCCGATACATGTTCAGACGTGCCTCGAGCCGCCGCCAGAGCGTCCGCCTGCGTAACATTAAGCTGACGGCAAACGTCCTCCTGAGTGAGACCCTGAGCCCTCCGAGCCACAAGCAACGCTTCGCCAGGTCCACTCATGATGACGGGGCCCCGTCGCCTCGTCTCTCGATGCGAGTCGCGTCGAAGAGGAACTTGTCACCGAGACCGGACATCACTGCACGTTGATCATGTGGCGAAAACATACCAGAAAATATACCATCAGTGATCTTGGTCAGTGGGGAGGACACACGTCGCAGCATCCCAGAGGGCTGGCTCAGCCTGCGAGGAGGTGGCGCACGACGGCATCGGTCAGTAGCCGACCGCGGCGGGTGAGCACAAGCCGGCCGCGCGCAGTAGCCTTGAGCAAGCCATGGGTGATTGCGCGATCGGCAGCGGCACGGCCTGCTGAGTTCAGGGTCTCCCGCGGCAACCCGTCGGCCAGCCGTAGGCCGAGCATCACCTGCTCGGTGTATCGCTCCTCGGGGCTGAGCACCTCCCGGCCGGCCGCCGGGGAGCAACCGGACCTCAGCACAGCGGCGTAGCGCGCGGGATGCTTGACGTTCCACCACCGCACCCCGCCGACGTGGGAGTGCGCTCCGGGGCCGGCTCCCCACCAGTGGCCGCCGGCCCAGTAGCCGAGGTTGTGCCGGCACCGGGAGTCGGTCGACGTGGCCCAGTTGGACACCTCGTACCAGTGCAGGCCCGCCGCGCAGAGCGCAGTGTCGAGCTGCTCGTACTTCTCGGCGACCACGTCGTCATCCGGCGCGGGCAGCTCCCCGCATGCCACCCGGCGGGCCAACGCCGTCCCTGGCTCAACGACAAGGGCGTAAGCCGAGACGTGATCAACCCCGGCGGCGAGCACGGCATCCAGCGAGGCCGCCAGGTCGTCGCCGCTCTCTCCCGGCGTGCCATAGATCAAATCCAGGCTGACCTGCTCGATCCCGGCGGCGCGGGCTTGCATCGCCGCGGTCGCCGGGCGGCCCGGAGTGTGCACCCGGTCCAGGACGGCGAGCACGTGCGGCGCGGCGCTCTGCATCCCCAGCGAGACCCGGGTGTAGCCGGCTGCGGCGATCCCGGCGAAGAACTCCGGTGAGGTGGACTCCGGATTTGCCTCGGTGGTCACCTCTGCTCCGGCAACCAGGCCGATCGACCCGCGGATGGCGTCGAGGACCGCGGCCAGGCCGTCCGCGCCGAGCAGCGACGGGGTGCCGCCACCGACGAACACCGTATCCGCCGGCACCGGTTCACCCAGTACCCGTACCGCGAGGTCAAGTTCCCGGCGAACCGCGTCCAGCCAGGCGGAAACCGAGGCACTCTGCTGGCTGGACCCTCCAAGCGGGTCTCGCAGTTCCCCTGGTGTGTAAGTGTTGAAGTCGCAGTAGCCGCAGCGGGTGGCGCAAAACGGCACGTGCACGTACACCCCGAACGGTGCCGTACCCAATCCGCGCAGAGCGGCGGCGGGCAGCATGCCGTCGGAGGGCGCGGGATCGCCAAGGGGAAGGGCCACCACGTGAGCATTGTCCCAACATCCGAAAGCGGGTGGTCGGGGCTTGGCGATCGTGGCACTCTGGGAGGGTGACTTCGCCCGGACTGTTGCTGGTGGTTCGCCGCCACGTCGACTTCGTCCGGGTTTCCAGCGCGCTGTGCCGCCTGATCAGCTGACACCCGCCCGACTACATTCCAGCCGGCGCCGGGTGCGCCGGGAACTGGGCTGCGCGATGGACCTGGTCACGGCCTCCCCGCACGCCGGTGCTCCCTTGACGGAGGCACCCGATGGCTGCACCAGCCCCCGCAACGACTACACCAGCGACGAGAGCACCCGCGACAAAAGCACGCCGTGGCGAGGGCCAGTGGGCGCTGGGTCATCTCGAGCCGCTCAATCCCAACGAGCGGGCCAAGAAAGACGACGACGGGCTCAACGTCCGGTACCGGATCGAGACGATCTACGCTCAGCGGGGCTTCGACTCGATCGACCCAGCTGACCTGCGCGGACGGTTCCGCTGGTGGGGCCTGTACACCCAGCGCCGGCCCGGCATCAACGGCGGGCGGACTGGGACACTGGAACCCGAGGAACTCGACGACTGCTATTTCATGATGCGGGTGCGCATCGACGGCGGTGCGCTGAGCACCGAGCAGCTGCGGGTGCTCGGCGAGATCTCCCGGCTCTACGCCCGGGACACCGCCGATATCACCGACCGGCAGAACATCCAGTATCACTGGATCCGGATCGAGGACGTGCCCGCGATCTGGGAGCAGCTGGAGGCTGTAGGGTTGTCTACGACCGAGGCCTGCGGCGACTGCCCGCGGGTCGTGCTGGGCTCACCGGTCGCGGGGATCGCCGCTGCGGAGATCATCGACGGCACCCCGGCGATCGAGGAGATCACCCGGCGCTATATCGGCAGTCCGGAGTTCTCCAACCTGCCGCGCAAGTTCAAGTCCGCGATCTCCGGTCAGCAGGACGTCGCGCATGAGGTCAACGACATCTCCTTCGTCGGGGTGGTCCACCCACAGCACGGGCCCGGTTTCGATCTGTGGGTCGGCGGTGGGCTGTCCACCAACCCGAAGATCGCGCAGCGGCTGGGTGCCTGGGTGCCACGTGATGAGGTGCCCGAGGTCTGGGCGGCGGTGACGGCGCTGTTCCGCGACTACGGCTACCGCCGGCTGCGCCACCGCGCCCGGATCAAGTTCCTCATCGCCGACTGGGGCGCCGAACGCTTCCGGGAGGTGCTGGAGGCCGAGTACCTGCACCGCAGGCTGATCGACGGCCCGGCCCCGCCGCCACCGCCCGCCCCGATCGATCACATCGGCGTGCACCGCCAGCACGACGGCCGGTGCTATGTCGGACTCGCCCCGGTGGCCGGACGAGTGTCGGGCAGCACGCTGATCGACGTCGCCAAGGCCGTCGACCGGGCTGGGTCCGCCCGGATCCGGCTGACCCCCTACCAGAAACTCGTGGTGCTCGACGTTCCTGAGTCCGAAGTGGATGGTCTGATCGCCGAGCTGGGCGGGCTCGGGCTACGCGCCGATCCCACGCCGTGGCGACGATCGGTGATGGCGTGCACCGGCATCGAGTTCTGCAAGCTGGCCATCGTCGAGACCAAGAACCGGGCGATTACGCTGGTCGCCGAGCTGGAGCAACGTCTCGCCGACATCCAGTCCACTCTGGGCACTCCGGTTTCGGTGCACCTCAACGGCTGCCCGAACTCGTGTGCCCGGATCCAGGTCGCCGACATCGGGCTGAAGGGCCAGCTGGTCACCGACGCCGAGGGCAACCAGGTCGAGGGCTTCCAGGTGCACCTGGGCGGCGGCCTCGGGCTCGACAGCGGTTTCGGCCGCAAGCTGCGCGGGCACAAGGTCACCTCCACCGATTTGGCCGGCTATGTGGAGCGGGTGGTCCGCGGATACGCGCAGCAGCGCGAGCCCGGCGAGCGGTTCGCCCAATGGGTGGCCAGAGCCGACGAGAGTGCCTTGCGATGACCGAGGCCAGAGCGGTTCCGTTCTATTGCCCGTACTGCGGTGAGGAGGACCTGCGCCCGCAGGAGCAGCCACCCGCAGCGTGGCGGTGCGCCGGTTGCCAGCGGGTGTTCGTCGTCAGCCTGGTGGGGCTGGTCGCGCCCGCGCCGGGAGCGGCGCGATGACCGGCCACCTGGAGCAGCTCGCGGCACAAGCCGGGCGCGAGCTGGAATCCGCGCCGGCGCACGAGATCGTGCGCTGGGCGGTGCGCAGCTTCGGCGCCCGGTTCACGGTGGCGTCGTCCATGCAGGATGCGGTGCTGGTGCACTTGGTGTCGCTGGTCGCTCCGGGCGTCGATGTGCTGTTCCTGGATACCGGATATCACTTCGCGGAGACGCTGGGCGCCCGCGACGCCGTCGCGGCGACCTACGACGTGAACCTGATCACCCTGACACCCCGCCAGACCGTTGCCCAGCAGGACGCCTCATACGGGCCCCGGCTGCATGACCGCGATCCCGATCGGTGCTGCCAGCTGCGGAAGGTGATCCCACTGGATCGCGCGCTGGCCCGCTACGACGCCTGGGCGACCGGGTTGCGCCGGGCCGAGGCACCGACCAGGGCCGGCACGCCGGTGGTGTCCTACGACGCGGATCGGGGCAAGGTGAAGATCGCCCCGATCGCGGCGTGGAGCGATGCCGACGTCGACGAGTACCTCACCGAGCACGGCGTTCTGGTCAACCCGTTGCGGACCGCCGGTTACCCGTCGGTCGGGTGCGCGCCATGCACCCGCGCGGTGACCGCCGGGGAGGACCCGCGGGCCGGGCGCTGGGCCGGCTCGACGAAGACCGAATGTGGGATCCACCGGTGAGCCGGGGCGCCACGGTCTGGCTCACCGGGCTTTCCGGGGCAGGCAAGACGACGATCGCCGAGGCCGTCGCCGGATTGCTGCGGGCCGCGGGCCGGGAGGTCGAGATCCTCGACGGTGACGAGGTTCGCCGTGGCCTGTCCGCCGGGCTGGGTTTCTCCCGCGAGGATCGGGACATCCACGTCCGCCGGGTCGGCTTCGTGGCTGAGCTGCTGGCCCGCCACGGGGTCATCACGCTGGTCCCGGTCATCGCTCCGTACGCGGCCACCCGCGATGAGGTCCGGGCCCAGCATGACGCGCATCGCACCGGGTATCTGGAGGTGCACATCGCCACGCCACTGGCGGAGTGCGCCCGCCGGGACGTCAAGGGCCTCTACGCGCGGGCGGCCGCTGGGAACCTGACCGGGATGACCGGCGTGGACGATCCGTACGAGAAGCCCGACAAACCCGATCTGCGGCTGGACACCACCGGCATGGCCGTGTCGACCGCGGCGCGACGGGTGATGGATCTGCTGATCGAGAGGGGCGTGGGATGACAGCGACCATGGCGCTACCAGCGGCGGTGGACACAGATCACCTGGCCGCGCTGGAATCGGAGGCGGTGCACATCATCCGGGAGGTGATCGCCGAGTTCGACCGGCCGGTGCTGCTGTTCTCCGGCGGCAAGGACTCCGCGGTGTTGCTGCACCTGGCGCTGCGGGCGGTGTACCCGGCGCCGCTGCCGTTCCCGCTGCTGCACGTGGACACCGGGCACAACTTCCCGGAGGTGATCGCCTACCGGGACCAGCTGGTCGCCGAACTGGGCCTGCGGCTGCACGTGGCGGCCGTGCAGGCCTGGATCGACGACGGGCGGCTGGCTGAGCGCCCCGACGGCACCCGCAACCCGCTGCAGACCGTCCCGCTGCTGGACACCATCAATGGGCACCGCTTCGACGCCGTCTTCGGCGGCGCCCGGCGTGATGAGGACCGGGCGCGGGCCAAGGAGCGCATCGTCAGCCTGCGCGACGCCTTCGGCGGCTGGGATCCCCGCCGGCAACGGCCAGAATTGTGGAGTCTCTACAACGGCCGGCACACCGCCGGCGAGCACGTCCGGGTCTTCCCGCTGTCCAATTGGACCGAGCTGGACATCTGGCACTACATCGCGCTGCGTGACGTCCCGGTTCCGGACCTTTACTACGCGCATGATCGAGAGGTATTCGCCCGGGACGGGATGTGGCTGACCGCCGGCGAGTGGGGCGGTCCGCGCAACGCGGAGCGGGTGGTCACCAGGTCGGTGCGCTACCGCACCATCGGGGATGCCTCTTGCACCGGCGCGGTGGACTCCACCGCGGTGACCATCGACGAGGTGCTCGCCGAGGTCGCCGCCAGCCGGATCACCGAACGCGGCGCGACCCGGGCCGACGACCGGCTCTCCGAAGCCGCCATGGAGGACCGCAAACGCGAGGGCTACTTCTGATGGCGGGTTTGCTGCGGCTGACCACCGCGGGGTCGGTCGACGACGGCAAGTCCACGCTGGTGGGGCGGATGCTGGCGGACACCCAGTCGATCCTGGCCGATCAGCTGGCCGCGGTGGACCGGGCCACCCGGGCCCGCGGCGGCTCGGAGCTGGATCTCGCGCTGCTCACCGATGGGCTGCGGGCCGAGCGGGAGCAGGGCATCACCATCGACGTCGCCTACCGCTATTTCGCCACGCCGACCCGGAAGTTCGTCCTGGCCGACTGCCCAGGCCATGTGCAATACACCCGCAACACCGTCACCGGCGCCTCGACCGCGGAGCTGGCCGTGGTGCTGGTGGATGCGCGCAACGGCCTGGTCGAGCAGACCCGCCGGCACCTGGCCGTCATGGCGTTCCTCCGTGTGCCGCACGTGGTGCTCGTGGTGAACAAGATGGACCTGGTCTCCTTCGCCGAGCCGGCGTTCCGGCTCATCGAGTCGGAGTTCGCTTCGGTGGCTCGCTCGCTCGGGGTGCCGGACATAGTGTCCGTGCCCGTGTCGGCGCTGCGCGGCGACAATGTCGTGGCGCGCAGCGCGCAGACACCCTGGTACCGCGGCCCGACGCTGCTGGAGCATCTAGAGCAGGTGCCCACCGGGCGCGATGCGGTGGCCGAGCCGATGCGCTTTCCGGTGCAGCTGGTGCTGCGCCCCCGCACGGCCGCGCATCCGGACTACCGCGGGTTGGCCGGTCGGCTCGCCTCCGGGGTAGTCGAGGTCGGCGACGACGTCATCGCCCTGCCGTCGGGCTGGCGCTCCACCGTGACCGGCATCGACACCCCCGACGGTCCGGTGCTGCGAGCCACCGCCGGGCAGTCGATCACCGTGCTGCTGCGCGATGAGATCGACGCCGGGCGCGGCGAGGTACTGGCCCACCCCTCGCAGGCACCGCAGGTGGTCACCGAGCTATCAGCGGACCTGTGCTGGCTGGCCGACCGCCCGTTGCGCGCGGGCGCAAGGGTGCTCGTCAAGCACGGCACCCGCACCGTCCGCGCGATCGTCACCCAACTGACCGGCCGCCTGGACCTACACACCCTGCACCACACCGACCCACCGGCCACGCTGGACCTCAACGAAATCGGCAGCGCCCACATCCGCCTAGCCGAGCCTCTAGCAGTGGACTCCTACGCGGCAGATCGGCACACCGGCAGCTTCCTGGTCATCGACACCGCCGACGGCAACACCCTCGCCGCCGGCCTGGTCCGCTCCCGGTGACCCAGCATGTCGCTCCCCCGTGCCCGGCGCGTCGCGCTCAGGTGCCCGGTGTGTCGTTCCGTGAGCCCGGTGTGTCGTTCCGTGAGCCCGGTGTGTCGTTCCGTGAGCCCGGTGTGTCGTTCCGTGAGCCCGGTGTGTCGCGCTGAGGTGCGCGACGTGTCGGCGCTGGTAGCGGTGGCGCACGGCAGCCGCGACCCGCGCTCGGCGGCCACCATCTCAGCGCTGGTCGACCGGGTGCGATCGCTGCGGCCCGATCTCGACGTCCGCCTCACCTTCCTGGACCTGAGCACACCCCGACTGGACGCCGGGCTGGCCACCGTCTCCCGAGCGGTGGTGGTACCGCTGCTGCTGGGCCGCGCCTTCCACGCTGACATGGACGTCCCCGGTGCGGTGGCGCGCGCCAAGGCGAACCGCCCCAGCCTGGACGTCACGATCGCCGACGTGCTGGGCCCCGACCCACGGCTGGAAGCCGTGGCGCTGCGCCGGTTGACCGAGGTCGGCGTATCCCCTACCGACCCAGGCGTCGGAGTAGTCCTCGCCGCCGCCGGTTCCCAGCGCGCACCTGCCAATGCCACCGTCGCCGCTGTCGCGCATCGGCTCGCGCAGCGCACTCGTTGGCGGGTGATCCCCGGGTTCGCCTGCGCCGCCCAGCCCACCGTGACCGATGCCATCGCGACCCTGCACGCAGCCGGCGCCCGCCGCATCGCCGTCGCCTTCTGGTTCCTGGCCCCCGGCGTGCTCCCCAGCAAGGTCACCCAGCTCGCCCGCCGCACCGACCCGCACGCACTGTTCGCCGAACCGCTCGGCGACGACGCCACAGTGGCTGCCCTCGTCGCCGACCGCTATGACGCTGCCTCGGTTCCACGGCACACGCCAATCCCGGGACCCCGCTGGGCTGACCCCGTCGGCATCAGCCCAGCGGGTCTACTCAGTAATCTTCGGATGCCCGGTGCGGGCCGCGACCACCCACGTGATTCGTTTGTCGGGATCAGGACAGTGCCGCAGTCAGCCAGCGCAGCCACTGCCTCCGGGTCCCGCTGGAGCTCGCTCCACTGCACCTCGACTGCCATGCCGTCATTCTGAACGTCGGGAGCGATCCCCGGGTGATTAGGCGTGCCCTGGCGGTGGTTGCAGCGTGTGGTTGACGAGTTCGGCTGCGGCGGGGTCCTCGTCGAGATGGTCGGGCATCCGCAGCGCGACCAGGGTGTTGATCAGCATCCCGCGGGCGGCGAAGTCACGGGTCTGCTCGGCGTCGGCGCCGGTGAGAGTTTGGACCAAGCGGTAGATATCAATCATGCAGCGACGCATGGCAGGTCCGAGTGCCGGGCCGGCGGCGACCATGAAACCGTGCTGCATGACGAGCAGCAGCTCATGGTCGCGGGCCAGCTGCAGGTATGCGCACCCCAATGCGGCCAGCCGGTCGGACACCCCGGCCTCGGGTGGCAACGTCGCGGCAGCGGCCCGGAAGGCGTCCTGAACGCGGGACCCCGCGTGCCGGTAGGCGGCGAGGAACAGCGCCTGCTTTGATCCGAACAGCCGCAGGACGTAGGGCTGGGACACGCCAGCGAGGCGAGCCACCTGGTCGGCGGTGGTGCCGGTGTAGCCGCCCTGGGCGAAGGCGGTCACCGCAGCCCGCAGGAGTTGTTGCTCGCGCTGCGCGGCGGTCATCCGGCGGCCGGGCGCGGTGGTCACCGCCTCATCGCTCACCTTGACACCTTAGCGGCCGATCACTACGTCAATTTAGTTAGCAGTGACTGCCAACTAACGTGCTGGGCGACGGCCCCAGGGAGGTGCCATGGTCACGAGCGCAGCTCTGCTTGACTGGCAGCGCAGCCAGGACGCCCTTCGGGACGAGGTCGGGCGGGTAACCACCCTGCTGCGATCCCTCCGTGATCCGGGGACCGCGGCGGTGGTCGGTCAATGGAACGTCGCTGAGGTCGCCCTGCATCTGTCGCAGGTCTGGCTGGGTATCCCCGGCCTCCCGCGAGGAGATCTGTCGGCTGTCGACGAGCTGATACCCGACCGGGCCGCCGCGGCGGGTGACTCACTGGTCCGGGATATCGCCGAGCTCGGCGAGGTGACCACCCGGCTGGTCCGAGCTGACCCGGAGCGTGACCTCGGCGCGCTGGCGGACCGCATCGAGGCTCATGCGAAGGAATACTTCGCCGATTGCGCTCGGCAGTCCCCCGACGAGCTGCGTCCCTGGCTGATCGCGAGCGTCACCCTGCCGCTGGCGGTGTTCACCTGCCATCTGCTCAACGAGACCATCGTGCACGGCTACGACATCGCCCGGGCCGCCGGGCAGCCCTGGCGGATCAATCCAGCCCACGCGATCATGCTGATGGACCGATTCTTCATCCCCGTGATCCACGGGGCGCCACCCCGGGCCCTGGTGAACCCGCTAACCGCGGCCGGGGTCCGCGCCAGTTTCGACGTGCGCATCCGGGGCGGAGATCGGTTCTATTTCGTTTTCGATCACGGGACGTTGCGGGTCGAGACACCCTCGGCGCGCCGGGTCGACTGCCATCTGTCGGCCGACCCGGTGGCGTTCCTGCTGGTGTTCTGGCACCGGAAGAGCCAGTGGACAGCGATCGCCAAGGGCCAGCTCATGGCCTGGGGCCGGGATGCTGACACCGGGAGAAACCCTGGCGCAGCGCCGGGTCACCGAGACCCTCCAGGCCACCAGCATCCTCGGAGTGCACCGAGTCGAGTTCCTGAACTACCGCGACTCGGGCATGCGGGGCGCCGCCACCAACGATGACCCGGGCTGTTTCTGGCGCGCCGACGTCGACCAGGCGGCCCGGGAACTGGCCGCCATCCTGACCGAGGAACAACCCGACGCATTGTTGATCTATGACGAGACCGGGATCACCGGTCATCCCGACCACATCCAGGTGCACCGGGTCGGGGTGCGAGCCGCTGCAGGCCGGACCCGCGCGTCGATCGACATCGACCCGCAGATCTTCGGAACTCCCGACGAGGCCATCACCACCACCATCGACGTCCGCCGCTACCTGCCGCTCAAACGCCGCGCAATGGCCGCCCACGCCAGCCAGATCGCCGAAACCTCACCGCTGCTCGCCATGCCACCTGAGGTGTTCGAGCAGCTCTGGGGCCACGAGAGCGCCATCCGGCAAGGCGCACCCCCGGGATTCCGCGAGACCCACCTGTTCGCATCACCACTGGCAGGATCGACCGCCGCGAGCTGGAAACCGGGGATAGGGCAGTCAGCCGCATCGAGTGGCTACGGTCAGGCCCATGACCGATGAGCTGGTGCACCTGGCCGTGCGATCCGGGATCGCCACCATCACGTTGAACTCCCCCGCCAACCGCAATGCGTTGTCCGGGGCGATGCGCGCCAAACTGCTGGACGCTCTGGAGCTCACCGCCAGCGACGAGTCAGCGCGAGTGGTGGTGCTCGACCACACCGGGCCGGTGTTCTGCTCCGGGATGGATCTGACTGAACCCCCGGGCGCGGTCTCCGAGTTGCCACCGCTTCTGGAGAGTATCCGGACCCATCCCAAACCGGTGGTCGCCAAACTGTCTGGACATGCCCGCGCCGGCGGAATCGGACTGATGGCGGCCGCCGATATCACCGTCGCGGCACGCCACGCGACGTTCGCGTTCACCGAGGTACGTCTCGGCCTGGTGCCCGCGGTCCTCTCGGTGACCGTGCTACCCCGGCTGGCCCGCCACGCGGCGCACGAGCTGTTTCTCACCGGCGAACCCTTCGACGCCACCCGGGCACTGGCCATCGGCCTGCTCAACAGCGCGGTACCGGCTGAGCAACTGGACGCCGAAGTGGACCGCTACACCGGAATGCTCACCAAGGGTGGCCCGCAGGCGCTCACGCTGACCAAACAGGTGCTCAGGACCGACCCCACGCCTGACTCCGCGGCCATGCTCGAACTGTCCATCGCCCGCTTCGCCTCGCCAGAGGGTCAGGAAGGCCGACGCGCCTTCGCCGAGAAGCGCCCACCCTCCTGGGTCCGCACCAGCTAATCGGTCGACAGCCGGATCAGCCAGCGGCATATCTCCGTGGCTTCATAAAGCGTTCGTCCGTCTCCCAGCGGCGGACAGGCGACCTCCGAGGCTCACCCGTCGGCCGCAAGCACGCCAGTCAAGACGTCATCGAGATCGGGACGCAGCGCAGCGACGACGCCCACTACTTCGTCCACCGCAGACACGACGTGCACTCCTGGCCGGTACTCATCCCACGATATCGAACGTAAGTTCTATTACGACTCAGACGTCGAGACTGGGGCTCACGCGTCGGCGAGCAGCACGGACAGGGGTCGCACCGTGGCTGCCCCGGTGGCGTCGTCAAGCACTGCGAGCACAGCGTGGTAAGCGTCTGGATCGGCGGCCTCCAGGTCTCGGTGGCCGGCCCAGACCAGGACGTGCTCTCCGTCGGGCTGCCAGGACAGGTCGACCAGGCAGTCGTACAGCGCGTCGAGATTGCGGCCATACCAGGCCGGGAAGTTCAGCACGGCCCCGATCGCGTCCAGCGCCTCAGCCTGGCTGATCACCCGGCCCACGAGGTGCGCCGTGGCCCCCCGTCCCCGGGCCTGATCGACCGCGCGGGCGGCGTCGGGAACATGGTGCAGCACCTGCGTCACCGCGCCGGATCAACGGAGATGAAAGACACGTAGTGATCGCCGGTGTAATACAGCTCAGTGTTACCGCCGGTGATCAGGCGCCGCGGGCCGCGATCGTGCGCTCCTGGTGTCGGGACCGTGTATTCCCGGTAGAAGCCGGATTGCTGCGTGGGCAACCGCCGCTCCCGGTTGCCGAACACCGTGCCATCCTGCCGGTAGGGGAACGGGCCACCGTGCTGGATTAGCTGCCACACCTGCGCGGCCTGCGGCGGTAGCTGTGACAAGGGCCGCACCGCCAGGCCGGCCGCTGCCGGCGCGACCGCCGCGGGGCGATCATTGACGGGCTGGCTAGACAATGCGTGGCGCCCCAGCCATCCGCCGACCACCAGGACCAGCAGGCCGATCAGCGCGGCGCTAACCCGGCGGGGGGAGTTCACCTCGGCTCCTGCGCATCCTCAGAAGAGTCCACGTCGTAGCGGTGGCTGAAATGGTCGAAGATCAGGCCGACACCCCGGTCCAGGACCCGGGCGCCCCACCAGCAGCCCGGCAGCAACACCAGCATGAGCAGGGCAACTTGGAAGGCGAGTTGCAGCTCGGTGAGCCACAGCTCGACGCTGTCCCACCAACGGCTCACCGCATCCCACCCCGCCCACAACACAGCCGCAGGGTAGCTCGCCGCACAGCTGCCCTTGGCAGGCGGCACTAGGTTGGGCAGCATGTTCGCCGTCTACGCCGCCGAGCCCAACCGCGACGATCCGCTGGCCTCGTTGCGCATCGGAGATCGCCCCAACCCGGAGGTGCCCGATGGCTATGTCGCCGTCACCGTCGCTGCAGCCAGCCTGAACCTGCACGACCTGTGGACGCTGCGCGGGGTGGGGATCAAACCCGGGCAATTCCCGATGATCCTGGGCTGCGACGGCGCAGGCGTGCTGCCCGACGGGTCCGAGGTGATGCTGCACTCCGTCATCACCAGCCCGGACTGGATCGGCGAGGAGACCCTCGACCCGGGCCGCACCCTGCTCACCGAGAGGCTGCAGGGCAGTTTCGCCGACACCGTGGTCGTGCCGGAGCGCAATGTGCTGCCCAAGCCGGCCTCGCTGAGCTTCGCCGAGGCCGCCTGCCTGAGCACGACATGGCTCACCGCCTACCGGATGCTGTTCGTGAAGTCCGGGTTGCGGCCCGGGCAGACCATGCTCGTGCAGGGCGCATCAGGTGGGGTGTCCACCGCGCTCGTACAGCTCGGCCGGGCCACCGGGCTGCGGGTCTGGGTGACCGGGCGCACTGCGGACAAGCGCGAGCTGGCCAGTTCCCTGGGGGCGCACGCGACGTTCGAGCCGGGCGCGCGGCTACCCGAGCGGGTCGATGGAGTGTTCGAGACGATCGGCAAGGCCACCTGGTCACATTCGGCGAAGTCGCTCAAGCCCGGTGGCGTCATCGTCTGCTCGGGGGCCACCACCGGGGATGCTGATCACGCCGAACTGCAGCGGCTGTTCTTCCTGCAGCTGCGGATGATCGGTTCCACCATGGGGACCCGCGACGAACTGCGCGACCTGTTGTCCTTCCTGGACATCACCGGCCTGCACCCGCATATCGGTGTCGAGCTACCAATGTGCGACGCCAAACAAGCCTTCGAGTCCATGCTCAACGGCCACACCCCCGGCAAGATCGTCTTCACCCGCTGACCCCATGATTACTGCGTTCTGTCCCCAGAACGCTGCCTCCGGGTAGCCATAACTGCGTTCTGTCCCCAGAACGCGCCCGTAGGCGCGGGATTACTGCGTTCTGTCCCCAGAACGCGCCCGTAGGCGCGGGATTACTGCGTTCTGTCCCCAGAACGCGGCGGCGCTACGGTGAGAGACCGTCCAACAGCCGGGCAGGCACGATGGTGATCTGGAACGGCCGGTCAATGCTGAACTTCTCCTCCCCACTCACGCATGCAACCTCCGCATAGCGACCTCTCTGGTCGAGCTCGAAAACGGTGAGCTTGCCTGGCGGCTCCGGATCAAGCACCCAGTACGACGCCGTTCCCATCCGCTCATACGCGGCCTTCTTGTTGTTCAGGTCGTTGAGCGCGGTGCTCGGTGACAGCACCTCGACCGCGAGCACCGGTGCAACCGGCAGGTTCTTCGGTGTGAGGTCGATGTAGCGGGCCACCAGGATGTCCGGTTGGAGCTCATTGCACACCGAGGTGCGGACGCCGAAGGGCGCCGAGAGCACCCGGAACTGCGGCGTGCAGGCGTTGCGGAGTTGCACGAACAACTCAGCGCTGCCCTCCTGGTGGTACCAGCCAGGCGCCGGGGTCACGATGAGCACGCCGTCGATGAGTTCGTAGCGATGGCCGTCATCGGGCATGGCCTCCAGGTCGTCCACGGTGAACGGCCGACCTGCGGCGACACCGGCGAATCCCGGCTGTGTTGCCTCTGGCTGGGCACTCATAGCTGTCATGGTCCCCCCTCCTTCCCAATCCCGCCAAGACTGGCACGGGCCCCCGACAATTCCGGGCTCCGCTACTTCTTGGTGCTGGGCTTCGCCGAGTCGTCGGTGGACAGGGCGGCGACGAAAGCCTCCTGGGGAACTTCGACGCGGCCGATGGTCTTCATCCGCTTCTTGCCCTCTTTCTGCTTTTCCAGCAGCTTGCGCTTGCGGGTGATGTCCCCGCCGTAACACTTGGCCAGCACGTCCTTGCGGATGGCGCGGATCGTCTCCCGGGCGATGATCCGGGAGCCGATCGCGGCCTGGATCGGCACCTCGAACTGCTGGCGCGGGATCAGCTCACGCAGCCTGGACGCCATCGAGGTGCCGTAACCGTAGGCGGCCTCGCGGTGCACGATCGCGGAGAACGCGTCCACCGGCTCCCCCTGCAGCAGGATGTCCACCTTCACGAGGTCGGCGGCCTGCTCGCCGGACTCCTCGTAGTCCATCGAGGCGTAGCCGCGGGTGCGGGACTTCAGCGCGTCGAAGAAGTCGAACACGATCTCGGCCATCGGCAGCGTGTAGCGCAACTCCACCCGCGACGCCGAGAGATAGTCCATGCCCAGCAGCGTGCCGCGGCGGCCCTGGCACAGCTCCATGATCGTGCCGATGAACTCCGAAGGCGCGATGAGGGTGCAGCGGACCACCGGCTCGTAGACCTCGGCGACCCTGCCGTCGGGCCAGTCCGCGGGGTTGGTGACGATCTGCTCGGCGGCGTCGTCGCGGACCACCCGGTAGACCACGTTGGGCGCGGTGGAGATCAGGTCGAGGCCGAACTCGCGCTGCAGCCGGTCCCGGGTGATCTCCAGGTGCAGCAGGCCGAGGAACCCGCAGCGGAAACCGAACCCCAGCGCGGCGGAGGTCTCCGGCGCGTAGCTCAGCGCGGCATCGTTGAGCCGCAGCTTGTCCAGCGCGTCGCGCAGCTCCGGGTAGTCCGAGCCGTCCATCGGGTACAGCCCGGCGAACACCATCGGCTTGGGCGTGCGGTAGCCGGGCAGCGCCTCGGTGGCGCCGTGGCGCTCGCTGGTGATTGTGTCCCCGACCCGGGACTGCCGGACGTCCTTCACCCCGGTCATCAGGTAGCCGACCTCGCCGACGCCCAGGCCGTCGCACGGCTTCTGGTCGGGCGAGATGATCCCGACCTCGAGTAGCTCATGGGTGGTGCCGGTGGCCATCATCCGGATCCGGTCCCGCGGGGTGATCCGGCCGTCCATCACCCGGATGTAGGTGACCACGCCGCGGTAGGTGTCATAGACCGAGTCGAAGATCATCGCCCGGATGGGTGCCTTGTCGTCCCCCACCGGGGCCGGGACCTGCGCCACCACGACGTCGAGCAGTTCCCGCACACCCTGCCCAGTCTTGGCGCTGACCCGCAGCACGTCATCGGGCTCGCAGCCGAGGATGTGCGCCAGTTCGGCGGCGTAGCGATCTGGCTCGGCCGCCGGGAGATCGATCTTGTTGAGCACCGGGATGACCCGCAGGTCCTTCTCCAGCGCCAGATACAGGTTCGCCAGCGTCTGCGCCTCGATGCCCTGCGCGGCGTCCACCAGCAGCACCGCACCCTCACACGCTTCCAGCGCACGGGAGACCTCGTAGGTGAAGTCGACGTGCCCGGGAGTGTCGATCAGGTGCAGCACGTGATCGACACCGTCGACCTGCCAGGGCAGCCGGACGTTCTGGGCCTTGATGGTGATGCCGCGCTCGCGCTCGATGTCCATCCGGTCGAGGTACTGCGCACGGTAGTTGCGCGCGTCGAGCACCCCCGTGAGCTGCAGCATGCGATCGGCCAGGGTGGATTTGCCATGGTCGATGTGCGCGATCACGCAGAAGTTGCGGATCAGCTCAGGAGGGGTGAACGTCTTGTCGGCAAACGTCGTCACTCAGCAGTCCTCGATGGCATTAGGGAATCACGTCATGGTTGCACGCCGCACCGGGGGCTCCAGAACCGCCAGCATCGCGCTGCCACCGGCTGTTCGCTCTCGGCTGCATGACGGCAGCCGACGGCGCGAGGATGATCGGGCGTGAGCACACCACCGGGAGGAGACACAGGCGTGACGATCGTTCCACTGCCCATGTTAGGACGCCGGGAAGCCGCCGCCGCGGCACTGGCCGCCAAGCACCGCCTGCAGGTGTCCTGGCAGAAGATCGCCGAAACACTCGACCGGTCGTTGGTGTGGAGCACCTCAGCTGTGCTGGGCCAGCAGCCGCTGGATGCCGAGCAGGCTCGTGCCGTGGGTCGCCTGCTGCAGCTGGACGACGAGGTTGTCGAGGCCCTGCAATTGCCCCCGGCACGCGGAGCAGCGACGGTCGATACGACCGAACCGGTGGTGTACCGGTTACAGGAAGTGGTGCAGGTCTATGGCAGCACGCTGGCCGAGCTGATCCGTGAGGAGTTCGGTGACGGGATCATGAGCGCCATCGATTTCGAGCTGTCGTTCGAACGCCGGGAAGACCCCCAGGGCGACCGCGTGCGGTTGGTGCTGGACGGGAAATTCTTGCCTTACCGGGTGTTCTGAACGATTGCCGGGCAGCGGAGGAGGCGGTGCAACTCGCCGGCGAGCAGCACCGGGGTGGTGGCCGGTTGGTGAAAGGGCAGCCGCACGTCATGTGACTGATTGGCCCCCTCGATCCGCAGCCGTACGCCGAATCGATCGATGCCCAACGGCCGGAGCCGGACGTCTCCCCGCAACCACGCTCCCGGGAGGTGCCGGACGGCGGCACGCAGCAAGGCGGAGGGGTACTGCTCAAGATGCTGCAGCCAGGCCCACTCGACGGGGCACAACGGGTCGGGTTCGGCATTGGCGAGGGCGGCTGGGGTGAGCCAGCCGTCGCCTTCACCGTCGGAGAACACCGCGAACACCGGGTCCAACCAGAGCATGCTCGCGGTGTGCCCAACATCGAGCAAGCGAGGGTCCGGACGGTGCTCAGCCCACCTCCCCGCAGCGCGGCGGGCCTGATCCGGGGCCAGCACCCGGAGCCAGCCAGTGATCCACAGCAGGCCGCGCACGGACTCGCGCAGCGGCACCGGCGCGACATCGGTGAGCCCCATCCTAAAAATTAGGTTAGCCTAACTTAAATGGATGGGTCTGCTCAGTACCGTCCGACCGCTGCCCGATCGCCTACGCATGGGGTTTCATCCGAGGTGGTCATGCCGGGCTGTTACGATCGTCCTCCGTGCCGCGCGACGGCACCCCCTACCGAAGGTGAGATCGAAGGTACCGCGTGGCCAACATCAAGTCGCAGCTGAAGCGGATCCGGACCAACGAGAAGGCGCGACTGCGCAACAAATCCATCAAGTCATCACTGAAGACTGCGGTTCGCCGGTTTCGTGAGGCTGCGGACGCTGGCGAGAAGGACCGGGCGCAGAGCGAGCTGCTGACCGCGAGCCGGGCTCTGGACAAAGCCGTGAGCAAAGGCGTTATCCATCGCAACCAGGCGGCGAACCGCAAATCGGCCATGGCCAAGCGGACCGATCAGCTCTAACAGGACGCGTGGTGGTTGCTTGACTCACCGCTCAGCGGCGGCGAGCAGCGCATAGGGCGAGCACGGTGCGTTCAAGCGCGTACTCCGCGTCTGCGGCAGCTCCCTTGACGTCCGCATTGACCTCGGCCACCAGCTGGATCGCCTGGGCCAGCCCGTCGCTCTCCCAACCGCGGGCCTGCGCCATCGCCTTCTTCACCTTCCACGGTGGCATTCCCAGGGTGCTGGCCAACCGGTACGGGTCAGCGCGGCCCACGGCGCTCACCCGGGCCACCGTGCGCACCGCGTCGGCCAGTGCGTCAGCGACCAGGACATGCGGCACGCCCAACTGCATCGCCCAGCGCAGGGTCTCCAGGGCACCGACCCGGTCGCCGGTCATCGCCTTCTCCGCGACCGAGAATCCGGTGACCTCGGCGCGACCCCGGTGGTAGCGGCGCACCGCGGCCTCGTCCACCGACCCACCGCTGTCAGTGCTCAGCTGAGCCGCAGCTGAGGCGAGTTCCCGCAGGTCGGAACCGACCGCGTCGAGCAAGGCGGTGACCGCGCCCGCGCTGATCCGCCCGCCGGCCCGATGAACCTCGTCGCGGACAAAGCCGGCCCGATCCTCGAAGCGG